>CAMWXJ010000005.1 GCA_947178215.1 uncultured Porphyromonadaceae bacterium
TCTGGTAGTTGTCGTAACTTTCATGGAAAAAGCGGTCAAACTTTTCTTTAAAGTTACTAATTTTCAGGGATTTTCACATGAAAAACTAGTTAATAATCAACAACATAACCGACAAAAATTAATTTTTGTCATCTACTTAACTCATTATCACTATATGATATGAAGAATATATTCTTGATCAATTATGCGCGCTGCAATATATGCTACTTTTTGTGTTTATTTGTAGCTGGCATGACAGGATGCTCTCAGCGAACCACAGATGAAATAGCCGACGAAGTCACCATAGACTTTGAGCCGGTGGCCATGCTTGAACAGATGTCGCTCCCTATAACCATGGATATAAAAGACGATACGTTGTATATCTCTGTTTTTCACGGTGATTCCCTGCTTGCCATATATCATGAGCCTACAGGCAAATATATCCGTTCGACGATATTACGTGGAAATGGCCCCGGGGATATGCTTCCTCCCATTCAACCAATGTTTGTCGATGACGAAGTATATGTCTATTCGCGTCCGATCATGACAATGTTTCAGAGCGACGTAAAGCATATTGACAAAATGCAGAAGATCTGCGTGGGACCTACCATGCTATCCAATATCTTTGCCATTGGAGATAACCGTTTCGTAGGTTCACTGTCAGCTTTCGGAATCGATGATAAAATTAAGCTTGACAGATATGCCATGCTTGATGACAGCCTTAATGTGATTTATACTTTCGGCAAGTATCCGTCCGCAGGTCCAAACGAACGAACAGACTATGCCGACGCGTTATCACATTTCCATCAGACCAACAACGTATTATGTTATAACGACAGTAATCTCATAACTGTCGGTAGCCGCGATATCTCATTTTACTTACTTGGAGAAGACGGCAGATATAACTGCCGTGACATACTCATAGTCTGTCCCTACGACTATGATGTAGAAGGTGCCACAGAAGTATCTTCTGCAAGAACACGGTTGAGAGACGGTTATCCACGAAGTATATGTGATGCTATTCTCTATGATGGCAAAATTATTTTAGCCATATATGCCGGAATGAGCCCGAGCCGCGATGACATGATATATTTTGAGATCCGCGACGGTCAGACAGGAGAGCTTATAAAGCGCCTTACGCCTGATGTCGAAGTAACGCGCCCTATTGCCGTAAACGACAAAGGAGAGATCATCGCCTTGAGAAACACCGAAGATGCTATTACCATAATGAGATCGAAACCAATAATGAATTAGAAATTTGTGAATTGCGGTTGCAATAATAAATAATTTTACTACTAACGATTCATGAAAAAACACTTCATAATTCCAGCCACAGTCGTAGCACTGATTGGACTTGGCGCTTATTTCGGCCATACTCCCATACAATCTAACGAAACGAGCAGTCTTTTGCTCGCCAACGCCGAGGCTCTCGCCGATGACAGCGAGAAATCTGGATATGCATATGTTCGTCCGGTACATACAGACTGGTATGATGGATGCAACTGTGCTGGTAAGGGCAAGGAACAATGCTGTGACTAAGTTATTCTAATACGTCGGCATTTAGATAATACGAATTGAAATCACATCAATCAATATGAAAGGTAATAAAACTGCAAAATTCACATTTATCATCGTATCCACTCTTATCATAACAGCATGTACCAATAAAAATGCCAGTCATGATAACGATGATGTTCAACATATAACGACTCACGCCGAAAGCATAATCTCAGGATTGCAGCCAAGCGAGCCGGTCACAATAAACATCTCGGTCGATAAGGCAAAACCTTGGTCAAAAACTTATACACCGGTCAAGGTCATTACTCTTGATGACAGCACAGAAGACATCGTCGGTATTCCTGCTGCAATAGAGGTTGTAGGCGATACACTGTATATCGTGGAGCCGAGGCATAATCCCGGCTTCCGCGCCTACCTCCACGACGGCAGCCAAATATTTAGTTACAGTTCGGTTGGCAGTGGACCGAAAGACATCGTGGCTCCTTTTAGCCTGTGTGTCGGTGACTCATTGCTATCAACTTTCGATATGGCTACAAAAAGTTTGGTGTTTGTTGATAAAAAAGGGAATTACATAAAACGCTACAAGCTTGGAGAACAAGCTGTAGCAGGTATCGAGGATAAGTCTGGTGGAATATGGACTGATTACTCCAATCAACAATATGAAAGCACTCGACTGTCATGGAAGGCCACTCCAGATGAGGAGGAGATTGAAATATTATCTGTACCTGAACATCTAAAAAGAATGACATTAATCAGTATGCAGCATTTCACTCGTATCTATGATGGCACTATCAATTATGTACCGGAGCTTGAACCGCGAGTGTACAGTCTGCTGAATGGTCAAGCATGGGTAAAATATGAACTTGATTATGATGGTCTTTGGCCTAATGAAGAAGAATTCAAACGGGAGTTTTCGGGCCCTGACTGGGCATCAAAACTACGATCTTTTCCTATAGATAAAACAAGAGTCGTTGAGAACGCCCGTTGGATGGTGATTAGTTTTGAATATAATGATGGTATAGGTAATCGCGATAAATACATTCATGTATATGATAAGAACGCATCAAAAGGCGTAACTTACATTGATGACAGTAGTATATACTTTTCCCCACAAGCTATCAGTGAGAACTTTCTTTATATCCCGACAAAGGAAGATACTATTGAAGTTATAGACCTATCAACAAAAGAATAATACATCATCTATATAATTCAATAAAATAACTAAATAGATTTTGAATGGCGTTCACATAGCGACTTGACATATGGTGCCAGTTACCGCTGCAAGAAGCAGTGAACAGTAATAATCTTATATGACGTATCAATCATGTCTACCAACTCTTTGTTTATACGACTTATTGTAGCGGTGATGGTCGCAGTTGCGGCTGTCGCCTGCTCCACTGCTGACCGTGAGAAAGAGTTGGTCGAGGAGGCGATGCGTCAGGCTGGCGACAATGCACGTGAGCTTCAGGCTGTGCTCGACCGCTACGACGACGAGCGCCGCGAGTTGGCGCAGTATGCCGTGGCGGCTACCCGGGGGCGCATAGCCCGCACAGGAGCGGTAGGAATTATCTATCCGCATAACACGATTGACAAGCAGTTTCTACTTGTCAACCAAGGAAGTCAGCCAATCACTATACAGGAAATAGTGCCGTCATGCGACTGCGTCAGTGCGGTGTCGTCGTCAATGGTAATTCCTCCCGACAGCACTTCGGTCATCACAATGACCCTTGCGGTGGATTCCATACCAGGCTCTACTCGACGATATGCCGACGTGTACTACAATGAAAAGGATAATCCTGAGCGCATTACGCTTCACGGATATATAGTCAACACAATCCAATAACATTTAACAACAACGCCTATGAAGAAACTTTTTCTTCCGGCTACACTCGTAGCCATGATGGGAGTCGGCGCCTACTTCGGCCACGCCACCGCAACTCCCACTGAAGGTCTTTCAGACCTCGAACTCGCCAACGCCGAAGCCCTCGCCGATCCAGAATGGTGGATAGAAATAAACTGGGCAGATGGATGCGAGGCAGGTACTGATATTTGCGTGAGAGGACCTCAGGAAGTACATTATAATTCCAAGGATTATTTCAACCCTCCTGCTAATTAATGATGTCGATACATCAGTTCCTTAAATTGATGTCATTTGCGATCGTGTCGTTGCTCTGCTCTTGCAGACAGAGCAACGACTCGGTTGCAGAAGTACATTCAGACAGTCGCGACAAGGTCACGACCGTAACACTTAACTCAATTGACGACGACTTACCTCCAATTCATTCTGATGCACGCTTCTATATAAGTGGCGACACTTTATATATCAATGATTATAAGTCTACATATCTACAATTTATAGCTTATGATCTGAACAATGCCAAATACATTGGTGCATTTGGTAAATATGGATTAGGACCGGGTGAAATTGCTAATTTTGGAAGTTTGTTTTTTGACAGACATCGTGATATCATGTACGGCATGAATTTGGCAAAGTGGGAGATTGACGGTTTCGATATAAAAGCGGCTCTTGCAGATTCGTCTTATAAAGCTTTTGTTAAAGTAAAATTGACTGAGAATGACGAGCGGCCCATCAATCATGCGACATACGTCAATGATACTACAATATATTGTGCAGTATATGTTCCTGAGGAACATGGTATGCAGCTTTCCTCCCATGTAGGTAAATTCAATCTGCTGTCAGGCAAGTCGGAAATCCTTGACTCCGTTGCTGAACCGGGGCGTCATACCGGTGTAATAGAAGTCATGCCATCACAAAACAGGATTTTTGAGATTGGCATCACGCACGACCGCATACGTATCTATAATCTTGACGGCAATCTTATAAAAACGGTATATGGGCCAGATTTCAAGGAGAAGCATGATCGACGTACTTATTATTTTGCATCGACAGCACTTGCTGGTGATAAATTGCTCGCGGTTTATTCGGGCAAGGATGCCAGACATAAAGATGCTGACCGTGAAATAGTAGTGATGGATCTTGACGGAAACTATATCAAGACACTCGATATCGGGGCACGTATCGCTTCCATCGCCTATCACGACAAGACTGACAGAGTGTATGTCAGTCAGGACGGAGAGCCACAGTTCGGATACTTCAACCTCTCGGAAGTCATCGGAGACTCAGCCTCGACTAAAGCCGGGCTTTCCGAAAAAGAGGAGGCGGCCGATGACACCGAAAAAGAACAATCCACTCC
The DNA here is from genome assembly GCA_947178215.1 of uncultured Porphyromonadaceae bacterium. Classification (GTDB taxonomy): domain Bacteria; phylum Bacteroidota; class Bacteroidia; order Bacteroidales; family Muribaculaceae; genus Paramuribaculum. Next base: position 4,713 of record CAMWXJ010000005.1, read on the forward strand.
TGCCCCTGTGACCGTTTCGTCGTCAAAAGGAGTTGAGATAATATATTCCTCCGACGAGGCCGCGAAAGCGCCGAAATATGACAGTTCAAAGAAAAATGACGGCCCGTTTTCATTGATAGACCCGTTGATATCATCGTCAATGACACCGGTTGACATCACCGATATAGGCGGATGGAAATTTTCGGAGGAGGACGACATGAAGAGATACAGTGTCTCTATTCAGAATCTTACGTCCGACACCGTCGCAATCGAATCCATCAAGCTGCCTGATGCACGGTTCGAAGTGGAATGGAACGGAGTTGTCAAGTATATCCCGAGGCTCCTTTCAGGCTTCAATCTTAAGACGAAAGAGGATGTCAGACTCGACGATTACCGCTTTATCCTTACTTACAAGGGCGGCAAATATCCTCCCCAGACCTTCCACATCAATCTCCATCCCGACATCAACAAGCTCCGGGCTGACAGGATAAACGGCGCCAATCAATAATGGCGCAATCGGTATCGCCAGATATTTTTAAGGCTTTTGAATGACGCACACATAGATGCTTGACACAAAGTGCTGGCCGCCGCTCCAAGACACGGCAAGGGAGCGGCGGACAGCACCAAACTTTACTAATCAATCATGTCTACCAACTCTTTGTTTATACTACTTATTGTAGCGGTGATGGTCGCAACGGCGGCTGTCGCCTGCTCCACAGCTGACCGTGAGAAAGAGTTGGTCGAGGAGGCGATGCGTCAGGCTGGCGACAATACCGGTGAGCTTCAGGCTGTGCTCGACCGCTATGACGACGAGCGCCGCGAGTTGGCAGAATATGCTGTGGCAGCCACTTGGGGGCGCCAGCTCTTCAACATTGACCTCTATGACCTGAATCTTAATGCGCAATAAGATACCAATGATAGCAAACCTAAGTTAAACAAAAACAACCTGCTATGAACAAAAAAATGTTTGTTCCGGCTACACTCGTGGCCATAATGGGATTGGGTGCCTAATTCGCCCACGCCACTGCCACTCCCGACCACGAAAGCGATCTCCTGCTCGCCAACGCCGAAGCCCTCGCACAAGACCGGTCTTGACAGGAAGCAGCGAGAAAATCATACGGGCTATGATGTCAAGGTCAAGTACATACTTGGCAAAGAATCTTTGGAGCCGTCTGAGGTTGGAATCCTTGTCTACAGCCGTAGGCATCGCATCAGCCAGTTTGTGGAGGCTGACAGTCTGCACCACGCAGAGTGCATGGAGCAGCAACGCCATGAGTTTTATGCGTGCCAAATTCATACTTTGTCCAAAATGCTCTTGCATAACCGGGACGATTTGATTAAATTTGTCGCAGTCTCTGGTAGTTGTCGTAACTTTCATGGAAAAAGCGGTCAAACTTTTCTTTAAAGTTACTAATTTTCTGGGATTTTTACATGAATAACTAATTAATAATCAACAACATAACCGACAAAATTCATTTTTTGTCATCTACTAAAATGAAAAACTTAATAAAGTTATTGCTGTCAACAATAGTAGCTCTATCTATTGTATCATGTGGTGGCGTAAACGAAACAGAGACTGCTGATAGTAGCGAAGCAGCAACAGAAATATCACCAGTTCGAATTCCTGCCGGGCTTAAAGTCGAATATTCATCGATAGATGCGCTCAACGCGTCGGCTTACGATTCAACGGCCGAGTGGGGTTCTCCTCTTGCGCTTGGAGACGGCCTTACAAATAGTATGAACGGATTCCCCATCGTTGATGTCGGAGCATATCCTGACAATGGAAAAATGATTTATGATATACTTATAGTCAATCAAAGTTCTGACACGGTAACTATCGAAGCTATTAAGCTGCCAGGCAATTCAATGGAGGTAAATTGGGAAGGAAGACTTACCTACAAACCCGGATTATTAGGTAAAATCCAGTTACGCTCCGACAGTGCAATAAACAGTGATGACTTTCGCTTCATCCTTACCTACAAGGACAACAAATATCCACCTCAGACATTCCATATTAATCTGCGTCCAGACATACACAAACTAATTGCAGAGCGCGAGGCTCAATAATACTAATCATATGATCACCAAATCAATATTACACCGATTGTGCAAGATTAATGCCACCATCTTTACGATTATCGTAGGTTTGTTAAGTTCTTGTGGTAAGTCAAGCCCTGCACCAACCAAAGTCTATTTAGACGATCGCAATAATATTGAGTACCGTGAACTGATATCTATAGAAGATTCATTGCCATTATTGCATGCATTTGTCAAAATGACTATATTGGGCGACACCCTGATAATCAACGATTCACAGTCGAGAAATCATCAGTTTTATGCTTACAATGTTGTCACTGGACGTTATCTTGGGGCATTCGGCAAATATGGAGTAGGGCCAGGTGAGATAGCCAATTTCGGGCTTATAGGTATCGCCACTGATTCAGGCACTCTCTATGGAGTTGACTATAATCAGTGGAAAGTTTACGGATTTGATATAGCCAAAGCCCTCTCTGACTCAACTTATCAACCGTTTAAGAAAGTGGATTTTTACTCAGGCGACGGCACAAGACCTATAACCAGGTCAATTTATCTAAACGACAGTACAGTATATTGTGCTGTTTTAGTGCCGAGTCACGACTATCGTAAGATAGGGTATCATCTTGGACGTTTCAACCTACTTACCGGTAGAAGCGAACTACTCGACTCTATTAATCCCGATGAACACTCCGGAATACTCTGCAAGCACCCTGACAAGGACGAACTGATTGAATTCAGTATAGAGTTTGACCGCATAAGGTTCTTTGATTTTAATGGCAATCTCAAACGCATGGTCTACGGCCCAGATTATAAAGATTACCAGAAAAAGGCATCATATTATGAATCGACCCCAACAATAGTAGGCGACAATATATACATAGTCTATGCCAATGGGGGCGATTTCAGAGATCCAGATGTTGGTCACCAGATTATAGTGATGGATCTTGAGGGCAACTACATAAAAAGTATTGATGTGGGTATACGCATAAATGCTATTACTTATCATCCAGAAACTCGGCGAATGTATGTAGCAACTTGGGACGAGCCACAGTTAGGCTATTTTGAGATCGATGATTGATTCCACTTGGAATAAGTTTTTAAGGCTTTTGAATGACGCACGCATAGATGCTTGACGCAGAGTGCTGTCCGCCGCTCCAAGACACGGCAAGGGAGCGGCGGACAGCACTAATTCTTTATGACGTATATGGTGGCTTTGGGCGACCCGCTCGCTGCGAGTTATCCCACTGTAACCGACTAATGCCTTGAAACGGGAATAATAACCTACAATTTTACACTGCCCAATTCTTCCATCCAGGGATTGACATCCCTGGAGGACTCATTTCTGAATGCCCCAGGTATAGTTCTCGCGACGGTGACGAAGCCCGCGCAGGCGATAGGTTAAATCATAGAGCGGATGCCAGAGCATGAGCAGCGGTGCAGTGACACACGCTGCCGCCGGGGCGTTCAACACCTTGGCGGTCCTCCGCCACCACACCATTACGGGTATGCATAGAGCAAGGGCGACCACTACTACGGCGCAAGCCGTTACGAGTGACGGCAGCGCGGCAATGACGGCGGCAACCGAAGCGGCGAGCCATACCCACCACATGGAACTCATAAGCCCCATTACAAGATAGGGTGCCTGAGGCAGATAGCGGGCCGTAAAGTCGCGGCGCAACCGCTCCATGCGGTGTGCACGGACGGGATTCTTTTCCCTCACCTCCACTATCGACGTCGCCGAAAGCTCGACAGCGGTATTTTTGCCATCGGCTATTTCATTGACAAACAGGTCGTCGTCGCCATATTTAAGGTTGAGGGATGAAGCGAAGCCCTGATTGGCGAAGAAAAGGTCGCGGGCATACACAAGATTGTTGCCGGTAGCACGGTGGGGATGCCCTTTGAGGGCCGAGCCCATGGTGCGCACCGACTGCCACACACTGTCGAAGCCTCGCAGCATAGGCCGTGGACCCGGTCCGCCGTCGGCGTCGCGCATGGTCGAGAATCCCACCACCACCCGGCGCCCGATAGCAGTATGTGTCATCATGTTGCGAAGCCAGTTGGCCGACGGGATGATGCAGTTGCCACACGTCATCGCCACAAACGGCTGGCGGGCGGCCTTGACGCCGAGGGTCACGGCGAGCTTCTTGCGGCTCAGGCTGCGCGAATGGGCGGGGATATAGGTGACGCGGAGCGAGGGATAGTCGGTTTGGAGCGCTCCGGCGGCGTCGACATCGGCTGTGTCGTAGCCCGAAAGGTCACACACTACCACCACCTCCACCTCTCCGGGATAATCCTGGGCGTAGATGTCGCGGATAAGTTGCGGAAGAGTGGCCGCGTCATCACGGGCGTAAATCACTACTGTAACGCCGGGATAGTCGGCCGCATCAAGAATAGGTGTGGCTTCCGAACCCTGACGCGAAGCCATGACTATGGCGCGACAGCGCGGGATGAGGATAACAAGGATGATGATGGCTGCCAGCACCGCCGCTGCAACAGCTGCCCATGCGTATATCGGCAGGTCAAACGACCACAAGTTGGGATTCATGTAAATGTAGATGACGTAGGAATGCGTTAAGACAACACTTACAGATGTCTGAAAGTGCGAAAAACGACTGCAAAGATAGCAAAAATCTTCGTGATGATGCCGGCGGCATTATATTTCAGGCACCTCTGTCGGGCGCTCCTTATAGCGCTTGTAGGCAGCGGCCATGCGTGTGTCGTAGTTGTATCGGCGGTAACCCGGACCGTTGTAGCGGCGGGCAAAAGCGGCCCACTGCTTGTCGCGTAAATATTTGGTGTAACCGCATTTTTCGATGAATGTGGCGAAGAGTTCGAGCTGGTCGCGCTCCGAGCGGCTCATGAGGTCGACAAATTCTTCGTACGACCCGGCGCCACACAGCTGCCAGTTGGCGCCCCCAATCTGAAACATACCCCAGTAAGTGGCGTAGACGGCCGTCTTGCGGTCTATCTCCGAGGCCTTTGCGAGCCGCGCATGCTGGGCGTACTGGTGGCCGCCGTGCGCCTTGGCGTTGGGCGGATTAAACACTATGGCGTGGCTCTTGCGATAACGAGTGAGATTAACTTTGTGCTTGACGGCGAGCCGCCTGAACTGCCGCAGATCAAAGTTGATGATAGGCATGCCGGGCTCTACGAATCCCCCCTGGTCGCGTCCGGCTTCCACCTCCACCACTGCTTTGAGCGCCGCAACCTCTATGCCGAGCTTCTGCGCGGCGTCGGCATAATCCTCCTCCGACAGGATGTCGGGCAGATAGGCGGCTCCGATAGAGTCGGCAAGAGTGATAACCGTGCTGTCGATGGCCGATATTAAGTCGGGGTCCGTGGTCTTGGCACCGGTACCGCATGATGCCAGCGATAGCAACGTTCCGGCTATTACAGTCGTATTCAAGTGGTGAATGTGTTATGAGGTGAGGAGAAATCGGGGAATACTCTCCCCGCACTCCAATATAATAATAAGGTGCGGGGAGAGAATCCGTGCGATTGATTATTTCTTGGTGTCAGCCACCTTTTTGAGGGTGAGTTTGAGCTGCTCGTAGAAGCGGTCGACGGCAGGGATGTGCATCATCTCGCTGGGCGAGTGTACATCTTTGAGGGTAGGACCAAACGATACCATGTCGAGGTGAGGGTACTTCTGGAGGAAGAGACCGCATTCGAGGCCGGCATGGATGGCAGTCACAAGCGGGGTGATGTCGTAAAGCTCCTTGTAGGCGTCGCGGGCCATAGCGAGAATCGGGCTCTTCATGTTGGGCTTCCAGCCGGGATAGCCCTCGCCATGCTCCACTTCGGCGCCGGCGAGCTTGAACACAGCCTCCACGCGGTTGGCGATGTCCCACTTGCGCGACTCTACCGACGAGCGCTGCGAGGTAGTCACCACAATGCGGTTGTTGTCGGCCATCTTCACGGAAGCGAGGTTGGTCGAGGTCTCCACCAGGCCTTCGATGTCGCGGCTCATGGCCATTGCGCCGTGGGGGCAGGCGTAGAGTGCGCTGATGAGAGCCTTGGAAGTCTCGGGGTCAATGCAGAACTCGGGCTGGTCCATGCTTTCGAGGGTGAGTTCGAGGGTCGGCTCGATGTCGCCGTACTCTTCGCCGATAGTGGCGACGTACTTGTTGAACTCGGCCACAATATCCTCCTTGTGGGTGGTGTGTACACCGAACACGGCATGAGCTGCGCGGGCGATTGCGTTGCGGAGGTTACCGCCGTCGATTTCCGAAATCTGTACCTCGTGCTTCTTGCCTATATTAAAGAGGAAACGGGCGAGAACCTGGTTGGCATTGGCACGACCGAGGTGAATGTCGCCGCCGGAGTGACCGCCTTGACCCTTGGCCACATCGATGCGGAAGTAGCGGAAGTCCTTGGGGGAGAACGAGCGCTTGTAGGTGAAGAAAGCCTGGGTGTCGACGCCGCCTGCGCAGCCCACGAAGAGCTGTGCGTCGTCTTCAGAGTCGAGGTTGATGAGGATGTCGGCATGAATCATGTCCTCGCCGAGGTTGAAGGCGCCGGTCATACCGGTCTCCTCGTCCATGGTGAAGAGTGCTTCGAGGGGGCCGTGAACCACTTCGGGATCGGTGAGGATAGCGAGGGCGGCAGCCATGCCTATACCGTTGTCGGCGCCGAGGGTAGTGCCGCGGGTCTTAATCCACTCGCCGTCTACGTAGGCGGGGATAGGCTGGGTGTTGAAGTCGAAGCTCTTGTCGTTGCTCTCGCATACCATATCCATGTGGCCTTGGAGCACCACAGCGGGAGCATTCTCATGACCGGGAGTGGCGGGCACCGACATCACCACGTTGCCCACGGGGTCGGTCTTGACCGCAATACCGTGCTCGGCTGCGAAATCGAGCAGGTACTTGCGTATTTTCTCCTCCTTTTTAGAGGGACGGGGGATGCGGGTGATTTGGTCGAATATCTCGAACACTCGCTGAGGGTTGAGGTCCTTAATTTCCATAGCGATTACTATGAGGGGGTTATATTGTATTGAAAAAATTTGTTAAAAAATATCGGTTTTCGCGGTCTAAATTACAAAATAAAATCGAGACAGGGCGAATATTTTCTCCATCTTTCTTATATTTGCACCGCAAAACGGAAAACGACCCGCCCGCTTGCACGACATCACATCACCCAAACCAATCAGATGAACAACTTAGCTTCAACCGCTAAACTCCTCACCATCAGCCTTGCCATCTCGGCAGGCCTCGCCTCGTGTGGCGGCAATCAGGCCGCTTCGACATCCGCAGCATCACCCGCCTCAGCATCGGCAGATGCTCCGGCCAAGCTTAACATACGCTTCATCGACGGCGACTCCATCGCAACCCGCTACAATCTCGCAAAGGATTTTCAGGAAGTGTCGCTCCGGGCATTCTCTAAAATAGATGCCGCCCGCCAGAGCAAAGCAAACGCTATCCAGAACCTCGCCGGACAGATACAGCAGAAAGCACAGAACAACGGCTACCTCACCGAGACCAGCTATAACGCCGACATGACCAAGCTCAACCGCATGCAGCAGGAGGCCGAGACAAGCCTCGCCTCAATGCAGCGCTCGACCGAGCAGGAGCTGGCTCAGATGCAGCAGGCTATCACCGACTCCATCAACTCTTTCATCAACGACTATAACAAGAAGAAAGGCTACGACGCCATACTTTACCGCGCGGCCGGAGTTTACTTCAACCCCGAGCTCGACATCACGGATGAAGTGGTGGAGGGACTCAACGCCCGCTACAACAAGGTAGAGAAAACCAAGGAGTGAGGTCCCGGCCACGCTCCCTCGGAGACTTTACCCGTTTTGACTCTTGACAGTTAAGTGTATATATATAAATTATAGAGATTCCTTAAAGGAAAATCAGGGGTTCCGGTGTCAGGGATGATACCGGAACTCTCTTTTTGTAACATAGCACCAACACAATCCATTACAACCTCATCACCGCTCGCCTTTAATTATTTTTGGTGTTTCGACTAAAATTTTCTACCTTTGTGCCCTAAATGCGCGGGTATATATCCCTGTGCGACATCAAATCGACCTCTCAGCCCGCTCCGAGGCCGCTTTTTACACATGAATAAATATAAGCAACCTTAATACATTAATGGCAACCCTTGAAAAAATCAGAAGCAAATCAGCGCTTTTGCTTGTCATCATCGGTGGTGCGCTCTTAGCGTTCATCGCCGGTGACTTCTTCACTTCGGGCCGCACTCTTTTCGGTGGCGGCACCACCGTGGCCAAGATAGACGGCCATTCAATCGACATCCAGGAATTTCAGAACCGCGTGCAGCAGGCCAGCCAGGAGCTCCAGCAGAGCAATCAGAAGGTCGATGGCGCAGTGCTCCAACAGCAGGTGCTCAATCAGATGGTGCAGGAGCAGCTCTTCAATGAAGAGATTGAGAAGCTCGGCATCAAGGTCACCGACGAAGAGCTCTCCAACGCTCTCGTAGGCTCAGGCTCGCAGTATGTCGACATGTATGTCCGCCAGCAGTACGGCCTCGAAAGCGCCGCACAGCTTCTCGATGTGGTTTCCAATCCCGCGAAATACAACCTCGACGCACAGACCGCCGCTCAGTTCAGCGCACTTTGGAAGAGCCTCGAAGACCAGATGACACAGTCGATACTTCACCAGAAGTTCAACGACCTCTTCGTCGGCACCCTCCAGGCCAATGACCTCGACGCACAGACATCCTACGCCGAGTCCAACAACAACAAGACCGTAGCATTCGCCAGCAAGAGCTTCGCATCACTCACCGACGATGACTATCCCGTGACCGACGCCGACATCAACTCGGAGTGGGCCAAGCACAAGGAGTCGTACCGCCTCTCCGAGCCCACCCGCTCTATCAGCTACATCGTAGTGCCTATCGCCCCCTCGGCCGACGATCTCCTCGCAGCCGAGCAGAAGGTTGAGGACGCTCTCGTGGCTCTCCGCACAGCCAACGCCGCAGAAGGCGTGGCCGAAATGGAAGATTTTATCGTAGAGCGCAACAACGTTACAGCATCGCGCATCAACAACCGCGACGTGAAGGCATTTGCCGACAGTGCCTCCGTAGGCCAGGCATCAGTAGTGAGCCACATAGGCAACAACTACACTCTCGCCAAGCTCATCAACCGCAGCATGGCAGTAGACTCCGTAAACATCGACGTAGCAATGGTACCCGGCACACGCGCTCAGATTGACTCTGTCGTAGCCGGCCTCAACGACGGCTCAATCTCACTCGCCTCAGTCACCGAGACCATGGGCGCTCAGGTCAACGACTCTGTCTGGGTAACCCTCACCGACGCCCAGATGGCCGAGCTCCGCAACACCCTCACCACCGCTTCGACCGGCAAATACTTCACCCCCGACACCCTCGCCAACGCTACCCAGGGCCGCATCTTCCGTGTAAAGAGCCGCAAGGCTCCCGTGCAGACCATGGATCTCGCCGTGGTGACTTTCACCGCCGAGCCCTCCAAGGCCACCGTCAACAGCCTTGACGCCGCCCTCCGTACTTATATTGCCAATAACAACAACGCTGCTGCATTCAACGAAAACGCCGCATCCGCCGGCTACACCCCCGTGCCCCAGCTTGTCACCGCCTCCACTCCCCTTCTCGGCAACTACGACGATACCCGCGAGGCCATTGTCTGGGCCCTCGGCGCCAAGAAAGGCGCAGTAAGCCCCATTTACGGCGACGAGACCACAGGCCAGTTCATCGCCGTGGCGCTCGATGACACCTACAACGACTATCTCCCCGCTTCGGCTCCCCAGATAGAACCCGCTCTCCGCGCACAGGCTCTCGCCACAAAGAAAGGCAATGCCCTCATGGAGCAGACCGCAGGCAAAGCCAACGACCTCGCCGGCTACGCTCAGCTCCTCGGCTCGGAAATCGACACCACCAGTGTGGCTTTCGGCCAGAACGCAATCCCCCGCATCGGCGCACGTGAGAGTGCTGTCGCCGCTCAGGTGGCCGTGGCTCAGCCCGGCACTCTCGTAGGTCCCGTGAAAGCCAACGACGCTATCGTGGTGCTTCAAGTACTCGACATCGACCCCATCGGCCGTCCGTTCAACCTCCGCGAAAGCTCGTCTAACTTCATGCGTGCCCGCGGCGGCTCGGCTCTCTCGCAGATGCTCCCCGCCATCCTGATGGGCAACAAGAAGGTCGACAACCGCCTCTCGCAATTCTACCGCGACTGATACGCTCACACAATATAAAATGCAGCCCGATGATAGCCCCGCTAAGGGCGATGCATCGGGCTGCAATCGTTATTCATCTCACCTTTACACACCATCTCTACATTATCAATCGCAAGCCATGAAATCTATCCGCGAACTTTACCGCATAGGCACAGGCCCCTCATCGTCACACACAATGGGTCCGCGCCACGCAGCCACAATATTCGGCAACGACCACAAGGACGCCGCCGCATTCCGTGTCACCCTCTATGGCGCACTCGCCGGCACCGGCAAAGGCCACATGACCGACCAGGCTATCCTTGAAACACTCAACCCCATAGCAGGCACCGAAATAGTGTGGGAGCCAACCGTCTTCCTCCCCTTTCATCCCAACGGCATGAAATTCGAGGCGCTCGACGCCGACGGAAATGTGACCGACACCCGAACAATATACAGCGTAGGTGGCGGCCAGATAGCAGAAGAGGGCGAATCGGCCCTCGAAACACCCGAAGTCTACACCATGAACACCATGACCGAAATCATGGAGTGGTGTGAGGAGACCGGCAAAAGCTACTGGGAGTATGTGGAGGAATGCGAGGGTAAAGAAATATGGGACTATCTCCACGAGGTGTGGATGACAATGCGCGCCGCCGTGGAACGAGGCCTCGACAGCGAAGGCGTGCTTCCCGGCCCGCTCGGACTCAAACGCCGCGCCGTGTCCTACAATGTAAGAGCTTCCGGCTACAAGACCAATCTCCAAAGCCGCGGCCTGGTGTTCAGCTATGCCCTGGCAGTGAGTGAGGAAAACGCGTCGGGAGGCGTCATCGTCACGGCCCCCACATGCGGCTCATGCGGCGTAGTGCCCGCCGTGCTCTATCACCTGTGGAAGAGCCGCGACTTCTCAGAAGCCCGCATACTCCGCGCCCTTGCCACAGCCGGACTCATCGGCAACATCGTAAAGACCAACGCCTCGATTGCCGGAGCCGAAGTAGGCTGTCAAGGCGAAGTGGGCGTAGCGTGCGCAATGGCCGCCGCCGCCGCCAACCAGCTTTTCGGCGGCTCCGTCGCCCAGATTGAATATGCCGCCGAAATGGGCCTCGAACACCACCTCGGCATGACGTGCGACCCCGTGTGCGGCCTCGTACAGATACCCTGCATCGAGCGTAACGCCTACGCCGCCGCCCGCGCACTCGATTCCAACATTTACTCGGCTTTCACCGACGGTAGCCACCGTGTGTCATTTGACCGCGTGGTGGAGGTGATGAAGCAGACCGGTCATGACCTCCCCTCTATATATAAGGAGACAGGCGAAGGCGGACTTGCCCGCTCATGGACCCCGCGCGTAAGCCGCCTCAACAACAAATCAGCCGACAAATGATTGAATACATCACCGGCAGGCTCACACAGCTCACTCCTACGTTTGCCGTAGTCGAGGCCGCAGGCGTGGGCTACCACATCGAAATATCACTCACAACCTTCACGCAACTCGAACAAGCGGTAGACACCGACGTGAAGCTGCTTGTCTACGAGATAATCCGTGAAGACACCCACGACCTGTTTGGCTTCGCCGAAGAGGGCGAGCGCACTCTCTTCGCCGCACTCATCGGCGTGAGTGGCGTCGGGGCCAACACAGCCCGCATGATTCTCTCTTCTATCAAACCGGCCGACCTCGAACAAGTGATAGCGTCGGGCGACGTAAGGCGCCTTAAAGCGGTCAAAGGCATCGGTGCCAAAACAGCCGAGCGAATCATCGTCGACCTTCGCGACAAAATAAAGCTTGTGGCGGCCAAGACCGACAATGTCATAGCCGCTGGGCGCCAGTCGTCGGCCAACTACGACGAGGCTCTCGCCGCACTCGTCATGCTCGGCTTCACGCGCCAGCAGAGTCAGAAAGCGCTCGACAAGCTCTTCGCCTCCGACCCCGCCATGACCGTCGAGACGGCTATCAAGCGCTCGTTCACCATGATGTAAGCCACGTCATCAGCCCCTGCGACCTAACCTATCCTATCACATACAATTACCTTATTCTGCCTTAAAGCCTTATGTCAAAGTCACAACTTCTCTACCTGACCGGCACGCTTGGTGCATCTGCCGCTGCCGCCGCCGTGGCCGCCCTCCCGGGCTGCACCTCGGCACGCCAGACCGAAGCCGACAAGCCGATGAACATCGTCTATATCATGACCGACGACCACACGTCGCAAATGATGAGCGCCTACGATACGCGCAACATCAGCACCCCCAACCTCGACCGCATAGCCGCCGACGGCGTGAAGTTCACACGCTCGTTTGTGGCCAACTCGCTGTCGGGTCCCTCGCGCGCATGCATGCTCACCGGCAAACACTCGCACGCCAACGGCTTCACCGACAACACTACATGCGTGTTCGACGCCTCGCAGCCCACATGGCCACGCTATCTCCGCGACGCAGGCTATGAGACAGCCATTGTCGGCAAATGGCACCTCGAAAGCCTGCCCCAGGGCTTCGACTACTGGGAGATTGTACCGGGCCAGGGCGACTACTGGAACCCCGACTTCATCAAGCAGAACGGCGACACCGTGACCGAACGCGGCTATCTCACGCACATGATAACCGACAAGAGCCTCCGCTGGCTCGACGAGCGAAAGGACCCGTCGAAGCCGTTTGCACTCATCATCCACCACAAGGCCATACACCGCAACTGGCTACCCGACACCGCCGACCTCGACCTGTACGAGGATGTCACCTTCCCCCTGCCCGAGACCTTCTATGACGACTACGCCGGACGCCTGGCCGCCTCGACCGCCGAGATGCGCATACTCGACCACATGGATGCAATCTATGACCTCAAAATGGACCATCCCGACTCTACCTCGGCCCTCAAAGAGCGTTACCTGAGCTATGTAGACCGCATGGACCCCGACGCGCGCGAAAAGTTCGAGAAATTCTATCAGCCTATACGCGACGACTTCCACGCCCGCAAGCTCAAAGGCTCCGAACTCGCCGAGTGGAAATATCAGCGCTACATGCGCGACTACGCCAAAGTCGTGAAGAGCCTTGACGACAATGTAGGCCGTGTGCTCGACTACCTCAAAGAGCACGATATGCTCGACAACACTCTCGTTGTCTACACCTCCGACCAGGGTTTCTACATGGGTGAACACGGCTGGTTTGACAAGCGGTTCATGTATGAGGAGAGTCTCAACACTCCACTCGTGATGATGCTTCCCAAGGGCCTCAACGCCCGCGGCGACATCGACGAAATGGTACAAAACATTGACTACGCGCCTACCTTCCTTGAACTCGCGGGAGTAGACGTGCCCGCCGACATCCAGGGCCGCTCGCTCCTCCCCCTCCTCAAAGGCGAGCATCCCGCCGACTGGCGCGACGCCATCTACTATCATTACCACGAATATCCCGCCGAACACTCAGTGAAGCGTCACTACGGCGTACGCGACAGCAGATACAAGCTCATACATTTCTACAACGACATCGACAGCTGGGAGCTCTATGACCTCCAGGAGGATCCACGCGAACTCAACAACCTATACGGAAAGTCCGGCTACGAGAAGCTTACCACCGAGATGATGGGCAAACTCAAGGTTCTCCAAGAACAGTATGACGACCCCATCCGCCATAACGTAAAATCTGAATGAACAATCGACAGAAACATTTACTTGTACTCATCGGAGCAGCGACAGCCTTTACGGCAGCCGCTGCTCCTTTTGACCGCGACGGCCTGATAGTGCCCTACGCCGAGGACAATTTCCCCGACATAGCATCTATGCGCTACGACCGCTCTCCGTTCTATCGCGCCATTGAGGCCGTATCCGACTCTGCCACTATCGTCATACCCGTCGAATGGGCCGGCAAGCGAATTGTGGTGGGTGTGGGCTATCCGTCCGACAGTTACACCATCCCCGACCTTACCATCAACGGCGAGCGTCCCGGCCCCGGAGTGCGCCCGCTGCGGTGGGATGTCACGTCGTCGCTGAAAGCAAGCGGTGCCGGCAGCATCACCCTGCGCGGACTTGGGCACAAGCCGCAACGCGTGTATGCCTACGCCACCCCAACCCGCGTCTATGTCGACCGCTACCACATCACCTCGTGCCTCGACTCCGCCAACCTTGACACCGGATTGTTTGAGCTCGACATTGATCTCGGCGGAATAAAGAAGCGCGATCCGTCGGTAGCTGTCGAATACATGCTCTTCGACGCGAGCCGTCACCAGGTGGCGGCAGGCAGGGCCGAGGCCGCGCCGCATATCCGCTTCAAGGCGCGCATCCCCGACATACACCGTTGGAGCACCGACGACCCCTACCGCTACATGATTGCCATAATCCTGCTCGACGACCGCACGGGCAGGCATATAATGACCGTGGGCTCGCCCATGCGCTTCGCCAACTACACGGCCAACAAAGTGGAGGGCCCTGTGCTTAACAATGTGGCAATGCAACCGCTCGCCCTCGCTCAGCTCGACAGCATCCCGGCGTCGCCCGACGACCGACGCGCACTCGCCGCCGCACTACGCGCCGCCGGCGCCAACGCCGTGATTGCACCGCCGGGGTGTGACCCCGACACCGACTGGCGCAACTTCTGCGCCGACGACGGCATACTGTGCTATGCCGACGGCTCACTCGACCCGATGACACTATTTGCCGCCGACCCGGCCGAGGCGGAGCGCCCGCAACAGCCCGACGGCTTCGCCCGCATGGCGCATCGCTTTGCCCGCGTGAGCACCGAACTGGCCGACACCTCCACCGTGACTATCGCCGCGACGACACGCAGCCCGTTTGCCCCGCTGAGCGACTTCGCCCTCGACTATGAGATTGTGACACCCGAGGGGCGTCGCCTCACTTCAAGCGAATATGTCGTGACACCTGGCGAGCCACGCGAGCGCACCCTTATCACGCTCATGCCGCGACTGCCGGGGCAGACTTCGGCCACCGGACCGCTGCCCGACGACGTTTCCGAAGCCTACGTCAACATAGCATGGCGTCCGATACGTCCCATGGCGGGTGCGACTGAGGGTGTTGTTAGCGACCGTGCACAGTTTGTGATAGGTCACCCACAAGTTGCCGCCCCTCTTGACGCTCGCAAAATCAAGCGTAAGAAAGATGTGTGGCGCGCCCGCAAGACCGATCTGTTGCTCTCGCCGGTGTCGGGACTCCCCGAAACTCTCACTATCGAAGGGAAGCAGATGCTGAGCGGCCCCGTGTCGGTCACTATCGACGGCATGGCTACCAGAGCCCGCGCGGCATCGGTGCATTACGACAGCGGCAGCCGCAGCGTCATCGCCGACATAAGTCTCGAAAATCCTGTTAGCGACATGCCAGTAGGCAACATCCGCCTCGCATATCTCATAGGCCAGAACAATGAGATTGAGATAAGGATTATTCAGGCCACGCCCGGTACAGCCCTTGTGTTTGACTCTCCCGGCGAACGCCTCTACCTCGGACGCGGCCCGGGCGATTCTCCGGCCTCCGAATGGAGCTGGGCGCGTATAGCCCTCTATTCGTCAAAGCCGGTGACAGAAACGGCGGCTCACGCCGACACACGCTACGTCACGCTCCGCGACAAAGGGCTCGAAATACGGCTCGGCACCCCCGCCGACGTGACCTTTTGCGGCACTCAGGCGCGTGTGTCAACCGCCGCTTCGACCCTCCGGCTGAGAGCCACATCGAGTTTGGTTCGTTAATAAAGTTTAAAATCAGAACAGATTGTGTTAATGTTACAACATTGTAACGTCGCCGACACTGCTGTGTTGCAAACACGTTATAACTTTGCAGCACAATCGGACGAAACGACTACGCTCGCTTCAACATCCTGATTGTTCTTCTCGCTTAGATAATAGCCAATCCAAATCAATCAACCTATCACGATACATCACTATCTTACGCCGAGAAAGGCGCAGTGTAAAAAATAATTATTGATGAGTAAAGCCACCGAGTTGCTGTCGACCGACAGCAACTCGGTTTTCTTTCATCATGTAGGCTCAGACGCCACGACGCTGACATAGTGCCGCCTCAGCCCCCCGCAAGGCGACAAAGTGGCGGCATAACGCGGTCGGTCAACAGATTTTTTGTAATTTTGCGACCACAAACATCACAACATATAAGCACCTGACATGAATGTAGCAATCGTCGGCGCTTCGGGCGCCGTGGGCCAGGAGTTCCTCAGAGTTCTTGACCAGCAAAATTTCCCCTTAACCTCACTACGCCTTTTCGGCTCCAAGCGTAGCGCCGGCCGTAAGTACTCCTTTCGCGGCAAAGAAATCGAGGTGGAGGAGCTAACACACGATCCCGAACTTTTCCGCGGCATCGACATTGCCTTTACATCGGCAGGGGCCGGCACCTCACGCGAGTTCGCCGACAACATCACCCGCCATGGCGCCATAATGATTGACAATTCAAGCGCGTTCCGTATGGACAAAGACGTGCCCCTTGTGGTGCCCGAAGTAAACGGCGACGACGCATTCGACACACCGCGCAACATCATAGCCAACCCCAACTGCACAACAATCCTCATGTTGGTAGTGTTGAAGCCTATCAACGACCTGTCGCCCGTCACCAACGTGCATGTGGCGTCATACCAGGCCGCAAGCGGCGCCGGAGCAACAGCCATGGCCGAGCTGGAAGCGCAGTACGGCCAGATTTCGCGCGGCGAGGAAGTAGTCGTTGAAAAGTTTGCCTACCAGCTTGCCGACAACGTGATACCCCACATCGACGTGTTCCTCGACAACGACTATACCAAGGAGGAGATGAAGATGTTTCACGAGACAAAGAAAATCATGCACGCTCCCGACCTCAACGTGTCGGCCACATGCGTGCGCGTACCGGTGATGCGCGCCCACTCCGAAGCCGTGTGGATCCGCACCGAGAAGCCCGTGTCGCCCGCCGAAGCACGCGCCGCCCTTGAAAAAGCACCCGGCGTGGTGGTCATCGACGAGCCGGCCGAAAAGAAGTATCCCATGCCGCTCGACGCCGCAGGCGCCGACCCCGTGTTCGTGGGCCGCATACGCGAAGATATAGCCGACCCCAACGGCCTCACCCTTTGGCTCGTAGGCGACCAGATAAAGAAGGGCGCGGCTCTCAATGCAGTGCAGATAGCTCAGTATCTCATCGCCCACGGCAAGAAGTTTGCCAACTCATAAACACAACACCTCGGAATAAGCGGAGAGGCGGCACACGTCGCCTCCCCGCGCTCAGAGGCTACAACAGGCAATGACTTTAGCCCTCGCCATACACGCAACGCAACCGCTGGTCACGTCGCCGGTGCCAATCTTCCTGATGGTACTGGCTATCATCCTGCTTGTTCCTCTGCTGCTCAACCGCCTCAAAATTCCCTCGATAATAGGCTTCATTGTCGCGGGCGTGATAGTAGGGCCCTACGGGCTCAACTGGCTCGCCCGCGATATGAGTTTCGAAGTGTTTGGTCAGGTGGGCATCCTCTACCTCATGTTTCTCGCGGGTCTTGAAATAGACCTCTTCAACCTACGCAAGAACCTGAAAAAAGGAGTGGTGTTTGGCCTGCTCACCTTTGCCGTGCCGCTTGTGCTCGGCACCGTGTCGGCGCTCGCTGCCCTCGACCTCAGCTTCCTCGCGGCTCTGCTGCTTGCATCGATGTTTGCCGCGCACACGCTCATAGGCTACCCGATAGTGGCGCGTTTCGGCCTCACCAAAAATCCGGCGGTAGTGATAGCCGTGGCGGGCACAATCTTCACCGTACTCGGCTCGCTGCTCGTGCTCGCCGGAGTAATGGGAGTGGTGGAGAGCGGACACTTCTCCGTTCTCGACATGCTGAGGCTACTCGGCTCACTCGCAGTCTACTCCATAGCCGTAGCGTGGCTTTACCCCAAAATAACACGCTGGTTTTTCAGGCATTACACCGACGGCATCCTGCAATTCGTCTACATCCTTGCCATGACATTTCTCGCGGCTCAGGCCGCAGTATGGATAGGTCTCGAAGGCGTTTTCGGCGCGTTCTATGCCGGTATAGTGCTTGGGCGCTACGTACCGGCGCGCTCCACCCTTATGGGGCGCCTCGAATTTGTGGGCAACGCGCTTTTCATCCCCTACTTCCTCATCGGCGTGGGCATGCTCATCAACGTCAAGGTACTCACCACGTCGTGGAGCACGGTATATGTCGCTGCGGTAATGTCGGCCACAGCCATGACATTCAAGTGGATAGCGGCCTATATCACCCAGCGCATCTATCACCTGAGCGGCCCCGACCGTTCCATGCTCTATCAGCTGTCAAATGCCCACACCGCCGTAGCGCTCGCAGTGGTGATGATTGGCTTCTCGACCGGCATTTTCGGTGAAGAGATACTCAACGGCACCGTGGTGATGATACTCGTCACCTGCACCGTAAGCTCGATAGGCGTGGGCCGGGCCGCTTCGCGCATCAAGCTACAACAGCTCGAACGCGAGGAGCTGACCGTGGAGCCGGCCGACAATGCCGACAAGCCTGTCAACACGCTGATACCGATAGCCAACCCCGCCACAGCCAAGGAGCTTGTGAGCCTCGCCATACTCATGCGCGGTGAGAAGTCGGCACCCGGCTCGCTCTATGCCCTCCACGTGCGCACCGACAACAGCCCTTCATCGCGCTCAATATCGCGCAACTCGCTCGACGTAGCCCGCCGCGTAGCCGCCTCAGTCGAGGCCACGGTGCAGCCGATAGAGCGCTACGACCTCAATTTCGTCACCGGTACCATCAACGTCATCGAGGAGCGCGACATATCGCAGGTCATCATCGGCCTCCATCGCCGCACCCAGTTCATCGACTCGTTCTTCGGAGAAAAGCTGAGCCAGATGCTCAAAGCCACAAGCCTTATGGTGGTGATTACACGCCTGTTTGTACCCGCCGCCACACTCATGCGCATCATCGTGGCAGTCCCCGAAAAGGCGCAGTTTGAGGTGGGCTTCACCAAATGGGTGCGCGCCCTGGGCAATCTCACCGCACAGATAGGCTGCCCCATTGTGTTCTGCTGCTACGACGACACACACCGCGCCATAGAGACCGTGATGCAGATTTACCGCTACGACATCAACCGCAGCTACCGCACCATAGAGTCGTACGACGACTTTATACTGCTCGCCAACAAGGTGATGCCCGACGACCTCTTCGTCAACGTCACCGCGCGCCGCGGCTCCATATCGTTTACCTCCGACATGGACACACTCCCCGACTTCCTCAGCCACAACTTCGCCGCCAACAACCTCATGGTAATCTACCCCGAACAAAGCGCCAACGCCGCAGCAGCCGATGTGGCCACACTTGCCGACCAGATGCTCGCCGATATCACCGTGGCACCCACGCCGATATGGCTGCGCCTGCGCGGCTGGGCACGCTCGGCGGCCGACCGCCTCAGCGGACGCCGCCGCACACACGACCGTCTTGACCTCTGACATTCGTTGGTAAAAAAGTCGAAAAATGAGGTGACAATCGGCTAACTCATGAACTCAGATTAGACATTTAGGCGACAAAAAAGCATTTTTTACTAATTTTGCAGCCGGAAAAATAGGTTTATATCGCAAAACAAGTATAAAGCGGTAGTAACGAACAAGTACAATTTACGACAATAACGATTCAATAGATACAAGTCAACCAATGATCAACAGCAACCTTATCAAGTCGACCGGCTTCTTCGCTGCCGGCTCGCTGATGATTTTAGCAGCGGCCTGTGGCAGCGGCGACAACAGCGCAATGCAACAGCAGGCTCCCTCGCTGCAAGTCATCACCCTCTCACCCTCAAATTCAGCGTCGGAAACCACCTTCCCCGCCCAGATCAAGGGTAAGACCGATATTGAAATCCGCCCACAGGTTACAGGTTTCATCACCAAGGTCCATGTCGACGAAGGTCAGCATGTGCGCAAGGGTCAGCCACTCTTCACCCTCGATCAGGTAACCTTCCAGGCCGCCGTCGACCAGGCCCAGGCCGCCGTCAACTCCGCCGCGACTTCAGCGTCGACCGCACAGCGCACCGTTGATACCAAACGCGCACTCCTCGATAAAAACATCATCTCACAGTTTGAATATCAGACCGCTGTCGACGATCTCGCCCGCGCCAACGCACAGCTCGCACAGGCCAAGGCAAGCCTTGTCAGCGCCCGCAAGAATCTCGCATACACTGTTGTGACATCGCCCAGCGACGGCGTAGTAGGCACAATCCCCCAGCGCGAGGGCTCACTCGCCTCGCCTTCGTCGGTACAGCCTCTCACCACCGTGAGCGATAACTCGCAGGTTTACGCTTACTTCTCTCTTACTGAGCTCGACCTGCTCAATCTCTCAAAGGAAGGCGAGCAGACCGTCAACGGCGCTATCGCCGCCATGCCCGAAGTACGACTCCGTCTTGCCGACGGCACACTCTACCCTCTCTCGGGTAAGGTAGCCACAGTGAGCGGCGTCATCGACACATCCACCGGCGCTGCTTCCGTTCGCGCACTCTTCGACAACACCAACGGCATGCTCCGCTCTGGCTCCACCGGCACCATCGTCATCCCCGACAATCAGAGCGACGTGCTCGTGATTCCGCAGAAAGCAACCTACGAGCTTCAAGACCGCCGCTTCGTTTATGTGGTCAACGACTCCAACAAACTCGTGTCGACCCCCGTCGACGTAACCCCCATAAGCGGCGGCATGGACTTCGTGGTCAACAGCGGCCTCAATCCCGGTCAGCGCATCGTTGTGGAGGGTGTGGGCACACAATCAGTACGTCCCGGCATCGTAATCAATCCCGTGTCGGCTTCGGCGCCCGCAACATCGCCTGTCGCCGCAACCGAGACAAAGGAGTAATCTCTCATCCGTCACAACTCTACTGTAATAAACAGCATTATCGCATAGCGAATGAAACTAGATACATTTATTAATCGTCCTGTACTCTCGACGGTTATATCAATATTCATCGTCCTGCTGGGTATTATCGGCCTCACGTCGCTCCCTGTGACCCAGTTCCCGGACATTGCGCCACCCACCATTTCGGTGACAACCACCTATCAGGGTGCCAACGCACAGGCCGTGCTCAACTCGGTCATCGCCCCTCTCGAAGAGTCAATCAACGGCGCCGAGGGCATGACCTACATGGAGTCGACCGCCACCAACACCGGCTCGGCGACAATCAACGTATACTTCGAGCAGGGCTTTGACCCCGACATGGCCGCCGTTGACGTACAGAACCGCGTAGCCAAGGCACAGAGCCTCCTGCCTGCCGAAGTAACCAGAGTGGGCGTGCTGACACAGAAGCGTCAGACCTCCATGCTCGTTGCCGTGGCACTCTACGACGAATCGGGCAACTACCCCGAGACTTTCGTAGAAAACTACATGAAAATCAACCTTGTGCCGCCTATGCAGCGTATCTCGGGCGTGGGCGACGTAATGGTTATGGGCGCTGACTACTCCATGCGTATCTGGCTCAAACCCGACGTAATGTCCCAGTATCAGCTCATGCCTTCCGACATATCCGCCGTACTGGCCGAACAGAACATCGAGGCCGCTCCGGGTGCTTTCGGCGAACAGGGCAACCAGACTTTCCAGTACACAATGAAGTACAAGGGCCGCCTCGTGCAGCCCGAGGAGTTTGAGGATATTGTGGTGCGCGCCACACCCAACGGCGAGGTACTCCGCCTCAAAGACGTAGCCGACATTGAGCTCGGCCGCGTGACCTATGGATTCCACGGCAAGCTCAACGGCAAGACCGGTGTCAACGCCATCGTGTTCCAGACAGCCGGCTCCAACGCAACACAGATCATCAACGACGTGCTCGCGTTTGTCGACGACGCCAAAAAGGATCTCCCCGACGGACTGGCTATCGCCATCCCGATGAACAACAACGACTTCCTTTATGCCTCGATACACCATGTGCTCATGACGCTCCTCGAAGCGTTCATCCTCGTGTTCCTCGTGACATATATCTTCCTCCAAGACTTCCGATCCACCATCATTCCCGCCATCGCCATCCCCGTGGCCCTTATCGGTACGTTCTTCGGCATGAACCTCATCGGCTTCTCGGTCAACCTCATCACCCTCTCGGCTCTCGTGCTCGCGATTGCGATTGTGGTCGATGACGCGATTGTGGTGGTCGAGGCGGTGCACGCCAAGCTCGACGTGGGCTACAAGAGCTCCCGCAAGGCTGCAATCGACGCCATGAACGAGATAGGCGGCGCCATCGTGTCGATCACGCTCGTGATGATGCTCGTGTTCATACCGGTGTCGTTCATGCCCGGCACTTCGGGTGTGTTCTACCGCCAGTTCGGTCTTACAATGGCAATGGCTATCGGCTTCTCGGCCATCAACGCGCTTACCCTCTCGCCGGCCCTCTGCGCGGTGTTCCTCAAACCCCACAACACCGACGCATCGCTCAAGGAGCGCATGGGCGCAGCCTACTCCGAGGCCGCAGGCACCATGAAGAAGCGTTATTTCGGCCGCCTGCGCATGAACTTCCACCCGCTCATCACTCTCCTCCTGCTCATCATCACCGTCACCCTGATGGTGCTTGGCTGGTTCAGCTTCGAGAACATCACCGAGGGTCTCGTGGCCGTAGCGTTCGGCATCCTGACACTCATGGGCCTTTTCGGCAAGCGTTTCCACGCCGCCTTTGAGAACGCCTACAACAAGATGCTCGACGGCTACCGCAAAGGCGTCAACCTCCTTACGCGCCACAAAATATCGGCCTTTATTCTCGTGGCCGCCGCCACAGTGGTACTCGTGTGGCTCATGAGAATCACCCCCTCGACCCTCGTGCCAAACGAAGACACCGGCACAGTGTTCTGTATGCTTGACATGCCTCCCGGCACGTCGCAGGAGCGTACCGGCCGCACTCTCGCACAAATCGACTCTCTCATCGGCACCATCCCCGGTGTGGATATGCGAATGATGATTGACGGCTACTCGTTCATGGCAGGCCAAGGCGCCACTTACGGCACATTTATCGTGAAGCTCAAAAACTGGAGCGAGCGCGACGAATCGCAAAGCTCCGACGCCATAATCCAACAGCTCTATGCCCTGACCGGCCAGTATGTGAAAGACGGCCGTGTGATGATTTTCGCTCCGCCTATGATTTCGGGTTACTCCATGACCAACGGCTTCGAGCTGAAAATGCAGGACAAGACCGGCGGCGACATCAACGAGTTCTTCGCCATAGTGCAGGCCTTCCTCGGTGCCCTCAACCAGCAGCCGGAAATCCAGATGGCTTACACCACCTTCAACCCTACCTTCCCCCAGTATATGATTGACATCGACGCCGCAAAAGCCAAGCAGGCCGGTCTCTCGCCACAGACCATTCTCTCGACGCTCCAGGGCTATTACGGCGGTATGTATGTGTCAAACTTCAACCGCTTCGGCAAGCTCTACCGCGTAATGATGCAGGCCTCGCCCGAAGCCCGCGTAAGCCCCGAGACACTCAACTCTATCAAGGTGCGCAACGGATCGGAAATGGCCTCAATCTCCAACTTCGTCACACTCAAACGTGTCTACGGTCCTGACCTTCTCAACCGTTTCAACATGTTCCAGAGCATATCGGTAACGGGTCAGCCCGCTCCGGGCTACTCGTCGGGCGACGCCCTCGCCGCCGTGGAACGCGTGGCCGCCCAGACACTCCCCTCCGGTTTCGGCTACGAGTACGCCGGCATGACTCGTGAGGAAGCCTCAACCGGCGCCGGCTCGACCACTGCCGTCATCTTCGGTCTCTGTCTGCTCTTCGTCTACCTCCTCCTCTCGGCACAGTATGAGAGCTACTCGCTGCCGCTGGCTGTAATCCTCTCGATTCCCTTCGGCCTCATGGGCACCTTCATCTTCGCCAAGATAGGTGACATCGCCAACTCTATATACCTCCAGATCGCGCTCATCATGCTAATCGGCCTTCTGGCCAAGAACGCAATTCTTATCGTAGAGTTCGCACTCGAACGCCGCCGCACGGGCATGTCAATCTACAACTCGGCCGTCAACGGCGCCGTAGCCCGTCTGCGTCCTATCCTCATGACATCGCTCGCGCTCATCATCGGTCTTCTGCCCATGATGTTTGCCCACGGCGTAGGCGCCAATGGTAACCGCGCCCTCGGCGCCGGCTCGGTAGGCGGTATGCTTATCGGCATGGTGTTCCAGATATTCGTGGTGCCGGCGCTCTTCGTAGTGTTCCAGTTCCTCCAGGAGAAGATTACGCCCATCAAGTGGGAGGACACCGACAACGAGGGCATCGAAAGCGAAATCGAGCAATACTCACGTTAATCCCGACCAACAATGAAATCACGCAAATATATTATCCTCCCGGTGGTGGCCGCTCTTGCGGCTACCACCTTAGGGAGTTGCAATATCTACTCCAAGTTCAAGATGCCTACCGACACGGCTCTCACCGAGGAGTATGTCAAGGCACGCGACGCCGAAGCCGACACTGCCGCGTTCGGCAACCTCCGCTGGCAGGAGGTGTTCACCGATCCCGTGCTCGTCGACCTCATCTACCAGGCCCTCGACAACAACAAGGACCTCGCCAACGCCAAACTCAACGTCGACATAGCCCACGCACAGCTTCTCGGTGCCAAGCTCTCCTATCTCCCGTCGGTAGCACTCGCTCCCAACGTCGCCGGCGCCTCCTACGACCACAGCCATATCAACTGGACCTACCAGATACCTATGGCCGTAAGTTGGGAAATAGACATCTTCGGCAAGATTCTCAATACCAAGCGCGGCGCTGAGGCCTCATATCAGATGTCGCAGGCCGCCGAGCAGGCCACCCGCTCGCAGATAATCGCCGCCGTAGCCAACACCTACTACGCCATAGGCACCACCAAGCGCACTCTCGACCTGCAACGCGAGACGTCGGTAAAATGGGCCGAAACCGTGCAGACGATGAAAGACCTCAAAGAGGCCGGCAAGTCGACAGAGGCGTCGGTAGTGCAGGCACAGGCCCAGTATATGAGCATTCTCGCATCGATTACCGACACCGAGGCCCAGCTCCACGAGCTCTACAACACCATGTCGCTCCTCCAGACCGTGGAGCCGCGCGAGTGGACCGTCAGCGATATACCCGTGCTTGACGTGCCTATGCTCACACGCGACGAGATACCCATGCGTGAGCTCGCATCACGCCCCGACGTTCGCGCCGCCGAATACTCGCTCGCCGCGGCCTACTACGCCACAGCCGGCGCACGCTCCAACTTCTATCCCGCGCTCTCAATCGCCAGCAACGGCGGCTTCACCAATCTTCTCGGCTCAATCATCACCAACCCAGGCAAGTGGTTCATCCAGCTTTCGGGTCAGCTCACCGCGCCCCTCTTCGCACGCGGCGCCAACATCTCGCGCCTCAAAGCCGCCAAGGCACAGCAGGAGCAGGCGATGAACAACTTCGAGAAGACACTTCTTTCGGCATCGTCGGAAGTGAGCAACGCCATGACCACATACGCCAAGGCCACACAGAAGAGCGAATATCTCGCCGGCCAGGTTGAAAACCTCGAACAGAGCGTGGAAATCACCCAGACACTGCTCAAACTCGGAGGCTACAACACTACCTATCTCGAAGTGATAACCGCCCAGCAAAGCCTGCTCGGAGCCCAGATGAGCGCGTTAGCCTGCGACCTTACACGCTCGCGCGCACTCATCAACCTCTACCAGAGCCTCGGCGGCGGCCGATAATCACCATCCCTGTCAAATCCCAAATATCACTACCATGATTTCCCCGCTTGCCTATGTCGATTCCTCGGCCAAGATAGCCGACGGTGTCACCATCCATCCTTTCGCCTACATCGACGCCGACGTAGAAATCGGCGAGGGAACCGAGATAATGCCCTACACCAGCATTATACGCGGTACCCGAATCGGCCGCAACAACCGCATCTACCAGGGTTCGATAATCGGTGCCGATCCCCAGGACTTCCGCTGGAAAGGCGAGAAGACCTATTGCTTCATCGGCGACAACAACACCATCCGCGAGCATGTCATAATCAACCGTGGCATCGCTTCCGAGGGCGGCACAAGCATAGGCTCCGATTCATTCATCATGGCCGAGACACACATCGGCCACGACAGCCACATCGCCGACAAGTGCGTGCTCGGCAACGACGTGTCAATCGCCGGCGACGTCGAGATAGGAGCCTGCTCGATTCTCTCGTCGGGCGTAATCCTCCACGAGCGTTCCAAGCTCGGCGAATGGACGCTCATCAAGGGCGGCTGCCGCATCACCGGCAATGTGCCACCCTTCGTGATTATGGCCCACAACCCCGCCAGCTACTTTGGCGTCAATGCCTTCGTGATGCGCAAAAACGGTTTTACCGACGACGAGATTGACGATGTGGCGAAAGCCTACCGCCACGTATATCAGACCGGCACATCCGTGTTCAATGCGCTCAAACGCATCGAGTCCGACCTCAACCCCTCACGCGTCCGCGAGGAGATTATCGGATTCATCCGCGGCTGCAACCTCAAAATCGTCGCTATACCGCGCGACCTCGAATAAATCATCCTGCCGGTGTGCCTCCGCAGTGTCGGCGGCACACATACCGCTTCGGCCCCGCGCTCCTCTAAGTGAGGATGCGCGGGGCTTTTTGCTGCCTTCTTATAACAATTTCAATATTATTCTACGTATTTGCGCAAATTTTGTTACACAAAATTTGCGGCTATGCAGAAATTTGCCTACATTCGCCGAATACTAACTCTACCTCCTGAAAATCAAAATACCATAATATACAACATGAGCTACCTGAAATTTGATAAAAACCTCATGATTAACTTGGAGCAATCGCTCAAAAAAGAGATGCTCCGCACAAATCAGTCAGGCGCTTATCACTGTACGACGGTCGTCGACTGCAACACACGCAAGCAACACGGCCTACTTGTCATCCCCATCCCCGAGTTTGACAACACTCCACATGTGCTTCTGTCGTCGATGGATGTCACTGTCATACAGCACGGCGCCCCCTTCAACCTGGGACTTCACCGCTATCAGGGCGGAGTTTACAGCCCCAACGGTCACAAGTACATCCGTGAGTTTGATTGTGAAAGCGTGCCCCGCACCACCTATCGCGTAGGCGGTGTGATTCTCACAAAGGAGAAAATGTTCATCTCCCACGAAAACCGCTTCCTTATCCGTTACACCCTCGTCGACGCACACTCGGAGACCACACTGCGTTTCAAGCCGCATCTCGCGTTCCGCGAGGCCAACTCGCTTGTGATGGCCAACGACAACATTAACACCGGGATGACTCCGGTGCCCAATGGCGAGAGCTGCTGCCTCTACCCGGGCTACCCCACCCTCTATATGCAGTACAACCACGAGCCTAAGTGGGTGAGCGACCCCAACTGGTACAAAGGCTTCGAATATATCAAGGATATGGAGCGCGGCGTGCCCTACCTCGAAGACCTCTGGGTGCCCGGCTACTTCGAGATGCCTATCAAGAAAGGCGAGAGCATTATCTTCTCGGCAGGCATCTCTGAGATTGATCCTGCGTCGCTCGAAGAGATGTGGGAGAAGGAAATCGCCACCCGCACTTGCCGCACCTCGTTCTTCAACTGCCTTAAAAATGCCGCCAAGCAGTGCTACCTCAAAGATAAAGACGGAATGTTCATCATCTCGTCGTATCCCTGGGGCAAGGTTCGCGCCCGCGACACCTTCATGGCGCTTCCCGGCTCAACCATAACCATCGACCACCGCGCCGACTACGAAGCCATAATGTCGACCGCCGCAAAGGCGCTCCGCCGCTACATGGACACCGGCGCACTCGACAACCGCATTCACGGCATCGACCTCCCCGACGTGGGCCTGTGGGCAATCTGGGCCATACAGCAGTATGGCAAAGCCTACGGCGCTGACGCGTGCGCCGAACGCTACATGTCGCTCGTGGCGAGCATCGTCAACTATTATCTCGACAACCGCCACCCCAACATGAACGTCAACCGCGAAAACGGCCTTATCGAGACCCTCGGCACCACTACCCCGGCTTCGTGGATGAACTCCACCCTCAACGGCCGCCCGGTAGTGCCCCGCACAGGCTATCTCGTGGAGTTCAACGCCATGTGGTACAACGCACTGATGTTTGCCTCGGCGCTCGCTGAAGGCCGCGACGGCTACGGCGAGGCCCGCACACGCTGGACTGATACCGCCGAGCGCCTGAAACCCGCTTTCGTATCGACATTCCTCAACGACTACGGCTATCTCTACGACTATGTTACCGGCAACTACGCCGACCCCTCGGTGCGCCCCAACATGGCCGTGGCGATCGGACTCGACTATTGCCCGCTCGACCGCCGTCAGCGCAAGGGCGTGCTTGATGTAGTGACACGCGAACTCCTCACACCAAAGGGACTCCGCACCCTCTCGCCGAAGAGCTTCGGCTACCGTCCGTTCTACCTCGGTTCGCCTGAAGAACGCGAGATGGCTCTCCACAACGGCCCGTCGCGCCCCTGGCTCTTCGGCTTCTACACCGACGCATATATACGAGTCTTCGGCCTCTCCGGAGTAAGCTACCTCGACCGCATGCTCATAGGCTACGAAGACGAGATGACACAAGGATGCATAGGCTCCCTCTCACAGCTTTACGACGGCAACCCGCCCTTCACCGGCCGCGGTGCCGTGAGCCACGCCGTCAACGTAGCCGAGATTCTCCGCGCCCTCACCACCCTTAAAAAAATCAATAAATAAATCACCCCATTCCCGCATCTAAATACATCATGAAAGCTTTAATGTTTGGGTGGGAGTTTCCCCCTCATATCCTGGGCGGCCTCGGCACTGCCAGCTACGGCCTCACACGCGGCATGTGGCAATGCGGCGACATGGACATCACATTCGTCATCCCCAAACCCTGGGGCGACGAAGACCGCTCGTTTGCTCATATCATAGGCGCGTCGCAAGTGCCGGTGGCATGGCGCGACCCCTCGCGCGAGTACGTCGAGAGCCGGATAGGCAACCTCATGGACCCTGACCTCTACTTCAAGCTGCGCTCCAACATATACGCCGACTTCAATTACATGCGCACCAACGACTTGGGCTGCATCGAGTTCTCGGGCCGTTATCCCGACAATCTGCTTGAAGAAATCAACAATTACTCGATAATGGCCGGCGTTGTGGCCCGCACTCTCGACTTTGACATCATCCACTCACACGACTGGCTCACCTATCCCGCCGGCATACACGCCAAGCAGGTCACCGGCAAGCCCCTGGTGATTCACGTACACGCAACCGACTTTGATCGTTCGCGCGGCAACGTCAACCCCACGGTGTTCGGCATCGAGAAAGACGGAATGACCCATGCCGACCATATCATCACCGTATCGAATCTCACCCGCGATACCGTGATAAACAAGTATGGCATCGACCCGGCCAAGGTCACCACCGTACACAACGCCGTGACCCCCCTCTCGGAGGAGCTGCTTAACGTCAATCCTCCCCGCGCCAAGGAAAAAGTAGTTACCTTCCTCGGGCGCATCACCATGCAGAAAGGTC
The DNA here is from genome assembly GCA_947178215.1 of uncultured Porphyromonadaceae bacterium. Taxonomy (GTDB): domain Bacteria; phylum Bacteroidota; class Bacteroidia; order Bacteroidales; family Muribaculaceae; genus Paramuribaculum. The sequence goes on from CAMWXJ010000005.1 coordinate 34,284, forward strand.
CCGAATACTTCGTCGAGGCCGCGGCCAAGGTGCTCCGCAACAACCATAACGTGCGCTTCGTAATGGCCGGCTCCGGCGACATGATGGACAAGATGATACTGCTGGCCGCCGAGCGCGGCATCGCCGACCGCTTCCACTTCCCTGGATTCCAGAAAGGCAAGCAGGTCTACGAGATGCTCAAAGCCAGCGACGTGTATATCATGCCCTCGGTATCAGAGCCTTTCGGCATCTCTCCACTGGAAGCGATGCAGATGGGCGTGCCCTCGATAATATCGAAGCAGAGCGGCTGCGCCGAAATCCTCACCAACGTGATAAAGACCGACTACTGGGACATAGACGCTATGGCCGATGCCATCAACTCTATCGTGACCTATCCGGCCATGTACGAGCAGCTTCGTGAAGACGGCCTCGAAGAGGTCAACCGCATCACATGGGACAAAGCCGGCCAGAAAGTAATCGACATCTACAACAAGGTTCTCGGCCGCTGAGCCACGCCCGTCTCCTCTTAAATCATATCCATCTAAAAAAAAGCCTCCTCCAACATAGCAATGAAAGCAATCTGTTTCTACTTCCAGATCCACCAGCCTTTCCGCCTCAAGCGCTACCGCTTCTTCGACATAGGCAACGACCACTACTACTACGACGACTTCGCCAACGAGGACATCGTGACCCGCATCGCGCGCAACTCTTACATCCCCGCCGCCGAGAGCCTGCTACGCATGATTGAGCAGAGCGAAGGACGCTTCCGCTGCGCTATCTCCGTAACCGGCGTAGCGCTCGAACAGTTCGAGCAGTATGTGCCCGAGTTCATCGACATCCTCAAAAAGCTCGCCGCCACAGGCAAGGTGGAGTTCCTCGCCGAGACCTACTCCCACTCGCTCGCCTCACTCACCGACCCCGACGAGTTCGCCGAGCAGGTACGCCTCCACGACGAAAAGATACAGCTCATCTTCGGCCAGAAACCCACCGTGCTCCGCAACACCGAGCTCATCTACTGCGACGAGCTCGCCCCGCAGATTTACTCCATGGGCTACAAGGCAGTGATTACCGAGGGCGCGAAACACATCCTCGGCTGGAAGTCGCCCAACTACGTATATTCGGCTGCAGACTGCCCCGCACTCAAACTCCTCCTCAAAAACTCGAAGCTTTCCGACGACATCTCCTTCCGCTTCTCCAACGCCGACTGGGACGCATATCCCCTTACCGCCGACAAGTACATCGACTGGATTGCCCAGACACCTCCCGAGGAGCAGATTGTCAACCTCTTCATGAATCTCGAAACATTCGGCGAGCTCCAGCACCGCGATTCGGGCATCTTCCAGTTCCTCGAAGCTCTTCCCCGCTTCGCCGCCGAAAAGGGCATCGAGTTCATCACCCCGTCCGACGCCGTTGCCAAGCTCAAACCTGTGGGCGAGCTCACCGTGCTCCATCCCATTTCATGGGCCGACGAAGCCCGCGACACATCGGCATGGCTCGGCAACAAGCTCCAGCGCGAGGCTTTCGACAAGCTCTACTCCGTATCCGAGCGCGTACGCCTCTGTGACGACCGCCGCCTCAAACAGGACTGGAACTATCTCCAGGCATCCGACCACCTCTTCTATATGTCGACCAAGCACATGGCCGACGGCGACATGCACTCGCACTTCTCTCCATACGAAACTCCTTTCCAGGCATTTACAAACTACATGAACGTCCTCGCCGACTTCATCGTGCGCGTGGAGGAGCAGTACCCCCTCTCCATCGAGAACGAAGAGCTCAACTCGCTGCTTACCACTATCCGCAACCAGGCCACAGAAATCGAGACGCTCAACAAGGAGGTTAACTCAATGCGCAAGAACATCGAGCACTACAACGAAGAGCACCTGCTCCGCGAGCCAAAGGCCGAAGAGCCCAAGAAGCCCGGACGCAAACCCCGCGCCAAAAAGGCCGACGACGCCGTAGAGCCTAAGGCCGCCAAGAAGCCGGGACGCAAGCCCCGCGCCAAGAAAACCGACACTCCCGCCGAAACCCCGGAGGCCTGAGCTGCCCGCCGGTAAAGCGATAAACATTACAGCCGCTGTAGCTGTCGCACCCATTTGAAAGGTGCTACAGTTACGGCGGCTTTTTGTTGACGTGCCGCATTTTGCCCGATTGAAATATTTTGCGTAATTTTGCGACCGCGGTATGCAGTCCGGTGCGATACCGGCACTGTGCAACGCGCCATTTTTTCATCCTTGCAATGAAACGTTACAACCTTATCAACAACCTCCTCGGCTGGCTCTGTTTCATCATAGCCGCCGTGACCTACCTGCTCACCATCGAGCCGACGGCGAGTTTCTGGGACTGCCCCGAGTTTATCCTTCAAGCCTTCAAGCTTGAAGTAGGACATCCGCCGGGCAACCCTGTGTTCATGCTTGCCGCACGCTTTTTCAGCAACTTCGCCGGCGGCGACATCACCAAAGTCGCTGCTTGCGTCAACACTATGTCGGCCCTCCTGTCGGCAGGCACTATCCTGCTGCTGTTCTGGACCATAACACACCTCGTAAAACGCCTTATAGTCAAGGATGACGCCGATTCGGTATCGCTCACGCAGATGCTCGCCATCTTCGGCTCAGGCATTTGCGGCTCTCTTGTCTACACTTGGAGCGACACATTCTGGTTCTCGGCCGTCGAGGGTGAGGTCTACGCCTTCTCGTCGTTCTGCACCGCCCTTGTGTTCTGGCTTATCCTCAAATGGGAAAACCGCGCCGACGAGCCTCACAGCGCCAAGTATCTCACGCTTATCGCCTACGTGATAGGTATATCCATAGCCGTACACCTGCTCAACCTGCTCTGTATTCCCGCCATTGTGCTGGTAATCTACTACCGCCGCACGGCGCGCCCCAACGCCAAGGGCTCGCTCATCGCGTTGCTCGTGTCGTTTGTAGTAGTGGCACTGATACTCTTCGGCCTCGTGCCGGGCTTTATCGCCATGGCGCAGAAGTTCGAACTCATGTTTGTCAACGGCATGGGCCTGAGCTTCAATTCAGGCACACTCATCTACGCCGTCCTGCTTGTTGCGTCGTTCGTGTGGTCGATGACCATGCTCTACCGAGGCAAGTCGAGGCTCATGATCGCCATATCGTTTACCGTGATGTGCTTCATGTCGGGCATCTTCCTCCTCGGCGGCCGCTGGTGGCTCAACATCCTGCTGCTTGCCGGACTGTTTGCATATATCCTCCTCGCCAAGAAGATGCCTCGCCGCTGGCTCACGCTCGCGTCAATCAGCATATTCCTTATCTTCGTCGGCTACTCGTCGTATGCGCTGCTGCTCATCCGCTCCACCGCATCGACCCCGATGAACCAGAATGCCCCCGACAACGTGTTCGCTCTTTCGTCGTACCTCAACCGCGAGCAATACGGTGAGACGCCGCTCCTCTACGGCCAGACCGTCAACAGCCGTCCGCTCTATGAAGTGGCCGACGACGGCCGTACCACGACCCCAATCGTGAGCGAAGGCGCCGAACTTTACTCCAAGACCGTGAAGACCGATCCGTCGGAGCCCGACTCCTACACAATGACGGGCCGCAAGAAGAACTATAAGATGACGCCCGAGCTCAACATGCTCTTCCCCCGCATTTACAGCAACGTGGAGGGTCATCCCCAAGGCTACGCCGACTGGAGCGGCTTCCGCGGCACCCCCGTGGAGGCCACCGTATATGTCGACAAGAACGGCGAGGCGATACAAAAACAGCTCATGAGCAAACCCACATTTGCCGAGAACATGAGCTACTTCCTCAACTATCAGCTCAACCACATGTACTGGCGTTACTTCATGTGGAATTTCGCCGGACGCCAGAACGACATCCAGGGCAACGGAGAGGTGAACCACGGCAACTGGATTTCCGGCATACCCTTCATCGACAATCCCCGTCTTGGCGACCAAAGCCTTCTTCCGCCCAGCGAGGGCAGCGACAACAAGGGCCACAACGTGTTCTTCATGCTTCCACTTCTGCTCGGCATCATAGGTCTCGGCTGGCAGGCCTTCACCTCCAACCGCGGCATCGAGCAGTTCTGGGTCATCTTCTTCCTCTTCTTCATGACCGGCATCGCAATCGTGCTTTACCTCAACCAGACCCCGGGTCAGGTGCGTGAGCGCGACTATGCCTACGCCGGCTCATTCTATGCCTACGCAATCTGGGTGGGCATGGGTGTGGCCGCTCTGTGGCGTGCATTCATCGCCCTCATCGGCGACAAGAAGAAAAAAGGACAGGAAGGCGATGCCGAAGCGGCCAACACTTCGCTCTGGGCCGCAATCGGTGCATGCGTCATTGGCCTGTTCGTGCCGCTCCAAATGGTGAGCCAGACATGGGACGACCATGACCGCTCCGGACGCTTCGCCGCCCGCGACTTCGGCATGAACTATCTCAACTCGCTCGACGAAAACGCCATAGTGTTTACCAACGGCGACAACGACACCTTCCCGCTCTGGTATGCCCAGGAGGTGGAAGGCACCCGCACCGACGTAAAGGTGGTCAACCTGTCGTATCTCACCACCGACTGGTACGCCAACCAGATTGTGCGCCCCTCATATGAGGCTCCGAAAATCGAGACACTCGCCACTCCGGCCGATTATGCCTACGACAAGATGCAATACAGCTATTTCATCGACCCCGACACAAGCCTCGTGCCCGCTCTTGCATCGCTCGCCGAGCTATATTCGCCCCGCGCTACCGCCAACGTGCATGGTGTCAAGGAAATGAAGTATCCCCGCGTCTATATACCCGTTGACACCGCCGCCCTAATCAAGGCCGGCAAGATGACGCCTGAACAGGCCCGTGAAGCCGTGCCGGCGCTTGTGACCGACCTCTCCAACCGCGGTTCCTCGTCGGGTGTGACACTCAGTCAGGTACTCTCGCTCGATATGCTTGCCACTTCGGCCGACAACAACTGGAACCGCCCCGTCTATTTCGCCATGACTGTGCCCGAAAGCTATTATCTCGGCCTCCAGCCCTACATGAAGTCGACCGGTCTGGCATATCAGATCACACCCTACCTCAACCCCACCAACCGTACGGGCGTGGATATCGACCGCATGTACCGCAACATCACCGAGCGCTTCCGCTGGGGTGGCCTCGACGCCGACAATCCGGAGAATCTCTATCTCGATGAAACGGTGCGCCGCATGGTGACCACCAACCGCTCGGCCATGCTCGACCTCGCAACAGAGCTCTATAACCGCGCCGTGTCGACTGACTCCCTCACCGACCCCGAGGGCCGCAAACGCGACTTCGACCGCTCGATAGAGATTCTCGACCTGATGCGCGAAAAGCTACCCGAGGCCGCTCAGCCCTGGGGTATACAGATTGGCTCCGAGACCGCCGAGCTCTACCTGCGCACGGGACTCATCGACAACCGTCCCGAAGCATCGAAAATAGGCATGGAGATACTCGAAAGCGAAATCGACCGCTATGCGCGCAACATCGTCTATTACCAGAGCCTCAACCCCGTCCAGTACTCGACCCTGCAAAACACCGACAAGTACATCGACCGCTACTTCTTCTGGGATTTACTGCAAACCTACGTGGACTTCGGCGGCGACACCGACAAGCTCGAGAAATCGCTTGCCGCACTCGGCGTGAACCTCAACCGCCTCGCAGCAATGCAGGATCAGAACTCCCAGGCGGCTAAATTGCAGGCAGCCGAGCCGGCCGACGCGGCTCCCGCACCATTCCCTGCCGATGCTGATTGAGCAACCGCCACTGCTTTATCGCCTTCTCTTTCCTGAGGCGATATGGCGTATCAAGCGCCGCGGCCGCAAGGTATGCTACATCACCTTCGACGACGGCCCGATACCCGAAGTAACTCCATGGGTCCTTGACCTCCTCGCTTCCGAGGGGGTCAAGGCCACATTTTTCCTCGTGGGCGACAATGTACGCCGACATCCCGAGCTGCTTGAACGCATCAAGGCCGAGGGCCACTCCTACGGCAACCACACGATGCACCACATGCAGGGCCGAATCTCGACCAAGCGCCGATATCTGCGCGACGTCAGCGAGGCCCACGCCCTCATTAACTCCCCGCTGTTCCGCCCTCCACACGGACTTCTCCGCTGGGGTCAGTCGGCGGCAATACGAAAGCACTTCAACCTTGTGATGTACGACCTCGTGACGCGCGACTACTCATGGCGCCTCACTACCGAACAAGTCAAGGCCAATGTACGCCGCTATGTGCGCAACGGCTCGATAATAGTGTTCCACGACTCGCTCAAAGCCGAAACAAAACTGCGCGAAGTGCTCCCGTGGGCCCTGCGCTATCTGCGCGACGAAGGTTATGAGATGCTCCCTATCCCGATGTGAGGTCGACCGGCTCATGACCTCGACGGGAGCCGCCGCATGGCGCGTGGCACGGTGCGGCACCGTGAGCGACAAGGCCGACAGCGACTTCCGTTCATGGCTCGCCGACGGTTGCAACGCCTCCATGACGTGGCTTGCCGACAAAGCTGATATGCGTCGCGACCCGTCGCTGCTGCTCTCCGGCGCAACCTCAGTGATAGTGGCCGCGTTTCCCTACCGTCCGGCAGGAGAATCGCCCCGTCCGCGCATGGCAATATCGCTCTACGCCCTCGGGCGCGACTACCACGCCGTACTGCGCGAACGCCTCGCGCCGGTGGCCGAAGCCATTGATGCCGCCTGCGGCTCACAAAGCCGTATATGCGTCGACTCGGCACCACTCCGCGAACGTTACTGGGCCGTGGAGGCCGGACTCGGCCGGATAGGCCGCAACAACCTGCTCCTCGTGCCGGAACTCGGCTCAATGCTCTTCCTCGGCTCGATACTCACCACCGCCCGCATTGAGCCCGACTCACCACTTCCTCCGTCGGCTCACCCCTGCGCCGACTGCGACGCCCCGTGTGTCAGAGCGTGCCCCACACACGCCATACGCCCCGACTCGACAGTCGATGCACGCCGCTGCCTCGCCTACCTCACCATTGAGCACCGCGGACAGCTCCCCGAGGGCACCCGCCTCCACGGCCGGGTGTTTGGCTGCGACGCCTGCGCCCTCGCCTGCCCCCACAACCGGCAACCGCTCCCTCCCGGTCAGCCGCTGCCCGACTTCGCTCCACTGCCCGAGACAATGAGTCTCGACGCCGACGAGCTCACGACCATGAGCCGGCGCGCTTTCGCCCGCCGGTTTGCCCACTCACCCCTCAGCCGCGCCCGTACAGAGACGCTGCTGCGTAATCTGCGCCACGATGATTGACAAAGACCTCATACCACAATCCCACCTATGGACCCTCGGCCTCCTTATCGGACGCCGGAGTATTGACGCTGTGTTCTTTCCACCGGAACACACCGACGACATCATCGTGCGCTCCATAACCCTTGACCCCGCCGCACCGTCGCATCTTAAAGCCATAGAGGAAGCGGTCTACGACAATCCCGCTCTCCTCAATCCCTACCGCGCCGTGTTCGCCCTTGTCGACGGCGACTGCTTCACCATACTTCCCGACGCACTCGGCGACAACTCGGCCGACCTCGCGGCAAAGGCAATAGAGCTGACCTCGGGCAACCCCTCCTGCCCACGCATGTGCATCACCGGCATCCCCCTCGACGGCTGCGGCGCGACCCTGTATTTCGGCATGGAAGCAGACCTCGCCGGCTTCCTGCGCCGAACCTTTTTCAACATATCCCTCGCCCACCCGCTCAAACCGCTCATTGAGAGCATGACCTCGCGCGAGGAGCCGTCTCCGGCAGTAGCGGTGTCATTGCACGACGGCCGTCTGACCCTCGTGTGCGCCGACGCGTCAGGACTGCGCGTCGCCAATATGTTCAGTTGTGCCGCCGTAGCCGACGCAGCCTATTACACCCTCGCCGCGCGCAGAGCCGCCGCTTTCGACTCCGACGCACCTATACTCGTCGCCGCCGACCCGTCGGAGCGCGACGCTGTCACGGCCATGATAGCGCAGGCCGACCCGCAGGCATCCACAGCCCCGCTTCCTCTCCCACCCTCACTGTGGCGTGCAGGCACCGCCATAGCCTCAGCGCCGCTGTCTTTACTCATCAATCACACCCGCTCATGAGAATCATCCGAGGCAAATACGGCCACCGACGTTTCACGGTGCCGACAGCCATAACCGCCCGCCCCACAACCGACTTCGCCCGCGAAAACATATTCAACGTCATCGAAAACATGATTGACATCGAGGGCATCAACGCACTCGACCTCTTCGCCGGAACCGGCGCAGTGTCGTTCGAGCTGCTGTCGCGAGGCGCTGCGTCGGTCACATCGGTTGAAAAGGCTCCGGTCCAGGGACGTTTCATCACCGATACCGCCCGCAAGCTCGGCGACAGCAATCTGCACCTTGTCCGCGGCGACGCGCTGCGCTACATCTCCGCCGCACCGCGCAAGTTTGACTTCATTTTCGCCGACCCGCCCTACGACATGGACGGCTTCGGGGATATACCCGGCAAAATCCTCGCCTCCGGACTCATCGCCCCCGGCGGCATCTTCATCATGGAGCACTCAGCCAAATACGACTTCTCGGCCCTCCCACATTTCCACTCCCACCGCGCCTACGGCTCCGTCAATTTCTCTATCTTCCGCCTACCCCCGGAATAATCCACAAGCTGCAAAGCACAAATAGCAGGCGTTGCGGGGCAAGATTTGTGCATCTTCGGATTTTTGACTATATTTGCCATGTAATGCCCCGGCGAAATCGCCACTGGGGTAAAACAGACTATTATAACCCTCTACATATCATGGAAATGAAAGAAAAAATCCAGAAGGCTTTCGCCGACAAGTTCGGCGGCAAGGGCATTCTGTTTGTAAGCCCCGGACGCTTTAACCTTATCGGCGAACACACCGACTACAACGGCGGCTTCGTATTCCCCGGCGCCATCGACAAGCTAATCATGGCCGAGATTCGTCCCAACGGCACCGACCGCTGCCGCGTGTTCTCGATTGACATTGACGAATACGTAGAGTTCGGTCTGAAAGAGGAGGACGCTCCTTCGCAGCAGTGGGCCCGCTACATCTTCGGCGTATGCCGCGAAGTAATCAAGCGTGGCGGCAAGGTCGAGGGATTCGACGCCGTATTCGCCGGCAATGTGCCCCTCGGCGCCGGTCTCAGCTCGAGCGCCGCTCTCGAAAGCTGCTTCGCTTTCGCCCTCAACGACCTTTTCAACGACAACAAGTTCCCCAAAATGGAGCTTGCCAAGATAGGCCAGTCGACCGAACACAACTACTGCGGCGTAAACTGCGGCATAATGGACCAGTTTGCTTCCGTACACGGCAAGAAAGACCACCTCATGCGCCTCGACTGCCGCTCGGGCGAATTTGAATACTTCCCCTTCAAGCTCGACGGCTACCGCCTGGTGCTCGTCGACTCGCGCGTGAAGCACGAGCTCGTCGACTCACCCTACAACAAGCGCCGCGAGAGCTGCGAGCGCGTGGCCAAGACCCTCGGCGTAGAGACCCTGCGTGACGCCGACATGGAGATGCTCAACGCCGCCAAGGACAAAATCTCGGAAGAGGACTACCGTCGCGCCAAGTATGTGATTGAAGAGAAGCAGCGCGTGCTCGACGTGTGCGAGGCACTTCTGCGCCACGACTACGACAAGGTGGGCGACCGCATGTACCGCACCCACGAGGGCCTCTCGAAAGACTACGAGGTATCGTGTGAGGAGCTTGACTTCCTCAACGACATAGCCCGCGAGTGCGGCGTCACCGGCTCGCGCATCATGGGCGGCGGCTTCGGCGGCTGCACCGTCAACCTCGTCGCCGACGAGAAGTACGACACTTTCGTAGCCACCGCCATTGCCCGCTTCAACGAGAAGTATGGCCACGAACCCAAGATTTATCCCGTGATTGTGAGCGACGGCTCGCGCCGCTACGAGGAGCAGTAATCTCCCGGCCCACAACACGACAACAACAACCGTCATCCCCCCGATAAACCACCCGACAGTCAATGATTAAAGTAGGAATAGCCGGAGGCGCAAGCGACGCCGCAGGCGAAGTGGTGCGCATACTTATAAGCCATCCCGATGTGGAATTAGTGTGGATTCATGAGCCTGAACTCGAAGGCACCCCCATAGCCGACATCCACCGCGGCTTGCGAGGCGACACCTATATGCGTTTCGCGGCTCATCCCGACTTATCCTCCATCAACTTGCTCATGCTCTGCTACTCCTCGCCCGAAGAGAGCGAGCGCTTCATGCGACGTTTCAGCGTGCCGGCCGACATGCGCGTCATTGACTTCTCCGACAGGTTTATCGCCGAAGCCTTCAAGTCACACCCTTCGCCGGATGCTCCCGCGCATCCCGGCGAATGGGTCTTCGGGCTTCCGGAGCTCTACCGCAAGCCGCTCGTGCGCGGCGCCACACGCGCGATAGTGCCGTCGCCAATAGCTTCGGCCATAACGATTGGGCTGCTCCCGCTCGCCAAGGCCGGACTGCTCAACGCCCCCGTCACGGTCGCCGCCACTGTATCGGCCAGTGAGGGAGCCGCCGGAGAGACAGTAGCCCTCATCGACCACGAGGCCGTGGACCACTGCCGCCTTGCTCTGGGCTCGCTTCTACCCGAGGGCGCGCCTGAGATTCCCGACTTCCGAGTACTCATCACCTCAGGTGGCTGGCAGCGCGGCATAGCCGCAACGGCATTTCTCGCCGCACCCGCCGCGCCAAGCGAGATAGCGCGCCTCTACGACGAGTTTTTCGACGACCACAACTTCACTTTTGTCATCGACGAGCTCCCGATACTCGCCGACGTCGCCGGCACCAACAAGACACTCATCCATCTCGACGAAGTGTCGGGCATGACCACCGTAACCGTAGTCATGGACGACAGCCTCAAAGGCTCGGCCGGCAACGCCGTGCACCTGATGAACCTCATCTTCGGCCTCCAGGAGCGCGTGGGCCTCACCCTCAAAGCCAGCCCGCTCGCCTGACAATTGCTGTCGGCTACTGACGTCAGTTGCTCTGCCCACTTAATCATCACTCATGCCCTTATTGACTCGACTTTCCGGACTTTTTCTCTTAACCATATCCCTACTTCCGCTTATCGGATATACGTCAACCGCAAAAGCCGCCGACCTTGAGAAATTCATGATCCGCGGACGTATTATGGACGAGAAATACCAGACTGTTGACAGCGTCGAGGTAAGCATCACGCTCAACGATACTGCAAAAGTACCGTTCAAGCTACTCGTCGGCAACGACGAAAAGCGCCTCGCCACGGGAGGACAACTCCGCGCCATGGTAAACGGAGGGATGGGCAACTATACTCTCACGCTCTACAAGGATGGCTTCGAGCCGCTGATGCGTGAGTTCAAGATAGCCTCGGTCAGCGAGGACGTCAAGTATATCCCCGACCTCATCATGAAGCCCGAACGTTTTCGGCAGCTCGATGAAGTGACCGTGCAAGCCACACGAATCAAGATGGTGATGAAGGGCGACACCATAATCTACGATGCGGGAGCATTCAACCTGTCGGAAGGCTCGATGCTCGACGCCCTCGTACGTCAACTCCCGGGAGCGACACTATCGCCCGACGGAGTCATAGAAGTCAACGGACGCAAAATCAACGAGCTTCTTGTCAATGGCAAGGACTTCTTCAAGGGCGATCCTAAGGTAGCGCTCCAGAATCTACCGTCGTACACTGTCAAAAACCTGAAAGTCTACGACAAAGCTGACAAAGACGCCTACCTCACCCACTCTGACGCACGCCTCGACAAGCGCGAGGAGGACGAGAATCTGGTGATGGATATCGTGCTGAAAAAAGAGTATGACACCGGTTGGCTCGCCAATGCCGAAGCCGGCTACGGCACTCACGATCTTTACCTCGGCAGGGCGTTCGGTCTCGGCTACACCGACAAGCTGCGTATCGGCGCGTTTGTCAATGGCAACAATACCGGCGACCACACCCAGGGAGGCACATCGGGCCAGTGGCGTGGAGCCTCAGCTACCGAAAACGGCCGTCAGGACATATTCATGACCGGCATCGACTACACATACGATGACAAGAAACGCATAGAAATGAACGGATCGGCGACATACAACGACAACACCGACCGCAACTACGACATCGCAGCATCGACACGCTTCTTCCCCTCCGGCGATATCTTCGGCCGCAACGAAAGCCGTCGTCGCAGCCGTAGCCGCTCCTTCTCCACCGACCACTATCTCAGAATCAAAGGAGACAACGTTTATGCCTACATAATGCCGGCGTTCAACTGGAACCGCAACGACAACCGGTCATACGGTCGATCGGCCACATTCACGACGCCACCAGCCGAAACCTATCGCGGCGAGGCGCTCGACTCACTGTTTTCCTCGCGAGGTTCAATTAATTATTCGCGCAACCTGCTCACAAAGTTGCTCAAGAATTCCGACGCGGCCTCCCGTGACCTCAGCGGACGTCTACATACCAATTTAACCATCCGCCCCGCCAAATGGAAAGGTATGCTTCTTGTCGGCGTCAATGGCAACCTCCAGCGTTCCACCAACGATACTCGAACACTTTACGACCAGACGTATGGCCCGCAAAGCACAGCTGACAGCGAGCCGCTACGCTCATACAAATACAACCCGTCTGTAAAGCACTCCCGCAACATAGACGGCTCAGTCGAGTACCGCCGCGACATACGCCGCTTCGGCGAAAAACGCACTACCAACTTCTTGTATGCCATTAGAGCCAACTTCGCCCATTCCCACAACGATAACGACGACAAGCTATACTCCACCGACTCAATAGACAATACAAGCACGCCTCCCTCGGCGATAAGCATCGAACGCATGATGCTCGACCGTGCCAACTCCCCTTATACATCTACATACAGCAATACCGGCTATGGCATCGTATGGCTCGGCTACGGGTCCGAGCCTACCGCGCCCGGCGACTCAACACTCAATCCGTCGTTCAACATTCACTTCAATCTCCAGTACCACCACAACCACGAGAGCTACCTGCTCGACAAGCCCGAGATAACCCGTCAGCGACTCAGCCGCTCCACCGATTTCATGTTGCCGATGGTACAGATGTCGTTCAATTCCTCCAACCGCATACGCAACATCTTCTCCTATCTCTTCTATCAGCGCACGCCATCGGCACCCTCGCTCTCATATTTTGTCGACAATACCAATTCGAGTAATCCCCTCGACATATACACGGGCAATCCCGACGGCCTCGACAATTCAGTCAACCACATTATAGGATTCGGCATGGGACGCTATTCGCGCGGGGCCACCAACTCGATGTTCAACCTCAACGGCAATTGGAACATCATGACCAACTCCGTGGCCTACGCCGTACGCTACAATCCACAGACGGGCGTATCGGTTCACACACCCGAAAACATATCGGGCAACTGGAGCGCCAATTTGCAGGCAAGCTACTCCTGCTCATTCGGCTCACGCCGTCAGACCACCGTCAACCTCTCCATGTCGACCGACTTCACCAACTCGGCTGATTACACCGCCATCAATGCGACCCCGGTACGTAGTTCAGTGCTATCAGCCAACTATCGCCCGAGAGTATCTCTCAACTATACCCTCAAAAACGGCTCCTCGCTTGAAACCGGACTCACCACCGCAATCGGACATCAGCACTCGCAGCGCGAGAACTTCAACAACATGACATGGTATGAGTACTGGCCGTTTATCCGTGCCTTCCTCAAACTGCCGGCTGACATCGAGCTCAACACACAGTTCAATCCCTACTTCCGCCGCGGCTATGCCGACGACGTGATGAACACCTCAGAATATGTGTGGAACGCGACACTGACCAAGAGCTTCAAGCGCCCTGCCATCGCTCTCAAACTCACCGCTGCCGACATCCTCGGCTCTGCCAAGCATGTCTATACCTCGGTTGACGCACAAGGACGAGTCGAGACCTGGCGCCAGACCATGCCGCGCTACGTCATGCTCAGCGTCATTTACCGCCTCGACATGAAACCCCGCAAAGAGCGCTGACCCGACCATCTTACGCATACCAAATGCTGACAGATTACAGTTATTTCGCGGGCGCGCGTATAATAAACCCGCTTACGACTCGTTAAAAAAATGGCGTCAAATGCTATCGGGCGCCACTTTTTTAGTGAGCCGTTTCATTATCACCCACATAAACCGTCTTATCAAGTGCTTGCCACCCCTCCGGCCGGGGGTTGGGGGCACTGTGATTCTGCTTATGATGATGTGCGGCATCGCAGCCATGGCCCAGTCAGTGCTACCGCTCCCCACCTTCATAGGGCCGCCCCCGGTAAGCCTCGGCTCCAACAGCCTCACGGCCGGGGCCGACAGCATCATGCTCCCGTTCCCGATACGCCAGGCCTTTCCGCAGACCTACGAGGATATGATTGCCGACGAGTTTGCCGCCGACCTCGACAACCCAAAAAACATACGCACGGTAGTGGAATATGACCCCTCGACCGGGTGCTATCTGCTGAGCACCAAGCTTGGCGACACCACCGTCTACACCCCCATACTCCTCACTCCGGCGCAATACAACGCCTGGCAGACCCGCAAAGAAATGGGCGCATATTACCGGCGTCGCAACTCCGCGTTTCTCACCGGCGACGATGACGGTGCCGGCCGCCAGCCGTTCAACGTGCTCGACATGAGCTTCGCACTTGGCCCCCTCGAAAAGATTTTCGGTCCGGGAGGACTGGCGCTGCGCACACAGGGCTCGGTGCAGATTGACATGGGCATCAAGAGCAATTTCACCGACAACCCGGCGCTGTCGCTCACCTCGCGGCGAAAGACATATTTCGATTTCGACCAGAAAATTCAGGCCAACGTGCAGGCATCGGTAGGCGACCGCCTCAACTTCAACCTCAACTACAACACCGACGCCACATTCGCTTTCGACTCCAAGAACCTGAAACTGCAATATGAGGGCAAGGAAGACGACATAGTGAAGAGCATAGAAGCGGGCAACGTCAGCCTCACTACCGGCTCGTCGCTCATACGCGGCTCGGCGGCGCTGTTTGGCGTCAAGTCTAAACTGCAATTCGGCAAGCTCACCGCAACGGCACTTGTGAGCCAGCAGAACTCCGTCACCCGGTCAGTCAACACCAAAGGCGGCGTGCAGACGACACCTTTCTCGATTAATGCCGACAACTATCAGGCCAACAGCTATTTCTTTCTCTCGCAATGGTTCCGCGACAACTACGACAGCTTTGCGGCGCGCCTGCCCTACGTTAGCTCAGGCGTGCAGATAACACGCATCGAGGTATGGGTCACCAACAAGAACAGCACCTACAATCAAAGCCGCAACCTCGTGGCATTCATGGACCTCGGCGAAGCGTCGCACCTCGCGTCAGACTACTGGGTGCCCGACCATGCACTGCTCAATCCTGCCAACCGCAGCAACAATCTGCTCGACGTAATCAAGAGCGACTATCCCGGCGCCCGCAACATAAACACCGTGACACAGGCCCTCGCACCGCTCGCGGCATTCGGCATCGAGGGTGGCCGCGCCTTTGAAAAGGTTGAGAGCGCCCGCCTGCTGTCGGCCAACGAATATACCCTCAACACCACTCTCGGCTACATATCGCTACGAAACCGCCTCAACGCCGACCAGGTACTCGCCGTTGCTTTTGAGTACACCTACCGAGGCCAGGTGTATCAGGTGGGCGAGTTCTCGGCCGACATCACTTCTACCGACCAGTCGCTCTATGTCAAGATGCTCAAAAGCACCACACAGGAGCCGCGGCTGCCCATGTGGCGCCTAATGATGAAAAACGTGTATCCGCTCGGAGCCACCAACATCCAGCGCAACAACTTCAAGCTCAACATCAAATATCTATCCGACACCACGGGGACGGAGATAAGCTACCTCCCGGTGACAGGGCTCTACGACAAGACGCTGCTTCAAGTCATGAACCTCGACCGCCTCGACTCCAACCAAGAAAGCAACTCCGACGGCTTTTTCGACTTCATCGAGGGCTACACCATTGACGCCGACCGCGGCATGATTATCTTCCCTGTGGCCGAACCGTTCGGCTCGCATCTCGCCAAGGCCATCGGCAATCCGGCTATCGCCGGGAAATATACCTACACCGAGCTTTACGACTCCACGCTGACCGTGGCGCGACAGTATGCCGACAAGAACAAGTTCATGCTCACGGGCGAGTATCAGGCAAGCTCAGGCAGCCGCATATCGCTCGGGGCTTACAATGTGCCTCGCGGCTCGGTGGTGGTAATGGCCGGAGGCGTGCGCCTCACCGAAAACAGCGACTACACCGTAGACTATGCCATGGGCTATGTCACCATCACCAACCAGAGTATTCTCGACTCGGGGCAAAACGTGTCGGTTACACTTGAAGACCAGAGCGACCTCTTCGCCACACAGCGCAAGAGCCTCGTAGGCCTCGACCTCAACTATGCTTTCAACAGAAATTTCAATCTCGGCGCAACACTCCTCCACTACGGCGAGAAAGCTCTCATCGAAAAAGTCAACATAGGCGACGAGACCGTCAACAACACCATGCTCGGCGCCAACTTCGGCTACTCCACCGAGTTCCTGTGGCTCACCAGTCTGCTCAACAAGATACCTACGGTCAACGCTACCGCACCGTCTCGCATTGCCCTCCAAGGCGAGATAGCGCGCCTCATACCGGCGAGGCAGCGCACCGGAAGCAACAAAGGCAGCTCATATATCGACGACTTCGAGACGGCGCAGCGAGGGCTCGACCTCCGCAGCCCCTACAACTGGTTTCTCGCGTCAACGCCCTACGACCCGTCGGGCGATGCACTCTTCCCCGAAGCGGCGCTGAGCAACAACGTCGCCTACGGACGCAACCGCGCCCTGCTCAACTGGTACTACATCGACCGCCTATTCACCAACCGCAACTCATCGCTCGCACCGGGATATATCAAAAGCGACCTCAAACAGCTCTCCAACCCCTATGTGCGCGAGGTCAAGACCTACGAGATATTTCCCGGCCGCCAACAGACCTATGGCGAAAGCAACATAATACAGACCCTCAATCTCAGCTTCTACCCCACGGAGCGCGGACCATACAACCTCGACGCCACGGATATTGACGACGAAGGCAATCTGCTCAACCCCGAGAAACGATGGGGAGGCATCATGCGCCGCCTCGACGTGACCGACTTCGAGTCGACCAACATCGAGTATATCCAGTTCTGGATGATGGACCCGTTTCTCGACCCCGACAACCCAAACCGCGAGGGTGGCGACCTGTATATCAACCTCGGCGAAATATCGGAGGATATACTCAAAGACGGATTGAAGACCTATGAGAACGGCAACCCCGTAGACGGCAATAACCAATATATGCGCGAGACGGTGTGGGGACGCACGAGCTCGCAGAACTCCCTCACTTACGCGTTCGATAACGCCAACTCCGCGCGCCTGATTCAGGACACCGGACTCGACGGCCTGCTCAACGCCGACGAGTTCAATTTCAGCTCTTACGCCGACTATCTCTCACGCCTGCGCTCGCGACTCTCCCCGGCGGCGACAGAGCGAATGCTCGCCGACGCATTCTCGCCGCTCAATGACCCCGCCGGCGACAACTACCACTTTTATCGCGGTTACGACTACGACGAACAGCGACTGTCGATACTGGAACGCTACAAGCGCTACAATGGCGTGGAGGGCAACTCGCTCTCGCCCGAGGATGCCGGTGAGCCGCTCTACCAGAGCTCGCGCTCTCTGCCCGACGTTGAGGACATCAACCAGGACAATACCCTCAACGAATACGAGCGATATTTCCAATACCGCATATCTATCCGCCCGGAGGACCTCGAAGTAGGCCGCAACTATGTGACCGACAAGCAGACATCGCTCGTCTACACCCCCGACGGCCAGACTCCCGAAGTGACATGGTACCAATTCAAGATACCACTTGAAGAGTTCGAGAAAGCCGTCGGCTCGATAAGCGACTTCTCGACCGTGAGGTTCATGCGTATGTTCATGACCGGCTTCCGGAAGACCACACACCTCCGCTTCGCCACACTCGAACTGGTGGAGGGCGACTGGCGCACCTACGACTTCAATCTCAACAACCGCGGCGACGCTCCGGCCGAGGGGCAGCTCGACGTTTCAGTCGTAAACATCGAGGAGAATTCTTCGCGCCAACCCGTCAACTATCTCCTACCCCCGGGCGTCACCCGCATATCCGACCCGTCGCAGAGCCAGATAGTACTTGAAAACGAGCAGTCGATGTCGATGAAAGTAACAGGACTCCAGGCCGGCGACGCGCGAGGAGTGTACCGCAACACGCGCCAGGACCTGCGCAACTACAAGCGGCTACAAATGTGGACCCACGCCGAAGCACTCATCGACAACACCACATTTCTCAAATCGGGTGAGCTGTCGATATTCATCCGTATAGGCTCCGACGTCAAAAACAATTTCTACGAGTACGAGATTCCGCTCACGCTCACTCCACCGTGGAGCGGAGCGCGCTATCCCGACACCTCCGAGGGGCGCGCAATCGTATGGCCGGCCGACAATTTCATGGACCTGAACCTACAAAACCTCGTCGACCTTAAAATCGAACGCAACCGCGCCCGTCGCGCCGAAGAGCAGGGTGTGGGCTACGGTATACTCTTCACCGCCCGCGACCCTGAACACCCGCGCAACACCATGGGCGTAATGGGCAACCCCACTCTCGGCGACATACGCGTGATGCTGATAGGCATACGCAACAACAGCTCGACCGTAAAAGACGGCACTGTGTGGGTCAACGAGCTCAAAGTGACAGAGTTTGACAGCGAGGGCGGTTGGGCGGCCAAGGGGTCGGCCAATCTTGCTGTCAGCGACATAGCCACCTTAAACCTCGCCGGGCATTATGAGTCGACCGGTTTCGGGGGTGTGGATCAGGGGCTCAATCAGCGACGCCTCGACGACTACTCGCGCTACGACATGGCGTTTCAGGTCGACCTCGGGCGCTTCCTGCCCCCGGCCTCGAAGATGCACATACCGGTGTTTTATTCCTACTCCAAGGAGACCACCACCCCCAAGTATAATCCGCTCGACACCGACGTAAGGCTCAAAGATGCACTCGACGCCGTGGAGACCCAAGCCGAACGCGACTCAATCAGCGGCTTTGCCGTAGAGCGCGCCACCACGCAGAATTTCTCTATCTCCAATCTCCGTTCCGACGTGCGCAGCAAGAATCCCATGCCGTGGGATCCGGCCAACTTCGGCGCTTCGTTCTCGTTCTCCAAACTCAGCAAAAGCAATCCCACCACCGAATACGAGAACAGCAACGACTACCGCGGGTCGTTGCTCTACACCTACAACCCCTATTTCAAGCCGGCCAAGCCCTTTGCGTTTGTCAAGAGTAAGAACAGGAATCTCGCGTTCATACGCGACTGGCAGCTCAACTGGCTACCCACCTCAATCAGCTTCAACACATATATCAGCCGCTTTTATTACGAACAGCAGATACGCTCGGAAGTCGACGAGATGTTCCGGCTGCCGGTGTCGGTGAGCAAAAACTTCCTGTGGGACCGCCAGCTCAACATCACATGGTCGCTCACCAAGACCCTCAATTTCACTTTCATGTCCAACACGTCGGCACGCATCGACGAGCCGGTCGGGGCTGTCAACCGAAAGCTCTTCCCCGACAAGTACCGCGAGTGGAAAGACACCGTGATGCAGAGCATACTCCACCTCGGTACCCCGTGGTCCTACAATCAGACCGCTACCGCGACATACACCGCGCCATTCGCCAGGATACCCGCACTCGACTTCATCAACGGCTCGCTCAACTACAACTCCACCTACCGCTGGGACCGCGGCGCCACGGTCGACGGCGTGGATATGGGCAACACTATCTCAAATCAGACCACCTATGGCGCCGACGGCACTCTCAACTTCGAAAATATCTACAACAAGGTGCCGTGGCTCAAAGAGGTCAACGGGCGATTCACAACGTCGAAGCGCAACAATACACGCGAGCGCAAGGCGCGACGCATGGAACGCAACATGGCTCTGCTGCCCGACACGTCCATAACCTTACGCCACAATCTGCGCACCCGCAAGATACGTGTCACCGCCACCGATCCTGCCGACCCGTCGCGCAAGCCCGTGCGAGTGCGTACCCGCGTCATAGACCAGAACAATGTTGAGGTGCTCGACACCGGCAGCCGCACACTTAAATTTACGGTTGTCGAGGTGCTGAAAGAGAAGCGCACACTGCTCGGCGAGATAGGACAGTATGCGGCGCGCGTTGCCATGTCGCCGCGTCGCGTGGCGGTGCGCTACCGCTCCACACGGTCGCTCTCGCTACCCCTCTTCATCCCCGACATAGGCGACATATTCGGACAGGGGCGCGACAACGGTCCCCTCGCTCCCGGCCTCGGCTTTGCATTTGGCTTCTACGGAGACAACTATGTGGCCCGCGCCAAGGAGCGGGGCTGGCTCATGACCGACGACGGCCAGACCACCCCGGCCAACCTGTCGCGCACATCGGAGCTAAACATTGAGCTTAACCTCGAACCGATACCCGGCTTGAAAATTCAGCTCACCACCAACCGCACCGACAACCGCACCAGCCAGGTACAGTTTATGTTCGACAATATGCCTACGGCCTATGCCGGATCGTTTACCATGACGCATGTGGCGATAGGCACCGCGCTCCGCGGCTCTACCGCCGAGACAGGCTACCGGTCCGACGCTTTCGACCGGCTCATAGCCAACATCCCCGTCATTGCCGGCCGCATAGAAAACAGTTATGCCGGCACCACCTATCCCACCGGCGGCTTCATGGAGGGCAACATACACGCAGGCATGCCATATGACCCCAAGGTGGGCACAGTGTCGCGCACCGGCTCCGACGTGCTCATCCCCGCTTTCCTGTCGGCCTACACCGGCACCAACGCGGCACGCCAGTGGCTCAATCCGTTCCCGTCGTTCGGCGCGGCGCGTCCCAACTGGCGCGTCACCTACGACGGCTTCATCAACCTCGGAAACATGCGCAACATCTTCAAGAGCCTCACCGTAACCCATGCCTACCAATGCACCTACACCGTGGGCTCCTACTCGTCGTATCTCAACTGGGTGGGCATCGACGGCAGCGACACACGCGGATTCACCCTCGACGAGCTCACCGGCGAGCCTATACCCTCGTCGCCGTTCAATATCTCGTCGGTTGCCATTACCGAACGCTTCGCCCCGCTCATAGGCGCGTCGGCGACACTCAATAACGGCATGACCGTCAACGCCGAGTGGCGCGACCAGCGCACCCTCACCCTCAACACCTCGGCCGGACAGGTAGTCGAGGCATCATCGCGCGGAATCACCTGCGGCCTCGGATACAAGATTGTCGACTTCGGCACCGTGCTGAGGCTGCCACGCCAACGCCGGACAGCTGTGAGCAACGACCTCAACATCACCGGCGACCTATCCTATGCCCTCAACAGCGCCCTCATACGACGCATAGAGAGCAACTACACCCAGGCCACCTCAGGCACCCGCACCATACACTTCAATCTGGCGGCCAAATACCAGATGAGTCGCCGCCTCAACATAGGAGCTTATCTCGAACATCAGATTAACATCCCCGTGGTAAGCTCCAACTCCTACCCCACTTCATCGACCGCTTTCGGTCTTAGTTTCAACCTCTCCCTGTCACGTTAACAACACATATCATCATGGCTGTATATCTGCAAATCGACGACCTCACCAAGAGCTATTCCGAAGAGCTGCTGTTTGAATCGGTGACTTTCGGCATCAACGAAGGCGACAAGATAGGCATCGTGGCGCGCAACGGCACCGGCAAGTCCACTCTACTGCGCATAATAGCGGGCGAAGAAGCCCCCGACAGCGGCACGGTGACTTTCCGTGCCGACATCCGCGTAGGCTTCCTCGCCCAAATACCCGAGTTTACCCCAGGCTCGACTGTGCTGGAAAGCTGTCTGGCGCACACCGCCGGATCGACGGCACGTGCCGTCACCGACTATGAGGCAGCGCTCGCAACCGGCGACACCGACGCAATCAACTCCGCAGCAGCCGAAATGGACGCCGCGGGAGCATGGGACTACGAGGATCGCCTCGGACAGCTGCTCACTCAGCTTCACATAGGCGACATGTCGGCAAAAGTCGACACCCTGTCGGGCGGTCAGCGCAAACGTGTGGCGCTGGCGCGCCTCATTCTCGAACGCCCCGACCTGATGATACTCGACGAACCGACCAATCATCTCGATATCGAGGTGATTGAATGGCTCGAAAACTATCTGTCGCACTCGCGCGTGACGCTGCTTCTGGTGACCCACGACCGCTACTTCCTCGACCGCGTGTGCAACCGCATTATAGAGCTCGACAACCGCCGGGCATATTTCCACGTCGGCAACTTCGACTACTACCTCCGACGCCGTGCCGAACGCATCGAGGCCATGGCCGCCGAGCAGGAACGACTCCGCAACACGCTGCGACGCGAGACGGAGTGGATGCGCCGGCAGCCACAGGCCCGCGCCGGCAAAGCCAAATACCGCATCGACGCGTACTATGACCTGAAAGAGCGCACGCGGGTCGACCTTACGGAGCGTAACGTAAACCTCGACATCGCCGCAGGATATATAGGCTCGAAGATTTTCGAAGCTCACGACGTGACGAAAGCCTACGGCGACAAAAAGGTGCTTGACCGGTTCACCTACACTTTCGCCCGCTATGAGAAGGTAGGCATCATAGGCCCCAACGGCGTGGGCAAGTCTACGTTTATCAAGATGCTCCAAGGGCTTGTAAAACCCGACTCCGGCAGCATCGACGTTGGCCAGACGGTGCGCTTCGGCTACTACTCGCAGGACGGCATCAAGTTTGACGAAAGCAAAAAGGTGATTGACGCCGTGACCGACATACTCGAAGACGTGAGCCTTGATGACGGAGGCCGCCACTATTCACCCATGCAGTTTCTCACCCGCTTCCTCTTCTCGCCACCCGACCAGCAGAAATATATCCACACATTGTCGGGAGGCGAAAAAGCGCGTCTGCATCTCGCCACTGTGCTTATGCGCCAGCCCAACTTCCTGATTCTTGACGAGCCAACCAACGACCTCGACATCGTGACCCTCGGGCTGCTTGAAGAGTATCTGGCAGAGTTCGAGGGGTGCGTAATCGTGGTGAGCCACGACCGCTTTTTCCTTGACTCCATAGTCGACCACCTGTTTGTATTTGAGGGCGAGGGGCGCGTGAGCGACTTCCCGGGCAACTACTCCGACTATCGCGCACGTCTGCGCGATACGGTGCGCGAAGAGAAGCAGCAGGCAGCCGCCACAGCAACCGCCGCCGACACCAAGCCGCGCCGCAACACCGAGCGCAAGCGCCGCATGACCTTCAAGGAGCAACGCGAGTTTGAGGCCCTCACCGAGTCAATTGACCGGCTCACCGCTGAGAAAAAGGCTATCGACGAGCGTTTTGCCTCAGGCGAGGTGATTGACGACGCCGCCGCGCTGTCGGCGCGCTACGCTGAGCTGAGCGACCTGCTCGACGAGCAGGAGATGCGCTGGCTCGAACTCTCGGAACTTCAATAAGCCCACATTCGTTTTAACAGCTGAGAATGGCCCGACATATCTCCACATTAATAAAGCAGATGCTCCGTTGGCTACACGACAACATGCAACGCTGGCGCCGTATGAACCACCGCTTCGTCGGCGCGGTCCACACGATGTCGGGATGTCTGCGCGGCTTGTCGATGATTGCGTCGGTGCTGCTGCTCGGAGCTCTCGTCGTCTACTTCGGCTTCGACCACTCCGCGGATGAAGTCGTGATTATCCGGCGTGTGATACGCGCCGCGCAATTGATATTCCTGACCGACATCTTCTACGGCTTCATATTCGACCCCCACTCCACTTTTCGACAACGCGGCATAGTCAAGAAGATAGTCGACGCAGCGATAGTGGTGACGCTCCTGCCGCTCATTTACCCTCTGCCGGTCCACCCGTGGCTGCCGTGGCTCGAACGGCTGCTCTACTCCTTCCGCTTCCTCACCGGAGTGCTCACCGCCTACGCTATCGTAGACGTGAGCTATGCGGTGATGATGCTCGTGGGGAGGCGCACCAACCCGTCGCTGCTGCTGTCGTCGAGCTTCCTTGCAGTCATCTTCATCGGCTCGCTGCTGCTGATGCTACCGAAATGTACCTACGGCCCGATTCAGTATGTCGACGCCCTTTTTGTGTCGACATCGGCCGTGTGCATCACAGGCCTGAGCACTATCGACGTCTATGTCAACTTCACTCCGCTCGGCATGATAGTGCTTGCGGTGTTGATACAGATAGGCGGCCTCGGCCTCATGACGTTCACGTCGTTTTTCGCGCTGTTTTTCTCGGGCCGCACGTCGATTTACAGTCACCTCGTGCTCCGCGACATGATTTACTCCAAGTCGATGAGCAACCTCTTCCCCACGCTGCTCTATATCCTGTCGTTCTCGCTCATAGTCGAACTGATAGGCGCCGTAGTGGTCTACGGTACGATAGAAGAGGCTTTCGGGCTCCCTTTCCTCCCCACGGTCGCCATATCGTTTTTCCACTCGCTATCGTCATTCTGCAACGCCGGCTTCTGCGTGATGCCCGGCGGCATGTCGAATCCACTGCTGCTCTACGGCGGCGGCTCTATCTACTGGATAACTTCGGTGATAGTCATCGCCGGTGCCATAGGCTTTCCTATCCTCGTCAACTTCAAGGACGCGCTGATGCTTCACCTGCGCCGGTTCTGGCTCTTAGTCACCATGCGGCGCGACACGGAGCCGCGCAACGTCCACCCTTTCGACATGAACACCAAGATTGTGCTTACCACGTTCTTCATACTGTTTTTCGGGGGAGCGGTACTGTTCGGACTTCTGGAATGGAACAATTCGCTCGCAGGATTCAGCGCGGGCGATAAAATCACACAGTCGGTGTTCAATTCCGTCACTCCGCGCTCGGCGGGCTTCGCGTCAGTCAATCCGGCGGGCTTCCTCAACGTCACGCTCATCATGGTGATGTTTCTCATGTGGGTGGGCGGCGGCTCACAGTCCACGGCCGGCGGCATCAAGGTCAACACCTTCGCAGCCATCTGCCTCAATCTGCGCTGCATCATCCTGGGTCGCGATAAAGTGACTGCGTTCCGGCGCACGATAGCCGTGTGGTCAATCCGTCGCGCCAATGCCGTGGTGTGTATCTCAATCATCAGCTATCTGCTCTACTCCATGACAATCCTGGCGCTCGAACCCGCGCTCCCTACGCGCGACCTTCTTTTCGAGACCCTCTCGGCCCTCTTCACTATCGGCTCGTCGCTCGGCGTCACTCCCCTCCTCTCGCCCGCCTCCAAGCTCATACTCTGCTCGGCCATGTTTCTCGGCCGCGTGGGGCTCGTGTCGCTCATGAGCGGGCTCGCGGGCCGACGCCACGACTCCCCCGTATCATATCCCACCGACAATCTCATCATCAACTGATATATGCGCTATCTCATAATAGGCCTCGGCATCTACGGCACCAACCTTGCAATCGACCTCACCGACATGGGTCATGAGGTAATCGGCGCCGACATATCGGCCAATCTCGTAGAATCAATCAAAGACTACATCTCCACAGCCTACATAGTCGACTCAACTGAGCGGCTGGCGCTGTCGGCGCTGCCGCTCGCCAACGTCGACACCGTCATCGTGGCTATCGGCGAGAACTTCGGCGCTTCGATACGCACGGTGGCGCTGCTGAAAGAGCTGGGCGTGAAGCGCATCTACGCACGCGCAATCGACCGCCTGCATGAATCGATACTCGAAGGCTTCCACATCGACCGCATCATCACTCCGGAGCAGCGCGCCGCCATGGACCTCACACGCGACATGGCTATCGGGGGCAGCACCGAAAGCATCTCGCTTGAAGACGACGGCGAACACTTCGTGATTCGCTTTACACTGCCGCCGGTGTTTGAGGGCCTGCGTTACGACGAGATACCGGTGCTGCGTACTCCGGAGATGCGTCTTATCGCCGTGACAAGGCCCTCGTCAGGACGCAACCGCCTCGGCATCATCCGCACCACGCGCACCATAATCGACACGGGCGAGGACGGCGAGAAAGCCGTTGCCGTCAAAGGCGACCTCGTGACAGTCTACACATCAAAAAAAGCATTCCGCGAACTCTCATCATCATTATGAACATAGTTTACGAAGACAATCATATCATAGTAGTCGACAAGGCGCCCGGAGAGATAGTACAGGGCGACAAGACCGGCGACACCCCACTGGTCGAGACAGTGCGACAGTACATCAAAGAGCGCTACAACAAGCCGGGCAACGTGTTTTGCGGCGTGGTACACCGCCTCGACCGCCCCGTTGGCGGCCTGGTGATTTTCGCCAAGACATCGAAGGCGCTGAGCCGCCTCAACGAGATGCTGCGCCTCGGCCAGATACACAAGACCTACCGCGCGCTGACACGCAACATGCCCGACCCGACCGAGGGACGTATCGAGAGCTACATCACTTCGGTGGAGCGCAACAACAAAAGCTATTCATGGCCCGCGCCCAGGGATGGCGCGAAAAAATCATCGCTGACATATCGCGTGACAGGGCGCACCGACCGCTTCAACCTCCTGGAAATAAACCTCGAAACGGGCCGCAAGCATCAGATACGCGTACAGCTCGCCTCGATAGGATGCCCCATACGCGGCGACCTGAAATATGGCGACAAGCGGTCGAATCCCGACGGGTCAATCTCGCTCCAGGCGTTCAGGCTCCAATTCGTACACCCCGTGAGCAAGCAGCCCGTCGACCTCACGGCGCCCTATCCGGAAAGCTGGCCCGCCCTCAGCGACGGCGCGGCAGATTAAGGCACTCCACACGCACAAAACGGCGCGTAAGCGGCCCCACTGCGTAGCGGCTCGACGCGCGCACGCCTCCGGCAAAAAGTATCTCCTCGTCGTCGGCGAGCAACAGGCTCACGTAGGGGCGGTCGTCGGCGTCGACGCGCGCCTCGACAAAGAGGTCGCTCAGCAGCTTGGAGCCGCGCATGCCGTAGGGGTGCATGCGGTCGCCGCGGCGCCACGTGCGCGAAGTGAGGCGGCGTTTCAGCACATCCTCGTCAAAGTAGGCCACGCCGTCGTTGCGCTCCGGCGCGAACTCCTCGATTGGATGCACCGTAATCTCAAATGGAAAATCGGGGATCTCACGGCGTCCGCGGTCACGGGCCGAGAGATAGCCGTCGACACCCACGGTATATATTTTCAGCGTGCCCTCGAAGCGTGCGCCGGGGGCGGCGGCGACAATATCTTCGGCCGCCGAGCGGGATATGCCGTCGGAGCGCAGATACTCATAGAGTATCAGGCCGGCGCTGTCGGCCCAGCGCGTACGCAGCGTGCGCAGGTCGATACGCGGGTCGTCGGGCTCCGTGACCCCGGCTATGGCCACGGTTACGGCGCGGCGGTAGAAGCGCTCCGCCTCGTCGAGCTGCACGGCGGTAGTCATGATTCCGTCCTTGGCCGAGGGTACGGCCTGTGTCAAGGCCGGCAGGGCGATGTTGCGCAGGCGGTTGCGCACATAGTCATTCTCGTGGTTGGTCGAGTCGGTCACATAGTCGAGCCCGCGCTGTTTCAGATAATCAAGAATCTCGCGGCGGCTCGACGTGAGCAGCGGCCTCACTATGTCGGCGCGGCGCAGGCCCATGCCGGTGAGGCCAGAGATACCGGTGCCTCGGGTGAGGTTGAGCATTATGGTCTCTACATTATCGTCGCGGTGGTGACCCACGGCAATGGCCTGGGCGCCGCGTTCGGCGGCGACAGAGCGCATCCACTCGTAACGTGTGGTGCGACACGCCATTTCCAGCGAACCGCCGTTGTCGCGCCGCCACGCCGCAATGTCGAAGTCGGTCGAGACAAACGGCGCTCCGAGGCGCAACGCCATGCGGCGTGCGAACGAAGCATCGCGGTCACTCTCGTCGCCGCGCAGATGGAAGTTGGCGTGCGCGGCTATACACCCGTAGTCAAGCTCGCGCAGCAGAGCAAGCAGCGCCACGGAGTCGGGGCCTCCGCTAAGGCCCACCACTACCGGTCCGGCCGTCGGGTCGAGAATACCTTTTTCGGCTATGATAGCCTCTACGCGTTCTTTCAATGGATTTTTCATCGTCGTGGAGCTTTATTACAGGTGATTGTTTCTAAATGAAATGCAAAGTTATACATTTTCTTTCAATCAGTAGCCAAAACTCGGTCGGCGATTACACTTTTGATATCGTAAAGCGATTGACAGCATAATGTGACGATTGATGCAAACAATTATCGTTCATGCCTGAAAATAAATATCGAAATGCTTGGAAAGGGCTTGTTAATTGCCTAATTTTGCAACCATCACCTTTCCAACCAATGAAAACGACCATGAACAGAATCATCACACAATCGGCCATAGGGCTGATTATTGCCGGAGCGATGGCATCGTGCGGCGAAAGCAACAGCTCGGAAGGTACACCATCGGCAGTTGCGGTATTCGACGACATGCCGGTCATAGCCGAGCGCGTCGAGCTCTCCTCCGGTGGCAGCGTCATCGTAGCTCACCCCGAGAAATCCGACGATGTCAGGATTCTGAAGTTGTCGGATCTCACGGATGACGTCAGGATAGTGCGCCTCGAAAAATCCGACGAAGCGCTAATCGGCGCAGGACAGTCATGGATCACCGGCGACCGCATCGTGATTTACAGCAATGGCGTCGTCAAGCAATTTGACTTCGACGGCAAATATCTCGGGGAGATAGGCGGCAAAGGCAACGGCCCCGGAGAATACACCATCGCCCCTTACGACATCTATGTTGACTCCAAGGCCGGACGCATCTACATGGTATCATATAATGCGGATAAAGTAATGAGCTACGACTCCGACGGCACTTTCATCGAGAACATACCTTTAGCGCAGAAGATGCCTAAAGGCTGCATCAGAGTCGACACAGAAAAGAAGTCGATCACAGCCGTAGCCATGTGCTTCGAAGGCACCGACGCCGACAAGCAGGTTTGGACGCAGGATTTCGAGGGCAATATTCTGTCGAGTGTGTCGAAACCATGGCTCAAGGTGCCGATGGACTTCAGCAACGAGGTGATGAGCAATATCGGCGGTCATGCCGACGGCTTCAGCTACTCGCTGTTCCGTTGGGAGCCCGCTCCCGACTCTGTCTATGAATACGATGGTACGGCGCTCAATCCCGTATTCACCGTTACTAAAAAATCGGGAGAACGGTCCCACATAGACAAACTCGGAAGCAAGTATGTAGCAGCGGTCTACGGCGATCCGCAACAGACTTCAGAAAATACGTTCGTAGTATCCCCCGGCACTCCTATGCTGGTTGATCAGGAAAGTCTGCGCGGAGGATACTGCAATATCCTTGTCGACTGCATCGGTGAGCTCATATGGGAAAACGGATGGTGCATGTCAAAGAGTCCCGACTACTTTGTGATGAACTCAAGCCCCGGCTCTATATCTTCTTGGATAGAAAGCAGCATCAAGAAACATGGTATCACAGGTGACGCCTTGAAGAAGCTTCAGGACTTCCAGGCCACTCTTGACGAGGACGACAACAACATCGTCATCTTCGCCCGCTGGAAATAAATTCCTCCCACCAAAGCGCCCGGCATATTCGGAAGATTCCGAGTGTGCCGGACGCTCGTTTTCGATACTGCGAAGGGGTGCGGAACGGGCGTTTTTAATACCTTTGCAGAAATAGTGGCCCGCACATCGCCGGGCCTTACGACATAAAACCAATCATACAGAGATATCATGAGACTGCTGAAGCTGATTGCTATCTGCTCATTCGTTTTAACAACACTGCATCTACCGGCACAAACGGCACGACACATCTACGTATCGCCTGCCGGCAACGACAAAAATCCGGGCACCGAGGCCGCACCGCTACGTTCC
Organism: uncultured Porphyromonadaceae bacterium; assembly: GCA_947178215.1. Lineage (GTDB taxonomy): Bacteria > Bacteroidota > Bacteroidia > Bacteroidales > Muribaculaceae > Paramuribaculum. Next base: position 64,080 of record CAMWXJ010000005.1, read on the forward strand.
ATTCAGTCGGCTATCAGGCTTTCCTTTGCCATAGAATCCGACTCTACTGAAATAATCCTGCGCGACGGCATCTATCAACTCGAATCCACACTGGAAATAGGTAACGAAAAGGGTAAGGGGACGCTCATAATCAAGGCCGAGCATCCCGGTAAAGCGAGACTTTCGGGTGGAAGGAAACTTAGCCGGAAAGCGATACGCCGACTGACAGACCGAACGGTTGCCGACCGTCTGCAGCCCCATGTGAAAGACAGCATATATGAGATTGATTTACGCAGTGCCGGCATCCCGGTACATGGACTGCGCCCATCGGGATTCGGACGTCCGAGCCTGTCAGCGTGGACCGAACTGTTTGAGGACGGCACGCCATTCCATATAGCCCGCTGGCCCAATGACACGACGGTGCTTATCGGAAAAATCCATGAGTCGGGTATCGGCGAGACACGTGAGGAAGCGCCTTATCCGGTATTTGAATACCTGGAATCACGGCCCGAACGCTGGGCCGGCGTCGACAGCTTCTGGATTGGCGGCTATTTCGCGCACGGATATGCCGACGACATGATAAAGGCAGCAAGGGTAGATACAGCCACCCACACCATCCATGCAGCCCAGCACACTGTATATGGCTTTATGACCGGAGCGCCGTGGCGACGGTGGTATGCCCTCAATCTTGTTGAGGAGCTTGACCGTCCCGGCGAATATGTGCTCGACGACCGCAACGGGAAAATTTACTTTTACCCGACAGGGCGTAAGCCGGGCGACATCAGCGTATCGGTACTCGACGCGCCCCTTCTCGCTGTGGAAAACTGCGATGACGTGAGGATAGAAGGACTCGTGCTGGAATGCGGACGCTCGATGGGTATATATATGGAGAATACCCGCAACGTGCTTGTCACCGGCTGCACCATCCACAATATGGGAGGAGTAGGCGTATGTGTGGGCCACGGTTCGTATGCCGCCGACAAGAAAAGCCTGAAGCCCCACTCGGCCGAAGCGGGAGGTACGATAGCCCACCGTATGATAGGCGACCTTCAGGGCAAAGTCTACGAAGATGTGCTCTTCAACCGTAACGCCGGCCATAACAACGGCATAGTCAACTGCAGAATTTACAACGTAGGCGCCGGAGGAATAAGTCTGGGCGGCGGTGACCGCGCCACACTCGACCCGTCAGGTAATTATGTGGAGAACTGCCGTATCCACGACTTCAACCGTATCGAGAAATCATACAGAGCCGCAGTGTGGATGGACGGGACAGGCTGCCGGGTGTCGGGCTGCGACATATACAACGCACCGAGCATGGCCATACTATTTCACGGCAACAACCACATAATCGAGAAATGCCGAATCACCAACGTGTGCGGCGAAGTGGATGACCAGGGGGCGGTGTACTACGGCCGCGACCCGTCGGAACGCGGCCACATAATCCGCTACAACTACTTCCACCGCCTCAGCCCCCGCCACAGAGTCACGGCAACATACCACGACGACGGCGCATGCGGCGCAGAAGTCTATGGCAACATATACCATCAGGCCGGTTCGATGCCTGTGCTTATCGGAGGCGGCCACGACATAACCTACCGCAACAATATCTTCATCGACTGTCCGCTGGCCATACATATCGACAACCGCATGCAGGGATGGGGAGCTAATATGGTCGCCCGTGACGGAATAGCCGACCAACGCCTGAAGCGGGTGCGGTACGACGAACCGCCTTATAGCACGGCATATCCCGAACTTAAAGCTTACTGGGAGGAGAATCCCGCCTATCCGAAACGCAATCTTTTCGAAGGCAACCTGTTTTACCGCATCGGAAATCTGCTGAGCGGACGCACGGAATGGGCCGAATTTGTCAACAACTGGGCCACGGCGTCAGACCCCGGCTTTATTGACCCGGACGAGCCACTGAAAGGATTCCGCGAGGACGCTCAGGTATTCACCCGCATCAAGGATTATCCGACCATTCCGTTCGATGAGATAGGGTGCAGTCTTCCCGCCAACCCAAGTGACAATCTCCCGATACCGTAACCTGATATACGGTGTCGAAAAGAGTGACTCTGACCTGTACAATCAAGGAGACGACACACCGTAACCGGATTTTTATAGGGTTGTGGCGCGGAAATCATCCGTTTTTGTGTAATTTTGCAAGCTATAACACCCAATTCCCAAAAATAATGAACCGTAAATCATTCAAGATATTCATTGCCGCCACAGCGGCTGTGGTGCTCGCCGCCTGCGGCGAGCGCAACTCATGGACTGTTGATGGACGCATCGAGGGCGCCGACAACAAGACTCTCATCCTCGAAGCTTCATCCAACGGCCGCTGGTACCCGCTCGACACCGTCACCCTCACCGGCGGGGGCAACTTCAAGTTCACCCACGAGGCTGCGGGTTATCCCGACATCTACCGTCTGCGCCTCAACGACCGCTCGCTCTACTTCCCTATCGACTCGATAGAGACAGTGACGGTGGTGGCTCGCGCAGACGCTTTCGACACCAACTACACTCTGTCGGGCAGCACTCACGCCGTGCAGCTCATGACGGTAGAGCAGAAACTCCAAGACGCCGCCTCACATCTCGGTGCAGCTACAGCCACTGACTCGATTCTGAAACGCGAACTCGCCGGCGAGCTCCTCAATGACCCGTCGGGCATCGTGGCCTACTACATCATCAACAAGAAGATTGGCGGTCGCTCGCTGTTTGACCCGGCCAACAAAGGCGACCTGCGCATCATAGGCGCAGTTGCAAACGCATTTCATGAGCGCCGTCCCGGCGACCCGCGCACAGCCTATCTCACCCAACTGTTTACCAGCAACCACGCCAACAACCGCCCCGCAGTATCGTCGGCCGCAACTGACACCATCATGGCCGCCGCGATAGGCGTGCTCGACATTCAGCTTTACGACGACAAGGGCACGCTCCACAGCCTCGCCGAAGAGTGCTCCAAGGGGCATCCGGTGATTCTCAACTTCACGAGCTATACAGCCGAGGCATCACCCGCAGTCAATCTCGCTCTCAACAAGGTGTATGAGCAGTATGCGTCGCGCGGACTCCAGATTTTCCAAGTGGCTTTTGACGCCGACGAATACACCTGGAAGCAGAGCGCCCGCAATCTACCCTGGATAACCGTCTACAACAGCGCCCACGACGGCACAGAAGCCCTCATGAAATATAACGTAGGCTCACTTCCCGCCACATTCGTAATAGGCGCTGACGGCGAAATCAAATCGCGCGTAGACAACCTCGCCGAGCTTAACGCGGCTGTGGCCCGCGCTTTCTGAGCAACGACATTGCCGGCATCGGCCGCCCGACGACGGGCCGCATGTTGCCCTGCACACCGATGCCCGTAATTGACATTAGCCCCGCCTGAACGATCTCAGGCGGGGCTAATGTCATATATCGCGGAAGCCGGATTGATTACTTGGCGATGAGCAGGAAATGGTTTTTCTTGCCGCGAGTGACGAGCAGATAACGGCCCTGCAAAAGATTGTCGGGAGTGATGAGGGCGTTGGGGTCGGTGGCGCGCTCCTTGTTGACCGACAGGCCGCCTTGCTGGGCCATCTTGCGCATCTCGCCCTTAGAGGGAAAGACGGGGGCGCCATCGGTGAGCAGCTCGATAAGCTTCACACCCTCGGCGGGTATCTCCACTTCGTGGCGCTCCACGCCCTCTGTAATGTCGAGTAGTGTGGCCTCGTCAATGGCACGGAGGGCATCGGCAGCTTTCGGGTCAAAGAGTATGCGCGACGCCTCTACGGCACGCTCGTAGTCCTCGGCACTGTGTACCATGATGGTTATCTCCTTTGCCAGACGATGCTGGAGGGGACGGCGGCCCGGGTCGGCCTTCTGCTCCTCAACAAGAGCCTCCACCTCCTCGCGCGTGAGGGTGGTGAAAATCTTGATATACTTCTCGGCATCATCGTCGGCCACATTAAGCCAGAACTGATAGAAGCGGTAGGGTGAAGTGCGTTTGGGGTCGAGCCACACGTTGCCGCTCTCGGTCTTGCCAAACTTCTTGCCGTCGGCCTTGGTTATTAGTGGGCAGGTAAGGGCGAAAGCCTCGCCGCCTTCGGTGCGACGTATAAGCTCGGTGCCGGTGGTGATGTTGCCCCACTGGTCGGAGCCGCCGAGTTGCAGACGGCAGTCCTTGGTGCGGTAAAGATAGAGGAAGTCGTAGCCTTGGAGCAGCTGATAGCTGAACTCGGTAAACGACATGCCCTGCTGGCTCTCGCCTGAAAGACGCTTCTTTACCGAATCCTTTGCCATCATATAGTTGACGGTGATGTGCTTGCCTATGTCGCGGATGAAGTCGAGGAAACCGTAGTCTTTCATCCAGTCGTAGTTGTTGACCATCTCTGCGGCGTTGGGCGCGTCGCTCTCGAAGTCGAGAAACTTGGCGAGCTGCTTCTTGATAGCCTCCTGATTGTGGCGGAGCGTGGTCTCGTCGATGAGCTTGCGCTCCTGGCTCTTCATAGATGGGTCGCCAATCATGCCGGTAGCGCCTCCTACGAGCGCCAGGGGCTTGTGGCCCGCGCGTTGGAAGTGACGGAGCATCATCACGCCCACAAGGTGACCGATGTGGAGCGAATCGGCTGTCGGGTCGATGCCGAGGTAGGCGGTAGTTATACCGCCGGCAAGCTTCTCGTCGGTGCCCGGCATCATCTGGTGAATCATGCCGCGCCACGTGAGCTCTTCAATAAATTTCGATGCCATAATATATATCTATGGTGGTGATATTCGGAAAACAAATATACTGAGTGGATTACTTTGAGAGGGCCTCGATTGAGCGCGTGAGGGTCTCTATCTTGGCCTCGGCGTCGGCGAGCTTGCGGCGTTCGCCGTCGACAACGGCTACCGGAGCCTTGCTGACAAAGCGCTCGTTGCCGAGCTTTTTGAGCACACTCTCGCGGAAGCCCTGGTAGTATTCAAGGTCTTTGCGCAGACGACCGAGTTCGGCCTCGGTGTCGACAGCGTCGGTGAGAGGCACGCACACCTCCACTGCGCCGGCCATGAACGAGGCGGCGGCAGGGTCGGAGGGCTGATTGTGGTTGATTTCACCCACTCCGGCGAGCTTGGCGATGACGGCGTCCTGCTCGACGGGCCATGTGCCAACTACATTGAGCACGAGGAGCTGCTTGGGCGAGATGCCCTTTGAGGCGCGCACGTTGCGTACACCATTGACAATCTCCTTGGCGCCCTCGACGATGCCGAGAGCCACGGTGTCGACCTCGCCGGCGGCGGGTGTGGGGGCATACATGATCGACTCGCCCTCACGACGCTCGGTGAGATGCTGCCAGAGCTCTTCGGTGATGAAGGGCATGAAGGGGTGGAGCAGACGCAGGAGCTGGTCGAAGAAGCCGAGAGTGGCACGCATAGTAGCGGAATCGACAGGCGAACCGTAGGCCGGCTTGACTAGTTCGAGGTACCATGACGAGAACTCGTCCCAGAAAAGGCGGTAGAGCTCACGGAGTGCTTCGGAGATGCGGAACTTCGACATGAGGCTGCTCACCTCGGCGGCAGCCTGCGAAATCTTTGCTTCCATCCACGCTATGGCGCGGGCCGATGCCTCGGGCTGAGCAGCTGCTTCGTCGACCTCCCAGCCTTTGACGAGACGGAAAGCGTTCCATATCTTGTTGCAGAAGTTGCGGCCGGTCTCGCACAGCTTGGTGTCGAAGAGAATGTCGTTGCCTGCGGGGGCGCATAGCATGATGCCCACGCGAACGCCGTCGGCGCCGTACTGCTCGATGAGCTTCAGGGGATCGGGCGAGTTGCCGAGCTGCTTCGACATCTTTCGGCCCAGCTCGTCGCGCACGATGCCTGTGAAATATACATTGTCGAAGGGTTGCTTGCCGGCGTACTCATATCCGGCCATTATCATGCGGGCCACCCAAAAGAAGATGATGTCGGGACCGGTGACGAGTGTGGCAGTGGGATAATAGTACTCCATTTCGGGGTTGCCCGGGTCGAGAATGCCGTTGAAGAGCGACAGCGGCCAGAGCCACGAGCTGAACCAGGTGTCGAAGCAATCGTCGTCCTGGCGCAGGTCGGCGGGGGTGAGCGAGGGGTCTTTCTCGCGTGCGAGGGCAAGAGCCTCCTCCTCGGTCTCGGCCACGATGTATGAGCCGTCGGGCAGATACCAGGCGGGGATGCGGTGGCCCCACCAGAGCTGACGCGAGATGCACCAGTCGCGGATTTCGGTCATCCAGCGGCGGTAAGTGTTCTTGAACTTGTCGGGGACGAAACGTATCACATCATCCTCGACGGCGTCGAGGGCGGGACGCGCCATGCTGTCCATTTTGAGGAACCACTGGTCGGAGAGGCGCGGCTCGACAGCGGTATCGGGGTTGCGCTCCGAGTAGCCTACCTTGTTATCGTAGTCCTCGACCTTTTCGAGCAAGCCGGCGGCTTCCAGGTCGCGGGCTATCTGCTTGCGCACCTCGAAGCGGTCCATGCCCACATACATACCGGCGGCTTCGGATATTGTGGCGTCGTCGTTGAATATGTCGATTGTTTCGAGATTATGCTTCTGGCCGAGCATGTTGTCGTTGACGTCATGTGCCGGTGTAACTTTGAGGCAGCCGGTGCCGAACTCAATGTCGACATAATCATCCTCGATGACGGGAATCTCGCGGCCCACAAGTGGCACTATAACGCGCTTGCCGCGCAGATGCTGATTCTTGGGATCGGCGGGATTGATACACATTGCGGTGTCGCCCATGATAGTCTCCGGACGGGTGGTCGCCACGACGGCATAACCCTCCTCACCCACAATGTAATAGCGGAGATAGTAGAGCTTGCTGTGCTCTTCCTTGTAGACGACCTCGATGTCGGACAGTGCGGTGCGGGCCTTGGGATCCCAGCTTACCATGCGCTTGCCGCGGTAGACGAGGCCCTTGCGGTAGAGGTCGACAAACACACGGATTACGCTGCGCGAACGCAGGTCGTCCATGGTAAACGCCGTGCGGTCCCAGTCGCACGAAGCACCGAGCTTTTTGAGCTGTTCGAGGATGATACCGCCGTACTGGTGGGTCCAGTCCCAAGCGTGTTTGAGGAACTCTTCGCGGCCGAGATCGGTTTTCTTGATACCCTGTGCGGCGAGGCGGGCCACCACTTTGGCTTCGGTGGCGATAGCGGCATGGTCGGTGCCGGGCACCCAGAGCGCGTTTTTGCCGTCCATGCGGGCACGGCGTATGAGGATGTCCTGGATGGTGTTGTTGAGCATGTGGCCCATGTGGAGCACACCCGTCACATTTGGCGGCGGGATAACGATTGTGTACGGCTCACGGGCATCCGGCTTGCTGGCAAAGAGCTTGTGCTCCATCCAGTAAGCATACCATTTATCCTCTACCTCGGCAGGGGAATATTTGGTAGCAAGCTGATTCATAGAGTTATATATAGTCTTGTTATTGTTTTCGGCAATCAGGGGCGCCCTAATCCGGCGCTTTTGCGCCGCAAAGGTACGAATTTTCCGTCTAATAAGCACACACAGGCCAAATAAGCTGTCGACTTCAAAACGCCTTAACGAAAGCCTGCGCCGGCCGCCTGCCTTTGTTAAAAACCCTTACCGGCAGTAATCTTGCCTTACTGCCGTTAAACCATAGCTTGGCGCACGCGGTTACTCCATAAAAAAACGCTAACTTTGCAACCGTCATGACCAAATCAAACCTATATACCCGCACAGGCGACGACGGCACAACCGGCCTCGTCGGGGGAACGCGCGAGCTGAAGACTGCTCCGCGCATCGAAGCCTACGGCACTGTCGACGAGCTCAACTCGTGGCTCGGACTCGTAGCCTCACAACCTGCACTTCCGCCCGAAGACCACGAGCTGATAATCTGGGTCCAGAAACGACTCTTTGACATCGGATCATATCTCGCCTGCCCCGCGCCCGCTCCCGGCGAGCAGCCCATACTCGGGCCGGGAGTAGATACTGAAGCTATCGGCCGACTTGAAGGGGCAATCGATCGCCTCGACGCCGCCACCCCCAAAGTAAAAAAATTCGTACTGCCGGGAGGATGTCAGGCGTCAGCCATGGCACAGGTAGCGCGAACGGTGTGCCGCCGCGCCGAGCGCCGCATCCTGACACTCCACGCCCTCAGCCCCGTCGACGCTTTCGCGCGACGCTTCGTCAACCGCCTCTCCGACTACCTCTTCATCCTCGGCCGTCACCTGAACTATGCAGCGGGCAGCGAGGAAATATTCTGGAGCCGCTGACAACGCCTCTGAGCCCGGCGATTTGAAAAAATTTCAGGCTCACTGACGACTAATTGACACATTTTTTATAATTTTGCGCTCCCTCGGGCGCGACAGCCCCATCATATAGCACAATAACATACAATCAACCAGCCAAATATACGCACAACGCCATGTATTGGACACTTGAATTGGCCTCGAAGCTCGAAGACGCACCCTGGCCCGCCACCAAAGATGAGCTCATCGACTTTGCCATGCGCTCAGGCGCTCCCCTTGAAGTAATCGAAAACCTCCAGGAGATAGAAGACGAAGGCGATATCTACGAATCTATCGAAGATATCTGGCCCGACTACCCCACCAAAGACGACTTCCTCTTCAACGAGGACGAATACTAAGCGATAAATTTCACATAACCACTTAATAACCAATGGCTGAGAAAATTATTCTTTTCTCAGCCATTGCTGTTTTACACCGTTTTGCCCCATAGATTTCTTTGCCAAAAGAAAGCGCCGAGGCGATGACTTGGGTAAATTACGTTTTCTTGGCCAACTTCAGCGATATTCTTGGCTAAAATCCCATTATCCTCTGAGGTTTGTGAGTATGGGAGGAATGCATACTACTTGGGGCATCGACGAGTGAAAAGTCCGCAATTTAATATTTATTAGTATTATGTGTTATATTAATGAACATCTCCAGAGTTAAATTTGCACCATGAAAAACGAAAAGATAAAACTTACATTAGATGACGGCAATATTGTCGATGCTCAGGCGCCGGTGATTGTGTCGGCAAGCAGGAGCACGGATATTCCGGCTTTCTATGCGGAGTGGTTTTTTGAGAGATTGAAACGTGGTTACTCTGCATGGACTAATCCGTTCAATGGTGCTACCTCGTATGTAACTTATAGCAATACCAGATTTATAGTGTTCTGGTCGAAGAATCCAAGGCCGCTCATAGAGCATCTTGACTATCTTTCAGAAAGGAATATTGGATGCTACATACAATACACTTTGAATGATTACGAAGCGGAGGGACTGGAAAAAGGAGTGCCACCTTTGGCTCAGCGAGTTGAGACATTCAAAATGCTTGTAGACAAGTTAGGCAAAGGTCGCGTAATATGGCGGTTTGACCCTATGATTATTACTGATAAAATAGGTATTGATGATTTAATCAATAAAGTCAGAAATATAGGTGACCAGCTTAAGGATTGCACTGAGAAACTTGTATTCAGCTTCGCTGATATAGTATCGTATCGCAAGGTCAAGGCCAATCTTGAAAAGAATGGTGTCAACTATATTGAGTGGGATGAGGCATCAATGATTGAGTTTGCCGCGAGACTTTCAGAAATGAATAAGCAGCGTGGATGGAATTTTAAACTTGCCACTTGTGGCGAGAAAATTGACATTGAGCAATATGGTATTGAACACAACCGTTGCGTAGATGACGACCTTATGATTCGATTTGCATACCACGATAAGGAATTGATGGATTTCTTGAAAGTGGATGTCAGAAAGGTTCAGCCATCTGCCCCATCTATGTTTGAAGAGTTCGAAGACAGTCCACAGATTCCGGAAGGAGCCATAATGGTAGCATCCGATACCTATGCCATAAAGCGAAAGAATAATAAGGATAAGGGCCAACGTCAGTTCTGTGGTTGCATTATAAGTAAAGACATCGGCCAGTACAACACTTGTCCACATCTGTGTGAATACTGCTATGCAAATACGAGCAAATATGCGGCAGTTGCTAATTGGAAGCGTCATAAATCAAATCCAAGCGGAGATAAAATTATTGGCATATGACTTATCAAGAAAGAATAAGCAGCATTTGCAACCTTACAATAGATGCAATTATAGATAATTGTAAGGCACATATACCAGCTCAGTTCCGTCATCGTCCATATGTACATCCCGAGCTTAATCATGGTTTGGATTTACTCAAGAGCGATGAGGGCTTAGATTGCTATATTGGCGCATACGGAGAGATGCACAAGTCAAAATGCCGTGCCGCCTTACAAAATATGCCGTTCCCGCCTAAAGAGAATAGCGGATCGTTATCATTGGAAATCGTAGATTGGGGCTGTGGTCAAGGAATTGGGACGGTATGCGTAATAGACTTCCTTAAAGAAAGGGATCTCACACAATGGCTTAAGAGAATTACGCTTATCGAACCATCGCAAGCGTCATTAGTCAGGGCTGTTGATAATGCGAAGAGAGCCACTAATAATGGCGTACGTGTTGTACCGATTAATGAGTATCTTCCTTCGGTTTCAGATGGTAATGAAATTAGCAGTGTCTCCTATGAGCAGAATTATGTCATCCACATATTTTCCAATATACTGGATGTAACAAATATTGATTTGGGTAAACTTGCAAAGTGTATGGCTATTCCGGGCCATACGCACTATATTCTATGCATGGGACCCTTGAATGCCAATGCATTCAGGATAGACCGGTTCAGTGAAATATTTCAGCCGGCAGAATATTTCTCAAATATCACCAGCAATAGTTATGGTCGGACTTCAGACACCAATTATACTTTTACATGTAAGACCAAGGGCTTTGTATATAATGGCACGTCATTGGATTTATCAAAATATAACCCTCAGGAAAAAGCTCAAACTTCAGTATATGGAGAATATGATATTAATTTACAGATAAGCAACAAGCTTTTTTCATTGGAAAAAGGATGGGTATATTACAGGTTCCAAAGTATTCTTTCTCCATCTGATTTGATATTTCTTAATCCGGATTTAAACGGCACTACCCCCGATTTCGTAATAATACGACCAAATGTCGGGGTTATAGTCATTTCTGTATTTGAGGAACCATTGACAAAGTGTAAGGTAAATGCTGATGATCATTGGTTAATAGATGTGGAAGATACGAATGGAGAAATCCGCACCATACAATCTCCTTATACAGCCCTTGAAAATTCTCAGAATCTTATAATTGAAAACATTAAAGAGTTTACTGAGGCGGTAATAGATAATAGCCGCAATCTTTCACTTGTCAAGAAGGTTCTTATTTGTACAAAAGGATCTCAAAAACAAGCAAAACAGATATTCGGGGATCAGCAATGGATACAAGTATATGGATCTGATTTCTTAAACACCACTAACGATTCTTCCAATACAGTCGCCATTCATTTTTTTGATGATTTGCGGTTCCATTATCGTTCCTCTGTTTTTGATGCGATTGTTCTTGAGCAATTAAAACAAGATTTATCTCCTGCGTGGCATTCCTACAGAGAGGGGGTTGAAGTTAAGTTGTCCACCCAACAAAAAAATCTTTCCAAAAGTGTAGCTGGTGGTCAACGAAAGATTAGTGGAGTTGCAGGCTCAGGAAAAACCCAAGTATTGGCAAACAGAGCCGTTAATGCACAAGTACGGACTGGGGGTAATATTCTGATTCTCACATTCAATATTTCATTGGTCAATTACATGAAAATGCGTCTATCGCAGGTTCGAGCTGATTTTCCATGGGATAAAATTCACATTGATTACTATCACAGATTTTTTCGCAAACATGCGAATGCTAATAATCTTCATGTGTATTTTGAGTCATACGATGATGAGGAATTTTTTAAATCTGTTAAATCAAAGCTCCCAAAATATGATGCCATTTTGATAGATGAGGTTCAGGACTATATGGCATCTTGGCTTCAAATAATTAGACGGAACTTTTTACAAGAAAACGGGGAGTTTGTTGTATTTGGAGATCCAAAGCAGAATATATACCATAGGGAAATCGATAGTCAAGGTAATATTTTACTTGGAGTTATTCCCGGTTTGTGGAATAAAGATTTGACAAAGAGCCATAGATTTTCCAATCCGTCTCTTGCCAATTTAGCGATGGAATTTCAAAGACAATTTATTGGGAATCCTGATGATATAGAAGAGGCAAATGAATCATCAAATCTGGACTCTGGCATTCAATTTAATCTTATGCAATATCATAATGTCTCTAATGCAAGCGACTCTGTAGTATTAGCTGAAACTGTTTACTCAATATGTAAAGATTTTATTGAGGCTAACGATATAGATATTTCAGATGTAGCCATACTGGCACCTCAAACCAATTTGCTACGAGAATTGGATTATAAATATAGAGGTGAATCAGGTAAAAGAACAACAACTACTTTTGTCTCTAAAGAAGGCATTGATAGGATATCACGTCAGAAGAGTCAAGCATCATACGGATACAAACAAGATCTGGAGAGGCTTGAAAAGGTATTGAAGAATCGTTTTACGATAGTAACTCGTAATCTAAAAATATCGACGATTCAAAGCTTTAAAGGATGGGAGGCACCAACTATCATATGTATTATTCAAAATGACATATACAGTGATGAAAATATTGTAACCTCACCGGAACTTGTGTACACCGGCATCACGCGAGCAAAAGAGAACCTATTGGTAATCAATATCGGTAACAATCAGTATCATGACTTTTTCAAATCACATCTTCAATAATTATGATGAACGAAATCTTTACAAGGCAAGAAAAATATGCTATTGTTTCAGTCTTGATTAAAATTATGGAGGCTGATGGTTTCATTGATCCTCATGAGGTAGAATTCTTGGATGGTGTTCTTGTCGACCTACACATTTCCGAACCTGAGATGGAAATTATCCAAGAATATGATCTCGGTCAAGATGTCGCTATAATCAAGCAATTAAGTATTGAAAAATTAGACGCTGCAAAACGGTTATTTATAAATATGGCTAAATGTGACGGTTTTGCAGACCCAAGAGAATTGCATATTATCAATTCCTTAATGTAATGTATGTTTGCGTTAAATCAATTTAATTATGGACGATAACAACCGGATAATAATATATCAGAGCGAGGACGGCGAGACCCGTATTGAGGTAAAGTTTACGGGGGAGACTGTGTGGCTCTCTCAGCAACAGCTCTGTGAGCTTTATAATACAAGCAAAGCCAATGTGAGTGAGCATATTAAGCATATATTTGAGGATGGCGAGCTTGATGAAGAGGCAGTTGTTCGGAAATTCCGAACAACTGCTGCAGATGGCAAATCCTACAATGTGGCTTACTATAATCTCGACATGATTATCTCTTTGGGATATCGAATCCGGTCGGTTATTGCGACGCACTTCCGCCGGTGGGCCACGGAGCGGCTTAAGGAATATATCATCAAGGGGTTCACGATAGACGATGAGCGGCTTAAGGGCAATGGCGGCGGCGCTTATTGGCGTGAGCTGCTTGACCGTATTCGCGATATCCGTTCGTCGGAGAAAGTCATGTACCGACAGGTGCTTGACTTATACGCTACTGCTGTTGACTATGACCCACGCTCTGAGATTTCGGTTGAGTTCTTCAAGATTGTGCAGAATAAGCTTCATTTCGCCGCGCATGGCAATACTGCCGCGGAGGTGATTTTCAAACGAGCCGATGCGGATGCCCCGATGATGGGTCTGACGTCATTCAAAGGGGACCATCCGACACTGCGCGATGCACAGATTGCAAAGAATTATCTTAGCGAGAATGAACTGAAAATTCTCAACAATCTCGTTTCAGGATACTTCGATTTTGCCGAGATTCAGGCGATGAAACGGCGCCCGATGTATATGGATGACTATGTGCGGCAACTCGACACAATTCTTTCCTCTACCGGCGAAGCGTTGCTCAACGGACCCGGCACGGTCAGCCATCAACAGGCAATGGACAAAGCCCGCGAAGAGTATCGCAAGTTTCAGGTGAGAGAGTTGTCTCCCGTTGAACGTGCCTATCTTGATACTATCAAAGCACTCAATGCCAAAGCCAAGAACAAAGGAAAGAGCAAATGATGCATTATCTGGTGTTTCATCGTCTTTAATCGCCCAATTTACTTGTCTATTGAAGTTAAAAAGAGCTTAAAATGCTGATTTAATGTAATCATGAATTTTTTCAACGAGGACGAATACTAAGCAATAACTTTCACATAACCACTCAATAACCAATGGCTGAGAAAAGAATAATTTTCTTGGCCATTGCTGTTTTACACCGTTTTGCCCCATAGATTTCTTTGCCAAAAGAAAGCGTCGAGGCGATGACTTGGGTAAATTACGTTTTCTTGGCCTGTTTTCACCGGTATTCTTGGCAAAGTTCCGACATTTCTCAAATGTGTGGGAGTATCTCAAATGGCAGATAAAACAACCAAAAATGGTTGATTTCAACAAATACAACTAAATATGGTTGTTGGTTGTAGGTTTTATGCTTATCTTTGTTGTCATGAAAACCGGAGCTATAATAACAGGAGATATTGTGGATTCCACAAAAATGACAGCGGAGGAACGCACTACAATGTTACAATTGTTGCAGTCTCTGCCTGAGTTGCTGTGTCCATTATTTAAGACCAATATTGAGATTTTTAGAGGTGACAGTTTCCAAGTAAAGATTGCCGAACCAAATAAAGCACTTCGGATAGCCCTGGCAATACGGGCTATTATCCGTGCTAATAAATTTGCCGACAATAATGCACAGTGGGATGCGCGTTTGGCTATCGGTGTCGGTACATTGGATTATGAGACAGATTCTATTTCCACAAGCGACGGCGAAGCATACAGGCTATCGGGCAGAGGACTTGACGTCATCGGCAGAGCACGACTTTGTATTGAGACACCTTGGGAAGACGTAAATAAGGAGTTGATGGTATCGACTCTGTTTGCGGATGATATAGTGAGCGGGTGGACTCCAAGGCAAAGCGGTATGATGTTTGAGAAACTTGTCAGAGATCAGAGCCAGGAAAAGATTGGCAACATATTTGGCGCTTCTCAGCAGATGGTCAGCAAGACTTTGAAGGCAGCTAAGGATGCATTGATTTCTGTATATATCAAAAGATTTGAAGAACTGATTAATCATAAAACGAAGTGGGCACAGTAATAATCTTGATAAAACTGATTGCGGCGCATATCGTAGGAGATTTCATATTGCAGTCCGACAAGATGAGTGCCAATAAATTCTCCAGCAACAGAACTGTCAGATATCGCGCATTGTCGGTACATGCTATTATTCAAGCGGCTTTGGCATACCTATTTGTCGCGCAATGGGCAAACTGGATTGTACCGGTTGTTATCGGCATTAGCCATTTTCTGATAGACTTGATGAAGACTCATTGTAAGCGAACAGATTTTGTCGGCTTTCTATGCGATCAGTTGGCTCATTATTGTGTCATCATTGTTTTATGGTTTGCAGCATTCGCTAATCATGACTTCAATCCTGCTACGGAAATCCTTTCTGCAAATTTTTGGTTAGTAGCAACGGCGTATATAGCCGTGCTTTCGCCTACATCTATTCTAATCAAGTCTTTCATTGAATATGAAAGATGGCTGCCGGCAGATGCGTCTTTAAAAGGCCTACCCAATGCCGGAAAATGGATAGGATACCTTGAAAGAATACTAATACTGACATTTGTCTTCACCGGCAATATTGAAGGAGTAGGATTCCTTTTGGCTGCAAAATCGGTATTCCGTTTCGGCGAACTCAACAGAGCTAAAGATATCAAGACCACAGAGTATGTGCTGATCGGCACTTTCACCAGCTTTACAATCGCCATCTTGCTTGGCTTTGGTGTCAATTGGCTTATGGAACTAAATTTCGAGTGATGGAACAACCTCAAATCCCAATACAAGAGACAACCTCGGTCTATTTCAACTATATAATACGACGCGGTGTGATGCCAATGACGGTGGATGAGCTGGATTCATCCATCCTCGCCAGATTCACTTGCCTATTGAATTTACAATAGTTTACGATGTTGAGTTGCTTTAATTAGGCATATTCCATTGAAATATTTATCTTTGCACACACAAAAAGATAAATATGCGTAAAATAACATTCTCTGTAATAGCATCTATACTGTCATTTGCATGCTTTGCCCAAACGATAGATAGCCGTATCGCCAATGCCATAAACTCAGGCGACTGGATTGCGCTGGACTCTATTTACAATGCGGCACCTAAGGACTCCATAATGCCATTTCTTGAGGTTTATTCTCGTGCGCTTATCGGCAATCGCTTGAACCGACCTGATGTTTCAATCCCGGCCTTCGGCGAACTTCTCAACAATCACTCCGTAAATCTCGATTTAGGCAATCTGCTCAATTCATCCGTCATGCTGTCTATGGATTTAAGCAAAGTAGGTGAAAATGATAAAGCAGCAGAAGTGGTTACTTCCGTTCTTGATGCCACAAAACAATATCTTGACAGTGCGGCAATAGCTGATATGCACCGCTATATCAACCGGTATACCGCATTGTCAGCATATAATCCCTATGATATTTCATTCACTGACCCACAAGGCTGCATCCCTTTCAAAATTGTTCCTGTCGGTAATCTTGAAAAGGAGACGTTTCTGATGCAACTTGACGGCAGCAGTATCAACGGCAAGAGTGCCACTATTACGTTCGACACCGGAGCAGGTATCAACATAATTTCTGATTCGTTGGCCAGCTATTATGACCTCATCCCGATTAACGCCGGTCATTCTGTGTCAGGTATCGGTCGCCGTAACGGGCAATTAGCCATAGCGAAAGAATTTAAAATCGGAAATATTACAATTCGTGACGTTCCGTTCTTAATTGTTAACCTCACCCTGGATAACGAAGAAGCAAACCAATACATCGATTGTTTTAGCATTGTTTTAGGCAGCGACCTTATGCTACACCTTAACGACCTTACTATTGATTTCACCAAACGTCAGATAACCGTACCTTCCATTGCTCCAATAAGAAGTGGTGACACGCCCAATATGTACTTTTCGCCTCAAATGAATCTGATAACAACCGGAGAAATAAATAATAAGCAAATGCAGATCTGCATAGATACAGGAGACGCCTCTTTCGGGTCATTGAACGGCGATTTTTTTAATGACAATAAGGATTACGTTCTTGCTAACGCGCAGCCGGATACAGTTCGTATGGCAGGTATTGGCGGTGTCAAAATATTAGAGTGCTACCGTCTGCCTGATGTGCAGGTCGGTATAGGAGGAAATGAGGTTGTAATCCCGCATATCACTGTCAATACCGAATTAAACCCTCTTGCAAGCGATTACGAATGTAATCTTGGGCTGAAATCCATTATGCAGTTCGGGAAAATCCGCTTCAATATGGTTGATTTTACCATTACCACATATCCTACGAAATTGTCGTCCATTGTTTCATCTAATCTTTGCACACCGACATTCAGATTTACACCAGTGAGACCATCATTTTTGGAATATGCCTGGATTGTGACCATGTCAATAGCCAATGGATTGCTTAATGTGAATGCTCCGTCTACTCCCGACCTTTAACAGTGTCTTTTCTCTGACCTTTCTCACAATATAAAACCGTGGAACATTATCTATCAATGAAAAAATACAATGCAACTGTCGCCAACGAGGCATCGCTTCGTTATGGGATGTTTATTCCATTGGCTTTTATGATAGCCTCAGTCATTACCTGTTGTTTGTCATACTCCGATGCCAAAGAATCAATAGCCCATGAGCTCAACGATGCGATACTGGCTTTGGCAAATGAAAACAGCGAGCTATGGACTCGCCCCGACACCATATCAGCGTTGCGCCGGTTGCACGAAGCCACCCGTAAGCCCATTATATATCAGGCTTCTGATGTCAATTTCAGGATTTCATCGCTGAAAGACGAGGCCTACTTTACCCTTGCTGTGGTTGACAGAAATAATGCCGCGCCAAAAATCTGTGGAAACAAAATCGCCTCGGATTCGATAATGCTTGTGCCTGAGCGCAGTGACGGACTTGCAATACAGGTTCAAGGCTTTGCCGACTGCTCTATGGCCACTGTCTTCAATGCATCGAATCAGACACTGCCGGGCATATTGCTGTCACTCTCCATTATCTCTATCGCGAGCATGATGGTATGGAGAAAACGTGAAACCTGGATTACCGCGTCGTCATACTGTCGGGCTACCGTCACCGCTGTTCCATCCATCGACGGAATATCTCTCACTCCTATGCAACGACAGCTTACACAGATGCTCCTTGAAGCACCCGACATGAGAGTGGATAAGAAAACTCTCTGCGAGGCTCTATGGAACAACAAAAGCAACGCCGAGGAATCGCTTTACACCCTTGTCAGACGCACAAAGGTAGCATTATCCGAAACAAATATGGAGATTATATGTCACAGGGGCGACTCTTATGAGTTACGCGTAATATGTTGACATATAGTCTTGTCAGAATTTGTCAGACAAATGTCAGGCAGATTCCGGGGGCTGATTGAGACTTTTTGACTTGCTTTGCGAAAAAAAATCGCAAAAGCATGAAAAAGTTTATTATCAGTCTCGCGTTGCTGTTACCGTCCCTGGCATACGCGCAGCAGGAAGTCGCTACCGACTCACTGACCCGACAACTTGAAGAAGTAGTAGTAACCGCCAGGCAACCCGCCACAAAGTTAGCGGGCACTACACTTGTATCAACCATCGCGGGAAGCAATCTCGCCAATCTCGGCAATGCGCTCGATGTGCTTGCACAGCTTCCTATGATTTGCGTCGAAGACAATGCAGTGAGTGTAACCGGTAAAAGCAACCTCGAAATATATATCGACGGTCGCCCGATGCACGACGAACAGGAACTCCGACAAATACTTTCATCCAACCTCAGCAAAGTGGAATTGCTCATGGCACCAGGCGCGGCTTACGGAAGTACTACCGGCGCGGTGTTGAAGATAACCACAAAGCGAAATTTCGCACAAGGACTGTCGCTCACCGATCAGCTCCAACTGCAACGACGTCGCCGGGGGTCGGTTATGGATTATCTCGCCCTCAATTACCGCCTTGACGCCTGGGATATTTATATCAACGGCACCTTCAACCATAATGACAATGTGATAAAAGGGGCGACTATTAACACCCTGAATTACGAGGGTAAGAAAACGATTGTAGGCAGTTCGCAATACAACCGCTTCCCATCGAGCACAGGCGTCGTCCGTAGCGGCTTCAACTACTCGCAGGACAATCAGTCATTCGGTGCATATTACCGTTACAATCCCGAGCGCGGCAATTTCACCAATACAGGTGCGGAATGGCTTGACAATGAAATCCCGATTGCCCGAATTATCAATAATGACACACAGGCACACAGTAATCTCGTCTCCATATACTACCACAACACCTTTGCCGATAAATATCTTCTGCATTTCGACGGCGATTACAGCCGGTCGGTCGCCGACCATTCCGTGGCCACCACTTACCCGGATGCCACTTACGACGATGTGATGTCTGCCGACAGTCGACATTCTACACTCTGGGCCGGCAAACTGTATCTTAATTTTCCCCTTGCCAAAGGCGATTTCACCGTTGGTACGCAGGACTCCTACACTCACACGTCACTTGACTATCGTATGCTTAATGCCACGGTAGGTCAGTATATTCCATCATCTTTTACCGACGCACGGCAAACGTCGGCCTCCATCTTTGCTACATGGGCGCGTATGTTCGGAAAACTCAATATGTCGATAGGCGCAAGATATGAATATGTCGATTATGACTTCACTGTCGATGAAAAACGCGATGACGATATCAGCCGCCGCGACCACCTGCTCACTCCCGATTTCTCGCTGGGATATTCATTCAATGCACACACACAGATAAGCCTCAGTTATAAAATGGCTACCGTAAAGCCGCCTTACTCGCAACTGACCGGATCGCTCTCATACGTAGGGTTACATGAAATAGAGGGAGGCAATCCGTCGCTCAACGACGAGAGGATGCACGACCTCCAACTGTTCGGTATGTGGCGCAACTTCATGATTCAGACAGACCTGACACGCTCAATAAACACATACGCCTACGTCAAGCAACTCTATCCCGCCCACAACCTGCAACTCCTCATGCACCCCATTAACATTGATGTTACCGCGCTGAGTATGTATATCGTGTGGAGCAAACCGATTCGCCGATGGACACCAAACATGACTCTCGGGCTTTACAGACAGTGGCTCGACATAGCCGGCACCAATTATAACAGGCCTATCTTTTCCTATTATCTCGACAACTCATTCGCTTTGCCCCGCGGCTGGAACGCAACTGTCAACATCAACGGACAGGGACGCGGTGACATGCACACCAATCAGTTTGGCACCACCCGGTTCGCAATAGACGCGTCGATAGGAAAGACCCTGCTTAACAAAGCCCTGACCCTTAGACTGTCAGCCACCGACATATTCAACACGGCCAACAACGACTGGAAGATGAATACTTTCGGAATCTCAGTCGACAAACGACAGAAATACGACCGCCGAGGCGTGAGTCTGAACGTGATATATCAGCTCAATCCACAAAAGAGTAAGTACAAAGGCACAACAGCCTCAGAGGCAGAGATGCAGCGATTGTGACGCACGAGCTTTTTCATGAGAGCGTCGACTCCTACCGACTATGTACATATTTAAACCGGTAATGAAACTCGGCTCGTCAGAATCGGTACTGGACTGAGGCGAGGATGCTGCGCGCACGAATCCGGAAGTGATGCTCTGAGCGTGAAAGTGTGCCGTAGTTGACGTATTCATAGCTGCGTCGGTTGAACAGGTTGGTGGCCGTGAGCGACAGACGGACTTTGTTGTTAAGCCTCCATACCGCCGAGGCATCAAGCAGTACGAGGTTGGCGGTATTGCCTTCCGGAAAACGAGTCAGGAAATGCTCTGCACCTACTGTAAACTGCACAATATCGTTGGGGATTATGGTGGCAAAAATGTTTTGTCGGAATGAACGATAATCGTTGCTCTCACCGTCGATTCTCAGTTTTGAGATACCGTAGTTCGCCTCATAGTTGGCAGAAAGCCACTTCAAGATACTTCCTTTGAGGTAGGGTTTTATGCCTGCTGTCACCTGGCGGTATGGTATCACCTCGTAATCGCGCATGGATGATGCGGTTGAAACAGAAGCATTCATATCGCAACCTACCACCATCTTACTGTGCCCAAGCCCTTTGCTGAAACCTCCGCTGACATACCACGCATCGCTATTATTCAATCGGTCTGCATAGGTCGAGATTATGAAGTCGCCTATAAACAATTGATTTGACATTATTGAGCTGCGGCTATGGTTGTATGTGGCCGAGAGATTGAAAAACATTGATTTCAGCGGATTGCGATAACGGTAAGAGAGTGTAACCGCCATCCGCTGCGAATATTTGTCGGGATTATCCGCGATGAAAAGATTTCGGTAGTCGGAAAGAACAGGTACGTTTATGTTCATATTCGGCTGTGGAGACCCGAGACTATATGCCACAGAACCGGAAATGTCTGATTTTGCGGTCAATTGCCGCTTGACATATAGACGCGGAGATGCGTTGATGTAATCATGCTGACCGGCGACAGAGTAATGCAACCATTTCAGTGGCACCCGAAACGAGACGCGCCAGCCATTACGTTCGTAATCAATCTGAGGAGTGGTGTATAGATTAGACAGGAACGCTTCATGGATTCCGCCGTTGTCAAATTCACCAAGACCGGCAAGGGTACTGTTCATGCGGTGCCAGTCGAGGTCAAGTCCACCGGAGAGATAATATTTCCAGAAACGTGTCATCTTCCCGTATTTGGTTTCCGTGGTGCTTCTGAAATCTGTAATGCCAATGCTCTGCACCGCATCTTTGTCACCTGCGACAAACAAGCTATCCGGACAATACTGAAATGTGTTGCGCGAAATTAGGGTAAATAGTCTCTTCTCATTGCGCTTCACAAGTTTCAGGTCGTTGTTGGCAGAAATACTCTTTCGGTTAACACGCTGATCAAGGTCAAACGAACCTGATATTACCGAGTTGGATTTATCCATGACTCCTGCGACAGAGAATTTCTCCTTAAGAAAATAGCCGCGCTTGTTTGTCTGACCGTAGAACTGTGCCGACAGGTCATGCCGCTGCGTCCGCTGCGAATTGTTCTGGACAAACTGAGGAATCTGCGAACTGAAATAATCGGTGGTCACTCCGGAATAGTAATCGAGGCGGTCGCCCGTATAGTTGAGATTAAGACGCATTGAGGTGTCACCCTTCTTCCATGCTGTTATAGCGTTAGCGAGCCACGAAAGGTTGTCGCGTGTGCGTTTCTCTGTCAGCGGGGCGTTTACAATATCAGCGGAGATATATTCCGGCCAGAGGGTGGAAGTATAATCCGAAGAAAACATATCGTCGAAATCGTGTTCCTGTATCTCATTGGCCGGGTTCCAGCCTGTATTGTCGGCTTTTAGAGTGATGATGTTCTGTGTCTTTGACCCGATACGCATTGTGTAGAGCGAGCCATTGTAAAGAAAGGGCTGCACTCCGGTGGCTGCCTGAGACACTCCTACCCATCGGCTTCGGGCATCCTCTTTCAGTTTGAGGTTTATACCCGCCTCCTCGGGAAATTCAATCCCTTCGAGAGCCTTGACCGGCTGATGGTTTTCCATCACCTCCACCGATGCCACGTCCTTATGCGAGATGTTGTTAGTCGCAAGTCCGTATTGGCCCCCTATGAAGTCGTTGCCGTCGAGATAGAACTTGTTGATGGGCTTCCCCTGATACTTTATGGTGCCGTCATCCTCAACTGTTATACCCGGCAATCGCTTGAGAACGTCGATTATGGCATTATCCTTTGCATTGGCATATTTGGCAACATTGAACACCAATGTATCACCTTTGGCATATATGTCGGGTGCCTCGACTATCACGTCATTGAGTTGTGTGGCTTTTGGCATTAGACGCACACATGAGAAGTCGGCTGTGATGGGTAGAGTACGGGGCTCGTAGCCCATGAAGCGGAACGACACGGAGTCGGCTCCCGCTTTCGGGTGGATTACAAAGCGTCCCTCTCTGTCAGCAGAGGTAAACGCGCCTTTCGATTTCACGACACATCCGACTACCGGCTCATCGGTATCTGAGTCAACAACTCTGCCCCGCAGTTCGCCCGGGTCTGCCGCCGAAGCCGACAGCAGACCGAGGAGAACGCTAAGTATGAAAAAGCTGTATCTGTTCATTTTTTCCAGTCAAGTTCAAGATAATCGTATGGTAGCTCTATCGGATCATATGCGTCAAGCGATGGATTGCCCTCCATGTCAGTGACTGTAATATGGCCACCTGTAGTCGCTTCATAATAGGCATACGGATTGACTTCGTAGCGGTGTTTGGCATCGTAATATCCCTTGCGGTCGGTTTTGTTGAAAGGTACCTTATAAATGGTAATAGGACGGTCTGCTTTCGAGTTGATGCCGATACACTCGAAAGTGTAGTGCCCATTTTCGTCGGTAGCCTTCATAATCAGACCGGGGAGACCGTGAAGTTTCCATGGACCGTCCATCAGTGGAATATCCTCGGTGTAGAATACCGTCCATTCGCGTCCACGGAATTTGCACCGTGCGCTCTGACATTCATAACCGAGCACATTAGTCACCGAATCGGTAAGCTCCCAGTCAAGCTGTGGCATCTCTTCGTCGTAGCTGAACCAGTCCTGACATATTTTCTCGGTGTGTGTAAGACGTCCGGCGGGATAATTCTTGTAGATTGTCATAAACTCGCCATTACTAAGTTTACCTTCTTTGGCGGCCTCGGCAATCTGCTCCTGAGTGGACCGCATAAGAATGGAGTCAACGGTTAGATTTTTGAAACTTGAGAACTTTGATAGTCCATTGGGCCCAATCTGGAGTAGCATATTGTCACTGGATATGTTGTCTTCAAGTGAGCCTGTGGTATCTACACAACAACGGTAGTCATAAACAAACTCCATTTTTTCCGGTGCGAGAGTTTCAGTCTCAGGTACAGTAGCCTGAAAAATGCTGAGTTGACGACGAAATATTTTGCCGGAGGCGATGGATGCAGTGACTGCAACAAGGACGAGAATCAAAAATGTTTTCTTCATATCGTTTGAGTATTTGTTGTTTCTGATTGACGTTGCAAAGTTAGTCCACCGTCTCCCGTCGCGACGAAAATAATCATTACTCAAACATTATGGAATTATTACTAAATTATTACTGTCAGGCAAATGACCTTACTTACACGCCTCATTATCTACAGTATTTTGGTAATTTTGTGCCATGGAAAAACGGATTAAGACATTATATATAGTCACCATCATCGCGATTCTTGCATTCCTTGGAATGCAGGTCTATTGGCTGTATGGCCAGTATGAGTATGCATTGAGTGACTATGAACAAAACCTAAGTGAAAGAATCATAAAGTGTGTGGATGACTATAATTCAATCCGTGCTAAAAGTCACGACACAAGAGTAGATTCTTTGAAGGAGAAAGGTAATAATGCTGATGTATTTTCGGTCCCGACATTCTCCTTAAAACAGGAGTACGGCGATACAATAAAGACAACGCGTACATCAAAAATTTATACATATCTCTTTTCGGCTCATGAACTCCTTGGATTAAAGCCAGGGACACCTCTCACTGAAGAGCAGCAGCGGCGTGCAATGGACATTGCTCAGGTTCAGATGGCGACACCGGTTGACTCGATGGTTTTCGATGCATCGGGAGCTCGGGATGAAGGCCAGGCTTGGCTTGCTACAAGTAATGTACTTACTGAACAGAAATGCCCGTTTTCAGTAGAGGGCATTGACACCATTTTGCAGAAATCAGGAATAAAATCTCAAATAGATCTCGTAGAAGCTGACAGTATGGTCTGGAATACAACTGTGAAGTATCATACATCGGTTTTCAACCCCGATCTGACAATGATAATTCCTTACTCAGAGTTGCAAGGCAAAACCGTCTGCATTGTCAGCCCTATAAACCCGTTTAATGTTCTGCCTGGAATGTGGCAGACGCTCGTCGTAACATTGTCGGTATCAGTGTTGCTGATTATCTGTCTCGTTCTGCAATTCTCTACTGTGCTGAAGCTGTCACGCCTTGACAAGATGCGCAACAGCTTCATAACTACAATGATTCATGAGCTAAAACGCCCGATATCCACTTTGAAGATGTGCATATCCGGGCTGGATAATAAGCAAATGGTGGATGACCCGGAAATACGGAAGGAATTATTGTCAGAGACGCGAACGGCACTCGACAATCTCTCTGCCTATTTCTCTAAGCTCCGAGACATCACTTTCAATAACGTGGAGCAGATTCCGTTGAATATTCAGAATGTCAATCTTCGTCAGCTTTTCCATAACATCTCCGGAGCGATTGCAATTCCGAGCGACAAGTCTGTGACCTTTACTAACGATATAGATGATTCTGTTACTGTTCCTGCCGACCCGTCTCACATGTTCAATATACTTACAAATCTGGTTGAGAATGCGATTAAATATTCAGGAACCGACGTAGAAATCCATGCCTGCGCTACAACCGGACGTGCCGGATATATAGAAATCCATATTTCCGATAATGGCACGGGGATAGCACCCGATGACCGACGTCGCATTTTCGACCGCTTCTATCGTGGTAAAAATTCTTACGGAGACATCCCCGGAATGGGGCTTGGTCTGGCATATGTCAAACTTCTTATCAATGCCCACGGCGGTGAAATCAGTGTCGACAGTAATGTCGGTGAAGGTTCATGTTTTACAATCAGTTTACCACGATAGCCATGAAGCCAATCAGAATACTCTTGATAGATGATGACCTCAAAAACTCAATGCTTCTCAAACGCTTCATCGAGGCGGAAGGTTATGAGGTAATATATGCCAACAACGGCAAGGTAGGTCTTGAAATGTATCGTGAATGTCATCCCGATTTGATTCTGCTCGACATAAATATGCCCGAACTTGACGGTTTTGAAATGGCGAGAATAATCCGTGAGAACGACAAACGGGTTATTATATTCTTCCTTACTGACCGCACCGACAAAGTTGACCGGCTCCACGGATTTTCACTGAAAGGGAACGACTACATTCCCAAACCGTTTTATCCCGAAGAACTGATTGCTAAAATCAACGAACGGTTTGAGAGCATGATTGTGAATGAGGATGTCGAGTATCAGTTGGGCAATACCGTTTTCCGTCCCAATCTTTCCTCGCTGACTTACATGGGCGAGACTCACTCGCTATCGGTGCGACAGACGGAAATCTTGCAGATGCTCGCCGAAAATCTTGGCAAACCGGTGGAACGCGACACCATCCTTGAAAACATATGGGGCGATGCCAGCTATTCCAATTCTCTCGCTCTCAACGTTCAGATAACATATATACGTCGATTCCTTGCCGACCCCTCAGTCACTATCATCTCCATCAAGAAAAAGGGATATATTCTCACGGTCACACACTGAATTCCTCATCTGCACTATCGGCAAGCAAGAAAAAAACGCAGGAAATTATCAAACAAGACACAGATTGGCAAAGTGACTTCCACTCGTATGCGGAGCTTCGACGCGCGTCAGGTAAACCAGCGGTGGGCGCGCGCCTTGACAGCGGTGGATTCGCGCAACATATGTATGAAGCGAAGCGCCGAGTGCTTGCGGTAGCACTTGCGGAGCATATGCACGCACCCCTCCATTTCGTTGGAGGGCAAGTCGAGCGGTATGGCCTTTACGCCGAGCTGATTGTAGACGGTAGCTTCGGCGAGTACCGTCACCATGTTGCTGTGCTTGATAAGCTCGAGCAATATGTTGACCTCGTTGAGCTCGATGCGGATGTCGAGCTTCTCCGCACGGGTCGACAGATAGTGGTCGAATGCATTGCGGGCTTGGAGTCCTTTCGACGGGAGCGCGAGGTTATAGCTGCCGAGGTCGGAGATGCCGATACGTTCCTTGCGGGCGAGCGGATGCCCATCGCGCACTATCACGGCAAGATGATTGTCAAACAGCACATGCGACTCTATCTCGTCAATCCTGGCCGTGGGGCGGAAAGCAAGCACAAAATCCACCGCTCGCGCTTGAAGCATATCCATGAGTTCGGCCATAGGCTTGTAGAAAATGTTGAGCCTTATGTTGGGATATTCGCGGGTAAATTCGATAAGCGTTTCGGTAAGTATCGGGCTGAAAGAGTAAGTGACACCGATGTTGAGGGTGCCGGCGGTGAGATTTGACAGGTCATTGATGCGCGCTATGCACGTATCGGCGTCATATATGGTGCGTCGGGCGTAGGGCAGCAGTTCACGCCCCGCTTCGGTAAGGCTCACAGCATGGACATGACGCTCGAAGAGTTCTATGCCGAGCTCATCTTCAAGTTGCTTCACCTGCTGCGAGAGTGTACTCTGGGCCACGTTGAGCGCGCGTGCGGCGTCGGAAAAGTTGAGCAGCTCGGCTGCCTTCACGAAATATTTTATCTGGCGTAGTTCCATACGGGCAAAGTTACGCTTTTTTGTGCAATGATGAATGGAAAGCAATTAGTGGCATGTAGGCCGGGATGTCGCTATCGTGTGGCCTGGAAAGATATCTTTTTGAAAAGGAATATCGGGATGTTGGCGCCAATCACCATTCCCAGCACAATCAGCAGACAGGTGATGGAGTTGAACGCGAGGCTGTAAAGGCTGCCGGCATTATCTGGCGAAGCACTGCTCACACATGATATGAGCGCTTCAATCGAGCGATAGGCATACATGCCCGGAATCATTGGCAACAGCGACGGAAAGAGGCACGCTTCGGCCGGAACCCTCACCACCGGCGCAAGGAGTACAGCTATAAGCCCAATGACAAAGGCAGCCGCTGTGCTTGCAAGTACTATGTGGATATTGCCGAGACTCGGCGACATCATGACGTAGCGCAACGCATGGCCTGCCGCGGCGGCGAGTCCGCAGACTATAAACGTGCGGGGCGGAGTGTGGCTTATGCTCGCAAAACCGATAGCGGCCATTGCCGCAAAAAATCCGTCCTCGATAATATTTTGTAAAAGTATATCCATCCGCGAAAAAAAATTGACAGTCAATATTCTGCTATTGCGTGGCGCGCTATATGCTGCTCAGCTCCATGAGAGAGAGTCCGGCACACATCCCTATCGAAAGGCAGGCCGTGAGCACGCATGCGTCCATAAACCGGCTCATTGCGCATAGATAGTGCCGGTCAATGAGGTCGCTTGCCGAATTGATATAGGGCACTCCCGGGATAAGATAGAGCACGCTCGTGGCTATCGCTATGTCAGGAGTGGCACCCCAGCCGAAGAGTTGGGCGCCGACGGCTACAATGGTTGACACGAAAGCGCACATCATGAACACGAGCCTCACGTCGAGACCGGCCTTCAAGAGCATACCTTTGAGCTCGAATCCGGCAAAGGTGGCCGCAAACACCACAAGCATGGCATCGGCGTCGCCGCCAAACAGCCGGCAGAACGACGCGTTGGCCAGCGATGTCAGCAACACGGTCAGCTGAGTCGTCGGGTAAGGTGTGGCTATTATTTCCTCTAACAACTGTCGGGCCTGACTGAAAGATAGCTTTTTGTCGGCAATCTTCCAGCTGAGTGCACTCAGTCGCGCGTTGAGATCGAAATTGATGCCACAATTCACCATGGCCCGCTGATATATGGCCCGGCACCCCGCAGAGGGGTCACTGAGCGTCAGACTTATATGCTTCGGCATAATAGTGATGCAGATGTCGTAGCCGAGCGCGCGGGCTATGCGTCCGGCATTTTTCTCAATGCGGGTACAGGTAGCTCCGCAACCCCACAGCCAGGCGGTGTAGTCGGCTATGAAGTCGCCTGCATCCGCCAGAGTGTAGCCGTCCGCCACCGGAGTGCTAATCGTCGAACTCATCATCCTCATCCTCGCGTTTGTCACCGGGTATAAACAGAAATTCGCGCTCACGGCAGATGCCGAAGATATGGATGCGCTTGCCATGCTGCCTGTGCGACATAAGGTAATGAATGAAGTTGACCAGGAAAGCCAGGAGTACAATCCCGACGGTGATATACCAGAAGTACATTGGGAGTGACATAATCTCTGCTGTTAATTGAAATTAAACTATTTATTTTGTTTTTTCTATCATTTCATTTACAAAAGTACAATCGAGCGCCGCAAAAGGATTTGTCTACATTGATGATTTTTTCGATACCGACAATCGGTAATCACGATACCTCCCCCCACTCCGCATCCACCCGCCTCACGGCGCGTGGCAGAATACGACTTATAAATCACACCCCCGTGTGTCGCCAATTGGCGACACACGGGGGTGTGACCTGTGATCCGGACGCGACTCGAACGCGTGACCGTCTGCTTAGAAGGCAGATGCTCTATCCAACTGAGCTACCGGACCGGGATGTCGTGCATTTGTAGGGCAAAATTAGCACTTTTCGCTGAGGTGTGCAAATTTTCAGGCAAATGCAGACGCGATGTGGGGCAAATGCCGCGACAATATGAGTGACTAACATCGGCAACGCGGCGACGATAGCCGCTGTCGGGCTCAGAATATGGAGTTGCCGATGTCGGTGGTGAAGCGTTCGAGAGTCTCGATACCGAGCAGCGAGTTGCCGTAGCTGTTCAATCCTGGACACCACACGGCAATTGCAAGGTTGCCCGGCATATAGGCGGCGATGCCGCCCCCTACTCCGCTCTTGCCCGGCAGCCCGACGCGAAAAGCGAAGTCGCCCGACTCGTCGTAGAAGCCGCAGGTGAGCATCACGGCGCCCAGACGCTTGGCCTGACTCGGCGTTAGAATGCGCTCGGGACCGCCAGGCGCCAAGGGATTGACGCCACGGTTGGCGAGAAAAAGAAACGACCTTGCCAGATCGACGCAGCTCATGGATATGGCACACTGGCTGCAATATACGTCAATAAGAGTCTCGACATCGTTGTGAATGTTGCCGAAGCTCTTCATGAGATAGGCGAGCGCCATGTTGCGGTTGGCGGTGGCGCGCTCCGAGCGGGCGATAGCCGTGTCGAAGTATATGTCGGGATTTCCGGAGAGTGAACGCACGAAGTCGAGAATGGCTTCCTTGGGGCGCGGATAGAGGTCTATCAGGCGGTCGGTTACAACCAGTGCACCCGCATTGATAAACGGGTTGCGCGGCCTGCCATGCTCGTATTCCAGCTGCACGAGCGAGTTAAAGGGATTGCCCGACGGTTCGCGGCCCACCGATTCCCAGATGCGGTCGCCGAGATGACGTGCCACCATAGCGAAAGTAAACACCTTGGATATGCTCTGTATGGAAAAAGGCACATGGGAGTCGCCAACGCTGAAAGTGTCGCCTCCGAGTGTGTTGATGGCAATGCCATACGACGACGGGTCGGCCTGGGCGAGCGCAGGGATATAGTCGGCCGGCTTGGCCTGCGGCCACATAGGGCCGACGGTGTGATATATGCGGTCGATGACCTTCTGATAGTCAGTCATAGTGATGACAGGTATCGTTTAGGGAAAACAAGCCCGCGCCGCAGCTTTTGGCTGAGCATGGACGCGGGCTTGAAAGAGTTGTATTCGTTATGGGTTGACCGGGAGTGTGGTTTACTTCACTTCCCAGGTCTCGCCGGCGAGAATCATGGAGCGGAGCGAGTCGAAGCCGTGTGCGGCCTTTACCTCCTCAACCTGGCGGTCGACATCCTCGTTGTAGACCGGAGCCTCCACGTCGCGTATCACGCCGATAGCGAGAGGAAGTTCGTGGCCGTCCATCATGGCGAGCTGCTGGTGCAGGAAGTTGGAGGGGGTGTGGGCGTCGTGTACAAGCACGTCGTCGATAGTCCAGCCATCAACGCCTATGGTCACGGCTTTGAGACCGAAACCGTCCTGCACGATGCCACGGTTCTTATCCTTGCCGAATATCATCTTCTCGCCGTGGACGAGGTGGATAGTGCGGTCGGGACGGGTCTCGCGGTCGGTAATGAAGTTGTGGATGCCGTTATTGTAAATCATGCAGTTTTGGAGTATCTCCACAACCGAGGCTCCTTTGTGACGGGCAGCGGCCGCGAGCACTTCCTGGCTTACCTGCAACTCGACGTCGATAGCGCGGGCAAAGAACGTGCCGCGTGCGCCGAAAGCGAGTTCGGCGGGAATAAACGGGTCCTCGGTGGTGCCGTAGGGCGAAGTCTTGCTCACGAAGCCGCGGTCGGAGGTCGGGCTGTACTGGCCCTTTGTCAGACCGTAGATTTTATTATTGAGCAACAGCATGTTGATATCAACGTTGCGGCGCACTGCATGGATGAAGTGGTTGCCGCCGATAGCGAGGCCGTCGCCGTCGCCCGACACCTGCCATACGGTCATTTCGGGGTTGGCGAGCTTGAAGCCTGTGGCTATGGCCGCCGAGCGTCCGTGGATAGTGTGGAAGCCGTAGGTTCCCATGTAGTAGGGCAGGCGCGAGGAGCAGCCGATACCTGAGATTACGGCAGTGTTGTGTGGAGCTACGCCTACTGCGGCCATAGCCTTGTGGAGCGAGTTGAGGATGGCGTGGTCGCCGCAGCCGGGACACCAGCGCACGGGACTGCCGTTTTTGAAGTCGGCGGGAGTATATTGGGTGGTGATGTTTTCTTCCATGGTGATAGGGTTATTTGGAGAGGATGGCTTTGACGGCGTCTTTTACTTCGCTTACTTTGAAGGGCTGGCCCTGAATCTTGTTGATGCGTTCGATTTTGAGCTCGGGGAATTTTGCCTGGAGATAATCGGCCATCATGCCGGTGTTGAGCTCGGCGACGATGACGCGCTTGTAGCGGCCGAGAATCTCGCGGGTGTTGGCGGGCAGCGGGTTGATGTAGCGCAGCTGTGCGAATGCCATGGGAGTACCCTCGGCGGTGAGCTCGGTGGCGGCGGTGCGGAGATGGCCGTATGTGCCGCCCCAGCCCACGAGGATAGTGTCGGCTCCCTGCGGCTCGATGGCTTCAAGGGCGGGTATGTTGTTGGCGATGCGCTCGATTTTCTCGCGGCGCACCATCACCATGCGCTCATGGTTTTCGGGGCTGGTGGAAATGGCGCCTGTCACAAAGTCCTTTTCCAGACCGCCGATGCGGTGGGCGAGGCCGGGGGTGCCGGGGATAGCCCAGTAGCGCACCTGGTCGTCGTTGCGGTCGTAAGGCTTCCAGCTTCCTGCGAGGTCGTCGGGCACATAGTTGGGCTTGATAGCGGGATATTCGTCAGCGTCGGGGATGCGCCAGGCCGACGAACCGTTTCCGATAAATGCGTCGGAGAGGAGGATGACCGGGGTCATGTGCTCGATGGCTATGCGGCTTGCCTCGAAAGCCATGGTGAAGCAGTCGGTGGGCGATGCGGGGGCGACGACAGCGACGGGGCTTTCGCCGTTGCGGCCATAGAGGGCCTGCATGAGATCGGTCTGCTCTGTCTTGGTGGGAAGACCTGTTGAGGGACCGCCGCGCTGCACGTCGATCACCACGAGTGGCAGCTCGGCCATTACGGCGAGACCTATGCCCTCGCTTTTGAGCGCAAGACCGGGACCGGAGGTCGACGTCACGGCAAGGTTGCCGGCAAACGACGCGCCGATAGCCGAGCATACGCCGGCAATCTCGTCCTCCATCTGGCATGCCTTTACGCCGAGGTCCTTGCGCTTGGCGAGCTCTTGGAGGATGTCGGTGGCGGGGGTAATGGGATATGAGCCGAGGAACAGCGGGCGGCCGCTCTTCTCCGAGGCCATGATGAGGCCCCAGGCGGTGGCGGTGTTGCCGTTGATGTCGGTATATACGCCGGGACGGGCCGCCTCGCTCTCGATGCGGTAGGTCGATACGCCGGCATGGATATTGTGGCCATAGTCGTAGCCTGCATGAATCACCTTTTCGTTGGCGGCGAAGATTGCGGGCTTCTTGGCAAATTTCTTTCTGAGGAAGTTGACGGCAGCTTCAAGTGGGCGGTCGAAGAGCCAGCACACCAGTCCGAGGCAGAAGATATTGCGGCATTTGAGCATCGACTTATTGTCGAGACCCGAGTCGGCAAGTGCCGCCTTGGTGAGAGTGGTTACGGGCACTTCGAGCACCTGGGCGTTGAGTCCCAGTTCCTTGAAGGGGTCATCCGTGGTGTATTCGGCCTTTTTAAGGTCGCTGTCCTTGAACGAGTCAATATCAACGATCGCGACACCGCCGGGTTGCCTGAGGTTGCGGGCGTTGGCTTTGAGGGCGGCGGCATTCATAGCAATGAGCACGTCGCAGAGGTCGCCGGGGGTGTGTACATCGTTGCCGATGCTTACCTGGAAACCGCTGACGCCACCGAGCGAGCCCTGCGGAGCGCGGATTTCGGCGGGATAGTCGGGGAAGGTCGACACTTGGTTGCCTATGCCGGCCGACACGTTGGTAAAGATGTTGCCGACGAGCTGCATGCCGTCGCCGGAGTCGCCCGAAAAGCGCACTACCACCTTGTCGGTGTCGATTACATTAGCCTTATCTAACATAGCCTGTGATAATGGAATGGTGCTTGTAAAGCGTATTTTATTATGGTATTCTTGTAAGGTCGCTTATATATTTTGGTAAGCGTGTAATGGGGCTGACGCCCTCATATGAAAGCGTCGCGGCAAAGTTAGTCATTAATTTCGGAGTGGCAAAAAAATAAATCCCGCCTTTTCTACGCCGGCCACTACATGCATACGCCTCACCAATTATCGGTAAAAAAATGCTGCCGACTGAAAACGGAAGAGCCGCGCCGGGATGCTTTTCGCAAAGGACCGAGGCGCGGCTTTTAGCCTTCTGTAAGGAAATTTCTTGATCTGTGAAGTTTTTATCCGATGCAAAATTACTTCGGTCTCACCGATTGCAAAATACTCAAAAATGAGTAATCTGCAAAAAATATTGCGCTCATGACGTGTGCAAGGCCGTGAAAAAGTGCCATAAGGCGAGCGCGGCACTCACCGACACATTGAGCGAGTGCTTTGTTCCGTACTGTGGTATCTCGATGCAGAGGTCGGAGGCGTCGACTGCCTCCTGACTCACTCCGTCGACCTCATGCCCCACCACTATCGCATAGCGGCCCTCGGGGTCGGGGCGGAATGTGTTGAGCCCTACGCTCCCCTTTACCTGTTCGAGGCAGCACACAGTGTAGCCGTCGGCGTGCAGTCGCGCGATAGCATCGGCGGTCCTGTCGTAGTGTTCCCACGCGACGGAATCCTCGGCGCCGAGCGCCGTCTTGTGAATTTCGGGCGAGGGTGGACACGCCGATATGCCGCACAGCATTATCCGCTCCACAAGGAAAGCGTCACTCGTGCGGAAGAGCGACCCGATGTTGTTGAGGCTACGGATATTGTCGGCCACAAGCACCAGAGGCAGCTTCGGCCGGCTGCGGTATTGGTCTACCGACGGCCGTCCGAGGTCCCATATTGTCTTTTTGTCCATTGATATGGATTACTGTCAGTCGATGATGTCGAAATGGGTGTAGGGACGCAGACACTCGGGCACTACGATACCCTCGGGAGTCTGGAAGTCTTCGAGGATAGCGGCCACGATACGCGGCAGGGCGAGGGCCGAGCCGTTGAGAGTGTGGCAGAGCTGTGTCTTCTTGTCAGCGCCGCGGAAACGGCATTTCAGGCGGTTGGCCTGATAGGTCTCGAAGTTGGATACCGACGATACTTCGAGCCAGCGCTTCTGCGCAGCCGACCACACCTCGAAGTCAAAGGTGATGGCCGAAGTGAAGCTCATGTCGCCGCCACACAGGCGGAGTATGTGCCAGGGGAGACCGAGCTTGTCGAGCAGGCCCTGAACGTGGTCTTTCATCTCTTCGAGAGCGGCGTAGGAGTCTTCGGGCTTCTCGATGCGCACTATCTCCACTTTGTCGAACTGGTGCAGGCGGTTGAGGCCTCGCACATCCTTGCCGTAGCTGCCGGCTTCGCGACGGAAGCATGCCGAATAGGCGCAATTCTTTATAGGCAGCTTGTCGGCGGGTATAATGACGTCGCGGTAGAGGTTGGTCACGGGTACTTCGGCCGTGGGGATGAGATAGAGGCGGTCTTCGTTGACAAGATACATCTGACCCTCCTTGTCGGGGAGCTGACCTGTGCCATAACCCGAAGCCTCATTGACAACGTAGGGAGGCTCAATCTCGGTGTAACCGGCCTTGCCGGCCTCGTCGAGGAAGAACTGTATGAGGGCGCGCTGCAAGCGGGCGCCTTTGCCTATATAGACCGGGAATCCGGCGCCGGTGATTTTCACACCGAGGTCAAAGTCAATGAGATTATACTTCTTGGCGAGGTCCCAGTGAGGCAGGGCGTCATCGCCGAGCTCGGGCATCGGGCCACCTGTCTTTTCCACCACATTGTCGGCGGCAGTAAGCCCCGCAGGCACGGCCTCGCAGGGGATATTAGGCACCGAGAGGAGTATTTCGCGCGTTTCGTCCTCGGCGGCGGCGAGGCGAGTCGAGGCGAGTTTCTGGGCCTCTTTGAGTGCGGCCACCTGTTTCTTGGCCTCTTCGGCCTCCTCGCGCTTGCCCTGCTTCATGAGGGCGCCTATCGAGGCGGCGAGCTTGTTCTGCTCGGCGGCGAGGCTGTCGTTTTCGAGCTGTGCGGTGCGGCGGTCGTTGTCGAGCGTGAGGATGCGGGCAATAGGTTCCTTGGCATCGAAGCCCTTTACGGCGAGGCGGTCGATGATAAGTTGCGGGTCGGCCTTAATCTGTTGGATTGTAAGCATATTGAGAATGAGCGTTGCTTAATGTTACTGGTTGAGGAGCTGCTTCACCATCTCGGAAATGGCACGGCCGTCGGCGCGACCGGCGAGGCGTTTCGATGCCACGCCCATAACCTTGCCCATCTCCTTGGGGCCGGAGGCACCGGTCTCGGCGATGATGGCGGCAAGCTCGGCACGGAGCTCGTCGGCGCTGAGCGCACGGGGCAGGTATTCCTCTATCACGGCAGCCTCGGCGAGCTCGTTGTCGGCGAGCTCGGGGCGGTTCTGCTCCTTGTATATCTCGGCGGTCTCGCGGCGCTGCTTCACCATCTTCGACATAATCTTGATGGCTTGGTCATCGGTCAGAGTGCCGTCGGCACCCTTGGCTGTCTTCGCTTCGATAAACTCCTTCTTGATGCCGCGCAGCGTTTCGAGGCGCACCTTGTCACGGGCGAGCATTGCGGCCTTGATGTCGGCCGATATTTTGTCGAAAAGATTCATTTGGCTTAATTGATATTAGCTTTTCAGGCTGCAAAGTTAGCTAATTTCAGTGAAATTATACTCTCCATCTCCAATTTATCTGCTCATGGTACGGGCGCCTGCGCGGCAACCGCCCTCCATGAACATATTGACTGAAAAAATGCGGCGCAATCAGCAGCCTATGTCACAAAAAATTACTACCTTTGCGCCCGATAAGCGTAACCGCTGGCAGGACATGAGGAGCCTGCGAATGTTGCGCATTCGTTAACTATCTAAACATCAGACACGAACAATGGACCTGATTAAAATTGTCGACGAGGCTTACGCTACCGGCAAACATCACGAATCATTTCAGCCCGGCGACACCATCACCGTGGCTTACCGCATCAAGGAAGGCAACAAGGAGCGTATCCAGAACTACCGTGGTGTAGTGATTCGCATCTCCGGCGAAGGCGACAAGAAGCGCTTCACCGTGCGCAAGATTTCCGATGGCATCGGCGTAGAGCGTATCTTCCCCATCGAGTCGCCCTTCATCGACTCCATCACCGTCAACAAGCTCGGCAAGGTGCGCCGCGCCAAGCTCTACTACCTGCGCAACCTCACCGGCAAGAAAGCACGCATCAAAGAGCGCGCTCCCAAGGCCGCGAAGTAAACCACTCCGCGCAGTCTCGGGCGGTGCTCATGCAGCTTTCGACCGACAAAACCCCTACCGGGCGGCCTACGACGCCAACCAGGCGCTGCGAGGCCGCCCGTTAGTTTATCGTAGGCGGGATGCCGATTTTCGCCACTCCGGCGCGACCCTCACCGCCAACTCGTTTGTTACATCTGCATATCAACTTCTCTTCAACCATAACCTAATTCCCGCTATTATCAGCCAATGAGAAAATGGCGCATTGACGACAGCGAAGAGCTCTACAACATCAAGGGATGGGGACTGAGCTACTTCTCAATCAACGACCGCGGCCACGTGGCCGTGACACCGCGTGCCGGATACGCTTCCGTCGACCTCAAAGAGGTGATGGACGAACTCCAAGTGCGCGACGTGACAGCACCCGTGCTGCTACGTTTTCCCGACATTCTCGACAACCGCATCGAGAAAATCTCCAACTGCTTTGCCAACGCCGCCAAAGAATACGGCTACGAGGCAAGCAATTTCATCATCTATCCCATCAAGGTCAACCAGATGCGACCGGTGGTAGAGGAGATTGTGAGTCATGGCCGTAAATTCAACATAGGCCTCGAAGCCGGCTCCAAGCCGGAGCTTCACGCCGTACTCGCCACGAACATCGCCGACAATGCCCTCATTATCTGCAACGGCTACAAAGACGAAAGCTTCATCGAGCTGGCACTCCTGGCCCAGAAGATGGGCCGACGCATCTACATCGTTGTAGAAAAAATCAATGAGCTGAAACTCATTGCCGACGTAGCGAAGCGCATCGACGTGCGCCCCAACATCGGCATCCGAATCAAGCTCAGCTCCACCGGCTCGGGCAAGTGGGAGGAGAGCGGAGGCGACCAGAGCAAATTTGGACTCAACTCGTCGGAGCTGCTCGACGCCCTCGATTTCCTCCAACGCGCCAAGATGACCGACTGCCTCAAACTCACCCACTTCCACATCGGCAGCCAGGTGACTAAGATACGTCGCATCAAAAACGCCCTGCGCGAAGCAATGCAATTCTATGTGCAGCTATCGGGCATGGGCTTCGACATCGACTACGTAGACATAGGCGGAGGCCTCGGTGTGGACTACGACGGAACACGCAACGCCAACTCCGAGAGCTCGATGAACTACTCCATCCAGGAGTATGCCAACGACGCGGTGTCGGCACTCGTCGACGCCTGCACCAAAAACGGCCTCCGACAGCCCAACATAATCACCGAAAGCGGACGCTCGCTCACGGCACACCACTCCGTGCTGATTATCCAGGTCATGGAGACCACCTCGCTCCCCGCCTGGAACGAAAAGGAGGAGATAGCCGACACCGACCATGAGCTTGCACGTGAGATGTACCACATTTGGGACCGCCTCGACACCGCACGCCTGCTTGAAAGCTGGCACGACGCACTCCAGATACGCGAGGAGGCACTCGACCTTTTCAGCCTCGGCATGCTCGACCTCCGCACCCGCGCACAGATAGAGAAACTGTTCTGGAGCATAGCCCGCGAGGTGGGACAGCTCGGCGAGGGCATCAAACACGCCCCCGACGAGATAAAGAAAGTGGCGAAAATCACCCCCGACAAATATTTCTGCAACTTCTCGCTGTTCCAGAGCCTCACCGACTCGTGGGCCATCGACCAGACATTCCCCATAATGCCGCTGAGCCGCCTCGACGAACGCCCCTCGCGCACATGTACCATTCAGGACATGACGTGCGACTCCGACGGCAAGATTACTTCGTTCATCACCAACCACGGCACCCAGAGCGCACTACCCGTGCATCCCGTCAAGGCCGGCGAACCCTACTACCTCGGCGTGTTCCTCGTAGGAGCATATCAGGAGATACTGGGCGACATGCACAACCTGTTTGGCGACACCAACGCAGTACATATATCCGTGTTCAAGGACCGCTACGAGATTGACCGCGTAATCGACGGCGAGACCGTGGCCGAAGTGCTCGACTATGTACAGTTCAACGCCAAGAAGCTCGTGCGCAACGTCGAGACATGGGTCACCGCCTCAATGAAAGCCGGACGCATCTCGCCCGAAGAGGGCCGCGAATTTCTCTCCAACTATCGCTCTGGCCTCTATGGCTACACATATCTCGAAACCGACTGACACCACTCCTGCGGATGGCGCGAGGCGCTGGTTCATGCGCCTCGCCTTTCGCGGAGAGCCGTTTCACGGATGGCAGCGGCAGCCCGCCGACATATCGGTGCAGCAGGTAATAGAGGAGGCGCTCGCCACAGTGTTGCGCCTGCCCTCACCCGTGCCCGTCACAGGCGCGGGACGCACCGACGCGGGTGTCAACGCCTCAATGATGCCGGCCCACTTCGACGCTGTCCTGCCGATGCCGCCCGAAGCCCTCACACGCGCCCTCAACTCTATCGTGGGGCGCGACATCGCCGTGCAGGAGATTGTGCCGGTACATGCCGACGCGCACGCCCGCTTCGACGCCACATCGCGCACCTACCATTATTATGCCGTGGGCGAGAAAGACCCGTTTGTCTACCCACTCACATGGCGCGCTCCGGCCACCCTCGACTACGACGCTATGAACCGTGCGGCCGAGATGCTTCTCGCCACATCCGATTTTACTTCGTTTGCCAAACTCCATTCCGACGCCAAGACCAACATCTGCCGTGTGACACGCGCAGAGTGGATTCCCACGCCGGGCGGACGCGGCATGACTTTCGTTATCACCGCCGACCGTTTCCTGCGCAACATGGTGCGCGCCGTAGTGGGCACCCTCGTAGAAGTGGGTCGCGGCAAGCTGTCGCAGCAGGGCTTTGCCGACGTTATCGCCGACCGCAACCGATGTTCTGCGGGCACCTCTATGCCGCCTCAGGCCCTGTTCCTCGCCCGCGTCACTTACCCCTACCTCGACTGGTAAACCGGGATATCGTCAGTAACAGTCGTCGTACAGCAACGTCATATCACCATGAATCAAACGTCTCTGTCATTGATGATGGAGCACTTTTTGATATACGGGCTACTTGGTGAGGCAAAATAAAGCCCTCAATCCCTATCCATGAATCCAACATACCCGAAGCTTTGTTGCTACCGGGATATAACGTCAGATACACTTTTAGGAAAGGACATTTCATAGATGATGCGGTCATTGACATTTTAAACTGATCTGACTCATCGTTAAATGTCATCTCACTTACCCTTGAAGCGGCTCGGCGTGGCTGCTTGCCAGGCATGCAGTCGGCTTGAAAAAACAACTTTTCATCTGTAACTTCCAGATAGTTGGGGCCGGGCACGGCCGGAATCTTCTTTCCGAAATAAATAATACTTGACACCATGAAGACAAACTCGCCCCGCTCCATGGCAAGCCTTGCAGCATCATGCTGGATAGTATCAATCTCGGCCTTGGTCAACCCTGACTGCTTCTGACCCGCTGCTATGACTATACTGTCGGTTGAGGTCGCCGACTTCCCTACGCCGCACGCCGACAGCAGCCCTGCCGCCATCGCCGCTATTATCATTCTCAATCTCATAAGTCAATCATATTTATACTATTAACTACTCGTATTTTTCTTAAATATCTTTCCAAAGAAGACTAATCCATTGGTATATAGATTATCCCAATTTTCGAAGTCACCAAATGCACAGAAGTAAAGATCATCCTTGCTTGTATCAAAGTAGAAGTTGCTCACTCCGTCATCATTCCATTCAGCCATTGACTCATAAGGGCCATAGATTATATCTTCAGGGTGTCCAAGAGGAGCCATCAACATATAGGTTCTACGAACTTCTCTTCGTTCATAACGGCTGCATATCCATGCATCACTCTTCCCGGTTGCCTCATACCCGACAACCATGACAGGAGACCCCTGATTAATCGACGAAACAAGTGCATCCTCGCTCGGCTGTGATACGGCATAATTGTACTTGTATCGGTTAGACAAGGCATCAGTCATGTTATTGATCGTCGAATAACTATAGTTTGTCCCGAAAACAGTGTTAACACCATTCGCGACATCATATAGAAAAGATGAAATTTCCGCATTGTCTTGCAATGGATTATTCTCTGCACGGGAATGAACAATTATGGCAGGATCTTTGTAGTAGTGCAATATCTGACCTAATGCCACAGCCTCAGGACTAAGCATCATTCCACCGGGTACAGCCGCGTTGAATGGAGCGCCCTCACTCCATTTTGTAATCACTGGAGCACACTTGTCTAAACTCGTTGTTATAGTTTCGCGTCTAATTACAACAATGTAGCAAAGCTGATTCATCGGTATACCACCAGCCCATTCCACTGGCATAGTAAGAGTCGCCAACCATCTGTCCAAATCGGGCAGAAATCTATAATCATCATGACAACTTGGTCCCCATTCACTTATGCTATACACCCCGAACCCTTCTTGATACCACTGGCTTACAACCTTATCGATAATAGCCTGATAACCTGAAGAAGCACTTACCCTTTTAGGAGCCGAATTCCGCTCTGCAGGCAAATAATAGCCCCAATCGGGAATATGAGCCAGCACTGAATCCATCGGATAGTCGAAGGACAAAGTGATTTGCCGAGCAAGACTCTCAAATCTTCTCAAAACAAATTGAGACTTAACATTGTCATAGCGATAGCTTCCAACATTACTATAGGCTATAACAGGAGATGTGGCCTTGCTTGCCGACACAATTACATAGCCTCCATTTTCCGCAAAATTCACGGCATACATAACCGGGATTCCATCTGCGTTATTAATTGTCACGGTATTACTGACAGATTTCGCCGTCCTCTCTACACCATCTACTGGAATAGTCGAGAATTTCTCAGCCACATATTCTGCCGTAGCAGCATCAATGACGTTAGAAACACTACTGCTCCGAGATAAAACTGTTGAGTGTTCAGACGTGACTGACGGTGTATCGTCAGTCATACATGATGACAGCATTAAAGCTGCGATTGCAACTGAGAAGGGAAGCATCAAAAGCTTCCATTTGAAATGAGTGTTCATGGCGGTAAAAAAAGCAATGTCGGTTTCTGAATAAGTGCATCGAGTCCTTCAACAAAATATCCACAACAACACACAGTAATCAGCTCATTTATGTGAGTGAATTGCATATTCAGTGCAGGCGTGCGTAAAATTATTGTTTTTTTTTGATTTTGTCAAACAAAAATCGAGTTTTTTTTTGATAAAAAAATCTAACGGCCAAACTATGCTTTACAACATATCTCCGGGCAGCGACGTTACCGATTATTCTCCGTACCTTTGTCCCAAATTCGGGTTTTGCAGAAACGTCATATTGCCGACCGGTAAAGTGACCATTTCATTCAATCAGCCCCTACTGCTTCCAACAATCATTCTTCACATTTTAATCTCACATTCAAATCATGGTCAATCCCCTTTTCTGGACCGTCCCGGGAGCTTCGCTTCTCGCACTCATCCTTGCCT
Organism: uncultured Porphyromonadaceae bacterium; assembly: GCA_947178215.1. GTDB lineage: Bacteria > Bacteroidota > Bacteroidia > Bacteroidales > Muribaculaceae > Paramuribaculum. The sequence goes on from CAMWXJ010000005.1 coordinate 106,185, forward strand.
GGTGGTTTTACCGCAGCATGATGAAAGAGAGCGAAGGCACTGAGACAATGGCCCGCATCGCGGCCCACGTGCGTCGTGGCGCAATGTCGTATCTCAAACAGCAATATAAAATTGTAGGTATCGTATTCATTGTACTTGCTGCACTGTTTGCCGTCATGGCCTACGGCTTCCAACTCCAGAACGCCTGGGTGCCCGTGGCCTTCCTAACCGGCGGCTTCTTCTCCGGCCTGTCGGGCTACCTCGGCATGAAGACCGCGACCAACGCTTCGGCACGCACCGCCAACGCCGCCCGCACCAGCCTCAACGGCGGCCTGCGCGTGGCTTTCCGCTCCGGTGCGGTAATGGGTCTCGTTGTGGTTGGCCTCGGCCTGCTTGACATCTCGCTGTGGTATCTCATCCTCAACTGGTGTGTCGACAATGCCAACCCGCTTCAAAAAATGACCATGATTACAACCACGATGCTCACTTTCGGCATGGGTGCCTCGACGCAGGCCCTCTTCGCCCGTGTGGGCGGCGGCATCTACACCAAGGCTGCCGACGTGGGCGCCGACCTTGTAGGCAAGGTCGAAGCGGGCATCCCCGAGGATGACCCCCGCAACCCCGCCACTATCGCCGACAACGTGGGCGACAATGTGGGCGACGTGGCCGGCATGGGCGCCGACCTCTACGAGAGCTATTGCGGCTCTATCCTCGCCACCGCCGCCCTCGGCGCCGCCGCGTTCATGCAGGCCGCCAACCCCGACCCCGTGATGCAGATGAAAGCCGTCATCGCCCCGATGCTCATCGCGGCGGTAGGTATCGTGCTCTCGATTATAGGCATTTTCGCCGTACACACCCGCGAGAATGCCACGATGAAAGACCTCCTCGCAGCCCTGAGCCTCGGCACCAACCTCAGCTCCGTGCTCATCGTGGGTGCAACATTCCTCATCCTCTGGATTCTCGGCCTCACCAACTGGCCCCTCATCGGCTGTTCGGTAATAGTGGGCCTCCTCGTAGGCATCATCATAGGCCGTGCCACCGAGTACTACACCTCGCAGAGCTACAAGCCCACCAAGAAGCTCGCCGAAGCGGGCACCACAGGCCCCGCCACAGTCATCATCTCGGGCGTAGGCCTCGGCATGGTATCCACCGCGATCCCCGTGCTCGCCGTAGTGTGCGGCATCATCCTCTCCTATTGGTTCGCCTCAGGCTTCGACTTCACTAACGTGGGCATGGGCCTCTACGGCATCGGCATCGCCGCCGTGGGCATGCTCTCGACACTCGGCATCACTCTCGCCACCGACGCCTACGGCCCCATTGCCGACAACGCCGGCGGCAACGCAGAGATGAGCGGCCTCGGCGAAGGCGTGCGCAAACGCACCGACGCTCTCGACTCACTCGGCAACACCACCGCCGCCACCGGCAAAGGCTTCGCTATCGGCTCGGCCGCCCTCACCGGCCTTGCCCTCCTCGCTTCCTACATTGAGGAAATACGCATAGGCCTCGACCGCCTCGGCGAGACATTCATTCAGATTGGCGACAAGGCAGTAGGTATCCACGACGCCACTTTCACCGACTTCATGACCTACTTCGAAGTCAACCTGATGAGCCCGAAGGTGCTCTCAGGCATGTTTATCGGCTCGATGATGGCCTTCCTGTTCTGCGGCCTCACCATGAACGCCGTAGGCCGCGCCGCCGCCCACATGGTCGACGAAGTACGCCGTCAGTTCCGTGAAATCAAAGGCATCCTCGAAGGCAAGGCCGAACCCGACTACGCCCGTTGCGTCCAGATTTCCACCAAAGGCGCACAGCGCGAGATGGTGTTCCCCTCAATCCTCGCCATCATCGCCCCCATCATCACCGGTCTCGTGTTTGGTGTTCCCGGCGTCATCGGCCTACTCGTAGGCGGCCTTTCGGCCGGCTTTGTCCTCGCAATATTCATGGCCAACTCGGGCGGCGCCTGGGACAACGCCAAGAAATATATCGAAGAGGGCAACTTCGGCGGCAAAGGCTCCGAAGTTCACCGCGCCACAGTAGTGGGCGACACCGTAGGCGACCCGTTCAAGGACACCTCCGGCCCCTCGCTCAACATCCTCATCAAGCTCATGTCGATGGTAGCCATCGTGATGGCCGGTCTCACATGCAGCTGGAGCCTCTTCTGATCCATTACCGCTCACGCAACCTCACATCAAGCCCCTGCAAGCATTCCCGCTTGCAGGGGCTTTCGCATTACCGGCACCGTATCCGGCGCGCTTCGGGTCGGCAATTTCCGCAAAGCAAACGACTCCGGTGACAAAATGAAAGCGCAGAAGCGCTATTTAACATTTTTTAAGGAGATAGATTAAACCTCGTATGATGAAATTCTTGCTATATTTGCGGCACGAAACAAGGGCGCACGATGCGCCCCTCCCGCATATCCAAAAAAGAATACCATAGATAAAACAAATATCATAATCTCACGAGTTATGGATATAAATCAAGTGATGAGCTCGCTCGAGCTCAAACACCCCGGCGAGAAGGAATACCTTCAAGCCGTCCGCGAGGTGCTCCTCTGCGTTGCCGACGTCTACAACCAGCACCCCGAGTTTGAAAAAGCCAAAATCATAGAGCGCATGGTTGAGCCCGACCGCATCTACACCTTCCGCGTCACCTGGACCGACGACCGCGGCGAAGTGCAGAACAACATCGGCTACCGCGTGCAGTTCAACAACGCCATAGGCCCGTACAAGGGCGGCATCCGCTTCCATGCCTCAGTCAACCTCTCGATTCTTAAATTCCTCGGCTTCGAGCAGACCTTCAAGAACGCCCTCACCACACTCCCGATGGGCGGCGCAAAGGGCGGCTCCGACTTCTCGCCCCGCGGCAAGAGCGACGCCGAAATAATGCGTTTCTGTCAGGCATTCATGCTTGAACTCTGGAAGAACATCGGTCCCGACCGCGACGTTCCCGCCGGCGACATAGGTGTAGGCGGCCGCGAGGTTGGCTACATGTACGGCATGTACAAGAAGCTCTGCAACCAGTGCGACGGCTCCATGACCGGCAAGGCCCTCGAATTTGGCGGCTCGCGCATCCGTCCCGAGGCTACCGGCTTCGGCGCACTCTACTTCGTGCAGCAGATGCTCGCCATGCAGGGCGACGACATCAAGGGCAAGACAATCGCCGTCAGCGGCTTCGGCAACGTGGCCTGGGGCGCTGTCACCAAGGCTACCGAACTCGGCGCCAAGGTTGTCACCATTTCAGGTCCCGACGGATATATCTATGACCCCGACGGCGTAAGCGGCGACAAGATTGACTATATGCTCGAGCTCCGCGCTTCGGGCGAAGATATCGTAGCTCCCTACGCCGAGCGTTATCCCAACGCCACATTCTATCCCGGCCGTCGCCCCTGGGAGCAGAAGGTCGACATCTGTCTCCCCTGCGCCACCCAGAACGAAGTCAGCGGCGACGACGCCAAGAACATCATCGCCAACGGCGTGAAGTATGTCGCCGAGGTATCCAACATGGGCTGCACCCCCGAGGCTATCGACGCATTCATCGAGGCCGGTGTAATCTACGCACCCGGCAAGGCTGTCAACGCCGGCGGTGTCGCCACTTCGGGCCTTGAAATGACCCAGAACGCCATGCACCTCCAATGGAGTGCCGCCGAAGTCGACGCCAAGCTCCACACTATCATGAGCGACATCCATACCCAGTGCGTGACCTACGGCACTGAACCCAACGGCTACATCAACTACATGAAGGGCGCCAACATCGCCGGCTTCATGAAGGTTGCCAACGCCATGATGGGCCAGGGTGTGATGTAATCATCCACATCAGTCACAGAAACGGGGACGCCATCCGCGGCGCCCCCGTTTTCAATTTCATCCATAACGCATACACCGAACAACAGGGATGCCGTGAACGTTTATACAACAGTTACAGAAAGAAACAGCACACTTACAGCTACCGCCATGACTATCTTCACCTACTGGTTGCTCATCATCGCCGCAGTCATAGCCAACCTCACCATCGGATATATCATCAACCGCTACGCCCTCCACCGCCACGCGGCGGCTACCTGCGCGACACACCACCGCAGTCAGGCGAAGCGGCAAGTCGGCGAAGCCTGAAAGCCACTCTCGGCGAACCGTCGGCGAGTGTTATGACGCCACAGCGCTCGAAGCCCTCCCGCTTTATCGCCGCAAGCATGGGCGCGTTGTCGGCGTGAGTGTCGACACGCACATCCACACCGCGCGAAAGCGCATAGGCAGTAGCGGCTGAAAACACACCGGCCACACTACCATCCGACGCCACACGGTGAAGCGTTACATAACGCTCCGTTGCCTCATCGGGCAGCGCCTTGTAAGTAGACTCCGCATCAGTCATGAGGCAGAACGTGGCCACAACCCGCCCCCGGGCCTCAATCACATATCCCCACCCCCGCACTATGTCGCATCGCGCAGTGTCGGCCGACGGATAGCTGTCGCTCCACTGGCTGAAGTTTCCCGTGGCACGCATATATCGGCGGGCTTCGCCATATATCTCCGCTATGCGGTCGACATCGCGCTCACAGGCCGCGCGTATCACAAATTCCGGTTCCATATATCTCTCAGTTGCCGACATAACCCCTGCGGTCGGCCAGGATTGCGTCCATGTTATCGAGCGACCACGCAAGCAGCGCGTTGACAATAGGCATTAGCGACCGCGCCCGTTCCGTGAGCGCGTATTCTACCCGCGGAGGCACTTCGGGATAAACCGTGCGTGTCACGTAGCCGTCCTCTTCAAGAGTGCGGAGGGTGGAAGTAAGCATCTTCTGCGAGATGTCGGCGACAAGGCGTTGCAGCTCTTTGAAGCGCACGGGGCGATCTTCACGCGCAAGAGTGTAAATCACCAGCAGCGACCACTTGTCGCATATTCGCGCGAGGACATTGCGTATGGGGCAGTCGGGATACACGGCGTCGACCAGTTCCGAGTGATTCATAAGTTGGCAGGGGGATACAGTTTCAGGCTGCAAAGTTACATAAAGAGCCGATTACAGGCAAGCATAATTTTTATGCAAAAAAAACTCACACAGGCAATGCATTATGGCTCAGCAATGGTTACTTCGCGGTAACCGACTATCCTGCAAGTGCCTACTTGCGTATATCCGATTGTCGTTCTAATTTTGCCACCACAAAAACAATCGTCAACCACATTTCATAACCATTGCATTTGTCATGACACAGACAGCATCCTCAACCAACTTCACTGCTATCAATCTCGGCCGCCTCGGCGACCTCGACAATTATGTACTCGAACTCGCCCCCGGTGTCAAGATTCCCGGCAAGGTGTTCGGCGGCAACGCCGTAGGCGCCACCGGGGCGGAGTTCTCCTTCCAGACATTCGCTCCCGGCACCGAGACCGGCTTCCTCCACACCCATAAAAACCACGAAGAGCTCTACTTCTTCCTCAGCGGCGAAGGCGAGTTTCAGGTCGACGGCAGGGTGTTTCCCGTAACTGAGGGCAGTGTGGTGCGTATTGCACCCGCAGGACGCCGCAGCGTGCGCAACAACGGTACAGCGCCCCTCGTAATGCTCTGCATACAGTACAAGGCCGGCAGCTTCACCGAAGCCGATGCCGCCGACGGCGACATCATCGGCGGCCCGGTCGAGTGGTGACCGCCCGAAACATGACCTCACCGCGACACAACGACCTCATCGACCGCTCCCCCGGTAACCGCTCTCTATAAGGCAGATACCGGGGGAGCGCCGTAACACGCCGGCATGACGCGCCTGACGGCCCCGCGCTCAGCACGGCAACAATCGTACCGACGGCTGCGTTCTCCGCCACAAGCATCACATTTTTTATCCGTTAATGTAGGGGACAAGTAAGCTTAGTGTCGGAAATTGTGATTAACTTTGCAAGATAGTAAACACTCACCCGAATATTCATCATGTCCTACCGCAATATACTCGCAGCGATGGGGGCCGCGGCCGCCATGTGGCTTGCTGTTCCGGCCGTCGCGCAGATTAATCTGCCCTCGTCACCCGGTTTCCTCGACCGCGCCGCAGCCATGGCCACGGATGCCAACCCGCGCGGCACTATCGACCAGGCCTTACGCTCGCTCTCGCTCTATCCCTCAGCCGAAGGAGCGGAAAAAGCATCGTTTCTAAAAGCCGTGGCGGCGCTCCGCGAGCGCGATGTCGACGCGCCTCAGCTCCTCGACACCTTCGCCGCCGATTATCCCCAGAGCCCGCGCGCCCTTAACGCACGCATTGCAGCCGCCGACTGGTATTTCGCCATGCACGACTATGCCGAGGCTCTGCGCCGGTATGAGAAGCTCGATGCGTCGGGGCTCAACGGCATCAATGCCGCCGCCCTGCGCTTCCACACAGCTTTCTGTCGCCTCCTCATGGCCGATTACGGCAGCGCCGCCGCCGGATTCGCTGAGGTGACACGCACCAGGGATGCCGGTGAGTACCTCGCTCCGTCGATTTTCTATCTCGGCTATATCGACTACTGCAACGGCGACACCGACGCCGCCATGAAGCGTTTCAACGCCGTAGCCAACGACCCCGAGACCGGTCCTGCCTCCGAAGCCTACAAGGCGCAGATATATTACTCGCAAGGCAACTACGAGAAAGCGCTCGCCGCCGCGCGCAAAGTGATTAAAAGCAACCTCGCCGCATTTCACCCCGAGGCTCGCCGCATAGCCGGCGAAAGCCTCTACAATCTCGGGCGCACTGACGAGGCAGTGCCACTGCTTTGGGTATATGCGCAGGCCGTCGACAATCCCTCACTCTCGGCACTCTACATACTCGGCACCGACGAGTACCACAACGGCCGCTACACGGAAGCAGCGTCGCTCCTCAGCCACGTCGCTACCGACCCATCGGCCATGGGACAGAGCGCCGGACTTTTCCTGGGACAGTCGTATCTGAAAACCGGCAATACCAACGCCGCTCTGCTCGCATTCGAGCGTGCAATGAACTCAAATTACGACGCCTCGATAGCCGAGACCGCAGCCTACAATCACGCCGTGGCCGGGCTCAATGGCGCAAGCGCACCCTTTGCAAGCTCCGTGGCTGCGCTCGAGGACTTCCTCAACCGCTACCCCGACAGCGAGTATGCCCCCAACGTAGAGGAGTATATCGTCAACGGCTATATGACCGACCGAAACTACGAGGCCGCTCTCGCAAGCATCGATCGCCTTAAACATCCGAGCGACCGCATCCGCAGCGCGCGCCAGCGCGTGGTCTATGCTCTCGGCGCTCGCGAATATGGCGAGGGCAAATACCGTTCGGCTCTCACCCGCTTCAAGGAAGCAGCGGCGCAGACCGCCAAGCCTTACGACGCTTCAATCGCGCGCTCTGCCACACTGTGGAAAGGCATGAGCGAGATAGCACTCGACCGAAATGCCGACGCCGCCACCACCCTCCGCGGCTATGTAAGCAGCGCCAGATCCGGAGATGCCGACCTCCCGATAGCACAATACAACCTCGGCTACGCCCTGTGGTCCAACGAACACTACGACGAAGCCGCCGACGCATTTGCCGCCGTAGGTGCAAACGGTTCGGTAGCTTCACGCATACGCTCCGACGCCCGCGCCCGTGTGGCCGACGCTCACTTTCTGCGCTCCGACTTCGCCGGTGCCGCCAAAGAGTATGCCGAGGCTTACCGGCTTAACCCCGACGCTGCCGACTACGCGCTGTATCAGGAAGCGCTCATGCGTGGCCTACAACGCGACCACAAGGACAAGATTGCGGCGCTCGACGCATTTGCCGAACGATTCCCCACTTCGGCCCTACGTCCCGACGCGATGCTCGAAAAGGCCGAGAGTCAGATTGCACTCGGCAACAACGAGGGCGCTATTGCCACTTACGAGAGCCTGACGACACTCTATCCCGCCACAGCGGCAGCCCGCCAGGGCCGCCTCCGCATGGCCGTGACACGCGCCAACGCGGGTCAGACCGACCGCGCTCTTGCCGACTACCGCACTCTCGTGGAGGAATATCCGTCGAGCGCGGAAGCGCGTATGGCTGTCGACGACCTTAAACGCATCTACACCGACCGCGGCGACGTGGAGGCCCTCACCTCATGGCTCGGAAGCGTCAAGGACGCCCCGGCGCTCGACCCGTCAGACCTCGACAATCTCGCTTTCGCCGCCGCAGAAAAGGAATATATGGAGAGCGACCGCACCGACCGCATCAGCGCCTATCTCAAAGACTATCCAAATGGCGTCAACTATCCTCGCGCCCTCTACTACATGGCAGAAGCCGCCGCGCTCGAAAACAAATACGACCAGGCTTACAGCTACGCGGAGAGCCTGCTTGAACGCTACCCCGACTCGGAGGCCGCTCCCGACGCACTGTTGATACGCGCCGACGCCGAGGCTGCCTCAGGCAAGACCGAAGCCGCCCTCGCAAGCTACACCTCGCTGGCTGATCGCGCCGCCAACCCGTCGCAACTGTCGCGTGCCCGCATGGGTATGCTCCGCGCCGCCACCGACCTCGAACGCAACGAAGTGGCCCTCGACGCCGCCGACCGCATTCTCGCCTCGACAGCCACCGGCTCGGCCGACCGCAATGAAGTGCTTATGCTCCGAGGCCTCGCTCTCGACCGGCTCGGTCGTCACGGCGACGCCGACACACAATGGCAAGAGCTTATCAAGAGTGCCCCCGACAACATAAACGCCGCCCGCGCTGCCGTGGAACGCGCCACGTCAATGTACAACCGCGGCCTCACCTCCGACGCCCACAAGGCCACCGACGACTTCATCAACTCCAACCCGCCGTCGCAGTACTGGCTCGCACGCGCGTTTATCCTCCTCAGCGACATACTCCGCGCCGAGGGCAACGACTTCGAGGCGCAGGAATATCTCAACTCCGTGCGCTCCAACTATCCCGGCGACGAGACCGACATCATGCAGATGATTGACAGCCGATTGAAGAATTAACAGTCACCTCCTCACCCCCACTATCCATTTTGCCATGACCAGCAGAATTATAATATCGCTACTTGCAGCGGCCACGATGCTCCCCGCCGCCGCACAGGTATCAAAAGAAATTACCGTGGAGCGCGAGGTTGTGCCGACAGTGCGAAGCGCCTCTCCACTCACGTTCACGCCTTCGGTGACTCTCCCGGCTACCCCCCGGCCCACGCTCTCTTACAGCGACTACACTTCCATGGCGCGAATACCGTCGCTCTTCCACACGCTCGAACCGGCGGCCGTGGGCGACTCGATCGCCGCAACACCTTACCGAGGCTATGCGGCGATAGGCTACTTCCCCGCTTTCAACCTCGGCGCGTCGGCCGGATACAGGCTTCTCGACCGCAGCAACACCACGCTCGACGCCTGGATGCAATACAACGGCGACCGCTATAACTTCAATATGCCCGACGGAGCCGATACAAAGAAGTCGCACCTGCAAAGCCACGATGCCGCGGTAGGGCTGAATCTCAACGCTGCCGGCAATAACTCGGCACTGTTCAACCTCACACTCGACTACGCTTTCTCGGCGTTCAACAATCCGCTCTACGCGTCGTCGTCTTTCGCGGCACGCAAGGACCAGAAGCTCAACCGCCTCAACGCCCGCGCCTCATACTCGGGCAAGAGCAGTGCCCTCGACTATTCGGTAGGGCTCGGCTATCATCTCTTCGGATTCACTACCGGAATCAAACCGGAGAGCGGCACGGTGAGCACGACGGGCAACATCGACCCTGTGTCGGAAAACCGTCTCGCCCTGCAAGGCTCGGTGTTCGCCTGCATCGACGACAACAGCAGCTTCGGCATCGACCTCGACGCCTCGATGCTCGGCCACTCCAAGTCGGGAATGGCCCTCACCGACGAGCAGGGGCGCGCAATGACTATTGCAGAGCGCGCCGGCAAGACCACGGGACTCATATCGGCAACACCGGCCTACAAATACGCCGTCGACAATTTCAGCCTCAAAGCGGGCATTCGCATCGACTATACGTTTGGCAGCCCCGACAACAAATTCCACATTGCCCCTGACGTCAAGGCGGCCTGGACCCCCTCGCAGAGCTTCACTCTCTACGGCCAGGCGCGCGGCGGCGAAGTGATGAACACTATGGGTGAGCTTTACGCCATAGAGCGATATATCAGCCCCATGCTGTGGTACGACATGTCGCACGTGCCCGTGGTGGCCGAGGCAGGCTTCCGCGTAGGACCGTTCAAGGGCTTCGCGCTCAACCTAAGCGCCACATACGCCGCTGCCGACAATTGGCTCATGCCCGGCCAGCCGCTTACGGGCGGTCTTATATTCCAGGCCACACGGATGCGCGGCTGGAAATTCCACGCCGCCGCCGAGTACTCTTACAGCAACTTAGCCACGCTGGCCCTGTCCGGCTCCGTCAACCCCCAGAAAGACGGTGACGCCGAGTCAGGCTTCTATACCGACCGCGACCGCGCCAAATATATCTTTGACGCCCAGCTCACCCTCCGCCCGCTCGATCAGCTCGACATCATAGCCGGCTACGAACTCCGCGCCTGCCGCAGCGTACGTTACTTTTACCCGGGCGAGCAGTCGGGCACCTTGGCCGACATCCCCTTTGACGGCGCGACGACCTACTGCGAGAATCTCGAAAACCTTGCCAATCTGCGTGTAGGCGCGTCATGGCGTTTCACTCCCGCCTTCACGGTGTTCCTCCGTGCCGACAATCTGCTCGGCCGCAAGACACCCCTTCTCTCACTTTTGCCCGGACAGGGCGTACACGGCCTCGCCGGCATTGCCTATAAATTCTGATTCATGGCCAACGATTCGCTTGTAATCATCCCTACCTACAACGAGAAGGAAAACATCGCCGCGATAATAGACGCAGTGATGGCCCTCCCGACACCCTACGACATACTTGTCATCGACGACGGCTCACCCGATGGCACAGCCGAAATCGTGCGGCGCAAGATGGCCGAACTCCCCGGGCGCATCAACATGATTGAGCGCCGTGGCAAGCTCGGACTCGGCACCGCCTACATCGCCGGCTTCAAATGGGCGCTCGAACATCCGCAATACGAGTATATCTTCGAGATGGATGCCGACTTCAGCCACGCTCCCGCCGACCTCGAAAAGCTCCGCGCCGCGTGTGCCGACGAAGGTGCCGACATGTCTGTCGGCTCACGCTATATCACCGGTGTCAATGTGGTGAACTGGCCTATGGGGCGTGTGCTCATGAGCTACTACGCATCGGCCTACGTGCGTATCGTCACCGGCATGCCGGTGCGCGACACCACAGCCGGCTTCGCCTGCTACACGCGCCGTGTTCTTCAAGCCCTACCACTCGACGACATACGCTTCAAGGGATATGCGTTCCAGATTGAAATGAAGTTCACCACCTACAAGTATGGTTTCAAGATTAAGGAGGTGCCCATAGTGTTTGTCAACCGTATTCTCGGTACAAGCAAGATGAGCTCCGGAATATTCTCGGAAGCGTTCCTCGGAGTGCTCAGGCTCAAACTGTCGAGCCTCTTCACCAAATATCCCGACTATTCACGCAAAAACAACACTCACTGATGCTGCTGATATATAACGCGCGCATTGCCGGAACAAGCCGCGAAGGCGAAGCGCCGGTAATAGAATGTGGTTGGCTCACAGCCGACGGCGACACCATAACGGGCGTCGGCGATGGTAACCCCGAACCCGGTCTGCTCGACCGCGACGATGTGACAAAAGTCGACGCTGCGGGTCGCTTGCTCATGCCGGGTGTAATCGACACGCATGTGCATTTCCGCGATCCTGGACTCACCCACAAGGGCGACATTGCCACCGAAAGCGCTGCTGCCGTGGCCGGAGGCGTGACATCCTATCTCGAAATGCCCAACACCAAGCCTCCCACGGTGACATTGGAGGCATGGGAAGCCAAAATGGCCCGCGCCGCCGAAGCGTCGACCGCCAACTACGGCTTTTTCATCGGAGCCACTGACAACAATCTCGACTCGGTGCTTCTCCGCGCCGACTACTCGCGCATACCGGGTGTAAAACTGTTTCTCGGCTCGTCGACGGGCGGAATGCTCGTGGGCGACAACAACATCATAGCCCGCATCATGCGCGAGTTACCTACTCTCATTGCCGTGCATGCCGAGGACGAGGCCACGATACGACGCAACCGTGAGGCACTCGTCGCACGGTACGGCGAGGAACTGCCTATCGCCTGTCACCCCGTGATACGCGACCATGACGCCTGCTTTGAGGCAACATCACGAGCCGTAAAGCTCGCGAAAGAAACGGGAGCGCGGCTTCATGTATGCCATCTGTCGACCTCCGACGAGCTACGCCTCTTCCAGGCCGGCCCCGTGAGCGGCAAGAGCATCACCGCCGAGACCTGCCCTCAGTATCTTGTGTTCAGCGACGAGATGTATTCCGCGCTCGGCTCACGCATCAAGTGCAATCCGGCCATCAAGCGTCCCACCGACCGCGACGACCTCCGCTTCGCAGTGGCCCACGATGTCATTGACACGATAGCCACCGACCACGCCCCTCACCTACTCGCAGAGAAGCAGGGCACGGCGCTCACCGCCGCGTCGGGCATGCCGTCGGTGCAATGGTCGCTTCCTGTGATGATGCAGACCGTAGCCGAGGGCTGGTTCACACTCCCCAAGATAGTCGAGAAAATGTGCACCGCCCCGGCAATTCTCTACGGCATAGAAGGGCGCGGAGCACTCGTCGAGGGCTACAAAGCCGACCTCGTGTTGTTTGACACCGAAGCCGAGCCGTGGCGCATCACCGACGAGGCGTGTATCGGACGTGCGGGCTGGACACCCTATGCCGGCCTCGAACTTGGCGGCCGCGTCGACGCTACATGGGTCAACGGCCGAATGGTCTATTCGGGCGGCGTGGTGCATGCGTGCGCCAAAGCGGCCCAGGCCCTCCGGTTTACGCCAAAGGCACGATAAATACCTCACAACTATACATCATCCATCCCCGGCACACGACTGCGACAGCAGATTGCGCCGGGGATGGATGTTTATGTTCTGCCGTAAAGTTACGGAAGCAGGAATCAATAGAGTATGACTGACTGGAGTGGCGACAGCGTAGCGGCAACCTTGCCGCCACTTACGGAGTAGCTCTTGCCGCTTACGTGATCGGTATAATTGCCATCGGGCAGCGTGACGGGCATCTCGATGTTCTGCTCGCTATCACTGAAATTGATGATAGACGCTCCGCGCGAGCCGCGTGCAACCTCGACAACGGCGCCGTCGGGAGTGGCGACAACAGTCTCAGGTTCACCGGCCATGGCACGACGGAAGTGGTTGACAGCCGACACCGCCGGGTGACGGTACTCATCGTTACCGGCAGCGCCTATGCGGTTATTGCCCCAGTAGTTGTCGCGTGTTGAGCCGGCGGGACGCGAGAAAAACAGCGGCGTGCCGGCTGCACGCGAGGCGAGAAACACCCAGCCGGCGCGTATCTGATCGTCGGTGAGGTGAGCGCTCTCGTGTGCGTTACAGTAGGTGTCGTGGCTCTCTACCCATGTCACGAGGCGCGACGGGTCGGCAGGATGATGCCACGACACGAGGTCGGCACCGCGATAACTCGCCGAGTCGAGTGCCTGACGCAGCGCGTGACCGTAGCTGCTCGCCGTGAGGTCCATATACTCTGAATATTCAAGTTCCTTAACATTCTTGTCCTGAAGCACTTCGCCGTAGATAAAAATGCTGTCGGGCATAAGCATGGATAGACCTTTCACGGCCTCGCGTCCAGTGGCGACAGGCCAGAAGTTGTTTACTTCGGAGCGAGCGTCGGTGGGGTCCGACGGCAGGCCTATATGCTTAGCCGTGTCGTAGCGGAATCCGCGCGCGCCGAGATTAATCAGGTCATTGACATACTGCATGTAGTAGTACTGGAAGTCGGGATTCTCGGTGTTGACGTCGGGGAGACCGCCCATTTCGCCGGTAGTACATTCATAGCGGTCGTTCCACTTGGTTATGGGAGTGAAGCCGTTGGCGTGATACAGATTCTCGTGGCCGCCGACAGCAGCATCGAGGTCGGGCAGCACTGCGGTATGGTCGACAGCGGTGTGATTGGGGAGCACGTCGACTATCACTTTCACGCCGTAGACGCGAGCGCTGTCGGCCATAGCCTTGAACGCGTTGCGCGAGCCGAGCATGTAGTTGCCGATTTTCCAATCGGTGGGCTGATAGTAGTAGTACCACTTGCCGGTGACCTTGTCGCCCGGCTCGCTCATGAGGGCCATGCCGCCTCCCTCGCCCACATAGCAGGTGTTGGCCGGCGAGGTCTGTACATAGGTGTAACCCGCCTCGGCTATGTCGCGCATGTGAGCGGCGATTGTGTCGAAACTCCAGCTCCAGGCGTGGAGTATGGTGCCGTTGGCTTCGCGTTCGGTTGCGAGCGTGCGGCCCGCTGCCGGAACAGATGCGGTAAGTGCCGCTGTTGCAGTGATAGCCGCGGCAGCAAAGCAATTAATCCGATGCATGATGATGTTATTAAGTAAGTATGATATTGAATTACGACGGTAAAGTAGATTCAAGATGCCTGTGACACCGATTTAATCCGATGTCACAGGCAAAGTTACGAAAAATATCATCATGCGGGAGCAAAGGAGTCGTTTTTTCAGCTCTCAGGCGCCGGCGACAGAGTGCGCGGGGGGGTCAGTCGACATACTCGCTGAGCAGGTCGTGGAGACGCTTGCGGGCATAGAATATACGGCTCTTTATGGTGCCAACCGGCACACCTATTTGCTTGGCTATCTCGCCGTAGCGATAACCGGCCAGATGCATGGTTATGGGTATGCGGTAGTCGTCGGGGAAGCTGTTGACAACGTCGGATATTTCCTTTATGGTGTAGGATTCCGACGGATTAGACTCGGCGCCCTCCACCGGGACGTTGATTTGGTAGAGGTCCTCGCTGGTGTCGACGATGGTGGCGGCACGCGTGCTGCGGCGGTAGTTGTTGATGAACACATTGCGCATCACGGTAAAAATCCATGCCTTGAAGTTGGTGCCGTCGACATACTTATCTTCATTGTCAAGCGCTTTGAGAGCCGTGTCTTGCACGAGGTCCTCGGCATCGTCGCGATTGAGCGTAAGAGTATAGGCGAAGTTCAGAAGGTTGGTTTGGAGGCTTAGAAGCTGTTGTTGAAATTGTGTGGTGTTCATATAAGAGTCGGAATCGATGTAAAGGTGAATTAAGATAAAGTTATCTTTTCAACAATCGCGTGCCCGCTATTCCCGCCAAATTCACATTTTCAAGGCCCCTGAGGCGGTGTTTTTGGCAAAGTTTAACACCCTCGCCGCACAGTGTGCGGCGAGGGTGTCGATGGGTTTGGAGGGTGGGAGATACGGGTCAGCCGATAAGCGAACCGGGCAGGCGACGGCAGTTGTACTGCGATGACATTATCTCGCCGTAGGCGCCGGCCGAGCGCAGAGCGAGCATGTCGCCTCGATGTGTCTCGGGCAGACGCTCGCCCACTCCGAAACAGTCGCTCGACTCGCATATCGGACCTACCACATCGTAGGTGTCGATGGGCGAATCGGGAGCAGCCGTGATGTTCTCTATCTTGTGGTGGGCCTGATAGAGGGCGGGACGGATGAGGTCGGTCATGCCGGCATCGACAATGACAAACTTCTTTGCGAGACCCTCTTTGACGTAGATGACGCGGGTGATGAGCGAGCCACACTGGGCCACGACCGAGCGTCCGAGCTCGCAGTGAAGCGTCTGGCCGTCGCGGAGGCGGAGGTGACGCGCAAATGTCTCGAAATAACGGTTGAAGTCGGGCACAGGGTGACGGTCGGGGTCGCCGTAGTCGATGCCGAGGCCGCCGCCCACGTTGATACTGCGGAAAAGGATGCCACGCGAAGCGTAGCTGTCAATAAGGCTGTTGATTGTCTCGGAAAGCATCACAAAGGGCTCAGTCTCGGTAATCTGCGAGCCGATATGGAAATGCAGACCTTCAAGCTCTATGGAAGCCAGGGCATGGCATCGCTCTATTATTGAGTCAAGACGCTCCAAGGCGATGCCGAATTTGTTTTCCGACAGGCCGGTAGTGATATATGCGTGGGTGTGGGCGTCGATATTGGGGTTGACGCGGAGTGCCACGCGGGCGGTGACGCCCATGCGTGCTGCTATCTCGGCGATGACGTCGAGCTCGGGCTCGCTCTCTACGTTGAAGCAAGCTATGCCGGCTTCGAGAGCGAGGGCGATTTCGGCGTCGCTCTTGCCTACGCCGGCAAATACTATCGACTCGGGAGCAAAACCACATTCAAGGGCACGGCTGATTTCAGGGCCGGAAACGGCGTCAATGCCGAGGCCGGCCTCGCGGATGGCAGCGAGAATCGCCGGATTAGCATTGGCCTTCATGGCATAGTGCACCTTATATCCGAAACGTCCCGAAGCATGGGTGAGCTCTTTGAGCGTACGCTCGAGCAGCCCCATGTCGTAATAATAGAAAGGCGTATCGGTAGTCTTGAAGAGGTCTATGGGAAATTGGGTCATATTAAGGATTACTCTGCTGTGTGGGGTTATAAAGGCTCAGTTCTTGTTGAAGAGATACTGGCTGAGGAGATTGAGGGCCTTTACCTTGTCGTCGCGGCGTATGAGCAGCGAGATATTGTAATTGCTGCCGCCGTAGCTAATCATACGCACGGGGATGTCGCGGAGCGCGTTGACGACGTCGGCCTCGAAGCCACGGTTTTTCCAGCCCAGGTCGCCCACAACACAGATGATTACCATGTCGCGGTCAACGGTCACTGTACCAAACTTCTTAAGGTCGTCGACAATGGCGGGCAGATTGCGTTCATTGTCTACGGTCACCGACACACCCACCTCGGAAGTGGCAATCATGTCGATTGAGGTGCGGTGTGTCTCGAAAATCTCGAACACCTTGCGTAGGAAGCCGTAGGCGAGCAGCATGCGGCCGCTCTTTATCTTGATGGCGGTGATGTTGTCCTTGGCAGCTACCGCCTTGATAGTGCCGGTGGGAGGCGCGTTGAAAATCACAGTGCCCTCGGCGTCGGGCTGCATGGTGTTGAGCAGACGCACCGGGATGTTGTTGAGCTTGGCCGGCAGCACGCAGGTAGGATGAAGAATCTTGGCTCCGAAGTAGGCCAGCTCGGCAGCCTCCTCGAAGTGTAGCTGATGCACCGGACGGGTGCCCTCGACATAGCGAGGGTCATTATTGTGCATACCGTCAATATCGGTCCATATCTGAATCTCCTCGGCATCGATAGCCGCGCCTATAAGCGAAGCTGTGTAGTCGCTGCCTCCGCGCTGGAGATTGTCGATTTCGCCGTAGGCGTTGCGGCAGATGAAACCCTGCGTGATGAAGAGGTCGGCGTCCTTGTTGGCGTCGAGAATGGCGGTGAGCTTCTCACGGATATAATCGCTGTCGGGCTCGGCGTTCTTATCGGTGCGCATGAAGTCGAGCGCCGGGATGAGCGCGGCATTGCAGCCCTTGCTTTCCAGATAGAGAGTCATCAGGGTCGTCGACATAAGCTCACCTTGTGCGAGAATCTCGCGCTCTTCGAAAAGAGTGAAAATCTCCTTGTTGAGCGAACGAATGAAATCGAAGCAGGCTCCAGTGGCCGCACGGGCACGGTCGCGCAGGTCGTCGGTATCAAAGAGTTCGTTAATCACGCCGTCATACTTGGCTTGAAGTGCATTGATGGTCTCCTTGGCGCCGGCCACATTCTTCTTGTAGAGATAATCCGAAATCTCGACCAGAGTATTGGTCGTGCCCGACATGGCCGAAAGCACAATTATATTGCGTCCTCGGTCCATGATCAGATCCACCACATCCTTGATGCGGGCGGCAGAGCCTACGGAGGTGCCGCCAAATTTCAAAACTTTCATCCTTTTTGATTAAACAGTGATAAATCGACGCCCGAGGCGCCCGATATACGGTAAATACAAAGATTGCGCGAAGTTACGAAAAATATCTGACCCGCGTGCTCATGAAAGCCCTAAATTATAGCCACGACAAAAAAAATAGCCTCGCATCAAAAAAAACGCCGAAAAATTTGCACAGTCAAAAAAAACGCCCTACCTTTGCACCCGTAAACGAAAGCCACCACGGCTGACCCGCTTACCACCCTGCCTTGTGGTGTAATGGTAGCACGTCGGATTCTGGTTCCGCCTGTGAGGGTTCG
>CAMWXJ010000006.1 GCA_947178215.1 uncultured Porphyromonadaceae bacterium
TAACCCGGTGTAACCCGGTGTAACCCATACGCGGGGAGGGTTACATGGGTTACACTCTACGGTCTCCGCTTAGGCCAATGTGTCCTGTTACCGGTAGCCGTGACATGGTGCGCTGATATATCGATATCCTTGGGGGCTGCCAAATATATAGAGTCCGTATAACACATATCATATCTATAATATATATACCTATATACTTTTATAATATATATATAATATATGTGCCTATATATAAATATAATATATATTATATATAGCATAAATACCTATTATATAATAATATATATTATAAGCACTTATATAACGATATATTAATATATATAATAATATAAATACCTGTTACATAGCAATATATATGTATATGACGAGGATAATAACAGCCAAGGCAAAGATGGCGTTGACATTGGCCACTCTTAGTGCGGCCCCGACTGTTTTGTCCCATAGCATATGCTCTTGGCTATTTCCACAAGCAGCGTAATCTCTTTGGCTCACCGTAACCCACCGTAACCCATGTAACCCAGTGTAACCCATGTAACCCAGTGTAACCCTCGAGGGTTACAGGGTTACACTGCGACTTATACAGATAATAATCCTGAACGGTTGCTTAGAATATTTTTTGTTTCCTTGCAACAATACGAGCGGTCGTTACGTTAGAGA
Organism: uncultured Porphyromonadaceae bacterium; assembly: GCA_947178215.1. GTDB lineage: Bacteria > Bacteroidota > Bacteroidia > Bacteroidales > Muribaculaceae > Paramuribaculum. The sequence continues at coordinate 658 of CAMWXJ010000006.1, forward strand.
TACAGTCGACAAGACCAAAATTCAAATAATCCGCCAAGTCCGCGCCTCAGCACGTTCCAAACAATGCGTCATACTCTTTTCACTCTCGTTTCAGGGCTCACTACGGCCCTCGTCATCTCAATAGGCAGCTGCTCGCAACCATCGACACCCGCGTCGGCGGGCATCACCACCGTCGTCTCCGGCAGCAGCTCCGACGGCGAGACAATCGACACTATCCGGCTCAGCTCCACGTTAATCAACTGCTCGCGTTCGTTTGCGTTCACACTCGACGGCGAACAATGCTACTACACAATATCGACCCTCGCCGACTGGCCCACCCAGATAGGCTCGACCAACATCAAAGAGCTTCAAGACACCCTCATCGCCGCCGCCATGCCCTCACAACGCGGCCTCGACATAGAAACGGCCATGACCGGTTTTCTCAACGACACCGCAGGAATAGTCAGTGGGCCGGCCACAATCATAACGCCCTCTTCGGTGCCCGACACCACCTCCAACGCGTGGAGCCTCGACATGCAGATTGACCGCACGGGGCTCAACGACCGCTATGTCTCCTACCGCATCACCGCGACATCGTATCTCGGCGGCGCACACCCCAACACCGTCGAGACTCCGATAAGTTTCGACCTTGACGAAGGCCACACCGTCACGATGTCGACGCTCTTCGTCAACGGCAGCAGCGACGCGCTGCTCAAAATCATCTCGGCCAACCTCGCCCGTCAGCTCGGCTGCCCCGACGGAGAGTTCAAAAAAGGCAATCTCTTCAACGACACCCTCACCTCGCTCCCCTCGGGCATGAGCATCAACCGCAACGGCGAGATAGTGTTCACCTACCAGCAGTATGAGATAGCCCCCTACTCGGAGGGCATTATCAGAATCAAGGTGTCGCCCATGCAGGTCGAGAAGCTCCTCACGCCACGTGGCCGCGCCCTCCTCGGGCTATGACCGCCCCGGCCTCACCCTTGTAACGATACCGAATATTTGAGAGCTTCGGGAGCGGACTCGCTCTCGGAGTTCTCGATTATTTTGCGTACCTTTGCAGCCGGATTACACCCCGCACCAACACATTGACACAATGACCCAGGAGAGCAGCCGCGGCGCCGGGCGCCGCTACGACGATATTCTCGGCCCCACCGGCAGCCGCCTGGCCGACAGCGCCGGCCTGGGCTCGCTATGGCTGAGCCGCAACGGCGACGGACCGCTTCCGAGCGCCACCGACATCAAGCGCATCATAAGTCTGTGCCGCTCGCTGGTGTTTCCGGGATTTTTCGGCAACGACCACACCACGGGCCGCAACCTGCCGTTTTACGTAGGACTGTGGCTTGAAGAGCTGCGCTCGCTGCTCACCGCCCAGATAGGGGCAGGATTCGGATTCAACGGCGCCGGAGCATCGGCACACGACACCGCCCGCTCGCTCGCCGACAGCTTCATAGAACGGCTTCCCGAAGTGCGCCGCATGCTCCTGGCCGACGCCACAGCCACCTACAACGGCGACCCCGCCGCCGAGAGTGTCAACGAGGTAGTGTTCTGCTATCCCGGACTCAAAGCCACCGCCAACTACCGTTTTGCCCACGAACTGTATCGCCTGGGCGTCCCCGTGGTGCCACGCATGATTACCGAAATGGCCCATAGCGAGACAGGCATCGACATCCACCCCGGCGCCGAAATAGGCGAAGGGCTGATGATTGACCACGGCACGGGCGTGGTGATAGGCGCCACAGCGATAATAGGCTGCCGGGTGCGCATCTACCAGGGCGTGACACTCGGGGCGCGCAGCTTCCCCACCGACGCCGACGGTAATCCTATCAAAGGGATAAAGCGACACCCGGTGATAGGCGACGACGTGGTAATCTACTCCAACTCCACTCTGCTCGGACGCATCACCGTGGGAACGGGCGCCGTGATAGGCGGCAACCTGTGGGTGACCTCCGACGTGGCCCCCGGGCAGCGCATCACACAAACCCCCGTCCCCGCCACACCAATCAACGACAACAATAACGGAAACAATATAGAATAACGATATGGAACAGAACGGGCAACAGGCCGCCTCGCAGCAACACTTCTCGATGGTAGCCAAAACCTTCCAGGGCCTCGAAGACATCCTCGCCGACGAAATACGCGCTCTGCCCGGAGCCGAAAACGTGGAGCCGGGACGCCGCATGGTTAGCTTCGACGGCACGCTCGAAACCATGTACCGCGCCAATATGCAATGCCGCACCGCGCTGCGCATCCTTAAACCGATATGCTCATTCAAGGCCGACAATCCCGACGAGCTCTACTCGCGCACCAAGGATTATGACTGGGGCTCGATACTCGACCTCAACTCCACATTCTCGATAGACTCGGGAGCGGTTTACAGCGACGACTTCACCAACTCGCGCTATGTGACCTACCGCGTGAAGGACGCCATTGTCGACTGGTTTCAGGACCGCTACGGCGAAGGCAAGCGACCCGGCGTACGCCTCCAAGACGCCGACGCCTCAATCAACGTCCATATCTCGGGCAGCGACGTGACCCTGAGCCTCGACTCGTCGGGCGAGAGCCTCCACAAGCGCGGCTACCGCGTGGCACAGACCGAAGCGCCTATCAACGAAGTGCTTGCCGCAGGCATCATCCTCCGCAGTGGATGGCGCGGCGAACAGCCGTTTGTCGACCCGATGTGCGGCTCCGGCACATTCCTCATCGAAGCCGCCCTTATCGCCGCCGGCATCATGCCCGGCGTGTACCGCAGCAAATTCGCTTTCGAGTCGTGGCCCGACTTCGACAACGACCTCTTCGAGAGCATCTATAACGACGACAGCGCCGAGCGTACGCCGCTCTTCGGCATCTACGGCGCCGACATATCCCCCAAAGCCATAGCAGTAGCCGAGCGCAACATCAAGCAGGCCGGCGTAGGCAAATATATCACCCTCGAAACCAAAGCCCTCAGCAAATGGGACGAGGCTCCCGAGGGGGGTGCTCCCGGTGTGCTCGTCACCAACCCGCCCTACGGCGAGCGAATCAGCGTCGACGACATGGACGGCCTCTATTCGCTTATCGGCTCCAAGCTCAAAGAGGTGTTCAAAGGCTATCACGCCTGGATTATCGGCTACAAGGACGAATATTTCAACGAAATAGGACTCCGCGCATCATTCAAGATGCCGGTGCTCAACGGCAAGCTCGAATGTGAGTTGCGCGAATACATCCTGTTTGACGGCGACATGAAGAGCTTCAAGGCCGCCGGTGGCTCCACCACCACCGTAGCGCGCCGTCCCGAGAAGCCGCGGGGCAAGAGTGGCCGCGAGGGCGCGTCAAAACCGCGTCCCGGCGACAAGGGGGAGCGTCGCTTCGACAAGAGCGAACGCCGCTTCGACAAGGGCGAGGGCCGTTTCGAGAAGCGCGAACGCCGTTTCGACAAAGGCGAACGCAGCTTCGACAAAGGCGAACGCAGCTTTGACAAACCCGGCAAGCGCTTCGACAAAGGAGAGCGCCGCTTCGACAAGCCCGAACGCCGATTTGACAAGCCCGGCAAGCGCTTCGAACCGCGCAACGCCGAACGCGAAGAACGACCCCAAAGCGAGAATCCGTTCGCACACCGCCACAGCGAAGCCGCACTCCGAACGCTTGTCAATCAGCGCCCCACCCTGCCCCCGTCTGGCGACGAAGGCTCGCGCATAGTAATGCGTCGCCGCGGCTGGAAGCGCCGCCCCGGCACCGACAGCAACGAATAATCATCCTACCCCATACACCTCATCCACAACACAAACCACTACCGACAGCATGAACATACTCCTTCTCGGCTCGGGTGGCCGCGAAAGCGCCCTGGCCTACAAGATAAGCCGCAGCCCTCTTTGCGACAAGCTTTTCATCGCCCCCGGCAACGGAGGCACCGGCGCATACGGCACCAACATCATACTCAAACCCACCGATTTCGAGGCTGTCGACGCCGTGGTTGACCGCGAGAAAATCGACCTGCTCGTCGTGGGCAACGAGGACCCGCTCGTGGCCGGCATCCGCGACTTCTTCGCCGAGCGTCGCCCCGGCCTCCTCATCGTGGGCCCCGGAGCCGACGGCGCCGCACTCGAAGGGAGCAAAGACTTCGCCAAGCAGTTCATGACCGAAATGGGTATTCCCACGGCAGCCTACCGCTCGTTTACATCCGACACCCTGGCCGAAGGCGAAGATTTCCTCGCCACTCTGGAGCCCCCCTATGTGCTTAAAGCCGACGGTCTGGCTGCCGGCAAGGGCGTTCTCATCGTCGACACTCTCGAAGAGGCCCGCAAGGAGCTTCGCGAGATGCTCTCGGGCATGTTTGGCGCCGCAAGTGCCACGGTGGTCATCGAGCAGTTCCTCAGTGGCATCGAGTGCTCCGTGTTCGTGCTCACTGACGGCAACGGCGGCTACCGTGTGCTCCCCGTCGCCAAGGACTACAAGCGTATCGGCGAAGGCGACACCGGCCCCAACACCGGCGGCATGGGTGCCGTGAGCCCCGTGGTATTTGCCGACGACGAGTTTATGGCCAAGGTCGACGAGCGCATCATACGCCCCACCCTCCGCGGCCTGCGCGAGCGCGGCATCGACTACCGCGGCTTCATCTTCCTCGGCCTTATCAACGTCAAAGGCGAGCCTATGGTGATTGAATACAATGTGCGCATGGGCGACCCCGAGACCGAAGCGGTGATGCTACGCGTCGCCTCCGACCTCGTTCCCGCACTCGTAGGCGCCGCCAAGGGCGACCTCGGCGACACCGAGCTGCGCCACGATTCACGCGCCGCCGTGACCGTCATGGCTGTGAGCGGCGGCTACCCCGGCAGCTACTCCAAGGGCAAAGAAATTACCGGCCTCGACGCTGTCGACAGCGACGTAACCGTGCCGTTCCACGCCGGCACAGCTGTCAACACCGACGGACGTCTTGTCACCTCAGGCGGCCGCGTCATAGCGTTCAGCAGCCTCGGCGACACCGTGGAGCAGGCGCTCGAACGCTCTTTTAAAGCCGTCAACGCAGTGGATTTCGACGGAAAATATTTCCGCCGCGACATCGGCGCCGACCTCCTCAACTACAAGAAGTAATCCAATAATCCACAATGAGATTTAATCCCGCACCGCTGATACGCCTCATCGGGTCGCGCTCCTTTGCCATGGTTCTTATCGTGGCATCGGTAGCGGTTACCGTGGCCCACGGCCTCAGCGGCGCAGGCCCCCTCATCACCGCCGGCACGGGAGGCTTCGGCCTCCCCTCGCCGGGGCAGTGGCTCACCTCCCCTGCATGGTCGCTGGCCGCCACGTTAGGGCTCGAATTACTTATCCTGACAGCGATAATCCAGCTCAACCGCGGCTTCAATCTCATTCGCGGACTGCCCGCGGGAAGCATGCTGTGGGGAGCGCTGTTCATGCTGTTTCAGAGCGCATCGCCGGGAGCGGGAAGCTTCACCGGGGGCCTGATTATGGCATTGGGAGCACTGATAGCCACAGCACTGCTTTACAGCGTGTACCAGCAGCCGTTGCTCACGCGGCGCATCCTGCTTGTCTTCGTGATGTTAGGCGCCGGCTCTCTGTTCGAGTACGGGTGCATACCCTATTTCGCGGTGCTGGTGATCGGGTGCATACAGATGCGCGTGATGAATCCGCGCACGATAATAGCCATTGTGGCCGGCACGCTCGTACCGGCGTGGATACTCGTCGCTTTCGGGCTGATTGAGCTCAACCGCTTCATTATGCCCATGCCTGTCAGCATCTTCGCTCACGGAAGCTTCGAGACTGCGCTCCCTACTGTGGTGACCGCTCTCGTCACCATAGCCGCCTGCCTGTTCACGCAGATGCTCGACATGCTTCAGATATATGCGCGCAACGCCCGCACCCGTGCGTTTTTCGGCCTTATCGCCACCGCTGGGCTCATGACTTCGGTGCTTTGCGTCATCGACTTCGGCAATATCGGGTTCTACACTCCGCTACTCAACCTCACGACGGCCTACTTCGTTACCCTGTTGTTCAGCCTGCGCAAGCGCGGGGCCACAGGTCCCGGCACTACGCTCATAGCCCTTCTCACACTCATCTTTATCGGCCTATGTCTATGGACCTTCACCGCAAGCCTCATGTCATCATCGAGAGCTGCATCCCATTTGTCGACAATCGCCTCGACGGCATTGCCGAGGTAACGCGCCTCGCGCCCGGCGACTTCACTCCCGCAACGGTGGCCGGCGCCGACGCCCTGATAATACGCACACGCACACGCGCCGACGAAGCACTGCTCGGGGCCTCGGCAGTCAAGTTTGTCGCCACCGCTACTATCGGCACCGACCATATCGACCTTGACTGGTGCCGCAGCCGGGGCATCACCACGGCGAGCGCGCCGGGGTGCAATGCGCCCGGCGTAGCGCAATATGTAATCGCTGCCGCGATGCAGCTCGGCTACAAGCTCCCCGACACCACAATCGGCATAGTGGGCGTGGGCAACGTGGGCAGCATAGTGGAGAAGTGGGCCCGCGGCACCGGCATGAGAGTGATGCTCTGCGACCCTCCCCGCGCACGCCGCGAGGGCAGCGAGGCGTTCAGCACCCTCGACGATATAGCCGGCGAGGCCGACATAATCACCTTTCACACTCCGCTCACTGCTTCGGGTCCCGATGCCACACGCCACCTCATCTCCGATACATTTCTCGGCTCATGCCGCCGCAAGCCTACGATAATCAACGCCGCCCGCGGCGCCGTGGCCGACACCGAGGCACTGATACGAGCCGTCGACAACGGTATCATCGCCGCGCCGGTAATCGACTGCTGGGAAGGCGAGCCCGCCATATCGCGCGAACTCCTGTCGCGAGCGGCAATAGCCACACCCCACATCGCCGGCTACTCGCGCGAGGGTAAGATGCGCGCCACGGAAATGGCGCTCACGGCCTTCTGCGACTATTTCGGCCTCCCCATGCCGGCACCGTTGCCCGATGACCTGTCGGTAGCCTCCGCGCCAGCGGCCGAAGCCGTCGCTTCCTCCTACGACATCATGGCCGACGACGCCATGCTGCGTTCCGACCCCGCGAGCTTCGAGCACCTGCGCAACAACTACAATTATCGCCACGAGCCTCGTTAACCATTATTAACAGCCTCAGATTCTTAATTTCATGCGCGTCTGAGGCCGATTTGTGCAACAGCCATGTGCATTAAATAGCGAATTATTTCCGTATTAGGAAAATTTTGTGTTACTTTGCACGCAGAAATTGATTTCACTAATCTTAAAATAAGGAACAATGGCAGATATTGCAAATCGTGTAAAAGAGATTATCGTCGACAAGCTCGGCGTTGACGAAAACGAAGTTAAGCCCGAAGCCGGCTTCACCACCGATCTCGGCGCTGACAGCCTCGACACCGTAGAACTCATCATGGAGTTTGAGAAGGAGTTCGGCATCGAAATCCCCGACGAAAAGGCCGAGGGCATCAAGACCGTAGCCGACGCTATCAACTATATCGAAGCCAACGCCGCTGAGTAAGTTGCGCACCTTGCTCCCTGCATCGGGAGCGGCACGTTACTGAAAGCAATACCACAGCCCGACATTCGCCCATCGGGCGGGTGTCGGTTTTTTTCCTTTCTCTCCCCCCTCAAAACATTACCCCGACTATTATCCCCTCCGCAATAATATGGAACTCAAGAGAGTAGTAGTGACCGGCCTCGGCGCCATCACCCCCCTCGGCAACGACGTAGCCACCACCTGGGAGGCTGCTGTTGCAGGCAAAAGCGGCGCCGGCCCCATCACCCACTTCGACGCTTCGAAGTTCAAGACACAGTTTGCCTGTGAGGTGAAGGGCTTTAATGCCGCCGAGCACATCGACCGCAAAAAGCTGCGCCAGCTCGACCTCTACGCACAGTATGCCATCGTGGCTTCACGTCAGGCCGTGGAAGACTCGGGCCTCGAACAGGCTCCCAATCTCGACCGTAACCGCGTGGGTGTCATCGTAGCTGCCGGCATCGGCGGCCTGCACACCTTTGAAGAGGAAGCCGGCTACTATGCCCTGAATGAGGAGAAGGGTCCCAAATACAATCCCTTCTTCATCCCCAAGATGATTGCCGATATTGCTTCGGGTCACGTGTCGATGGAATATGGCTATCACGGCCCCAACTTCGGCATCGTGTCAGCCTGCGCCTCGTCAAACAACGCTATCATCGACGCATTCAACTATATACGTCTCGGCAAAGCCGACGCATTCATAACCGGTGGCGCCGAAGCCGCCATCTTCCCCGCCGGTGTGGGCGGTTTCAACTCGATGCACGCCCTCTCCACCCGCAACGACTCGCCCGAGACCGCTTCACGCCCCTTCTCAGGCTCACGCGACGGCTTCGTCATGGGCGAAGGCTCGGCCATTCTCATACTGGAAGAGCTTGAGCACGCCAAAGCACGCGGCGCCAAGATTTACGCCGAAGTAGTAGGCGGCGGCATGAGCGCAGATGCTTACCACATCACCGCTACACACCCCGAAGGACTCGGCGCCATCCTCTCAATGAAGATGGCTCTCGACGACGCCAACCTCAAACCCGAAGACATCGACTACATCAACGTTCACGGCACCTCGACCCCCGTGGGCGACATAGGCGAAGTCAAGGCTATCAAGGAACTCTTCGGCGACGCAGCCTACAAGCTCAACATCTCGTCGACCAAGTCGATGACCGGACACCTCCTCGGCGCTACCGGCGCCATGGAAGCCATTTTCAGCGTGAAAGCCGTTGAAAACGACATCGTGCCCCCGACAATCAACCACGCCGACGACGACCTCGATCCCGAAATCGACTACAACCTCAACTTCACATTCAACAAGGCCCAGAAGCGTCAGGTGCGCGCTGCACTCTCCAACGCTTTTGGCTTCGGCGGTCACAACGCCACCGTAATCGTCAAGAAATACGAGGAGTAATCACACACTCCCATACCCCACTATACTAAGGGCGTCCGGCTTCACAGTCGGGCGCCCTTTGCTTGCATAAACGATGACTGCGATTGTTGGAGAATACGCGGGCAATGCTTATTTTTGCCGAATGAATCCACACTTGTTTCAGAAAGAGTATGAACGGCTGTTTATGCCGCTGTGTATGTTTGCTCTGCGCATCACGGGCGACATCGAGACGACACGCGATACGGTGCAGAACGCCTTTATCGCCGCATGGGAGCGTACTGACCAAATCGACAACCTGAAAGCTTACATGTATCTCGCCGTCCGCAATGCCGCAATCGCAGCCGCAGGACACACCGCACGGCATTACGATATGGCCCACGCCGAGTTGGATGATGTCCCCCAAGAGGATATCGACACTTCCGAACGCGACGCTCGGCTATGGAAAGCTATCGACAGCCTGCCTGAACGATGCCGCGAGATTTTCCTGATGAGCAAACGCGACGGCATGAGCTATCATGACATCGCACTTGAACTCGACATCTCCGAAAAGACTGTGGAAAACCAGATATCCAAGGCCCTCAAAAAGTTGCGTGGCGACGGCTCGCTGTCGGGATACACCTATATCTGGCTTTTACCATTTCTTTAACTTATCTTAACAAAACGAAATAGGGGAAATCGCTTCGTCGGCACTCATAGGGATAAAAAGCAACCAATCCTTATGAAAGATAAATTTGAAGAATCACTCTCCTTTGTGGTGAGATACTACAAGCGCGGCGCCCTAAGGCCCACTATGCTGTTTGTCGCGCCAAACCGATGGCGTCGACTGGCCGTTGCCGCATCAATAGGCTTCGGCATCATAGTCGCTTCGGCATGTGTGTACCTCCTTACCGTCCATGAACCTGTCACGGACTCCATCCAGGATACCACCGCACCCGTCGCCTCCACACCGGCCGAAGCTCCGGAGAAAGTCAGCCGGAGAATCAAGTTTGACGACGCACCGCTCGCGGATGTGGTAGAAGAGATCGAGAAGGTATATGGCGTGAAGGTGACTCCTGTGGCCGATAACGACACCACACGTCTCACACTCAGCTATGAAGGCAACGCAGCCGACTTGCTTGACACCATCAACGAACTGCTCGGAACAGATCTGAAACTTGAAAACACACCTAAGGCAGATACTGAAAAATGAAACGAATGACATCACTGGCCCTCTCCCTCCTTGCGGCGGGAGCTGTGACCCTCTGCGCCCGCAACGTCACCGTACATGCGCACAATCTGCCCGCAACCGAGGTCTTTGAAGAAATCATGACCCGTTCGGGACTTAACTTCGTCTATCCGTCAACCCTCCTCAAAGGACTCCGTGTGAGCGTCGACGCCGACAACCGGCCATTGGAAGATGTACTTGACGAGATGTTTCGTGATACCGGTATCGTCTATCGCATGCGCGGCGACAATATCATCCTCTCGCGGCGCAAAGCGGCCGAGAACGCCACAGTAAGTGGATTTGTCCGTGAGGAAGGGAGCGAGGAACCATTGGTAGGAGTTATAGTTACGGGAGCTGACGGCAAGAGCCGCACCGCGACCAACTCTATGGGATTCTACTCGCTCACTCTTCCTTGCGGCTCTCAGTCGCTCTCATTCTCCTATATGGGATATGAGCCGCAAAGCACACGGCCGTTTACACTGACCGTCAACCGCAACGTCGACGTTAACCTCATACCCTCTGCCACGAAGCTGAGCGAGGTGGAGGTACTCGCAAGCCCAAACCGCAACCTGTCGATGTCGACACCCTCCATCGGGTCGCTCAAAGTCAGCAAGAGCGCCATTGTCTCCACACCGGTCATTTTCGGCGAGAGCGACGTAATCAAGACCCTCCAGCTCGAACCGGGTGTATCGGCAGGAATCGAAGGCACAGCCGGGATGTATGTCCATGGCGGCAACACTGACGAGAACCTCTATATGCTCGACAACATCCCACTCTATCAGGTCAATCACCTCGGCGGCCTATTCTCGGCTTTCAATGTCGAAGCATTGCGTAATGTCGACTTCTACAAGTCATCCTTTCCGGCGCGCTACGACGGACGTCTGTCCTCTTTTATGGACGTCAACACCAAGGACGGCTCAATGAAAGAGCGTCACGGCTCGCTCAGGCTCGGCCTCACCTCGGGCGCTTTCAATATCGACGGGCCGCTCAACAATGGCAAGACAACCTATTCGGTAGCATTGCGCCGCTCATGGTACGACGTCCTGACAATACCTACATTTGCAATAGTCAACTCTCTCCGTAACGATGACCATTTCAGCGTCGGATATGCCTTTACCGACCTCAATGCCAAGCTCACCCACCGATTCTCAGAGCGCTCAAAGGCCTATGCCATGGTGTATTACGGAGAAGATTATCTCAAAGTGACCAACAAGCATGACGATGAAGACAAGCAGAGCGATTACGATGAAGAGAAACACCGGCTCAGATGGGGCAATATCGTAGCCTCGATGGGATGGAACTATGTGTTCACGCCCAACCTGTTCGGTGAGGTCACCGGTGCCTATACCCGTTATTATTCAAGCATGGTCTCAGACAAGGATTACGGCGTATATCACGACAGCAAACCGGTGATGCAGACGAGAGACAACACCCGTACCGAAAACAACATCAACGACTGGATAATCAAGACCGACTTTGACTGGCGTCCCTACCGCTCCCACAATATCCGATTCGGAGCCGGGTTTACGCGCCACTCCTTTCTGCCTGCCCGCACACGTCGCACTTTGCAGGATGCCAGTACGACCATTACCGCAAGAGAACTCATCACATCATATCACGCCAATGAGTTTAACCTCTATGGAGGAGGCGACTGGCAGCCTGCCGGGCCGCTGCGTATCAACTACGGCCTCCATTTCTCCCTGTTCGATATCGAAGGAAAGAAACACACCAACCTGTCGCCACGCCTCAGCGCCGCATGGAGCGTCAATGACAATATGGTTGTGAAGGCAGGCTATTCACGCACCGTACAGTATGTGCATCAGCTCATGCAAAGCTCCATCTCGCTGCCCACCGACCAGTGGGTACCGATTACAGCCGACCACAAGCCTCAGACTGCCGACAAAATATCTGCCGGAGCATATATCACTCTGGGACGCGATTACACTATGAGCGTAGAGGGATATTATAAATGGATGGACAATCTGCTCGACTACCAGGACGAGTACTATCTGCTGCCCCCCGATACCGACTGGGAAGCAAAGCTCACTCCGGGCTCAGGAACATCCAAGGGCATTGACTTCAAGATTGCCAAAGAATTCGGCAAAGTGACAGGCCATATAGCTTACTCACTACTCTGGGCCGACAGATGCTTTGCCGACAAAAATGGCGGCCGACCGTTTCCCGCACGATTCGACAACCGGCATAAAATCAACCTTATGCTCAACTGGCAGATATCGCCCCGCTGGGAGATGTCGGCCGCATGGACAGGCATGAGCGGCAACCGCTTCACACTGGCTACACAGATATGGAACGACCCTCAGCTTGCACCGTGGCACTATGACATGCTCATGGGCACCGATGTCAACAACTTCCGCCTGCCGTTTTACCACCGTCTCGACCTAAGCGCCAAGCGCAACACAAAGCGGGGCTACTGGACATTCTCCCTATATAACGCCTATTGCAACATGAACACCATAGCGGTGCGCCGCGACTATAATTTCCGCTTTGACAGCAACCGCCACACTGATTCCTTCCCGGTATTTCAAAAAATCAAACTCATTCCTGTAATCCCTTCCGTATCCTACACATGGCTATTCTAAACCGACTCACATATATACTCGCTCTCCTCGGATTATCGCTCACCTCCTGTTACAGTGATTTCGAACCCGACGTACTCAGCAAGCCCGTGCTGTGCATGAACGCCGTATTCACGGCAGGCGACTCTGTCAGAGTCGAACTTACCCGCACATGGCGTTACGACGAAGGCATACCCGGAGAAGACTTCAATATCTTTGTCACAGACGCCAAGGTGTTGCTTTATGTCAACGACGAAGCACCCGAAACACTCGTTGTTGAGCGCCACATCACCTCCGATCCTTACTTCCCGCAATATAAGGATAGGGATGTGTTTGTGTCGAAGAGCTATATCCCGCGTCCCGGCGACCGCATAAGGCTTGAAGCCGTGTCAGAGAACTACGGCGCAGCTTCGGCAGAAGTCACTGTGCCACGGCAAATCAAGATAGACCATGTCGAGAAAGAAGTCAAGAATATCCGGCCGTCACGGTACGGGAGCATACCCTATATGTTTGACATCGATCTGCTCGTCTACTTCACAGACTCCGACGCCACACAGGATTATTACAAGTTTGACTGCAAGTCATCTCCATATTATTACGGCGATTCGGGAGCCATAGCGAGATTCTACTATACGCTCGACCTTACGGCAGAACCACTCTTCACCGAGCATGTCTCTACTCTTGAATCAGTCATCGCCAACACGTCAGGCTACTCCATATTCTCCGACCGACAAATCAACGGCCACACTTACCCGTTACATATATCATTGAAAGACCTACAACTCGACTACAATAATCCCAACAACAACCCTGAGCTGGCAAACGCCGGCGTTGATCTCATATTAAGTGCCATCTCCCCCGACTATTACAAACATGTACTCTCGGTATGGGAAGCCGAGGACGGCATCGTAGGCTCTCTCGGCGGAGTGGGTCTCGGAGAGCTGGTATCTACTTACAGCAATGTCAGCAGCGGCGCCGGCATCGTGGCCGCCTCAACCCCGGCGACATATCATCTGGCTCTGCCTCCTCTCATTCCGGAATAACCGTGGTATCCGGCATAGTTTAAGATTGCGGAATTATTTGGCTTATTTCCGCCGTCTGACTAACTTTGCAACCATGTTTCTGAATATAATACTTCTCATTGCAGGGCTATTCCTGATTCTCGGCGGAGCCAACTACCTCACCGACGGGGCCGCCTCCGTCGCACGCCGCTACGGCATCTCCGACCTCGTGGTCGGCCTTACGATAGTAGCGTTCGGCACCTCGGCCCCGGAACTCACAATCAGCATCATCTCGGCTGTCACAGGCAATTCGGGCATGGCGATAGGCAACGTGGTGGGAAGCAACATATTCAACATCCTCGCCATTATCGGTGCGGTGGCACTTGCCAGGCCAATCAAGGTAGAGCGCGGAATCATGACCAACGAGATTCCGCTCGTCATCCTCTCATCAGCCGCTATCCTTGCTATCGGCTCGTCGCAATTTCTCGACGGCACTGCGCCTGTGGTGTCGCGTGTAAGCGGCATACTCCTGCTGCTCTTTTTTGCGATTTTCATGCGCTACGTCTTTTCCCGGGCTACGGCGCCCGACACCGACACACAGAAGGCCGCCGAGACGGCCACAGTCAAAGTGCAGCCGCTGTGGAAGTCGATACTGTTTTTCGTCGGCGGACTGGGGGCGCTCATTTACGGCGGCGACCTCTTTGTCGACAAAGCCTCGGCTATCGCCTCCATGTTTGGCGTGAGCGACGCCGTAATCGGCCTCACCATAGTGGCCGCCGGCACCTCGCTCCCCGAACTCGCCACTTCGCTCACAGCCGCAGTCAAAGGCAACTCGGGCATAGCCGTCGGCAACGTCATCGGCAGCAACATCTTCAACGTATTCCTTGTGCTCGGCAGTGCCGCCACAATCCATCCCCTACCCTTCGGAGGCATCACAATCATCGACCTGCTCGTGCTCACCCTCGCCTCCCTGACATTCTGGCTCTTCGGCTGGCTATTCGGCCATCGTACCATCACCCGCCCGGAAGGCGCCCTCCTCCTTGCCGCCTACATCGCCTATCTCACCTACCTCGTCCTCCAATCCCTCTGACCACCCTTCCACCATCTCGTCTGTCATACTCTCACACGGCGCATATCAGGGACGCCTATCCGCTTTTACATTTATCTGCACAAATAACCGTCGGCAGATTCGTAATTCTGCAAAACTTTTGCTATCTTTGAATGGCAAAAGTACGCCTCCGAAAGGCTGAGTAAGCCGCATACTTTCAACCATAAATCTAATCATTTTCATGTTCGAAAAAGCATTCGTCGCAACCGCACTCGCGGCTTTTCTCTCATACTCATCCACGTCTATGGCTGCCTCGCCCGAAACGGGCTCATTTGAAGCAGGTAAAGGCACATTTCTCCTCAATGGCGAGCCATTTGTAGTGAAAGCCGCCGAGCTTCACTATCCCCGCATCCCCCGCGACTACTGGGAGAACCGCATACAACTCTGCAAGGCCTTAGGCATGAACACAATATGCCTTTATGTATTCTGGAACGCCCACGAGTCGGAGCCGGGACAATTTGACTTCACCGGCAACAACGACCTCAGAGCTTTCGTAGAACTTTGCGCCGACAACGACATGAAAGTCATACTTCGCCCCGGCCCCTACGTATGCGCCGAGTGGGATATGGGTGGCCTTCCCTGGTGGCTTCTCAAAAACCGCGATATACAGCTGCGACAGGACGACCCGGCCTTTATGGAGCGAGTGGCTCTATTTGAACGCGAAGTTGCCGCACAGGTGGGCGACCTCACCGTTGACAAAGGGGGGCCGATACTGATGGTGCAAGTTGAAAACGAATATGGCGCCTACGACGAAAACAAGAAATACGTCGGCGAAATACGCGACATGCTCCGCAAACTTTATGGGCCGTCGGTAGTGCTGTTTCAGTGCGACTGGTCATCGACATTTCAATACAACGGCCTCGACGACACAATCTGGACTCTCAACTTCGGCACCGGAGCCGACATCGACAGCCAGTTCAGCAAGCTCAAAGCCACACGTCCCGACTCCCCGCTCATGTGCTCCGAGTTCTGGAGCGGATGGTTTGACCGATGGGGCGCCAACCACGAGACGCGCCAGGCCGACGTCATGATAGCCGGCATCGACGAAATGCTTTCGAAAGGCATATCATTCAGCCTCTACATGACCCACGGCGGAACAAACTGGGGCCACTGGGCCGGCGCCAACTCCCCGGCCTATGCTCCCGACGTGACATCCTACGACTACGACGCCCCTATCAGCGAGAGCGGTCAGACGACGCCCAAATATCACCTCCTACGCAAGACACTGACCAAATATCTCGACGGCAAGAAGCCCGCGCCAATCCCCAAGACATTCAAGGCACGCACCATCCCCGCGTTCACTTTCACCGAATACGCTCCGCTGTTCGACAATCTCCCCGCGCCAGTTTATTCCGACACAATCGCACCCATGGAGATGTTCAATCAGGGCTTCGGCTCGATAATCTACTCGACGCAGCTCCCGCCGCTCGACGAACCCTCGGTGCTCGACATTGACGAGGTCCACGACTACGCCCGCGTGTATCTCGACGGCAAATGGATAGCCGACCTGTACCGCCGCAACTTCGACCGCTCAGTCACCCTCCCCTCCATACCGCAAGGCGGCAGGCTCGACATCCTCGTCGAGGGTATGGGACGCGTCAACTTCGGCGAGGCGATGAAAGACTACAAAGGAATCACCGACCGCGTAACCCTCACTATCGACCGCGACGGCCGCAAATTTGCGTGCGACCTGCGCGACTGGCAAGTCTACAACATCCACGACCGCTACTCTACATACACCGGCATGGACTTCAAGCCGCTCGACACCGCGGAGAAACGGGTGCCCGGCACCTACCGCGCCACATTCACGCTCAAAGGAAAGCCGGCCGATTCCTTCCTCGACTTCTCGACATGGGGCAAGGGCCTTGTCTATGTCAACGGCCACGACCTCGGCCGAATATGGGAGATAGGTCCACAGCAAGCTCTGTATGTTCCGGGATGCTGGCTCCGCGAGGGCGAGAACGAAGTGATAGTATTTGACATCCTCGGTCCGGAAAAAGCTGTCTCACAAGGCCTCGACCATCCCGTAGTTGACCGACTCAAAATCTCCGTGTCCGATACCCACACCGACAGCACGGCCCTCGCAGCTTTCGACGGCATCAAACCGGTCGCCGACGCCGCCATCAGCCGGACCAACGGATGGCAGACAATCAATTTCGACACACAGGCCACCGGACGTTACCTCCTCATCGAAGCCACTGAGCCGGGCGCCGACGACCCCCTGACAGCCTCGTTAGCTGAAATATACCTCCTCGGCACCGACGGCCGTCGACTCTCGCGCGAACAATGGAAAGCCCTTTGGGCCGACAGCGAAGAGACAACCGGAGTGAACCGCGCCGCCGACAAGCTCTTCGACCTCCAGGAGTCAACCTTCTGGTCCACAGCCAAGGATGCGCCCTACCCCCACAGCGTGGTAATCGACCTCGGCACCACGGTCACCGCCACAGCCATCCAGATACTCCCCCGCATGGAATCAGGCGCTCCCGGCCTGCCGTCACGCGTCCGCATATCCCTCCGCTGACCCATGCCCAACGAGCTCCACCTCATCGACCGCCTCCGGCAATCCGACTACGACGCATTTTCGACCCTCTATCGAAGATATAGTCCGCGCGTGTACCATACGGTACTGCGCATGTTCGGCAATGCCGACGTGGCGGCCGATGTGGTGCAGGACCTCTTTCTCAAAATATGGGAAAAGCGGGCCGACATGGACCCCTCCGGAAATTTCGAGGCATATATCCATGTTGTAGCCCGCAATCTTGCTTACAGCTATCTCCGAAACGAGCTTGACAAGCTCGAAAACATTTCGACGGCCGAAGCCGCAGCGATGTGCGCCGGCGGCGACGATCCGTCGAAAGAACTTGAAGCGATGTCGACAGGAGAGTTTATCAGGAGGATAATCGACTCTATGCCTCCTGTCAGGCGTCAGATTTTCATAATGAGTCGTTTCGACAATCTGTCACACAAGGAGATTGCCGCGCGGATGAATATCAGCGAGCGCACCGTAGAAAGTCATATCTATCAGGCGTTGAAGATAATTCACAAGTCGCTCGGCTTATTTGCCGTAGCGTTGCTCCCCGCGGCAATCTCAGTCTGAGCGGTCAGTCTATATCGACATCATTCATCATTTTGGCCTTGACACCCTCAGCCGTCGAAAGCCTTGCCCCCTCCGAGCCTACCCAGAACGAGTCGGAAAGACGAATATCATCGTACGACGACCCTATCATCACCTTGAACTCGCCGGGCTCGACCACTTTCTCGCCCGCGGCATTGATGAGCACAATATCATCGGGCGAGATGTCGAAGCTCACCGTACGGGTCTCTCCGGGAACCAGACTTATGCGACGGAATCCGCGGAGATTTTTCTCATAAGTGGTGGTGCTGCTGACAACATCGCGCAGATACATCTGCACCACCTCGTCGCCGGCCACATCGCCGGTGTTGGTCACTCGACACGACACCGTAACATTACCGTCGGCACGGGGATTTTCTATCACCAGATTGTCGTAGCCGAACTTTGTGTACGACAGTCCGTGGCCGAAGCAGTACAGCAGTCCGGTATTGCTCACCGAGTAGCCGTCGGGCTCGTAATTGGCATTAGGCTTTGTCGGGACATTCATAGGGAGCTGCCCCACGCTCCTCGGCCATGTGCCGTTGAGCTTACCACCCGGATTATAGTCGCCTTTTATAGCTTCGGCAAGAGCCGTGCCCGCCTGAGCGCCGGGGTAGCCGGCCGCAAGCACGGCGCCGCAATATCTGTCGGCATAATTGATTGAGGCCGGACGCCCCCAGATAAGGACCATAACTACCGGCTTGCCTGTTGCCACCATTGCCTCCACGAGAGCCTGCTGATGACCGGGCAAATCAAGACTCGTGCGCGTACGGCTCTCGCCCGAGGTGTAGACGCCGTCGCCTACGGCAAGCACCACTACATCGCTCCTGCGGGCCAGGCTGACGGCCTCGTCAATCATGGCTTGCTCTGCCGCTGTCAATGTGTCGGGGATAAGCTCGTTTGCCGGCCAGCCTTTGCTCACAAGGTCAATGCCACGCGCATACTCCACGCTCACAGTGGTATCGGAGCCATAAGCATCTGTCAGACCTTGGAGCAAGCTCACATACCCCTTGTAGTCCGACGGACCGTAGTGGGTTGACACATACTGGCTCCCGGTGGCGTTGGGTCCCACTACCGCTATACGCTTGTACTTGTTGCCGAGCGGAAGCAGACTGCTGTCGTTTTTAAGTAACACGATACATTCGCGCGAGGCACGGAGAGCCACATCCATGTGTTCGGGGCTGCCTACCATGTCGCCCGCCGTTTCCTTATCGCCGGTATAAGGATTGTCAAACAGGCCGAGCCAGAACTTCACCCTCAGCACGTCGGCTACAAGAGAGTCGACAGTGGCCGTCTCTATCGCACCCTCCTCAACGAGCTTGCGTATGTTGCCTATGTACTCGTCGGGAGCGGTAAAGTCGGTACGCACATTAAGTCCTGCCTGCAATGCCATACGGCAGGCATCCTTATGGTCGGCGGCCACGTGATGAACATCCGACAGACGCCCTATCGCATAGCTGTCGCTCACCACATAGCCCTTGAAGCCCATCTCGTCTCGCAGCAGATTGCGAAGATATTTGCGACTGCCGGCAAATACATCGCCGTCATAGTCGGCATAAGAGCACATCACGCCGAGGGCGTTAGCCTCGCCAAACACTCTGCGAAACGGATATTCGTGGATATAAAACATCTCCGACGGGGTTATGTGGGGGTCGGTGCGGGCATCCCA
Organism: uncultured Porphyromonadaceae bacterium; assembly: GCA_947178215.1. Taxonomy (GTDB): domain Bacteria; phylum Bacteroidota; class Bacteroidia; order Bacteroidales; family Muribaculaceae; genus Paramuribaculum. Next base: position 20,181 of record CAMWXJ010000006.1, read on the forward strand.
CTGCCTGGCGCCCTTGCAGTCGCCGTAGCCGACAAAATGCTTGGGAGTGGACACCACACGCTCGTCCTGAATACCCTTGGCCATGGCCACGCCTATTTCAGCAACCAGAAACGGCTCTTCGGCGATACTGCCGTCCCACCGTCCCCAACGCTGGTCACGGGCCACGTCGAGTATTGGAGCGTAGACGTTGGTATAGCCGAGAGCACGCGCCTCGCGGCCCTCAACACGTCCTTGGAGATAGGCGAGCTCCGTATCCCACGTGCATCCTAATCCGTTCATCGACGGGAAGCTTGTAGCTCCCGACGCCGTAAGGCCGCGGATGCCCTCGTTGGTAAAATCGACGGGTATGCCCAGGCGCGTATGTTCGACAAAGAAACGCTGCACCTCGGCCAGACTCTCGGCCAGACGTGCCGCATCTTTCACCTCGCGGTTGAGATGCTCGTCGATGTTGGCTATTCCGTCTTTCAGCACCATCTCTTTCCATGCTGCGGTGGGTACACTGTCGGCAAGAGCCTTTTTGTAGCCGTAGTATGTAGCCAGCTGACACGATTTCTCTTCAAGAGTCATCTGGCTCAGGAGGTTGAGGATACGCGCATCAGTATCGGCAGCAGGATTTTCATACACATCCATAACGCCGTTTTTATTGAAGTCAATCCACCCCTTATGATATATTTCTTTTTTATGCGGAAGTGATTGCTTCTTTATTGCCTGTGAGGGCAGCACCGCCAGGGCCAAGGCCACAGCGGCTATCATTCTTGTTTTCATTATCACTAACTGATTTTAAGTTGTAAAGAAATGATTTAAACCGATTACAGCATCAGACTACCTGATTCAATAAAAGGTTATCTCGGTCACACCGGCTCTGCCTTCCGATACCTTCCCCACAGTAAGGCGCAGATACCTCATCTCACGATTGACGGGAAAAGGCTTGAAATCCCAGCCTGAACACTCGCGCTCAACGAGCGGAGTCCAGTGGGTGCCGTCGGTCGACGTCTCTACCGTATGTCGGTAAAAAGAGCTGTCTTTCTGAAAGCGTATGCGGCAAGCCTCAACCCACCGGTCACCTCCAAGGTCTACGGTGATGCTCTGCGGGAGCGAATCTGACGGCGCTATCCACCATGTGTTGTCGTCTCCGTCGATTACCGCCCCAAGGTCACTGCCATTGCCCGCGACGTCGGCGACAGCCAAAGGCTTTTTGCGAAGCATGCGTTGCTGCCATGTTGATTCTTTCACCACGACACCGTCTTCCTCGTTTCCGCCGTAAGGTTCATGTTCGGCCAAGCCGACATACTTACCACGGTACTCGCTTACGGCGACAACGGCCTCATCACCGGCCACACCGTCGGCGGAAGCGGTAAGCCGCAACTCTCCGGCCTGCTTGCCGGTACGCACGAAATAAAACGCCACACCGCCGTCGGGCATCTGAGGATTTATGCCAAGCCTGTCTATGCCGTCGCCCACAAGAGTGGCATCACCATCTACGGCAAGAGTTACATTAGACTCAAAACGTGAGATACGGTTGCCTTCGTCGTCGCACACAATTACATATACCGGAATAAGGTCGCAACCGTCGGCCACAGGCTCAATGCCGTCGGTGCCAACCACAATCTTCAATCGGCTCGCACTGCCCGGAGTGGATATTCTGTGCTCCGCGACAGGCTCGTCGCTGATAAAGGCCACCGCTTTCAGCTCTCCGGCCTCATAGTCGCCGAGATTGAAGCGGAAAATGGGCGAGCCTCCCTTTGATGTTATATTAGGATATGCCGCCGAAGCATCGGCGCGCGTCACTGTACCCGCCAGCTTTCCGTTGCGGTAGAGGCACACCCTGTCAGCGTTTGAGAACACTGTCACACATGTGTCAGCCGTATTGTCGGACGCGATATAAACCATAGGCGACGACTCCCCGGGAGAGAGCATACTTTTCAGCATAAAGAGGCTCGGCTTCGGATAACGCGTCATATCCACGGCACCGCTATACATCGTCTCGTCCTGGCTACCACGGGCATAGTCGTTGTAGCTCCATAGGAAATGACCGGCCATAAAGGGGTTGGCGTCGAGCATACACCAGTCAAAATAGCCGTCACCTTCGAGCTGACCCAAGCGGCTGTAACACTGCCTCAAAAGCTGATCGTATGGCTCGCTTAGACTTGCTCGCGGCTTGTCGCCCACACCATCACCCCACTCTCGCGTGAGAAGCGGCCTTACGGCAATAAGATTTTCGGGGATATTTGTCAATACATTGCCATCGGAGGGAAAAGCGCATACCTGCTTGTAAAGCACGTCGAAATATGGAGCCATCTCTTCGTGACCGAAATAATCGCCCGAGGTGTACATCTGATTGCCCGGATATTCTCTGTGGGCTATCCGATATAAAGAGTCGGCGAGTCCTACGGGATAGCGTGTCTCGTTGAGCATAGTTTCCCATACTATTATTGACGGATGGTTGCGGTCGCGGCGTATCATCTGCCTCACCGCCTCGCATACTCTCTCAGCAAACACCGGGTCGGCATTGAAATATTGCCATCCGGGGATACACTCCACGACAAGCAGTCCGTAACGGTCACAGGCATCTAGAAAAGCGGGGTCGTGAGGATAATGGGCTGCCCTCACGGCATTGAATCCACTTTCACGCATTGCTTTCGCTTCGCGCTCCTGCATGGAGTTGGGCGCTGCGTCACCGATATAAGGATATGCCTGATGACGGTTGGCTCCACGCAGATAGAGCGGCCTGCCGTTGATTGAAAAGCCATTACGGATGTCGAAAGATATGGTACGGATGCCGGCAGCAGTGCTCACAATGTCGGCCACGCGATCTCCCGCTACTATCTCCGTCGTGATGCGGTAGAGATAGGGGTCCTGCGGATGCCACAGCCTGGGTCGCTCCACCGTGAGAGTCTGCGACAAAGCGGCTGTACCGCCGGCCTTTACAGCCAGACGGCAGGTATCGGAGGTCACCACATTGCCGTCAGCATCGGTGAGGGTTGTCAACACCGCGATATTCTCCCTCTTGCCAAGCAACGAACGGAGGTGGGTATCCACCTTTACAAGCGCGCGCTCTTCATTGACTTCGGGATAGGAAACGAATACTCCGCCGCCGGCCTCGACATCCTCCTGCAACGGGTCGGTGACAAAGACAGGGTCGGTGACTACAAGACTTACATCACGATAGATACCGCTGTAATAGTAGAAATCCATATCGGCCTGAGGCTTTCCCGGAGGGGTAAGCGGGTCGTGGGACGCGTCGACTCTGACCGCGAGGAGATTTGGTTCGCCATGCTTCACCCTGTCGGTGATGTCTACCGTAAATCCCAGATAGCCCCCATGGTGCGACGCTATGCTGTCGCCGTTGAGAAACACGCTGCAATTTGTCATCACACCCTCGAAGTGTATGGCCACGCGCTTCCCTTCCGTCTCCGGTGCTACGGTAAACGACCTCCGGTACCAGCCAACGCCGTCATATATTATGTCGCCTCCGCAATGTTTCTTTTCAAGTTGCATTACATGCGGAATCACCGCCGGAATCCAGTCGGCGTCGGAAATCAACAAGGATGCTCCCTCGGGGTGGTCGCCCCTGTGAAAAGCCCAGTCGGTGTTGAAGTTCAATATCTCTCTTCCGCTGACCGGGCAGCAGAATATGTTGCACGCTATCAGAAGCAGCGACACTCCAAGAATATCTGCAATCTTCATGGTCGATGAATGAGTCGTTATTTCGGTGAGTAATGAAACCAGTCGAAATCGGCGTAGCCGCCGGCTCCCTCTTCTGTCGTAGAGAAATTGAAGAGTGCAAAGCGATTGGCCGTCCAGTCAAGTCCAAGCCCCATCTTCAAGGTGTCGCCTATTCGGTGAAATTCCACCCCGTCGAGGCTGTAAAAGAATGTCGCGGAAAAATCGCGGTCGGTCACTCTTGCCCTAAACCATACCTTGTCGATATTCTCAGGCAGCTCAAGCGTCTCTACATCGGTGCCGTCGTTGTTCATCACTATGGCATCATGGCCGTTAGAGCGCCTCACAGCAGCGTATGCGTAAGGAAACTGGAAGATAGCCAGGCCGGCGATATTGCCGTCGCTGAGACCGGTCGTCTCCATGCACAAAGTACCCTGCGAAAGCGGCCCCTGCACTCGTTGGGTAAGAGTGTTGCGTGCGTCTTTCAGGTCGTGAGCCGGCGATGCCGCGATACGCATGAATCCGCGGCGCTCCGTCAGCGACATGCGCGTAGTGTCGGGATTGTGATTCCACTGCCATTGGAGACCGAGGCGGGGAGAATCAAACTCGTCGGAGGTGGCGGGGACTGAAACAGGTCCGTCGCTACCTGTCGCCGGCTTAGGATATGTGGCAATATCCCGTCCGTTGTCGCCGAGCATAGGCCAGCCGTCGACCCATTTCACAGGTACAAGATGAGGCACACGTCCTATCGGTCCCCGATCCTGCATAATCACAAACCACCAGTCGCCGTTGCTCAGCTCCACCATTCCGCCCTGATGCAGTCCGTTACCGGGATATGAGCTGTCGTCGTCCATGATTATCTTATATTCGTACGGGCCGGTAATCGAATCAGAACGCAGGCATACCTGCCAACCTTCCGTTCCGCCGGCCGGGCAAGTGATATAATATTTCCCGTCAATTTTGTACATGTGCGAGCCCTCCATGCCGAAATAGCCGCCGAGCCTGCGCTCCTTGTCAAAGCGCCGGTTCCAGATTTCCACGGGAGCGCCTACGGTGGATGTCAGGTCGTCTGAAAGTCGTGTAAGCATAAGCCGCCCCTGCCCGTGCACCACATAAGCACTCCCGTCATCGTCGAAAAAGAGTCCTGGATCGTAGAGATAGTCAGGGAACACAGTCCTTTTCCACCGACCGGCAGGGTCGCTCGCCTCGCATATCGAGAATTGTCCCGGCTCATCACCCCAGTTGGGCGTGCAGAATGCCACATAGAATTTTCCGTCGCGGTATCTTATGCTGTTGGCCCACGACCCTCGCAGATACATATTGCCACCTTTGAGGTCGTAGCGCGGGTCCTCGTCGTAGCGTTCCACGGCATAGCCCGCCATTTCCCAATTGACCAAATCTTTCGACCTGGCTATCGGACATCCCGGGACATAGTGCATGCTCGTGGAGACGAAATAAAATTCGTCGCCCACCCTTATAATATCGGGGTCGGGCCAGTCGCCCCACATGATGGGATTGGTGAAAGTACCGTCGCCGTTATCGGGGCTCCATGCCTCCTGCACACCGGCAGCGGTAAAGCCCGCTACGGTTGCCAAAGCTGTTATTATGGATTTAATGAAGCTGTTCATGACTCAAAAAAAATTGGGGAGAGCCCTTCAATGAAGGCATTGACCGACTCTCCCCGATTCTCAATCTACTTTATCTAAAATATACCTATACCTATTATCTTCTGTATCAATAACCTGGATTTTGCGTGAGATTGGGATTCTTTTCGAGATGCGACTGCATTATCGGCAGATATTTCTGATAGGGAGAGAATGTGCGATTCTCAATCAACTCCGTTCCGGAAATAACAGCTCTCTTCTCGGGGTCGGCCTCATTGTAATCGACAGTGCCTACGAAGCGTTCAAAGGGACCGTTCATCACCGTTTCGGCCACCATACGTCCCGACTCGTCGGTCCATCTGAGAATGTCGAATCGACGGAGACCCTCGCCTGCGAACTCCACACTGCGCTCACGGCGGATAAGCTGACGCAGAGCGTCGCGGGCGGCATATTTGTTGCGGTCGACAGGCGGCATTCCGGCACGCAGGCGCACGCGGTCGACGGCATTGTAGACCTCTTCCGACGGGCCGGTAAGCTCATTTACAGCTTCCGCATAGCTCAGAAGCACTTCGGCATAGCGGAATATGATAGTACCCACGTTGGCATCCCACATGTCTCCGTAGTAGTCGGAACTTGTGCCGAGATATTTGGCCCATGTCAGGCCTGTTTTCGAAGCATTGTCGGCAGTGAGAGGATGATTGGGATTATTGGCTCCGTTGAGTGTGCGGTCGAGGGTATTGAAAATCCCGCCCTCCCAGTCTTTTCCGGGATAGAGCAGCGTCATAGCAAGGCGCGGATCGCGGTTGGCAAAGGGATGAACGGGGTCGTAGCCGCTGCCGGCCTCATCGCGGGTCAGGCCGTTTTTCATCTCGAAAGCATCGACCAGATTTTTCGACGGCACAATCGACGACCATCCGCCGTTGGCGTTGTTATACATCGTGGCTATTATCCACGTCGACATCTGATTGCTGTCGTGGGTGGTGGAGATGATAATCTCGTCGGAGCCCTGCCCCTCCACCATAAACAGCTTGGCGAAATCCGATTCAAGATTGTAGCGCCCCATAGCCATGATAGCCTCCGAGGCTTCTTTGCAGCGCTGATAGTCGCCATAATAGAGAGCCGAACGCATTTTGAGCGCGAGAGCTGTGCCTCGGGCTATATAGCCGCGTTTTTCGGGCATCTCGCGCAGCATGGGTATAGCCTTGTCAAGCTCCGAATATATGAAGTCCTTGACCTCCTCCTCGGTATTGCGTGCCACCTGCGCTTCCTCGGCTGTCTGGTATGAGTCGATTATGGGCACTCCGCCATAAAACTGATTCATGAGGAAGTAGCGGAAAGCGCGGATAACCATAGCCTGGCCTTTCATGTTGTCTTTCTCCGACGCGTCAGCAAAGGGCACGTTCTCTATGTTGGTCAGAAAGTCGTTGCAGCGACGTATGGTGCTGAAGTTGTAATAGTCCACGACATCGCCGGTGGGAGCCATAAGGCCGTTGCCCACTGTCTTCCAGCCCTCCCACTGGAAATTGTTATATCCGAAGTCGGAGCCGCAGTCGAGATAGAGTATATACGAATCATCGACCCAACCGCTGTAACAGCCCACAAGAAATTTCTGGGCGTCTACTTCTGTCTGCCAGGTTGTGGCCGGCGAAAGTGCATCGCCGGGATATGTGTCGAGAAAATCGGAGCACGACGTAGTCATTATCGCCGTCGCTGCGAGAATCCATTTATATATATTCATGATATAGTGGAATGTAGAGTGAGGATAATTAGAAAGATACCGTAAGTCCGAAGCTGTGGGTGCGCAGCAGAGGATAGGTAGAAGCGCCGGAGCTCTCGGGATCGGTGCCGAATTTGGTCTTGCCTACGGTAAACAGATTTTCTCCGGTGTAGTAGACGCGCAGATTATTTATGCCGGTGCCGGCAAGCCATGCCGCGGGCAGCGTGAAGCCGAGCTGTGCGTTTTTAAGGCGCACATAGCTGTTGTTTTGCAGCCAGAATGTGGAGTTTATATCGGCCGGTCGGCTCGGTGAATTGCGTTCAAGGAAGCGACGCGGCATCTTGGCATCGGTATTGTCGGGCGTCCAGGCATCAAGCCAGAGAGTGGCCGGATGAGCCATGTCGCCGAAAAATTCTCCGGGAACGTCAGGGTCAATATAGGAATACACTTCGGCGGCTCCGCTGAACACCAGCGACAGGTCAATCATCTTCCATCCTCCGTTAAGGGTCAGACCGTAGGTATATTTGGGGTCCGACGAACCGGCGATAATACGGTCGTCGGGGGTGATGAGGCCATCGCCGTTAGTATCCTCATATACGAGGTCGCCGCCTTTGAACTGTTTGGTGCCGAAAGGATAGCCGGGCTTGCCTGAATAACGCTCCATATATTCCATAGCCTCTTCGTCGCTTTGGAAGAAACGCTCCGACTTGTACATATAGAACGAATGGTAGGGCTGCCCCACTTCCCTGCGCATCATTTGGTTGCCCGGGTCAACTTGATAAGCAATGCCGCCAAGGTCGAGAAGCTTGTTGTTGTTGATGCAGAAATTGAGGGTCGAGCCGAAACGCCAGTCGCCCCAGATGCGGTCGTAGCCGAGCGAAATCTCGACGCCACGGTTTACGAGAGCGCCGACATTGTCCTTGTATGCGCCGAGACCGAATTCGGTGGGCACCGGCACATCCATTATGATACCGGTAGTCTTGCGGTGGTAGTATTCCGCGCTTACGTTAAACGAATTGAAGATAGTGGCGTCGAAACCTACACCCCATGTGCGGGCCTTCTCCCAGGATATGGTGTCGAGCTTGTAGGAACCCTGATAATAGCCGGTGTAAATCTGGTCGCCGAAGATATATTTGGCGCCGATATTGTAGGTGTTCATCCATGGATAATAGTCGGAGAGCGCGTTCTGGTTGCCGAGTTTGCCCCACGACCCACGGATTTTGAGCGATTGTAACCATGAGCGCGCGTCGTCCATAAACGATTCTTCGCTTATACGCCATCCCGCCGAGAACGAGGGGAAGCAGCCCCAACGATGACCCTTTGCGAATCGCGACGAGGCGTCGGCACGGAAGTTGGCCTCAAACAGATACTTCTCGGCATAGTTGTAGTTGATGCGGCCAAACCACGACAGCAGCGCGAGATTGCGATGATAACCGCTGTTGGTCTGCGAGGCGACATCGCCGGCGTCCATATCCTGCAAATCGTTGTTGGGAAAGCTCTTGCGGTAGCCGCTGAGGGTGTTGTAGTTGTATTGCTCCATATGCCAGCCGGCAAGCGCCGCAACATTGTGCGAGCTGAACGAACGGTTGAAGTTGAGCAACACTTCCAGGCTCGGACGGTTCCACTCCGTGTATGACTCACTGCGGTGGTTGGCCTCCGACACCTTGTTTTCGTTATACTCAATATATTTCTGAAATTCTACATAATGATAGTTGTTGGCCACGTAAGAGCCGTTGACAGTTGCTTTCAGCCAATCGGTAAAGGCGTAGTCTAATCCTACGAGACCCGAGAAATTCTGTGTGCGGCTGTCGACGGTCTGGTTGGCGTCAAGCCATGCCACCGGGCTGCCGTCGGAAATAGTGCCATAGCTGCCATCGGGATAACGGGCCACAATCCACGGAGCCATCTTGTTGGCGAGTCGGAGTATCTGGTAGGAGCTGCCGCCCGAAAAACTGGCTGTCGGATCGGAATAGCTGTTCTGTACAAACGCGAGATTGAGGCGGGCCGTAAGTCGGTCGTTGACCTTCATGTCGAGATTAGTGCGGGCATTGAGCTGGCGGCGCTTGGAGTGGGCCATGATACCATCCTGGTGCATGTAACCAACTGAACCCATGTAGCTCGACTTGCCGGTACCGCCGGAGATGCTTACGTTGTTGTTGAACAGAAAGCCGTTTCTCAACACTTCGTCGTACCAGTCGGTGTTGGGATAGAGTGGGTCGGTGCCGTCGCGAAACTTTTGCAGCTCTTCCGAAGTGAATCGGGGTGCGAGGCCTTCGGCTACACGCAACTCGTCGTAGAGGCGGGCATAGTCGTAGGAACTCATACGTTCGGTAAGATTGGCGGGCGTCTGGATGCCGGCATTGGCATTGTAGGTAACGCGTGTCGCACCCTCCTTGCCGCGCTTCGTCGTGACAAGTATCACACCGTTGGATGCCTTGGAGCCGTAGATTGCTGCCGAAGCAGCGTCTTTCAGTACAGAGATACTCTCCACGTCGTTGGGATCGATGGAATTGAGCGTGCCGGTCTCCACGCCGTCGACGAGGATATAGGGGTCGGCCGAATTGAGGGTTCCAACGCCGCGAATACGTAACGTAGCACCGTCGCTGCCCGGACGGCCGCTGGTGGTAGAAGCCGACACACCCGGCATCAGGCCTTGAAGAGCTGCCGAAAGGCTCTGAACCGGACGGCCTGACAGTTCCTTGCTGCTTATCTGGGCTACGGAGCCGGTCTTGTTGATTTTCTTCTGTGTGCCATAGCCCACCACGATTACCTCATTGAGCATCGTGTTATCCTCGTCGAGGGTGATGTCTACCTCGCTGCGGTCGCCTATGTTGACATATTTGGGCAGATAACCTATATAACTGACTTCAAGCACGGAACCTTCCGGCACTGTAATGGTGAAGTTGCCGTCAATATCTGATATTACACGGTTGTCGGCACTTCCCTTGACACCCACCGTTGCGCCGGGCATCGGGTCGCCGGTCTGATCCTTTACCACACCTTTTACGCGGCGTGGAGCCTTGCGGCTGTCTGACGACGTTTTGTCGGTCAGTACAATCTGCTTGCCGTCGCGAATCACGTAAGAGATGCCGGCCTGCCTGCACAGCTCATTCATGACTGTCTCTATCGACTGGTCGTCGGCCTTGATAGAGACCTTGTTTTTCATTGCCGAGAGGCTCTTGTTGTAGAAAAAACGGTAGTCGGTACGTTTTTCAATCTGTCTGACGACTTCGGTCGCCGTACGGCCTTCGATATTTATGGTTATCTGAGCGTTAACTCCCGCTACCGACGGCAGGCCGAGTAAAGCCAGTAAGAATATTTTTTTCCAAAGAAGTTTCATTACACTATTTTTTCTTGAAAAATTGATGTGGTATGAATAATTCTTAGTAACTTTTCGAGCAATTTTGCCCGTATGGCGGCAAGACAGTAGCATGGAATGCCGCTTTTACTAAGGTAAGATTGATTCTATCAAGAGGATGTCGGTCATTGCAGTGGCGACATTCTCTTTCGTTTTTTTATATTTTCATTTATTTCATAAGCGATGTGATTGATGATTGATATGATAGTTAGATTCATTGGGTGTCGGCCCGCGAGCCGTCGGTCTATTCCTTACGGGCGATATAGAGCGTATCCCCTTCGAAATAATATGTTATAGGAGTCGTAAGGCCGATTATGTCGATAAAGTTGCTGACACTCGTATTGTTGACCGTGCCTACAAACCGCTCCTGAGCCAGACTTTCGTCAGTTATCACCACTTCCGTGGCAAATGTCCGGCGGATAACCTCAGCTATCTCCGACAGCGACTCTCCGTTAAACACGAGTTCATTGCGTTTCCAAGCCGGTTCAGTGCCGAGACTCTCATCGTGAGTCTTTATAACCTCTCCCTCTGGAAATATAATTTTAAGCTCATCCTTAGGCACAAGCACCGACGACTCTCCGCCATACTCCACTCTAAGCGAACCCTCATAGAGGGCCACACTGTAACAATCGCTACCTGAGTAGGCGCGGATATTGAATTCGGTGCCGAGAACCTCGGTGCTCACACCCATGGCATCAACCACAAAAGGCCTGACGCTATCCTTGGCCACTTTGAAATTTGCCTCACCTTCGAGCTCCACACGACGCTCCGACACACCATAAGCAACAGAATAAGTAAGCCTCGAATCGGAGTTGAGCCACACATGAGTTCCATCGGGGAGCAACAAATCGGCACGCTGACCACGCTCGGCGCTCACGGTAAAAGTGTTGCCCACCGGCAATCCCATATTTTCGGAGCTCTGCTTGTATAGCCAGCCACATACCGTGGCAAGCAACACGACGACACACGCCGCCACAACCCGCCACAACCCGGCAGACCGGAAGATATTGCGTGCGCCCCGGTCAACATCAGCGACAGTCTCAGGAGCCTTAATCTGCGACATAAGCTCGTTATAAATCCGGTCTTGAAGATGAGCCGGCATTGACGACTCGTTGCCACACTCGGCCCACACGGAATCAAAGAGATTGTAAAACTCCTCCTTTGTCCGCAGGTCGGCGACATATCCTTTTAGCTCCTCTCTCTCCGACGGGGATAGCGTGCCGTTTATAAGGTGATGAATGATAGAAATGTTCATGGTAGTAATAGCGAGACTCTAAATGAGACTCTAAATGAGACTCTAAATGAGACTCTATAACAAATAGTCTAAAACCGCCACAACTACTTAGCCCAACCCCTTTTCTTAACTTTTATTAACATCGCCGGATGCCGTGTCAGCGATTGAGTGTAGCGCATGGCAACCGCAAAAAACGTGATAATTATTTCTTTGATGAGAAACTTTATAAAGAACGATTCGTAACCGAACGCATCAACGCATATATGGCTTTCGCTCCATAATCCTACGAGATTCGACACAACGGTTTTCAGTTGGAAAGGCTGGAATTATCTCGCATTCGCAGTAGCTCTCATAAAAAATCAGAGCAAACAAAAATAGTTTAAATAATTGTTCTAATTTTGTAATCCCACCGACAGCATTATGCCATATCAGGAAATTTATTCATACCGATTCACTTCCGACTTTTGGCCGAGTGACGAGATGCCGGAACAGCTGATGAAGGAGATTGCCTATGATGCCAAAGAGCGTCAGGAAAGGGCGACCATCTTTTTTTACTGAGATGCGCTAAACGCTGAAACAAAGGAGACTAAATGGGATGATCACATCAACAGCGCAATAAATAGTTAAATCAAAAAATGAATCTGAGACAAACATTTCTTCTGATAATACTGGCAATTACCATTTCGTCATGTAGAGTCAAACAAGTGCCAATGGAGGTCAGCGGTCTTATTTCTTGCGAGGGTGACAGCACTGTACTTGTTCATCCGTTGATTACAAGACTGTCGGATGGAAAGAGCGTTGTCGGTGATGATACCGGCCATTACTGTGTCACTGCTGCAAAAGGCGATGCGCTGATATTTTCATACGTCGGAACAGTCAGCGACACCGTAACGGTTACAGGCCAACGACTTGATGTAAAGCTCAAACCATATATTCCCGGAGAGGATGAATATATTTGCGTTGACACAATCCGTAAGCTACGGAAAGACCTGACCTCATATATCGAAAATAAGGATGCGCGTATTGGAGTCGCCGTTATTATCAATGGCAACGACACGGTAAGCGTCAATGGTACTAAATATTTTCCGATGATGAGCGTGTTCAAGTTCCCTCAATCATTGGCGGTGGCCGACTACTGTTTGAAAAACAATGTCGGGCTGCGCGATTCAATTACCATTAAAGCCGATGAGATAAAAGAGAACACATGGAGCCCTATGCGTGACAAATATGGAATAAGGGAGTTGAAACTGCCTGTATCGGAGTTGCTCGACTACATATTGAGACAGAGCGACAACAATGCGTGCGATATACTGTTTCGTTTTATCGGAGGCACTTCCGTTGCCGACAGTATGATAAAATCATTGGGTTATGATGACATTCATATTGTTCACACTGAGGATGAGATGCACCGTGACCTTTATCTATGCTACCAAAACCGTACGACTCCGATAGAAATGGCCCGACTGTTTGACCGATTCTATCGTCGGAACATGAGTAGGCTCAGTCCATTTCACGAATTTATTGCCGAAAGCATGATGTCGTGCCGGACAGGACTTGACCGGCTTCCGGCTCCATTGGCGCATACCGACGCGCAGATAGGGCACAAGACCGGAACCGGCGATAAAGATTCTCACGGACACATTATGGCAATCAATGATGCCGGCTATATCTTTCTGCCGGATAAAGCCGGATATTCAATCGCGGTATTTGTCGCCGACTCAGCCTACGACATGGCCGAGACCTCAAAGATAATTGCCGATATATCTGAAATAGTCTACAACTCGCTCAAATAGCTTGTAATCAAGAGTAAACAAATCTATTACTGTCCGCTAAACCATAAAAAGGCGAGTCCCACTTCCTGATAGTCAAAATTTCGCCTGGTCACCAGTAGTAGCTCTTATAAAAGATCACAGAAAACAATAACAGATAACGATATGGCAACTCGAAATTCAAAAACATCATTTACAGGCGGGGAACTTACACGGATTATCTCGCTTGTACGTCAGCTCGAAATAGCTGATTCTTCAAAAAAGAAAGGTATTAGGGACAAACTTCGGAGAATGGGATTATACTGGTCCGAAGTAGCCTCCCGTATGTCCTACACTGTCGAAAATCTCCGTTTGCTGTTCGAAAATGGAACACTGACTCTTCTTAAACAAGGGCAAACGGCTTCATCGGTTAACAATCAGGTGGATGCCTTGTACGACAAATCGAAATCACTGTCTGACGAGGTCGTGGCTTCCAGAATCACCCATGCTGACAGAAAGAGGTCGAGAAGCAATTCCGATGAGTGCTATGTCATCGACCTTTGCAATGAAATCCTTGGACAGACAGCAAGTCGTCAGCACAGGTTTGACTTTCTTAGAGGCGACAGTGGGATGACTCTCCCGGTGGACGCTTATTACGCTTCTCTAAATCTTGTGATAGAATATCATGAATCACAGCATTCCGAATCCACACCGTTATTTGACAAGCGACAAACAGTAAGCGGGGTTTCCCGTGGCGAACAGCGACGGATATACGATATGCGCCGACAGGAGGTGTTGCCCAAACATGGAATTAATGTTGTGATTATTCCATACACAGCGTTTGGCTCGACCAAGAAGCTTGTCAGGAGGCCGCAGTCAGACAAACTTGCGATCATGCGTATCCTTAGAGATAATGGCATTGACCTTTGATTTATCAGATTTGGCGTAATACATCATACCATTAACACAGATATTTACCGTTGCAGAGGTGTAGGATAATCTCGTTCATTTGGCCCGGTGTCTGAATCCAAATGTACGAACCGCCTAAGTGCAATTCAGGCTGTAATCACCTATTAACCGGTAGATTACAGCCTGAAATAAGTAGTTATGTCAATGGAGGATTAGTCCTCTATAGCTGCCTGGGCCGCGATAATTTTCGACATCATATCAGTCAGTTAGGATTTGTTGGTCAACAGTTGGTCAACAAATTAGTGATTCCTTTGACTTACTATGTTGTTACAAATTTAATCATAAATATTTGAACACCAAAATAATCTTTGCAATAATGATGCTGGAATGCGATAAATAGGCTTTTGGCGTATTAATACTTGAACTGGAACTTTTATTTGCAAGTAATTCGCCCGGCACATCGTCGACGAGTGTTACGACCTCGAAAGGACTATGAGTGACTTCTCACGCTACTTCGACTATGACAACTTCGGACGCGAACTGTTTATGTATGACTATTCGATGGGCGAAACAATCGTGTGTTCCGACGCATCTGATCCCTCCCTCTCCTCACTTCAAGGTCGCTCGCAAGGGCGACTCTTTTTTTTATTATTCATATGTGAGAAATGGTCAAAAATATATAGGTTGTTGATGGGTGTATACAAAAAACATATAATCAGTAAATCGTGTTAGTTCGACTCCTATTGACAAAACTAATAATTCACATATACTTTTACTCACATACTTGACTTCCCCTTTTGTTATTATTCGTTGATAAAATTCTATATCTCGATATTCAGAGCTACGATTTGTGGATGTTTGAAAAGTTGGGATAGGACTATATTCATTATATGCTATTGAGGCATGTTTATACCCTCTATAAAAAATGATCTTTTTATAAGTTCGCCTGTTAAAACTTCATGTCCGCACGAAAATATATGAATGTTATTTCCATCTAAAACTATTACACCCTCTTCTTTGGAGTTGTGCTCAGGAACATCATTTATCCATTTTTTGAACCTTTTAATCAAGTATTCAATTTTCTTTTGAACTGTCTTATAATCTGATTCTATAATAATTCGTGCGTTCTCAATCACAGAACGGTCTAAAGTATAATTAAGAAAATCCCTTACCATAGCACTGCATCCGCCAGGGGTAAATGTTGCGCCTTTAAATACCGTATTGGAATAATTCTCACAAATTTCACCACACAGTAGACCTGTTCTAGGATATGATGTATTGCCGATACTAACCTTAGATAATATTATTTTCTATCCATGTTGCAAAATTATGAAAATTCTATGAATTTACGTGTCTTTTTACCCACTTATATATAGCAGTAACTTCGTGGCAAAGTTAGTTTTGCCATGTCCAAGACCGCATATTACATCTCACTCAAAGGCCACGTCGGAGGCTGAAATTTCAACCATTGCGACGTGACGTCGTGCTCAACGAAAACGGCGGCATGCAAGCTAATGTTCCGAATTATAATTGCGCGCATCTTTCAATAGGGTTTGGGCCCATTCGGGGATATCGGTTGTGTATTGCTTTGCTATTTGACCATTAGTGAGACGGAATAGGGGGCGGGCGTCTGCATCGTCGATAGAGTTGTCGTAAACATAAAGTCGGTCTATTATCAAAGCAATAGTCTTACAATTCCTGATAGACTTATAATAGCGCGAGATAATTTTTTTGATTGGAACATCATGCCCGCCTTTCATTACTCTATTAGCAATACGCGAGGCATTGACTGTCGGATTCGCTGTTGAAATGAAAAATAATCTGATAAAGAAGCCTGCTTCTTTTGCTCGTATTACGAAATCGATTTTATCTTGGGCTGAAAAGACAGTCTCGAATACAAAGCTTTTCTTCTCGGCAAGACATCGCTCGCGAAGTTCAGAGCAATAGTTGGCTGCTTTTAATACGGCTGCCTCATTGTTCCAGTCTCCGAACATGTCTTTGGCAACCTGATCAGGATTGATATAAATGGTCCCTTCCGCCCACTCATGATGGAGAAACTTTTGGGTAATGGAAGTTTTGCCCGACCCATTTGGTCCGGCAATTATAATCATTTCCGGTTTATGTTCAATGCTTGCCATTCCTGATTTCATTTATGCGGTCGGCCCATTTCGCCTCATCTGCTATCATTTCTCGTCGCATATCATCCAGGTGCTTGTTGGCAGCTTCTTCATTGCTTTTTTTAGCATCTTCTGCCACTTCGCGCATAATTTGTGCAAGCATTTCGTCGGTCGGTTCCTTGCCGGAATTGAACCTATAGGCATTCATTTCAGCTTCTGACATATTCATAGAGAGATTAAGAAAGGCGGGGATTCCGATGATTCGAAATCCCCGCCTTGTTATTGAATTCTTATATTCAGTCGAAGGGGATTAGTCTTCGATGGCGGCCTGGGCTGCGGCTACGCGAGCGATGGGCACGCGGTAGGGCGAGCAGCTGACGTAGTTCATGCCGAGCTTGGCGCAGAACTTCACGGACGAGGGTTCGCCGCCATGTTCGCCGCAGATGCCTACTTTGAGGTCGGCATTGGTCTTGCGGCCCTTTTCTACGCCCATGCGCACGAGCTGGCCTACGCCTTCCTGGTCGAGCACTTCGAAGGGATCGGTCTTGATGATGCCGTGCTCCTTGTAGAATTTAAGGAACTTGGGAGCATCGTCGCGCGAGAAGCCGAATGTCATCTGAGTGAGGTCGTTGGTACCGAACGAGAAGAAGTCGGCTACGGTGGCTATCTGGTCGGCAACGAGAGCTGCACGGGGCACCTCAATCATTGTGCCTACCTTGTAGGGAATCGACACGCCCTTTTCTTCGAATACCTTGCCGGCCGTGATGTTGATGACATCGGCCTGGTTCTGAATCTCTTTGAGCGAGCCTACGAGAGGTATCATGATTTCGGGGTGCACTTCAATGCCGCGCTGCTTGCATGCGATAGCGGCCTCGATGATGGCACGGGTCTGCATCTCGGTTATCTCGGGATAAGTGATGCCAAGACGGCAGCCACGGTGACCGAGCATGGGGTTGAACTCTTCGAGTGAATCGACCTTGGCCTTGACTTCTTCGAGGGTGATGCCCATTTCTTCGGCCATAACCTTCTGAGTGGCGGTCTGGTGGGGTACGAACTCGTGCAGAGGGGGATCGAGGAGACGGATTGTCACGCCGAAGCCGTCCATGGCCTCGAAGATGCCTTCGAAGTCACCGCGCTGCATCGGGAGGAGCTTGGCGAGAGCCACACGACGGCCTTCGAGGTCGCTGGCGAGAATCATCTCGCGCACTGCCTTGATACGGTCGCCTTCAAAGAACATGTGCTCGGTGCGGCAAAGGCCGATACCCTGTGCGCCGAACTTGCGGGCCTGCTTGGCGTCGCGGGGTGAGTCGGCGTTGGTGCGGACGAGTGTCTTGGTGTACTTGGCAGCGAGGCTCATGATTGCGCCGAAGTCGCCGTCGAGCTCGGGCTCTACTGTGGGCACCTGGCCGGAGTAAACTTCGCCGGTGGAGCCGTTGAGCGAAATCCAGTCGCCTTCCTTGTAAACCTTGCCGTTCATTTCAAGGGTCTTGGCCTTATAGTCGATGCGGATTTCGCCGGCACCGCTGACGCAGCACTTACCCATACCGCGGGCAACAACGGCAGCATGGCTGGTCATACCGCCACGCATGGTGAGGATGCCCTGTGCCACGGCCATGCCGCGGAGGTCTTCGGGCGACGTCTCGATACGTACGAGCACAACTTTTTTCTTCTTCTCGGCCCAGGCCTCGGCGTCGTCGGCCGAGAACACAATCTGACCGGAAGCTGCGCCGGGCGATGCGGGAAGGCCCTTGGCGGCTACCACTGCCTTTTTGAGAGCGGCCTTGTCGAACACGGGGTGAAGGAGCTCGTCGAGCTTCTGGGGCTCCATACGGGTGAGCACAGTCTTCTCGTCGATTTCACCTGCGCGGAGAAGGTCCATGGCTATCTTGACCATGGCGGCGCCGGTGCGCTTGCCGTTACGGGTCTGGAGCATCCAGAGCTTGCCGTCCTGGATTGTGAACTCCATATCCTGCATATCCTTGTAGTGGTCTTCGAGACGGTGTGCGATGCCGATGAGCTCTGCGGCGCAGACGGGCATCGACTCTTCGAGCGAGGGATACTTCTCGGCGCGCTCCTCTTCGGAGATGCCTTGAAGCTTGGCCCAGCGACGCGAACCCTCGACAGTAATCTGCTGGGGGGTACGGATGCCGGCAACCACATCCTCGCCTTGAGCGTTGATGAGGTATTCGCCGTTAAAGATATTTTCGCCTGTGGCGGCGTCGCGCGAGAAAGCTACGCCGGTAGCGGAGTTGTCGCCCATGTTGCCGTAGACCATAGCCTGTACATTGACGGCTGTGCCCCACTCTTCGGGGATCTGGTTCATGCGGCGGTAGAGGATAGCGCGCTCGTTCATCCAAGAGTCAAACACGGCGCAGATGCCACCCCAGAGCTGCTCCCAGGCATCTTCGGGGAAATCCTTGCCGGTGAAGTCCTTCACTGCGGCCTTGAAGAGCTTGACGAGCTCTTTGAGGTCGTCGACACCGAGCTCGGTGTCGAGCTTCACGCCCTTCTCTTCCTTTACCTTGTCCATTATCTCTTCGAAGGGGTCGATGTCGGCCTTCGACTTCGGCTTCATGCCGAGCACCACGTCGCCATACATCTGCACGAAACGGCGGTAGCTGTCCCAGGCGAAGCGGGGATTGCCGCTCTTTTCGGCGAGGCTCGCTACGGTGGCGTCGTTCATGCCGAGGTTGAGCACGGTATCCATCATGCCGGGCATCGAGGCGCGGGCGCCAGAACGCACGGATACGAGAAGAGGATTGGCGGGATCGTTGAATTTCTTGCCGGTGAGGTTCTCGACGTGTGCAATGGCATCATGTACTTCATTGTTGATACGCTTCACCACTTCGTCGCGGCCATACTGGGTATATTCAGTACATACTTCGGTCGTGATGGTAAAGCCGGGAGGCACGGGCATCCCGAGGAGATTCATCTCGGCCAAGTTGGCACCTTTACCGCCAAGGAGGTTGCGGTCTGATGCCTTACCTTCGGCTTTGCCGTCGCCAAATGTATAGACTCTTTTCATTAGATTGGGAAATATTATGGTTTGATATTGTTAAAGTCAGTCATCAATGGTCATGGGGGACTGGGGCATGCACTCTATGCCACTCCGCAAATTTAGACATTTTCCCCAACTTCCGAAAGCTTTTGACTAATTTTTTGATACTTCGCCAACTGTTAACATGGCGATTTAACAGACCGGGCCGCGCACATGCAGTGCGCGGCCCGGCTGAGTGGATATATGTCGCGGCGGCTCACACGGCGGGTTCCGGAGCAGCTGCTACCGGCGCCGACTGCGCGTCGAGGCGCGAGAGTGCGAAATTGTAGGCTCCCACAGATATGGCTTTCGAGGCGCCAATCTGCGTCATGGCCACACCGGTGCGCTTCATCGGGTCGTAGATAACCTTACGATCGGTGCCGGGTACGGTTATCTCGCGCGATTCGCCGGCCACAAACTCGGCAAACTCGGCCTCGTCGTCGAGGTCAAACACCCGCATCGGTATGCGGCCTATTACGTCGCCCGACAGGGTCCTGAGCTTGGAGCGCATCTCTTCGAGCAGGGCGGGACGAATATACTTCATGGCGCCGGTGAGGCCGCCGCCCACGACCACGATTGCGTCCATGAGCGTCACGGCTGTGGCAAACACGTCGCCGGCAACCTTGCCGAAGCTTGCAAATGCCTTGCGAGCCGCCTCGGCGTTACCCTCCTTGCGGCCTTCGGCGATGAGGAAGATGTCGTAGGGCTGGAGGCTCGGGTCGTCAACACCGCTGAGCTCGGCATATACGCGCTTCACGGCTCTGATTGCCGCGCCGTCCTCGGCGATGTCGGTGGGGTCGAGGATATTGCGCAGGCAGAAGCACTCTACGCATGAGTTGTTGCCCTGATTCAGCTGACCGTTTATTACCTCGCCGATGCCGAGGCCGGTGCCGAAAGTGAAGCCTATAAGATTCTTGTAGACCTTGTGGCCGCCAAGCTCGGATATGCGACGGTTGATAGCCGGGAGCATGCCGCCGGTGGCCTCGCCGAAAGCGTAGAGGTCACCGTCGTTGTTGATGAACACGGGCACGCCAAACTTCTCTTGCAAGAACGGGCCGAGGGCCACGCCATCGCGGAACGACGGGAAGTTGGGCAGATAGCCGCCGATTATGCCGTTGGGATAGTCGGCGGGGCCTGGGAACGCGAAGCTGATTGCCACGGGCTTCTCTGCAAGCCGGTCGAAGATACGGGTGAAGCCTTCGACCATGGCGCCGAGACACTTGTCGAGGTCCTGCGCCTGCGAAGGCAGAGTGATAGGCTCGGTGATAAACTCGCAGCCCTTCATCGCGCCAAACACCAGGTTGGTGCCTCCGGCATCGAGAGTCGCTACAATGCGGTTGTCAAAACGGTACATGGTATTATCGGATAAATGTGGTTACAATCTTGCAGTCGCCCTCTACGGTGACTTCGGGCATCGTGGCGGGGATGAGTGCGGCATAGCCCTTGGCCAAAATAGTGACACGGCCCTCGGCGTCGACAAGACGGGCGTCGCCCTCGACTGCCACCACTATGGTAAAGGAGTCGCGGGCTGCGAGGTCGATTTTCATGCAGCCCTTAACGTCGGCGAAAGTGGTGGTGAAGAAGTCGCTGTCGGCAATCACCTCCTCCACGCATGTAGTCTCGTCCTTGATATGGGTCGGTGCGGCGCCGGTGGTGTCCTTGAAATTGACGGCGGCAACCGATTCCTCGACATGGAGCTGACGGGGATTGCCCTGGGCGTCGCGTCGATCGTAGTCGTATATGCGGTAGGTTATGTCGCTCGACTGCTGTATTTCAAGCACGAAGTTGCCCTTGCCTATTGCGTGTACGCGGCCGGCAGGGAGGAAGAACACATCGCCGGGCCGGGTGTAGTATTTGCCGAGCACATCCACGATAGTGTTGTCGGCGATGCGGCGGCGATACTCCTCGGCAGTAATCTCGGTGTTGAAGCCGGCGAAGAGATACGCTCCTTCGGCGGGGTCGACGCTCACCCACATCTCGGTCTTGCCGGGACAGTTGTGACGCTCGCGGGCGAGCTTATCGTCGGGATGCACCTGTATCGACAGGTCGTCGGCCGAGTCGATGAACTTGATGAGCAGGGGGAAGTCATGACCGTAGACACCAGTGAGGCGTAAGCCCATAATCTCCTCGCCGTGCTCGTCCATGAGAGTACGGAAGCTGACGCCCTTGTACTCGCCGTCAGCGATGACCGATTCGTGACCAGGCACACACGAGAGCTCCCAGCTCTCGCCCACTTTGTCGCCCTGCGACGGCAGACCTTTGAATGCGGCGATACGTTTGCCGCCCCAAATTACGCTCTTGAACTGAGGTATGAATGTAAGAATTGGAAAGGAGGTGTTCATAGATATTTTATTCTGTTGTCGTAAATTTCAGTTTTTTGCCTTTGACAAGGTCGGAGTGGCTTATGCGGTAGGGCACCTTGCGGCCGTCGAGAGTGATTGAGGCCTTGCCTCCCTTCTCTTTCTCTATTACAAGGGTGTCGTTGCCGTGCACGGCGGGGTCGAGCTTGATAGTCACGCGGTCGAATGTCGGAGTCACGAGAGTGTACTCGGGCACACCGGGAATATCGGGATAGAAGCCCATCATTGAGAACACGGCCCATGCCGACATGGTGCCGGTGTCGTCGTTGCCGGGGATACCGTCGGGGTTGACGGTAAAGAACTTGTGGAGCAGCGAGTCGACCGTCGCTGAGGTGCGCCACTCCTCGCCCTTTATCTGCGAGAAGAGATAGGGGTAGGCTATGTCGGGCTCATTGGCTGGATCGTAGAGGCCGTCCTCAAACACCTTGACAAGCTTGTTGGTAAACGCTTTATTGCCTCCCATGATTTTTACGAGACCTTTCACGTCGTGGGGCACGAAGAAAGTGTAGTTCCACGCGGAGCCCTCGTGAAATCCGGGCACCTCCTCGAAGTTCTCGCCCTGACGGGGGTTGAACGGCGTGAGGAACGTGCCGTCGGCGTTAAGCGGACGCAGGGTGCCGCTCTCCTTGGAGTAATAGTTGCGCCAGCCGGCGGCGCGCTCGCGCAGTGCCTTGGCAAACTCCTTGTCGCCGCGCTCCTCGGCCAGCCATGCGAGCGCGTTGTCGGCCACATAATATTCAAGTGCGTGGCTCACGGAGTTATCGCCAGAGAAGTCGCCGGCAAAGAATCCAAGCGGTATGTAGCCTTTCTCAACATAGGGGTCGATGTCGGGGCGCATGGGATTGTCCTTGCCCGGCGTTGTGGCCGATTTCACCATTGCCTCGTAGGCGGCATCGATATCGAAGTCGGTGAGACCTTTTCGCCAGGTGTCGACGATAACCGGTATGGCGGGGTCGCCCTCCATGGTGAACGTCTCGCGGCCAAACAGCTCCCACTTCGGTAGCCAGCCCCATTCTTTCGACATATCCACCATGCTTCGCACCATGCCAATCTGCTTCTCGGGGTAGACAAGCGTCATGAGCTGGTGGAAGTTGCGGTAGGTGTCCCAGAGCGAGAACACGGTGTAGCGGTCGCCATCGGCAGTGGTGAGAATCTCGTTGCCCTCCATTGCCGGATACTGCCCGTTGACGTCTTGGAGAATGTTTGGGTGGATGAGGGTATGGTAGAGCGCCGTGTAGAACACGGTATTCTCGTCGGGGGTGCCCCCCTCGACCTTTATGCGCGAGAGCTGGTCGTTCCACTCCTTGCGGGCTGCGGCGCGGAGGCCGTCGAACGTGGTGCCGTCCGGCTGCTCGGCGTCAAGGTTCTGACGTGCGTTGTCTTCGCTCACAAACGACACGCCCATCGACACCTCTATCTGTTCGCCGGCGGTGGTGTCGTAGCAGTAGTACACGCCCACGTCATCGCCTGCCATGGTCTTGCCGTAGTCGGGATAGAGCTTGTATTTGCCGCTGGTGTTGTCCCAGGCCGCCTCGGCGGTCATTGGGCGCTGTTTTTTCCAGAAGCCCTCCTCGGCAGGCTTGCGACTCACACGCATCACGAAGTAAATCGGGAACACGGCTCCGGAATTGTAGCAGAACGTACCGAGCAGCTTGCAGCCGCCAATCTCGGTGTCGGAGATACGGTGTACCGTGGCGCCGGTCTCGTTGGTAAGGCCCTCGCCGAGGTTGAGCAGGATGTTGCTCTTGCCCTCGGGGAAGGTGAAACGGATGCGGCCTGTGCGCTTAGTGGCCGTTACCTCGGCCCTGATGTCGTATTTGTCAAACTCGACCTTGTACCAGCCGGGCGACGCTTCCTCGCCATGATAGGCCGACCCGTAGTTGTGGTAGTCGACATCGAGCGTGCCTGTGGTCGCCATTACGAGCAACGAGCCTACTTCGGGGCAGCCCACACCACTCAGATTCACGTGCGAGAAGCCTGTCATGTATGAGTTGGTGTGCTCGTAGGGGGTCGACCACCAGCGGCTATCCTTGTCGAACCTGTTGGTATCGGACCCCATGACATTGAAGGGCGACACCGACATCAGGCCGTTGGGTGTGACAGCTCCGGGGTTGGTTGTGCCGAAATTAGTGGTGCCGATAAACGGGTTGACCCAGTCGACGGGGTCTTTAGCCTGCATCACCGTCACCGAAGCGGCGGCAACCAGACACATCAGGGCCTTGGCTTTATTCATACAGAGTGTGTTTTGACGAAGTCGATTATCTCAGAGATGCGTCCGAAAGCCAGACACACGCAGGTGTCGGCGGCTCCGTAATATACGGTTACCTTGTCGCCATCGGTAAGGGCGGCGCAGGGGAACACCACATTGGGCACGTCGCCGGCGGTCTCGTAGGGAGCGGCCGGGGCGAGCAGATAGGGCTGTGTGCGGTAGAGCACTTTCGATGGGTCCTCGCGGTCGAGTATGGCGGCACCCATGCTGTAACGGAAGCCGTTGCAGGTGGTGATTACGCCGTGGTAGAACATCAGCCAGCCCTCGTCGGTGGCGATAGGCACTGAGCCGGCGCCTACCTTGGTGCACTGCCAGGCGCTGAGCTCGAAGGGGGTGGGGCTCATAACATGACGGTGCTCGCCCCAGTAGACCATGTCGGGGCTGTAACTAATCCAGATGTCGCCGAAAGGGGTGTGCCCGTTGTCGCTCGGGCGCGAGAGCATGGCGTACTTGCCGTTGACTTTCTCGGGGAGCAGCACACCGTTGCGGTTGAACGGCAAGAAGGCGTTCTCGCACTGGAAAAACTCCTTGAAGTCGAAAGTATAGCCTATGCCGATTGTGGGGCCATGGTAACCGTTGCACCAGGTAATCCAGTAGCGGTCCTCGATGAAGGTGACGCGGGGGTCGTACTTGTAGGCGCTGTCAATCATTCTGGTGTTGCCGGGTTTGAACACGATAGGCTCGTGGTTGATTTTCCAGTCTACGGCGTTGTCGCTGAAACCGGCGAAGATATTCATCTGCACCGAACGGTTGTCGCAACGGAACACTCCGGCAAAGCCATCGCCGAAAGGCACTACGGCGCTGTTGAAGATACTGTTGGAGGTGGGAATTGCGTAGCGGTCGATGATAGGATTGGCATCGTAGCGCCACATCACCTCGTTACATCCGGCAGGACGCTCCTGCCAGGGTATTTTAGGAGTGGTTGTATTCATTCTTTGTAGTTTGTGGTGGTTTTCTAAGTCAGTATATTATTCAATACAGAGTATATTTACACGGGATGATTACATCGTTTCCGACGACTCTTCGGCCTTGATTACCGAATCCTCGGCCACAGAAGAAGTGTCGTCGGCCTTGTCGGGATGCGAGAAAGGCACTATCTTGGCGAGGATGAAGGCGGGAACCGACACTATCAGGGCTATGATGAAAAACACCTCGTAGCCGGTGCGCTCGCATATCCAGCCGCTTATCATGCCGGGGAGCATCACGCCGAGATTCATTATTGCCGAAGCGAAAGCATAGTGAGCCATGGTATGCTTGCCGGGTGCCACCTGCTGCATCATGAACAGGGTGAGGCCCACGAAGCCGAAACCGTAGCAGAGATATTCGGCCACGAGGCCTGAGCCTATAATCCAGAGGTTGGAGGGCTGATAGGCCGAGAAAAGGAAGTAGATGAGGAAAGGCACGTTGAATATGGCTACCAGCGACAGCAGCACTTTGCGCAGACCGAAACGGGCTATGTAGTAGCCGCCGAGAATCGAGCCGACAATAAAAGCCACCGTGCCGAAGATACCGTAGAGGGTGCCGATCTCCTCGTTGGTGAGGGCCAGGCCGCCCGACTCGCGCGATGCTTTAAGGAATATAGGCACCATTTTGAGAGCGAGCCCCTCGGTGAGACGGTAGCAGAGTATGAAGAGTATATATACCCATATATGGGCCTTGCGGAAGAAATCGACGAGCACCTGCCACATGGAGCGCATGGCCTGGGGGAAGCTGTCGACCTTTTCGCCGGTCTTGGGGGTACGGGGAAGCACCACGGAGTGGTACACGGCCATGACAATAAGTAGTGCCGCTATCACGCCCATGATTATCATCCAGGCATAAAAGGGGGCGCGCTCGGGGTTGGTGGCCTTGAAATGCGTTATAAGATAGCCGGCGAGCCACACGAGGCCGCCGTTGGCAAGCACTTTGGCAAGGTTATAGAACGCGCCCTGCCAGCCTATGTACTTGGATTGTGTCTGCTTGTCGAGCGCGGTGAGATATATACCGTCGGTGGCTATGTCGTGGGTCGCGCCCGAAAAAGCTATTATCGCCATCATGGCTATGGTGAAGCTGAAAAAGTTGGGCAACGGAAGCAGGAAGGCTATCACGCCGAAACCGAAACCCGATATTGCCTGGGTGGCTATGACAAAGTTGCGCTTGGTCCAGTATATTTCAAGCAGCGGACTCCAAATGAATTTAAGTGTATAAGGCAGTGTGAGCAACGAGGTCCAGAAGGCTATTGTGGCCTTATCGACTCCAAGGTCGTCGAACATAATTACGGCCACAAGATTGAGCGCTATAAAGGGCAGTCCCATCGCGAAATATACACTGGGAACCCATTTCAGCGGATTAGTGGATTTGATTTGCGTATTCATGGCTGGTAAGATTTAATTTCCTGGGCAGGTCAATTGTTCCCGACAATCGAGGGCTATCACGCTTTCATCGGCGGCAACGGAAACTGCGCGACGACAGCCGCCCGCGCCGAGCATCGGACCGATACAATCCGCATAATCGGTGACTGACTGATTGTTACCCACACAATACACATGCGGTATCGTAGCGGCAGCGATAAACGCCGACGGAGTCTTCATTGACAGGATATGCTTGCTGATAGATACAAGGAGGTGCCGCACATAATTCCGGCAAACGCAAAATTACCGAATTTATTTGACATACGCCGCGGCCACTCCGATTTTTTGCATTTATAAGACTTTCACAACCAAATTAAAGGAAAGCCTCCGAGAGAATTTTTTTGCGACTTCGTGAACCAATATCGTGCCGCGGTCGTTTACACATCAAAGAGAAGGCGTTTTACTGACTTTAATAAAAAGCCGAGATCCAATTATTGAGATCACCTTCTCCGTGGCCTCCGCCTCAGCCGACGTTGAGATGGAGGCCTCTTTTTGTACGTATAAGCTGCATACTATACACACAGACACATGCAGCGGCGGATAAGCCATGACGTCATGACCTATCCGCCGCTGCGGTTATATTTTCAGTAGTGACCGGCTCCGGTTATTTCTTGCGGCGGGCGCGGCTCTTGGATGCGGTGCTTCTCACGCGGCGCTTTGTCGATTTCTTTACCGTGGTGGTCTGTGCCTTATCATGCAAGGCTCGGTCGAAAGTAAACGTGCCGTTGAAAGGGGTCTTGTTCTCGAAGTCGATTATTGAGGCGGGATTGATGGCGATGCCCATGTAGCGGGTCTCGAAGTGGAGATGAGGACCGGTTGAGCGGCCTGTGTTGCCTCCAAGAGCTATGGGATCTCCGGCTTTAACACGGTCGTTGGGCTTGGCGATGAACTTGGAGAGGTGGCCGTAGACGGTTTCCATGCCGTTGTCGTGACGAATCACCACATAGTAGCCATAGCCACGACGCTCATAGCGACATATTCTTACTTTGCCGTCGAAAGCGGCCCTTACCGTATCGCCTACATGGAGGCCGAGGTCTATGCCTTTGTGAACACGGCGGAAGCGGGGACGATAGCCGAAATTTGATGTGACGCGGATGTTTTCGAGGGGGCTGACGTAGGAGCTTACATCAAGTTCTTTGGTATCGGGGATTGTCGCGCCGGTGTAGGGGTTTACGAGCTGGCTTTCCCAGTACTCGCTGAACACTTCGTTGTCAAGGATGTCGTCGGAGCGTAAATCCTCGATAAACTTCACTGTGTTGATAAGCTTGATGTCGGCGGCAATGGGACGCTGGGCTGCGAGGAGTTCTTTGTGCTGGTTGTCGTGGGCCTCGGGCAGCTTGTATTGGGCTGATGCGATGAACGCCTGCGAGAAGAGGGCTATTGCTGCCGCGGCTATCGTTGCTGAAAGCTTTTTGATTATCATTTTTGGGGAGGGAATGTAATTGAGGAGCGAGCCGGAATGAGATTATTATTGGAGCTCGGAAGCTGCGTAAAGAAATTTGAGGTTGTCGGGAGTCCATTCGATAATCTCACCGGGGGCGAAGAAGCGTTTCAGCTCGGCTGCGGCGTCGTCAGGCGAAGATGATGCGTGAATCACGTTTTCCTGATTAGACATCGAGAAGTCGCCGCGAATGGTGCCGGGAGCTGCCTCGCGGCCATTGGTGGCGCCTGTCAGCATACGCACGACGGCTATGGCGTCGCGGCCGCGCAGGGCGAGCACGATGACCGGGGTGGCGGTCATGGAACTTATTACCGAAGGAAAGAAAGGACGGTCGACGAGGTGAGCGTAATGCTCGCGCAGAAGCGCTTCGTCGAGCTGCATCATCTTCATGCCTACTATCGTGAGACCTTTGGCCTCGAAACGCGAAAGAATCGACCCCACAAGCCCGCGGGCTATGGATGAGGGTTTGAATATGATTAGGGTCGTTTCTATCATGGAAGATATTGGCATTTGATAATTTCACATTTGTTCACACTTTTCGTGAACTTTCGCTCAAAATTAAGGCTTTGCACCCGAAAATCCAAACGTTGCGCCGATAAAACGCCACAATGTGGCAAAATTGTAACAACTGCAACTTTGCGTCACCTTGAAGCACTGATACTTACGTTTCTGTGTGAAATTATCCTAAAATGAGTTGACTACTCTTTAGCACTTTTTCAATTGTTAATTCATTGTTAAAATATGTAATCCAAGCCGGCTGAAAATTAACATTTCAGTCAGTATACCATGACTGAGCGACGGTGAACCGCGAGCCGCCGCCCGCTGTTGTACACACTGACGGAACTTCTCCGCCACACTTGTTTTTTCCC
Source organism: uncultured Porphyromonadaceae bacterium (assembly GCA_947178215.1). GTDB lineage: Bacteria > Bacteroidota > Bacteroidia > Bacteroidales > Muribaculaceae > Paramuribaculum. Next base: position 48,897 of record CAMWXJ010000006.1, read on the forward strand.
ACCTTTATCTCACCCCACACCCTAAAATATCACTATTATGGACCTCAGTAACATAACCAACGCGGCCAAAGACGCATTATCCACGGCCAAGGAAAACGCATCGACCGAAAAAGACAACATTCAGGTCAAGGCAACCGAGTATGTCAACCAGGCCAAATCCGTCGCTTCCGAGAAGCTCGACGAAGCCAAGACCGCAGCCGCCGAGAAGCTCGGCCAGGCCAAGGAGAAAGCCGGCGGCATTACCGACATGTTGCGCGAGAAAGGGGGCGATGCCCTCGACTCGATAGGCGATGCCATGCACAATCTCGCCGAAAAGATGCGCGACTGACCTCCCTCATCCCGGCCGACACAATCGGTCACATCATTTTCGCCCCCTATAAAAGGCGCCCGTTTGCAATATTCTCGCTATCTTTGCCGAGTGATGCAGCGGGTGCCTCTGTCATTATCCGGTCACGGAGGCAGCGCGCATCGCAACGTACCGACAATCTATATTTACACTATGACCAAAATCATGTCATTGATGGCCTCGCTTCTGGCCGGAGCAACCATCGCCCAGGCCCAGGACCCGGCCGTTGTCACACTCACTCTTCCCGAAGGCACCGACAGCATTATCGTGGCCCAGATACCCATGGCCGACTACTTCGGCGAGAACCGCCGCGCCGCGCTGCGCGGCCTAATGGACACCCTCGTAGTCACCGGGCAGCCCACCCTCGCCATCGAGGTTGACACGGATGGCCCGGCAGCCGTCGTGGCAAGCCCCATCAACAGCCGTCCGGCAATGCTCTTCGCCGCTCCCGGCGAGCAGCTCGCAATCGACTTCACCACTACCAATCCACAGATGAGCGGCTCGACCCTCACCGACGGCATGAACCGCTGGAACATGGCCGCCGACTCGATAATGACCGCATACCGCGCACTCCCCTCCACCGCCGGCGATGCGGAGCGTCAGGCGCTTATCGACGGCTTCACCGATATAGCCGAAGCAGCGGCGCTCGCCAATCTCGACAATGCCCTCGGCGTGTACATGACCTCGCAGATTCAGGACGAGGATCGACTCATGTCGGCGCTTGAATCGCTCAAACCGGGCGCAGTCAACTCCATTCTCGCCCCGATGTACATGCAGCTCCAAAAGAACGCCGAGCGCACACGCGCCCGCCGCGCCGCCGCCGAGTTTATCCAGGTAGGCAAGCCCGCGCCCGACTTCGAGCTCCCCGACCCCGAGGGCAAGGCCGTTAAGCTTAGCGACTTCCGCGGCAAATGGGTGATGCTCGACTTCTGGGGCTCGTGGTGCGGCTGGTGCATCAAGGGCATACCTCAGATGAAAGAGCAATATGAGGTACTGAAAAACCGCAACGTGGAGTTCCTCTCGATAGACTGCGGCGACACCCGCGACAAGTGGCTCGACGCACTGAAACAGTATGAACTCCCCTGGGTCAACGTGTGGACCAATCCCGAATCACCCCAGGCAACCCAGCCCTCAACGATATATGCCATCCAGGGCTATCCCACCAAGCTTGTCATTAATCCCGAGGGCAACATAGCCCTGATTGTGGTGGGCGAAGACCCCACCTTCTACGAACAGCTCACCAATCTTCTGCCCGCCGACAAATAAATGTTTGAGCAGGAAATAGCAACGTTTCTCAGGCGTCACCACTACAAGTGTGTGACGCCTGCTGCCGCTCTTATCGACATGGACGGCACGCTTTACGACTCTATGCCGCTCCACGCAGAGGCATGGCACCGCATGGCTACCGGCCTTGGCATAGAGTGTACAAGGGATGAGTTTTTTCTCTACGAGGGTCGCACGGGCGCGTCGACAATCAACATACTGTTTAACCGCGCGTTTGGCCGCGACGCCACACCGGAGGAAATAAAAAAGTATTACCACCTCAAAACGGTATATTTCAACGAATACCCCAAACCGGGCAAGATGCCGGGAGCCGCCGAGCTGATGAACCTGCTGCGCGACGCCACAATCAGGCGCGTGCTCGTAACCGGTTCGGGCCAGACGTCGCTCATAGAACGGCTTGAAGCCGACTATCCCGGCATTTTCACCCCCGACATGATGATAACCGGCCACAGCGTGACACACGGCAAGCCGCACCCCGAGCCGTTTATAAAGGCCATGCAGCTCGCCCGCGTAAGCCCTTCGGCCTCAATCGTGATCGAAAACGCCCCTCTCGGCGTGGAGAGCGGCGACCGTGCCGGCGCATTTACCGTGGCCGTCACCACCGGTCCAATCCCGCGTGAGGAGTTTGTCAAGGCGGGAGCAGCCGTAATCTTCCCGTCGATGCCCGAAGCTGCCGCCGCTATGCCGCAACTGCTCCTTGAACTCGCCACCACTACACTTCAACCAGCATGAACCTCATCTTCACCCACCACCCGGCCGATGCACTCAACACCATAGTAAAAGAGATGTCGCCCGCCGGAATAGCGATAATAACCGACACCAACACGCACAAACTGTGCGCCGAACCGCTCCGCGAGGCGTGCCCCGCACTCGCCGACGCCCCCATAATAACAATCAAGGCGGGCGACACACACAAAGACATCACATCGCTCACCTCGGTATGGGAACAGATGCAGGCGGCCGGTCTGACACGCAAATCGGCCGTTGTCAACGTAGGAGGCGGCATGGTGACCGACCTCGGCGGCTTCGCGGCCGCCACATTCAAGCGCGGAATACGCTTCGTCAACGCCCCCACGACACTGCTCTCGGCTGTCGACGCGGCAGTAGGCGGCAAGACGGGCATCAACTTCGGCGGCCTGAAAAACGAAATAGGCACATTCCGCGACGCCGACGCCGTGGTCATCTCCACATCGTGGCTCGCCACACTCCCCTCCTCCGAACTACGCTCAGGCTACGCCGAGATGCTGAAACACGGACTTATCGACAGCCCCGAAGAGTATCGCCGGCTTATCGGCTTCGACATCTCCGCGGCCGACTTCACGGGACTACTCCCCCTGGTGGAGCGCAGCGTGCTTGTCAAAAAACGCATCGTGGAACAGGACCCTCACGAACACGGACTGCGCCGCGCCCTCAATCTGGGCCACACGGCGGGCCACGCTTTCGAGAGTATGGCGATGCGCCGCGAACGCCCCGTACCTCACGGATATGCGGTGGCGTGGGGGCTTGTAGTCGACCTCGTGCTCTCGCATATGCTCTTCAAGTTTCCGAGCGACATGCTGCGCGAGCTGGCGGCTTACGTACGCCGCATCTACGGCGTGATGCCGATAAGCTGCGACGACTATCCAGCGCTGCTCGAGCTCATGAGCCACGACAAGAAAAACGCCACTCCTGGCGCTATAAACTTCACTCTGCTTGAAGCACCCGGAAAGATAAAGATTGACTGCATCGCAGAAAAGCGCGACATCGAAGCTGCGCTCGACATATTCCGCGACCTTATGGGAATCTGAGCCGAGCCGGCTTAAAAGCTGTCGAAAGCGTTTACTCCGCCTGTGGAATCTTGCCCGAAGCGGCAAGCGACGAGTTGTAATAGCGGACATCGCCCGACACCTCGCGGCCTATCCAGGCCGGAAGTGCCGGCTGCTCCGACACGTCAGCAAGCTCTATCTCGGCCACGACAAGGCCGCTGAGCTTACCGTGAAACTCGTCTATCTCCCAGCGTCCGCTGCGATAGCGTGTCTTCGACAGCTCCGCCGTACCACAACGTTCAATCATGGCGTCGGCATCCGCGACCGGCACAGGATATTCCCACTCGTCACGGCTTATGCCGTCGTTGCGCCCCTTGACGGTAAGCCACGCACGGTCACCGGCCACGCGCACACGCACGGTGGCGCGTGGTTCGAGCGACAGATAGGCCTGCCGCATCCTTACGCCGGGACCGTCGACGGCCTCGCGCCAGTTCTCACCCACGAGAAACTTGCGCTCTATCTCCTTTGCCATTGCTGATCAGTCGCGGAGAGTAAGACGCACCACGTTCTCTACATGAGCCGTGTGGGGGAACATATCTACCGGCCTTACGGCCTCCACCTTATACGCACTGTCGAGCAGAGCTATGTCGCGCGCCTGAGTGGCGGGATTGCAGCTCACGTACACTATGCGGCCGGGGCGGGCGCGAAGTATCACGTCGACCACATCCTGGTGCATGCCGGCGCGTGGCGGGTCGATTATCATCACGTCGGGGCGGCCGCCGTGTTCCGCGATAAACTCGTCGGTGAGCACGTCTTTCATGTCGCCGGCATAGAACTCGGTATTGGTAATGCCGTTGACCTGTGAGTTGACTTTGGCGTCGGCGATAGCCTCGGGCACATACTCGATTCCTATCACGTGGCGCGCGCGGCGTGCCACAAAGTTGGCTATCGTACCTGTGCCGGTATAGAGGTCATACACAAGCTCGTCGCCGTTGAGCCCGGCAAACTCTCGGGCCACCTGATAGAGTCGGTAGGCCTGGCGCGAGTTGGTCTGATAAAACGACTTCGGCCCCACGCGGAAGCGTAGTCCCTCCATTTCCTCCTCTATATAAGGCATGCCGGCAAAAGTTATCACCTCCTGGTCGCCGATAGTATCATTGGCTTTCAGGTTGACGACATAGAGCAGCGAGGTAAGCTCGGGAAAGTTGTCGCGTACGACCGTCATCATATCCTCGATTGCGGGACGGTTGTCCTCGCCAAATACCACCACGGCCATTTTCTGACCGGTCGAGGCGGTGCGTATCATCAGAGTGCGCAGAAGTCCGGTCTGGGCTCGCAGGTCAAAGAACGTGTAGCCGCGCTCCTTGGCAACTGCCTTGACAAAGAGGCGCAGGCGGTTGCCGAAATCCTCTTGGAGATGACACGCCTTGATGTCAAGCACCTTGTCGAAGGCGCCCGGTATGTGGAATCCGGCGGCGTCGCGGTCGGGAAACTCCTCGCCGCTTTCGAGCTGCTCCTGCGTGAGCCAGCAACGGTTGCTCATCGTGTATTCCATTTTGTTGCGGTAGGCCCATATTTCCTCCGAGCCGAGAATCGGGCTTATCTCCGGAAGCTCCACCTTGGCGATGCGTTGGAGTGCGTCGGTCACCTGCTGCTGCTTGCATTTAAGCTGATAGTCGTAAGGCAGATGCTGCCAGCGGCAGCCGCCACACACGGTAAAATGCTCGCAACGCGGCTCGACACGTATTTCCGAGGGCTTCACCATTGCGGTGATGCGCCCCTCGGCATAGGAGTGCTTCTTTCGGGTGAGTTTCAGGTCCACTATGTCGCCGGGCGCGCCAAACGGGATGAAACATACTATACCGGTACCGTCGTCGCCGAGACGGGTAATGGCATTGCCCTCAGCGGCAACGCCCGTGATTTCTATGTTCTTGAGCTCGGGGAGCTCTTTGCGTTTTCTTGCCATTCAATCTGATGATATTGACTTCTGTCTGCAAAATTAGCCAAAATCGGGATAACTCACACCACCTAAGCCGGTATTATCGTATCATAGACGCGAGCGGGTGAGAGTGGCAAGGACCTTGTTGTAGCGGTAGCGGGCGTCAATCAGCTCGGCAATCTTGCCATACACAGCCTCGCTCTCATTGAAGTATTCAAATACGGTTATCTGCCCGGCCTCCACTGCCTTGACAAGCAGCGCCAGGGTACGGGTCATCATATCCATGTCGTAGGTCCCCATTGACTTATATAGCTGCGTCATCTCGATATACTGCTGACGGAGAGCTGTCTCAAGCTGACGGCCTGTATCTTCGGCGCGGAGACGCGCGGCCTCGTGACGCTCGCGGGCCGCACGGACGCGATGACTGTTGGACCACACGGGAAAACTCAACCCCACTACCATGCCATTCTGCGCCTCGCCCGGAGCGGCGTTGCGGCGGTAGCCCACGTTGATACTCGGTAGCCAGCTCGTGCGGCTCACGTCCACTTCGCGGCCGGCAGCATCAACGGCATTGCGCGCCGCCACAATCGCAGGGTCTGAAGCCATGGCCTCGGCACGGAATGTCTCGAAGTCGGCTATCATCTGCTCGGCGGCATACTCCACACTGTCGGTATCAAGTTCAAAGCCGCCGTTGAGCGCCGTCAGCGCCTCTATGAGCGAGAGCTGCTCCGTCTCGTTGGCGGCTATCTCCGACTCTACGGTGCTCAGCTCCATTAGAGCCTTGTTGACTTCGAGCGCGGTAGACGCACCGGCCGAATCCTTCTGCCTGATAAATTGCAACACGCGTGTCAGGCGCCCGTGGCGCCCGTCGACAAGACGGCGCTGCTGTTGGAGCTTCACAAGCTCTATGCATTGAAGCTTGGCGTCGAGCAGAAGGTCGCGGCGCGCGGCATCAAACTGCGCCGACAGCATCTCCTCGCGCGCTTTTACGGCCTTGCTGCGAGCGGCATAGACAGAGGGAAAATCAAACTCCTGCGACACTATGAGCTCGCTGCTCGACAAGCCCGACACATCCTTTTGCCAGAACGGACTGAACTCGGCCGACGGGCCGGCGAGAGTGTTGTCGGCCTTGGCGTCGGCAATATCCGCCGACACGTCATGGCGGGCGGCTTTCAGTTCGAGGTTGTTGGCCTCTATTTCTCGTAACAGTTCATCGATAGTATGTGCGTTGGCACACAACGCGGCTCCCGCATACAGGAGCGCAATAATAGTCTTCTTCATTCAAGGATAAAAACAGATTACAGAAAGCGACTGTGAAAAATAGCTATTGAGGCGACATAATATCCTGTGCATCCCTACAAAGCTATGATTCAGCAGAAAAAATCACATCCAGGACACGCCGGAGCACTTCACGCGGTCAAGATTCGGCACGGCGGTTGATATGGAGATACATTATCGGTATTATAAAGCCGTTGAGCAGCGTCGACGATATGAGGCCGCCAAGTATCACCGCCGCCATGGGGCTCTGAATCTCGTTGCCGGGCAGATCGCCGCGCCACACAAGGGGAAGCAGCGCCAGCGCCGAGGTCAGCGCGGTCATGAGGATAGGATTGAGGCGGTCAATCGAGCCTTGCATCACAGCCCGGCTGAGCGGCATCCCCTCGGCCTCGCGAAGATTGTTGTAGCGAGTGATGAGCAACATGCCATTGCGTGTGGCTATGCCAAAGAGCGATATGAAGCCTATGATAGCCGGGATGCTCACCTCGCCGCTCGTGAAGCGCAGCACAAGCACTCCGCCGATGAGTGCGAACGGCAGGTTGCACAAAATCACGAGGCTCTCCATGGCGTTGCGGAACTGCATGTAGAGCAGCAGGAAGATGACTATGACACTCAGCAGCGAAGTAAGCAGCAGCGTGCGGCTCGCTGCCTGCTCGCTCTCAAACTGCCCTCCGTACTCTATATGATAGCCTTCGGGGAGCTCGACCGAAGCTTCGACGCGGCTCTGTATGTCGTTCACCACACTGCGAATGTCGCGCCCGGAAGCGTTGGCGCTGACTACAATCTTGCGCTTCACGTTCTCGCGGTTGATAGTGTTGGGGCCGGTGGTAGATATTACGTCGGCCACGTTAGAGAGCGGAATCTTGGCGCCGTCGGGGGTGTCGATGAGCATGCGGCTTATATCGTCGGCGGTAGATCGATAGTCTTTGTCGGCCCGCACCACAAGATTGAAGCTCCGGTTGCCCTCGTAGACCTGTCCCACCGTCTCGCCCGCCATGAGCACCTCCACAGCCTCATTGAACGCTGGCTCGCTGATGCCGTAGCGCGCGAGCAACTCAGGCTTAGGCACAATCTTCAACTCCGGACGCTCGACCTGCATCTCTACGTTGAGGTCGGCCACGCCGGGCACGTCGACTATCGCGTCCTTGATGCGGTTGCCGATAGAGAAGAGCCGGTTGAGGTCGTCGCCGAAAATCTTGATTGCTATTCCTGCCTGTGTGCCTGAGAGCATGGCGTCAATGCGGTGGCTTATCGGCTGGCCTATCTCGATGTTGGCGCCCGCGATGTCGGCGAGCTTGTGGCGCACCTCGTCAAGCACCTCGTGGTGGCTGCGTCCCGAGAGAACAAACGGCGCCTCGATTTCCGACACGTTGACGCCGAGGGCGTGCTCGTCGAGCTCGGCGCGGCCTGTCTTGCGCGCTACGGTAGTTATTTCGGGCACACTCAGCAACAGCTCCTCGGCGCGTCGGCCTATCTTGTCGCTCTCTTCGAGCGAGATGCCGGGCATGGAGCTTACGTTGACCGTAAACGAGCCCTCGTTGAACGGCGGGAGAAACGAATGGCCGAGCGTAAAGAAGATGCCTATCGTGGCGACAAACAGCGCCGCGGCGCCGATTACTACCGGACGGCGGTGGCCGAGGGTCCATTCAAGGGCTCGGCGGTAGTAGCGGCGAAGCCACACCGTGACAAAAGCGTCCTTGGGCACACCGCCGTCGCTGCCGGCACGGCGTCCGAGCAGATAACTGCAAAGTACCGGTGTCAGGGTTAGCGCCACCACGGTCGAAGCGAGAAGAGCCACGATAAAGGACACTCCGAGCGGAATGAGCATACGTCCTTCCATGCCGCTGAGGAAGAATAGCGGCAGAAACGACACTATGATGATGAGCGTGGAGTTGAGGATAGGCATACGCACCTCGCGCGAGGCGTCGTAGATTACTTTCAGCGTGGCGTGGCGCTCACTCTCGGGGCGCAGGCGATTCTCGCGCAGATGGCGCCACACGTTTTCCACGTCGACTATGGCGTCGTCGACGAGCGAGCCTATGGCTATCGCCATGCCACCGAGGCTCATGGTGTTGAGGCTCTGTCCCATGAGGTGAAGCACTATGAGCGACACAAGCAGCGACAACGGTATCGTGACGAGGGAGATTACAGTAGTGCGCACGTTGGCGAGGAAGAGGAAGAGGATAATCACCACAAACACGGCGCCCTCGACGAGCGACTGCTGCACGTTGTTGACAGAGCTCTCGATGAAGTCGCTCTGGCGGAAGATGTCGGTCGACACTTTCACGTCGGCGGGCAGATTCTTGGCGAGGTCGGCAAGCGATGATTCAAGCTTTTCGGTGAGCTCTATTGTGGCCGTATGAGGCTGTTTCGTCACCGTGAGGAGCACGGCGGGCTTACCCTTTTCGGCGGCAGTGCCGAGCTTGGGGCTCTGTGCGCCCACAGCCACTGTGGCGATGTCGCCGAGGGTCACTATGCCGTCGGCGCCGCTCTTCACCACGCTTTTGGATATGCGGGCTACGGCGTCGGGCGAACCCACGCCGCGCACTATATATTCGTTGCCGTACTGGTAGATTACGCCTCCGTTGGTACGGCGGTTCATACCGCGGGTGGCAGTCATCACCTCGTCGAGGCTCACTCCGTAATGCTTCATCTTGCCGGGGTCGACAAGCACCTGATACTCTTTGAGGTCACCGCCTATCACCGACACCTGGGCCACGCCGCCGGTCGACAGCAGCCGCGGCCGTATGGTCCAGTCGGCGATTGTGCGCAAATCGAGCATCGAGGTGGAGTCGGCCGTAAGACTCACTATCAGCAGTTCGCCGAGAATCGACGACTGCGGGCCGAGAGTTGGCTGCCCTATGCCGTCGGGGAGCGCGTCGCCTATCGTGGCGAGTTTTTCCGACACAATCTGTCGGTCGAGGTAGATGTCGGTACCCCAGTCAAACTCCACCCACACCACCGAGAAACCGGCGGTCGACGACGAGCGCACGCGGCGCACCCCCGTGGCGCCATTGACGGCGGTCTCTATCGGGAAGGTCACAAGCTGCTCCACCTCTTCGGGAGCCATGCCCCCTGCCTCGGTCATCACCACCACTGTGGGGGCGTTGAGGTCGGGAAACACGTCAATCTCTGCATCGTGGGCCGTACGCAGGCCCAGAACCACAAGCAATACCGCTGCGGCGAGCACAAGCAGACGGTTGCGGAGCGAAAAACTGATTATTTTGTTAAGCATGGCCGGCAGGAATCAATGGTTATGGGTGTGACCCGGAATAGAATTGCCGGCTCCGGCGAGCTTCACGCGCACGGCGCCCTGCGTCACCACCACTTCGCCCGGAGCGAGGCCGGAGAGAATCTCCACGCGCTTGCCGTCGCTCGCACCGATTTTGACTTCGCGCTTTTGGTAGCAGTTCTCGTCGGGATGAACGTAGACGAAATATATTCCCTGCTCTTCGATAAGTGCGGTCTCCGGAACACTTATTACATCCCGGCGCGGCGCGCCTATGAGATATATGTCGGCATATGAGTCGGGGAGCACGCTACCGGTGTTGTCGAATTCGAACGTGACGGGGATAAACGCGCTCGACGCACCGCCCGAGCGGCCATACGACACAAGACGGCCGCCCATATCGGCGAGGTCGTAGGTGTGTTGGGCACTGTAAGCGGTACGGAAACGCGCCGACGACACCTGCCTAAGCGCCTCATAGTCGCGCTCGGCGACTTCGGCGCGGAGAAACAGCCTGCGGTTCTGTGTCACCGTCATTACCGGCTGACCCACCTCCACGTAGTCGCCATCCTTTACCATGAGCTGCTTGACGTAGCCCGCGGCGGGCGACACTACTGCCACACCTGAGCCACCGCTGCGGCCCACGGCCTCGTAGGCAAGTTTGGCGCGCTCATACTCGGCTTGCGCCGCGCGATAGTCGCTCTGCGAGATTATCCTGTCGTCGACAAGGCTCGAAGCTCGGTCATACTCAGCTTTGGCCTGCTCGTAGGCTATGCGTGCGCGGCTGCCCACGTCACCCTCGGCAAGATTGCGGGTCGACACCGTGGCGACAGCGGCACCGCGGCCAATCTTCTCCCCCTCCGCCATGGAGCGGGAGAGCTTAATCACTCCAGCCACGGTAGCGGCAACAGTAGCCTCGTCGCCCAACGCGGGGAGCACCTTGCCCGAGGTGTGTATCACCGTGCTGAACGGCGCGGGAGTTACCGTGTCGCTCACCACGCCGGAGGCCGCGGCCTTGGCCTGCTCAAACACTATCTCGTCGGTATTCTCGCGGGCCTCGCCCTCATGGTCATGGGCCCGGGTGTCGCCATCATAGCGGTGATTTTCTACCTCATGACGGTGATTTTCGCACTCATCATTGCGCTGTTCGCCATCATAAACGTGGGTTTCACCCTCATAATTATGGGAATCGCTTTCATGATTATGGCAGCCCATAAGAGCACTAACACCCAATACCATAGTAATATATGTAAGACTTTTCATGTTGTGACGGATTGGTTTGATGCAAAGTTAACCAATCGCGCGTGCAACTCAGTGGCATTTTGTGGCCGGCGGCTCAATGCAACAATTATCCCCCCGGGGGCGTTACTATTGCATGAGCCGCAAAGATGAAATAAAGAAAATGTGGGCCGATGTTTTCGGCGACAGCAAAGAATATGTCGACATGTACTTCGATCGCGTGTACAGAGACTGCGACGCCATGACACTCTGCACTGACGGCCACGTAGTGAGCTCGCTGCTTCTCCAACCTTACGCCATGACGTTTCACGGGCACCCGACCAGTGCATCGTATATCGCCGGAGCGGCCACACGCCGCAACATGCGCGGCCGCGGACTGATGAGCGCGCTCATGGCCGACGCTCTCGACACCTCTCGCGCCCGCGGCGACATTATAACATGCCTCATTCCGGCGTCGGGCTATCTCTACCGCTACTACTCGCGGTTCGGCTTCGCCACCGTGGCGCTCACCGATGTGATGCGTTATACCTCGCTCCACGCTTTCGCTCCCACAGAGGAGGAGAGTGCCGGGGAGTTCACGCCGGTCGACGACCTGTTTGACGAGCGCGTGAGCAATGCTGTGGCGGCCTTTGAGCGCGAACTGCCTCAGGCAACCGTGCTTCACTCGCGCCGCGACTATCTCAACATCCTCGACGACCTGTCGCTCGACGGGGGCTTGTGTGCCGCCGTGACCGACGCCGTCGGAGATGTAGCCGCGATAGGGTGGGCGCGCCCCGCCCCCGACGGCTCGGGCGTAATACGTGTCGACGAGATTCTCTACCGCACCGACGCCGCCCGCCTGGCGGTGTTGCGCATCATGCGCGCCAAATGGCCCGACACCCCATTCGCCATTCTCGCCCCCGTGACGAGCGGAGGCCGCTGCAAGCCGACTAAGCGCGGCATGGCACGCATAGTCAACGCCGGCAAAGCGCTTGGCCTAATCGCCTCCGACAACCCGGGCCTGAGGCTCACACTCCGCGTCACCGACCCGCTTATGCCGGTCAATGACGGCGTCTATCGTCTGGCCGACGGCGAGTGCATACAATCGACCGACACCGAGCCGGAGCCTAAACACCTCGATTTCGACATCGACATCATAACCCTCGCCGAGCTGATATTCTCATCGCCCGAAGCCGGCTCAATCACCGGCCTGCCGGCCCAACGCCTCCGCATGGCTCTGATGCTCGACTGAGCAAGCCCTGCGGCTTGGAGAGCTCGGAGGGCTTGGAAGGCTTGGACGCTTCGGACTGGTCCGAGTTGTCCGAAAAGTCCGAGTTTCCTAAAAATCAGGAGCGGGAGGGCGACCCAGATTTGGGGTCGCGCCTCCCGCTCCTGAATATATTTGTTGCGGAGGGGTCGATTACATCATGCCGCCCATACCGCCCATGCCGCCTGCGGGCATTGCAGGTGCGGGATTCTCTTCGGGCTTGTCGGCGATGACACACTCAGTGGTGAGGAACATACCGGCGATTGAAGCAGCGTTTTCAAGAGCCACGCGGGTAACCTTAGCAGGGTCGATGACACCTGCGGCGAGCAGGTTCTCGTAGGTGTTGGTGCGGGCGTTGTAGCCGAAGTCGGCGCTGCCTTCCTTCACCTTCTGAACCACTACGGCACCCTCTACGCCTGCGTTGGCAACAATCTGGCGGAGGGGTTCCTCGATAGCACGCTTAACGATAGCGATACCGGTGGTCTCGTCGTCGTTGGCGCCGGTGAGGTCGTCGATAGCCGCGAGGCAGCGGATATAGGCAACGCCGCCGCCGGGCACGATACCTTCTGCGATAGCGGCGCGGGTGGCCGAGAGAGCGTCGTCTACGCGGTCTTTCTTCTCCTTCATCTCAACTTCGGAGGGAGCACCGATATGGAGCACAGCTACACCGCCGGCGAGCTTGGCAAGACGCTCTTGGAGCTTCTCGCGGTCGTAGTCGCTCTTCGTCGACTCAATCTGAGCCTTAATCTGAGCCACGCGGGCGGCAATCATCTGCTTGTCGCCGGCACCGTTGACGATAGTGGTGTTCTCCTTGGTCACGGTCACCTTCTCGGCGCGGCCGAGCGACTCGATTGTAGCGCCGGCGAGCTGCATACCCTTCTCCTCGGAGATTACGGTGCCACCGGTGAGTACGGCGATGTCTTCAAGCATCTCTTTGCGGCGGTCGCCGAAGCCGGGGGCCTTGACTGCGCACACCTTCAGCGAACCGCGGAGACGGTTCACCACGAGAGTGGCGAGTGCTTCCTGGTCAACATCCTCGGCGATGATGAGAAGGCCGCGGCCGGTCTGGGCTGTGGCTTCGAGGATAGGAAGCATATCCTTGAGGTTGGAGATTTTCTTATCGAAGAGGAGGATGAAGGGGTTCTCCATCTCACACTCCATCTTCTCGGGGTTGGTCATGAAGTAAGGCGAGATATAGCCGCGGTCAAACTGCATGCCCTCTACGATGTCGACTGTGGTCTCGGTGCCCTTGGCCTCGTCAACGGTGATGACGCCCTCTTTCTTCACTTTCTTCATAGCCTCGGCGATAAGGTGGCCGATAGCCTCGTCGTTGTTAGCCGACACACGGGCTACCGACTCAATCTTGTCGAAGTCATCGCCCACAGGCTCTGCCATCTGCTTGATTTGCGCTACCACAGCAGCTACGGCGCGGTCGATACCGCGTTTTAGATCCATGGGATTGGCGCCGGCAGCCACATTTTTGAGGCCGACGTTGATAATCGACTGGGCGAGCACGGTAGCGGTGGTGGTGCCGTCGCCGGCGTCATCGCCGGTCTTCGAGGCCACTTCCTTGACGAGCTGGGCGCCCATATTCTGGAAGGGGTCTTCGAGCGAGATTTCGCGGGCTACGCTCACGCCGTCCTTGGTGATGTGGGGAGCGCCGAATTTCTTCTCGATGATTACGTTGCGGCCTTTCGGGCCGAGGGTTACCTTGACGGCGTCGGCGAGAGCGTCGACACCTTTTTTGAGCTCTTCACGAGCCTTTATCTCAAATTTGATTTCTTTAGCCATTTCAGTGTATGATTATCAGTGATTTAAAAGAGTGATAAAAGGCTTAGCGGAAGTATCAGCCTTCGATGATGGCGAGGATGTCGCTCTGGCGCATGATGATATACTTCTCACCTTCGAGAGTAACCTCATTGCCGGCATACTTGCCATAGAGCACGTCGTCGCCGGGCTTTACTACCATTTCCTCATCCTTGGTGCCGTTGCCACAGGCGATAACCTTGCCTTGGAGGGGTTTCTCCTTGGCTGAGTCGGGGATGATGATACCTGCCATTGTCACTTCTTCGGCGGCCGTGGGCGAGATGAGCACGCGGTCGGCCAGCGGTTTGATATTCATGGGTTGAATGTTATATTGGTTTTTGATTATTGTCGTATGTCGGGGTTAGCTTCCCCACTGCTTATTCGAGCAAAAGGCGTGCCAAAGTCCATGAGTGTCACCCTGCGCACTCCCGCTCCAATAGTTTTAACGCAAATATGCGCCCGCAGGTTCGCCTGCGGACGCATATTCGATATGTTGAGTGGGGATTAAGTCAGTGCAGGTGACAAAATGTCAGTCCTCGGGAGCAAACATCGGGTCCCATGCCGGAAGCATTACCGGGGTCTCCGTGGCGATCACTTCCTTGACACGGCTTGTTGCATACTTCTTGTCGACGACCAGACGGAAAAGATACTCGTCCATCCACTTGTCGGTGGCGATGAGGTGTCCGCCGTTGGCACGCGGGCCCCAGCTGTTCTCGATGAGCCACTTGCCGGGCACACCGTTGCTGTCGAGGTCTACGCCCACGAGGGTCATGGCGTGGCTCGATGCCGAAGCGCCGGTCTGGATGCGCTGTGCCTTGTCCATACCGAAATTCACGCCCATCAGCGAGCCGTAGTCGTAGTTGTCGACGTCGAGAATACCGGCCTCGCGGTCAAACTGCTTGCCCACGTCGCATGAGAAATACATGGCGGTTGAGTCTTTGATTGACGCGATAGCCATCGTTTTGAGCTCGTCCATAGGTACGTTAACGTAGGTCCAGTTGCTGCCGTCGTAGGTGTGGCGGTCCATGTCTATCTCATATATCTTCCAGTAAGGACGGGTGGGATCGTTCATTATCATGATATAGTCGTCTTTGAGGTTGTTGCCTGCAAAGGTGCGGTAGTACTGCTGCGGGGTGTAGGTGCGGGTGTCCACGGCTTCGCCTTTCTCGTTGCGGGCGGTCCACTCAAACTCGGTGGGGGGCACGCCGAGATTGATTGCGAGCATGCGGTAGATTTCGGCGAGCATGGCGGCCTTGCGCTCTTCGAGGGCCGACTTGGCGGCGCCGTCGGCTACCATCTTGCGGAGTTCGAGACCGTCCTCGCGCAGTTTGAGGCCGATGAGATTGCTCATGGTGGAGGTGGAGTTGGAGCTGTTGGTCTCGGGCATCACCTCAGCCGGCACAACACCGTACTTGGTGATGAGGTCGGCCACGCCGGTAAACTGGCCGCCGTCGCTGAGAGGGTGGTGGAAGAGCCACTCATTGAACTTGGAATCCATAGGCTCGGCGGCCTTGTCGATTACGGTCTGCAAGAAGAGATTGCTCTTCTCAAGCTGGTCGTAGAAGAAGAGATAGTTCTGCGACAGCTTTAACTCAGGCAGATTGTTGGCGGCCATCATCTGGGCGCGGAGCACGTTGAGACCGGTGAATAGCCAGCATCGGCCGCTCGACAGCTGATTGGTGATGCCCTTCGACTTCACGCGATGGCTGAAATTCATGTCGGGACGCTGACGGCGGGCGTCGGTGTTGACCGCGAGCTTATTAATATCATTGTTGGAAATAGCATTGTAGACGGCGCGGTCGGCTACCGTAGGCTTAAACGACTCTCTGAGCTCCTGGAGCTGAGCGGCTGAGATGCCGCCGTCGGCGCGGGTTATGGCTGTAAGAGTGGAGAGCGAGATACTGTCGGGAACTTCGGGCGAGGCCATTGCGCCAAGAGCCATGGCTCCGGCTGCTGTAAAGGCCAATAGGCGTAGATTCATGGTGACGAATGGATTGACTGTGATTTATTGCCTAAGATTGGTATATATCCGCAAAAGTACACATATTTTTCGGCCTGAGCAAACAGTTTGTGCCTCAGCCTGCGAAATTCCCTCCTGCTGCGAGTCACGTTTGTATCCGCCGAAAAATGCAAAAATATCTTAACGTGTGGCCGCACACATAATAAAGCGGCCGGGCATCCGTATCATCTAAATAGGCCCGACGGAATAACATCCACAGCCACGCCGGCCCTCATTACAGACATCACCTTAATAACAGCAAAACAGTGAACACTCTACTATTTCTCGGCTCTATCGGTACGCCCGAGATAATCATCATAGCCTTTGTCGTTCTGCTGCTCTTCGGCGGCAAGAAGATTCCCGAACTCATGAAGGGTCTCGGCAAAGGGGTCAAGAGCTTCAAGGACGGTATGAAAGGCGTCGAGGATGAGGTGCGCGGCACCACCACCGACGACACCGCCGACCGCAAAGCCTGAGCTGACGCATGGCCGGAGAGGTCGAAATGTCGTTCTGGGGACACCTTGACGCCCTGCGCTCGGTGCTCCTGCGTATCGCTGTGGTCCTGACAGCCGGGGTCGTGGCGTGTTTCTGCTTTATCCCCGACATTTTCGACTCGGTGGTGCTCGCACCTTGCCGCAGCGACTTCTTCCTTTACCGTTTCCTCGACAGCCTCGGCGCCGTATTCCCTTATTTGCCCCGCGAACTGGATGGGCCAATGGAGGTGGAGCTTATCAACATCAGGCTCGCGTCGCAGTTCTTCATCAACATCTCGCTGTCGCTGTGGATGGCGTTTCTCATCGCTTTCCCTTATATCATCTACGAAGTGTGGCGCTTCATCAGCCCCGCACTCTACTACAACGAGCAACGCAGCGTCCGCCGGGTATTCATCGGCGGCACGGCGATGTTTTATCTCGGATGCCTGCTGGGCTACACCGTGGTGTTTCCGCTCACGCTCCGTTTTCTCTACACTTTCCGCATAAGCGCCGAAGTGACCAATCAGCTGTCGCTTGACTCCTATATGGATAATTTCCTTATGCTCATATTCATGATGGGAGTGGTGTTTGAACTGCCCCTCGTGGCCGTGCTGCTGTCAAGACTCGGCATACTCACCCGCGGCTTTTTCACCACCTACCGCCGCCACGCCATAGTGGCGCTCCTGGTGCTCGCTGCCATAATCACTCCGTCGTCCGACCCGTTCACACTCATGGCCGTGTTTATCCCCGTGTATCTGTTGTGGGAGATGAGCGCCCTGCTTGTGAGGCCGGATCGGAAAAGTGAAGCCGAGCCGGCATAAAGCATCCCCTCCCCTTCACCGCGAACTATAATCCTATAATCAAGGCCGGAACCCCCGACAGCGGGATGTTCCGGCCTTGATTATGCTGTAACGCCTGTATGCCGCGCTCAGCGCGACGAGGCCGAGTAGTTGGGAGCCTCGGAGGTGATGGCCACGTCGTGGGGATGGCTTTCGTCAACACCTGCGTTGGTGATGCGGGTAAACTTGGCTTCGTGGAGCGCCTCGATGTCGGGGGCACCGCAGTAGCCCATGCCGGCACGCAGGCCGCCGAGCATCTGATAGGTCACCTCGTAGAGCGCACCCTTGAAAGGCACGCGAGCCGCGATGCCTTCCGGCACAAGCTTCTTGGCGTCGGTCTCGTTGCCCTGGAAGTAGCGGTCTTTCGAGCCTTTCTCCATGGCTTCGAGCGATCCCATGCCGCGGTAAGCCTTATATTTGCGGCCGTTGTAGATGATAGTGTCGCCGGGGCTTTCTTCGACGCCGGCAAGCATGCCGCCGAGCATCACCGAGTGTGCGCCGGCTGCGAGAGCCTTCACGATGTCGCCGGAGTAACGAATACCACCGTCAGCGATAAGAGGCACGTCGGTGTCAGCGAGAGCCTTTGCCACGTCATACACAGCCGAAAGCTGGGGCACGCCTACGCCTGCAATGACGCGGGTGGTGCATATCGAGCCGGGACCGATGCCTACCTTGACACCGTCGGCACCATTGTCGACGAGGTAACGGGCGGCGGCGCCGGTAGCTATGTTGCCTACCACTACGTCGATTTCGGGATATTTCTCCTTGACAGCACGAAGCACACCCACCACGCCTTTCGAGTGGCCGTGGGCGGTGTCAATCACGATAGCGTCGACACCGGCGGCAACGAGGGCGTCGGCACGCTGCATCGAGTCGGGGGTCACGCCGATGCCGGCGGCCACGCGCAGGCGACCGAGCGCGTCCTTGCAGGCGTTGGGCTTGTCTTTGGCTTTGGTAATATCCTTGTAGGTCACGAGACCGATGAGGCGATTGTCGCTGTCTACGACGGGGAGCTTCTCGATTTTGTGCTGTTGGAGTATGCGGGCTGCCTCTTCGAGGTTGGTCGACTGGTTGGTGGTGATGATGTTTTCGGAGGTCATCACTTCGTCGACAGGGCGCTTGGGGTTAAGCTCAAAACGGAGGTCGCGGTTGGTGACGATGCCCACGAGGTGACGGTCGTCGTCAACCACGGGTATGCCACCGATGTGATACTCCTCCATGATGGCGAGGGCGTCGGCCACGGTGGAGCCGCGCTTAATGGTCACGGGGTCATAAATCATGCCGTTCTCGGCACGCTTCACGGCATGCACCTGGCGCGCCTGTTCGGCAATAGACATGTTTTTGTGTATTACGCCGATACCACCTTCGCGGGCTATGGCAATAGCGAGGCGGGCTTCTGTCACTGTGTCCATTGCCGCAGACACAAGAGGCACATTAAGGGTGATACGACGTGAGAAACGGGTTCGGAGATTGACCTCGCGGGGGAGTACTTCCGAATAAGCAGGAATCAGGAGGACGTCATCAAATGTGAGACCGTCCATCTTTACTCTATCGGCAATAAATGACATCTGGATGCAATGATGGGGGTTTATTGCGTGCAAAATTACAAATTTATTTTCAATGGCACCCAATTTTAAGGCGGCGCAGTTGCATTTTTCGGCTAATGCGAGTAATTTTGTAAATTATTATTGACCTGCCTGCCATGATTTATATCTACCGCATCTACCAGTACCTGATTATGGTGCCCATCATAGTGGTGTCGACTATCATTACCGCCCTCGTCACCATCATAGGGTCGCTTCTGGGCGGAGGCAAGACCTGGGGCTATTACCCCGAAATAATCTGGAGCCGCATCTTCTGCATCCTCGCCTTTGTCAAGGTGAAGGTAGCGGGGCGCGAAAACATCGACCCCGCCACCAGTTACGTGTTCGTATGCAACCACCAGAGCGCCTACGACATATTCGCCATTTACGGCTATCTGGGCCACAACTTCCGCTGGATGATGAAGGCGTCGCTGCGCAAGATTCCTTTCGTGGGCTTCGCCTGCGAATGCTCGAAGCAGATTTATGTAGACAAGTCGAGCCCGGCTGCGTTGCGGCGCACCATGAAACGCGCCGAGATGCAGCTGCGCGACGGCATGTCGCTTGTGGTGTTTCCCGAGGGCGCCCGCACCCCCGACGGCCGCATGCACCGCTTCCGCCGAGGCGCTTTCGTGCTCGCCGACGAGTTTCATCTCCCCGTGGTGCCCGTCACTATCGACGGCGCTTTCAGCGTGATGCCACGCACCGCGCGCCTACCACTCCCCGGCACCATACGCATCACTATCCACAAGCCCATAATGCCGCCTCGCGGCAATCAGCCCTACGACATGAACAAGTTCATGGAGCGCAGCGCGTCCGACATTGCCGCCTCGCTGCCCCCGTCGGCCCGCTGAACATCGAATATTTCAACTCACACAT
Source organism: uncultured Porphyromonadaceae bacterium (assembly GCA_947178215.1). Lineage (GTDB taxonomy): Bacteria > Bacteroidota > Bacteroidia > Bacteroidales > Muribaculaceae > Paramuribaculum. The sequence goes on from CAMWXJ010000006.1 coordinate 68,776, forward strand.
ATATTTAATCCCATTCTCCCGAAATGCACTCCGAAGATGTAGTTGACCGCTTCCTGCAATATGTGAAGTTTGACACCCAAAGCGACGAACTGACCAACCTCACCCCCTCGACACCCGGCCAGATGGTGTTTGCACAACATCTGCGCGACGAGCTCGAAGCCATAGGTCTCAGCGATATATCCCTCGACGACAACGGCTATCTGATGGCCACCCTCCCCGCCTCGCCCGGCGCACCCGCCGACGCTCCGACGGTAGGATTCATAGCCCACCTCGACACCAGCCCCGACATGAGCGGACGCCACGTCAGCCCACGCATTGTCGAAAACTACGACGGCGGCGACATCACCCTCGGCGACCCGGCCAACGGCATCTCCCTCCGCCCCTCCGAATTTCCCGAGCTGCTCCACTATGTCGGAAAACGACTTATCGTCACCGACGGCACCACCCTCCTCGGCGCCGACGACAAGGCCGGCATCGCCGAGATTATCTCGGCCGTGGTCTACCTTAAAAATCATCCCGAGATTGTGCACGGCCCTATCCGCATAGCATTCAATCCCGACGAAGAGATAGGCCAGGGCGCCCACAAGTTTGACGTGGAGCGCTTCGGCGCCGACTGGGCCTACACCATGGACGGAGGCGAGATAGGCGAGCTCGAATACGAGAACTTCAACGCCGCAGTGGCAAAAGTGACCTTCAAGGGCCGCAACGTGCATCCCGGCTACGCCAAGCACAAGATGGTCAACTCAATACGCATCGCCAACCAGTTTATCATCATGCTCCCCCGCTGGGAGACCCCCGAACACACCGAAGGCTACGAGGGCTTCTATCACCTCACCTCCATCGAGGGCACGGTAGAGCAGACCGTACTCACCTACATCATACGCGACCACGACCGCGACCGCTTCGAACGCCGCAAGAAAGAGCTCGAACACCTCACCCGCAAGATTAACAACGAATTTCCCGGCGTGGCCTCGATTGACATCAAGGACCAGTACTACAATATGCGCGAGAAAATCGAGCCGGTGATGCACATAATCGACATCGCCGTGGAGGCCATGAAGCTCGCCGACGTCGAACCCAAGGTAGTACCTATCCGCGGCGGCACCGACGGCGCCCAGCTTTCGTTCAAGGGCCTCCCATGCCCCAACATCTTCGCGGGCGGCCTCAACTTCCACGGCCGCTACGAGTTCGTTCCCGTAGAATCCATGAAAAAGGCTGTCGCCGTAATAGTGGAGATAGCCCGCCTCGCCGCCCTGAAAACGAAATGACCCCCAGGCCACAACTCATTGTGGTGACCGGCCCGACGGCCTCAGGCAAAAGCTCGCTCGCTGTCGAACTGGCACGCGAACTCGGCACGGAAATTGTCTCGGCCGACTCGCGACAGATATACCGTGGCATCCCTATCGCGACAGCTGCTCCCACTCCGGAGCAGCTGTCGGCGGTAAGGCACCATCTTGTGGGCACGCTCCCACTCGAAGCCTATTATTCCGCCTCGCGGTGGGCCGACGACACGTCGGCCCTCCTCCCCGGCATCTTTGAGCGCGGCGGCAACCGCGCCGTAGTGTGCGGCGGCTCGATGATGTATATCGACGCACTCACCGAAGGCTTCGACGAGCTCCCGACAGTAAGCGAGGCCGTGCGCGGCGAAGTGCTCAAACTCTATGCCGCGGGAGGCATGGAGGCCATACGCTCGGAGCTGCGCCACCTCGACCCCGACTACATGGAGCGCGTCGACCCCGACAATCCTCGCCGCATCATCCACGCAATAGAAATAAGCCTCATGGCAGGAGCACCCTACTCGTCGCTGATAGGCCGCAAGGCCGCCGAGACCAAACCTTTCGACGTGGTGCGAATGGCTATCGGCCACACGCGCGATGACCTCTTTGCCCGCATTGCCCGGCGCACGCGGCAGATGATAGTCGACGGACTTGTCGACGAAGCACGCTCACTGATTGACCGCCGCGAACTTAATTCGCTCAACACCGTAGGCATCAAGGAGATGATGGCCCACTTCGACGGAGCCATGACGCTGCCCGAAGCTACCGAGAAGATAGCCCGAAACACGCGTGTCTACGCCAAAAAGCAGCTCACATGGATGCGCCGCTACACCGACTTGCACCTGCTCGACCCCTCACGGCCTCTACTGCCCCAAGCCCTTAGTATGATAAAAGACAAATGACAACGGCAGCCCCGGGGATAGCTCCCGAAGCTGCCGTCAATTAATTTCTGACAGAAAGATGAGTTACATCTTCTCCACAACCGACATTGTAACAATGGCTCCCGTATCGTAGTTTGTCACAAAGAGAATAAACGGACGGTTTACAGCAACGTCGACAGGTGTCACATTGGAGTTGTCAGTACCGGAAAACAGTGTGGCCACAGTTACAGATGCTGATTTAGTGCCCTTTTCGTCCATTTTCAAGGCCGAGTACTGAAGAACCTGATTTATATTTATCGGACTTGACGATATGCCAGGATAATCGCCGTCAAACAGACCATCCAGCCCAAAAGCACTGAGTACACCCGAAAAATCATGGGGAGTCGACGGAATGTCAAGCTTTGGCAAAGATAGATTGACCGTCTCGTTAAGCTCGACTTTGAGGTAACGCTCAAGCCCGACGCTAAGAATCTCCTGAAGATAATCGGTTGGCGACACACCATTACGCGGCACAACAAACACGGCCTGATACGTTCCAAGATAATAGGGCAGCCCGACAACCTCAGCGTCTGCTATGGTAGAATGTGATATTCTCATCTGACCGTGCATCATATCCACCGACGACTTGGTGCCGTCGATATTCTCAAAGCTGCCTTTGGACGTCTTGTTTTTATCGAAAGGAACACTCCACTCACCTTCAAACATCTGGGCACTCGCAAGGAACACGTTCATACCCGGCTCATAACGGAATATTCGCTCTATCATACCGTCGGTGCCGGCGGCAGCCCAACCGTCGATTGCCGTTGCCGTCGATGCCGCCGACAGGTCAGCCTTCGTCACCGGCGACTTGTAGTATTCATCGACAAATCCTGGATAGGAAGGCTGCAAATCTATATCATTTCCTACCCATATGCCGTTGGCCATCATAAGCTTGTTTTTGGAATCAGAGTCGGGAAGTCCGTCCACGAGCTTTTTCATCAGCAAATTGAAGTCACCGATACGTGACCTGTCAACACCAATGACATCAAACAAATCCTCACGTGCTTCGTCATCCTTGCCGTTGGCAAGCATTCCAAGACACATCGCCATGCTTACAGGAGCAAAGCTCACATTATTTGCGCAGTCGTAACCTCTGCCGAGATAAGCGGCAAACATACTAACACCGAAATCGTTGACAGCCGGCACAATGCTGAGTTCGGCATCGGAGAGTGAAATCACACTGCGCGATTCCGCAGAGAGATTCTCATCCTCAGACGCAGGCATGTCGCTGTTGTCACAGCCCGAAATTAGTGCCGCCATCGATACCATCATCGCGCCGACACCGAAAAATGTCCATCTTTTCATTTTGTAATTTGTGATATAGTTAGTCTATTAGTATTGAAATAAATATTCCCATACCTTTCATAGCCGCCTTATGAAGACGAGAATGCGTAAAAAGTGATGATAACAGCACTCGCAATTTTCACTACTTTTTCCATAATATATAATTTTATAATATTTTTTTTGCAAAAATAAATTTTTCATTTTAAAACACAAAAAATCCTCAAAATCTTGCATCTACATTTACTTTAACTAACTATATCGATGAAAATCGATGAAAAGCAACTGTTCAGCGTGTCCGCTGAACAGTTGCTTTTAGTGGAGAGTAGTGTCAATCTCAATTAATTATTTTTTCGCTATGATACATACTAAAGCCCTCAAAGCGCACAAAACATGTGCCTGCTTACCAATTCGATATTGAGGCTGATTGAAAGTTGCCCGAGAGTCTGAACTCAGTAAAGTCGAAACTACTGCAAGCCCCGTAGAGAAAGAATTTCTAAGCGTCGGTTTCCGCATCGGTCGACTGATATGCCCCTAATGGCTACGCATAGAGGTCTGCCGTGGCTCCCAACCGTTTGTGCAGAAAAAGTATCTTCTTCGCGACACCTCAATCACCTGCATTGTCGGCGAAGAGAAATAACGAGCTGTTTAGGCTAATTTAAGCCCAATAATGAGGTGTGAGTAAAAAGATTGGTGTAACTTTGCATTCCAGTAACCAATCATTGCTCTCCCCACATACGTCACCTTGAAAAATATAGCTATACTGGGGTCGACAGGTTCTATCGGCACCCAGACCATCGACATAATAGCCTCGGCGCCCGAATCATTCAGAGCTACCGTGCTCACGGCCGGCTCCAATGTCGACCTGCTTATACAGCAGTGCCGTAAGCTGCGTCCGGCCCTCGCCGTGATAGCCGACGAAAGCCGATACCGCGAGCTGCACGAAGCCCTCGCCCCGCTCGGCATACACACCGGCGCCGGAGCCGACGCAATAGCCGACGCCATGACGCGCGACGACGTCGACCAGGTCGTCACCGCCACAGTAGGCTACTCCGGACTGATACCTACCCTCCGCGCTATCGAGGCCGACAAAGATATAGCTCTCGCCAACAAGGAGACGCTCGTCGCCGCAGGGCAACTCGTGACCGAATGTCTCGACGCCTCGCGGTCGCGCGTAATACCCGTCGACTCCGAGCACTCGGCTATCTACCAATGTCTGCGCGGAGAGCGCCACGACGAAGTGAGTCGACTCATCATCACCGCCTCGGGCGGCCCGTTTCGCAACTTCACCGCGGCTCAGCTGCGTGACGTCACGGCCGCCGACGCCTTGCGCCACCCCAACTGGGTAATGGGCGCAAAAATCACTATCGACTCGGCCACGATGATAAACAAGGCTTTCGAGATTATCGAAGCCCGCTGGCTCTTCAACATCGACGCCGACCGCATCATGCCCGTGGTTCATCCCCAGTCGATAGTCCACTCGATGGTAGAATTTCACGACGGAGCGGTAAAGGCGCAGCTCGGCACCCCCGACATGCACCTTCCTATCGCCTACGCTCTGGGCGACACCACACGTCTGCCCGACTGCTCACGGCGCCTGAGCATAACCGACTTCGCACACCTCGACTTCGTCGAGCCCGACTACGAGCGCTTCCCCTGCCTCGGCTTAGCCCGCCGCGCGCTCGACGAAGGAGGCACCACCGCCTGCGCCGTCAACGCCGCCAATGAAATAGCCAACCTTGCGTTCCGACAAGGACGCATAGCCTTTACAGACATATACACCGTCATCGACTCGACCCTTGAAGCGATGACACAAACCGAATGTCCCTCGCTCGACGACTATATCGCCGCCAACACCGAGGGCCGCGCCCGTGCCGCCGAGGCCGTAAAGTGTCTCGAAGCCGCGGCGTCTTACGTAACCACAATCCCCTAACCCACCTAAATGGAGACATTTCTCATCAAGGCTCTGCAGCTCGTGGCGGCACTCTCGCTTCTGGTGCTTGTGCATGAGCTCGGCCACTATTTTTTCGCCCGCATCTTCAAGATAGGCGTGGAGCGTTTCTACCTTTTCTTCAATCCCTGGTTCTCGTTGTTGCAGTACGACCCCGCGCGCGGCATAATACGCCTCATCACCACCGACAAGGAGGATGAAAAGACCGGGAAGGTAATGGAACGACAGGCCGCGACAATACGCGTGGGCCGCGACTACATAGCCGAGGGCATCCCGGTGCCCACGTGGCGCAAGACCGTCTACGGTCTGGGCTGGCTCCCGCTCGGCGGCTACTGCAAGATTGCCGGCATGATCGACGAGACCACGTCGAGCAAAGACCTCTCTGCCGAGGTCCACGACTGGGAGTTCCGCTCACGTCCCACCTATCAGCGACTGCTCGTCATGGTGGGCGGCGTGCTGTTCAACTTCATCGCCGCCGTCATCATCTACATCGGCATTGCCTGGCACTGGGGCGAGAAGTTCATACCATTCGAGAACGCCTACGAGGGCTTCGACTTCGTGCCCGCCGCTATCGATGCCGGCTACCGCACCGGCGACATACCCCTCAGCGCCGACGGTAAGCGCCTCGACGCCGCCGACTCCGACTGGATGCTCAGCCTGGCCGAGGCCCGTGAGGTAAAGGTGCTCCGCAACCACACCGACACCGTGACGCTCACGATGCCCGACGACTTCATTTTCCGCATCAACGACGCAGGCGGCTTCCTCGCCTACCGCCTCCCCGCCGTGGTGGCCGCCACGATAGCCGGAGAGCCGGCCGAGAAGGCGGGCATGATGAAAGGCGACCGCATAATTGCCGTCGACACCGTGGCCACGCCTTCATATACCGAACTCATGCCGGCTCTCGTGCAGTATGCAGGCAAGCCGGTAACCATAACCGTGGAGCGCGACGGCAATCCCGTGACACTCCATGCCACCCCCACCGACGGAGGCAAACTCGGCTTCCAGCTCACCCCTCTCACCGACATCTATCCCACCGTGGTCAAGAACTACGGCTTCCTCGGCTCCATTCCGCAGGGCATAAGCAACGGCACCACCACCCTCGCCAACTATGTCGGCTCGATGAAACACGTGTTTACAGCCGAGGGCGCCAAGAGCCTCGGCGGCTTCGGAGCCATAGGCAACATGTTTCCCGAACGTTGGAGCTGGCTTTCGTTCTGGAACATCACCGCTTTCCTCTCGCTCGCCCTCGCGTTTATGAACATCATACCCATCCCAGGCCTCGACGGCGGACACGTACTCTTCCTGCTCTGGGAAATGGTGACACGCCGCAAGCCCTCCGAACGCGTCCTTGAAGTGGCCCAGTACGCGGGCATGATGTTCCTGCTCGCACTCCTGCTCTACGCCAACGGCATGGACATCATACGCGCATTCATCAAATAAACCGTCATGACAAGCAACAACTCCACCATACCCGTACTAACCCTCCGCCGCGGCAAGGAAGAGAGCCTCGAACGCTTCCACCCGTGGGTGTTCTCAGGCGCGATAGCCACCCCCGTAACCGGTCTTGAAGAGGGCGCCACCGTACGCGTGACCGCATCCGACGGCACCCTGCTCGGCGCAGGCCATTACCAGATAGGCTCGATAGCCGTGCGACTGCTTGTAATGGGCGACGAAGCCGCCACGATAGGCGACGAGGGCTTCGACGAAGCATTCTACATACGTCGCCTTGCCGAAGCCTTCCGACTGCGCAACACCCTCGGCCTCATCCGCCCCGACAACAACGCCTACCGTCTCGTGCACGGCGAGGGCGATTTCCTCCCAGGACTTATCGTTGACATCTATGGCGACACCGCCGTAGTGCAGGCGCACTCCGTAGGCATGCACTACGCGCGCAACATCATCGCCGACGCCCTGACGTCGCTCCCGGGCCTCGCAATTTCAAATGTATATTACAAGAGCGAGACCACACTCCCGTTCAAGGCGCAGCTCGACCCGGTAAACGACTACATTCTCGGCTCATATTCCGGCAACGAGGCACTTGAAAACGGCCTCCGTTTCCACATCGACTGGCTCCGCGGCCAAAAGACCGGCTTTTTCGTCGACCAGCGCGACAACCGCTCGCTCCTCGAACACTTCGCCCGCGGCCGCAAGGTGCTCAACATGTTCTGCTACACCGGCGGCTTTTCGGTCTACGCCATGCGTGGAGGCGCCGAGCGCGTAGTGTCGGTCGACTCGTCGGCCAAGGCGATAGCCCTTACCGAGGCCAACATCGGGCTCAACTTCCCCGGCGACAGCCGCCACGAGGCCGCCACCGCCGACGCGTTCCGCTATCTCGCCGATATGCCCGACGGAGCGTTTGACCTCATTGTGCTCGACCCGCCCGCATTTGCCAAGCACCGCGGCGCCATACGCAACGCCCTGCGCGGCTATCAGCGCCTCAACGCCGCCGCGATAGCAAAGGCCGCTCCCGGCACCATACTCTTCACGTTCTCTTGCTCGCAGGCCATTACACGAGAGCAGTTCCGCCTCGCCGTATTCTCGGCGTCGGCACAGACCGGACGCCGAGTGCGCATACTCCACCAGCTCACCCAGCCCGCCGACCACCCCATCAACATCTACCATCCCGAAGGCGAATACCTCAAAGGCCTCGTAGTATATATCGAATAAGCAATGTCATCACGCCTCCGCAACATCATCGTCGCCGCGACGCTCGCCGGCACAGTATCAGCAATGAACATTTCAGCCCAAAACGTGAGCAATCCCGCAGGGATGTCGTCGACACCCGCACCGTTTGACTACACCGTCGACCGCTTCGCCGACATAGAGGTGCTCCGCTACAAGGTACCCGGATTTGAATCGCTGCCGCTCAGGCAGAAGATGCTCGTTTACTATCTCACTGAGGCGGCAATAGCCGGCCGCGACATCCTCTGGGACCAGAACAACATCTACAATCTGCCGCTCCGCCGCCTGCTCGAAGCCGTCTACACCGCCGAGACCACCGAACATGACGCCGAACAGTTCCCGAAGTTCGAGACCTATCTCAAACAGATATGGTTTGCCAACGGCATCCACCACCACTACTCCACCGACAAGTTCACCCCGGGATTCAGCGAGGAGTGGCTTCGACGACAGATAAGCCGCCTCGACGACGCGCCCATCACCGACGCCGCTCCCCTCGACACGCTCATGCGCGTCGTCTTCGACCCTGCTTTCATGGCCAAGCGCGTCAATCAGGCCGCCGGCGCCGACCTCATAGCCACGTCGGCCAACAACCTCTACGAACAGGGGATAACCCAGCCTGAGGTTGAGGCGTATTTCGCCGCCGTCAAGGATACCACCCAGGCCGAGCCCCCCTCCTATGGCCTCAACACACGCATAGCCCGCAATCCCGCCACCGGACGCATCTATGAGCAGACCTACCGCCTCGGCGGACTCTACTCGCCCGCCATCACCCGCATCGTCGACAACCTCCGCCTCGCCGCCGACTACGCCGAGAGCCCCGCGCAGCGCGCCGTAATCGAGAAGCTGATTCAATATTACGCTACGGGCAACCTGCGCGACTTCGACGACTACTCCATTATGTGGGTCGAGGACACTGACTCGCGCGTAGACTTCATCAACGGCTTTATCGAGAGCTACGGCGACCCGCTCGGCATGACCGGAGCATGGGAATCGATAGTCAACTTCAAGGACATCGAGGCGTCGGGGCGAACCGAAACCCTCTCGGCCAATGCACAGTGGTTTGAGGACAATTCACCGGTCGACCCCCGCTTCCGCAAAGAAAAGGTCAAGGGCGTGAGCGCCAAGGTAATCACCGCCGCAATACTCGCCGGTGACTCCTACCCCGCCACACCAATAGGCATCAACCTCCCCAACGCCAACTGGATACGTGCCGCCCACGGCTCCAAGTCGGTGACTATCGAGAACATCACCCGCGCCTACGACGAAGCGTCGCACGGCAACGGCTTCAACGAGGAGTTTGTCATCGACAAGCCCACCCGCGAATTGCTCGACCGCTATCTCTTTATCACCGACAATCTGCACACCGACCTGCACGAGTGTCTGGGCCACGGATCCGGACGTCTGCTCCCCGGCGTCGACCCTGACGCCCTCAAAGCCCACGGCTCGACGCTCGAAGAGGCTCGCGCCGACCTCTTCGCACTCTACTATCTCGCCGACCCGAAACTCGTGGAACTCGGACTGCTCGACAGCCCCGACGCCTACAAGGCATCATATTACAAATATATCCTCAACGGCATGATGACACAGCTTATGCGCATCGAGCCGGGCAAAGACGTGGAGGAAGCGCACATGCGCAACCGCAAGCTCATAGCCGAATGGGCCTACGAGCACGGCAAGCGCGACAAGGTAATCGAGCTCACGAACCGCGGCGGCAAAACGTTTGTTAAAATCAATGACTATGAGGCGTTGCGCCGGCTCTTCGGCGAACTCCTCGCCGAGGTACAGCGCATACGCTCGGAGGGCGACTATGAGGCGGGCGAACGCCTCGTAGAGACCTACGGCGTAAAGGTCGACCCTAAGCTCCACCGCCAGGTACTCGACCGATACTCACACCTCGACATCGCACCTTACAAGGGATTTGTCAACCCCGTCTACACACCGGTGCGCGACGCTGACGGACGCATCACCGACATCACTGTCGACTACACCGACGACTACATACCGCAGATGCTACGCTACTCGCGCGACTATTCGACACTCTGACCCATGCCCAACGACTATATAAACATAACACCCATTGCCGCTCCTATCGAATCGGAACCGGAGCGTGCCGTCACCATAGGCCTCGTCACACCCGAACAGAACGAGGCCAAAGCCAACGAATATCTCGACGAACTCGATTTTCTTGCCGACACCGCAGGCGCAGAGGTCGTGGCACGCTTCACCCAGAAAGTTTCGGGACCCAACTCGCGCACATATGTGGGCACCGGCAAACTCGAAGAGATAGCCCGCTACGTCGAGGACAACGACATCTCCCTCGTGATATTCGACGACGACCTCTCGGCCAAGCAGGTAGCCAACATCGAGAAGGAACTTAAAGTGAAAATTCTCGACCGCACGAGCCTTATCCTTGACATCTTCGCCAAGCGCGCGCGCACGGCCAACGCCAAGACACAGGTGGAGCTTGCACAGTACCGATACCTGCTGCCGCGACTCACCCGCATGTGGACACACTTGGAGCGTCAACGCGGCGGCATAGGTATGCGCGGTCCCGGCGAGACACAGATTGAGACCGACCGCCGAATAATTCTCGACAAAATATCGCGCCTCAAAGACGAGCTGCAAAACATCGACCGCCAGAAGTCGATGCAACGCAAGAACCGCGGCAAGCTCACGCGCGTGGCTCTGGTAGGATACACCAACGTAGGCAAGTCGACACTGATGAATCTCTTGAGCAAAAGCGAGGTGTTTGCCGAAAACAAGCTCTTCGCCACGCTCGACACCACAGTGCGCAAGGTCATCATCGAAAACCTCCCTTTCCTGCTTACCGACACAGTAGGCTTCATCCGCAAGCTCCCCACTCATCTTGTCGACTCATTTAAATCGACACTCGACGAGGTACGCGACGCCGATTTGCTGATCCATGTGGTCGACATATCGCACCCCAATTTCGAGGAGCAGATTGAGGTGGTCAACCGCACCCTCGCCGAAGTGTGCGACTCGGCCGACAAGCCGGTGATAATGGTGTTCAACAAAATCGACGCCTTTACTTACACCCCCAAGGACGCCGATGACCTCACCCCGGCCACACGCGCCAACATCTCGCTCGACGAGCTGAAAGCCACATGGATGAACCGCCTGGGCGAAAACGCCGTGTTCATCTCGGCCAAAAATCAGCTCAACATCGACGAGCTGAAAATGAAAATTTACGACCGAGCCAAGGAGATACATCTCACCCGATTCCCCTACAACGACTTCCTTTTCCAGCGCTACGACGACCTCGCCGCCGAAGAGGGAGCTATCTCTCAGCAGCCAACCGACAACTGATGCGCTACTTCATATCGGCAGGAGAAGCCTCGGGCGACCTCCACGCAGGCGAACTCATCACTCAGCTCCGGCAATGCGATGCCGGAGCTGACTTCGCTTTTCTCGGTGGCGACTGCATGACTGCGGCCACCGGCGGCACAGCGCCCGTAATCCACTACCGCGACATGGCCTACATGGGGTTCAGCGAGGTAATACGACATCTGCCCGACGTGGGCCGAAATCTCCGGCGTGCCCGCGAGGCACTGACCGACTTCCGGCCCGACGCCCTGATTCTTGTCGACTACCCGAGTTTCAACCTGCGTCTCGCCAAGTATGCCTCCACTCTCGGCATACCTGTATATTATTACATCTCGCCCAAGCTATGGGCGTGGAAAGCGTGGCGCCTGAAAACCATACGCCGCCTCGTGCGCCGCGTGTATTCGATTCTGCCGTTTGAAGAGGATTGGTTCGCCCGCCGCGGCTACACGGTCGAGTATGTCGGCAATCCGTCGGTCGAAGAGGTCGAGCGCCGCATCGCTTCGCTTGTCGCATCGCAGCCGCAAAGCGGCGACAAGCCCATACTCGCCCTCGTGCCTGGCAGCCGCGCCGGCGAGATACGCTGTAACCTACCTATAATGGCCGAAGTGGCGCGCCGACACCCGGAACTCCGCCCGGTCATCGCCGCCGCCCCGGCTATTAATCCCGCGCTCTACGAGTCGTGCGGAGGAAGCGGCATAGAGCTGGTACACGCCTCCACACTCGAAGTGATGAAAGGCGCCACGGCGGCGCTCGTCACCTCGGGCACCGCCACTCTGGAATGTGCCCTCTGCTCCACACCACAGGTTGTGCTCTACCGCTCAGGCGGCTCCAGAATACTCTATAAGCTCTTCCGACCGCTAATACGAGTGCCGTGGGTCAGCCTCCCCAACCTCATTGCCGACCGCGAGGTGATTCCCGAGATGCTCATGTACCGTTGCACGCCCGACCTCGTGGACGCCGAACTCCGCGCAATCCTAACGCCCGAAGGGCGCGACGGGCAGCTTGACGGCTACCGCGAAATGCGCCGACGTCTGGGCGACCGACCTGCTGCCGCGACAGCGGCCCGACTGCTTACCGCCGATCTCCTCTCCCTCCGCCACTGAGACAATAGTCACACCGTCATCATCTATCACATCACATACCTATGACCGCACTATTAAAATCGGCACCCATGCTGACCACCGTGGGTATGCTTGTAATCAGCAACATCTTCATGACACTGGCCTGGTATGGTCATCTTAAACTTCAAAGCAGCGGCATCTCTACCAACTGGCCGCTGTATGTCGTGATACTGATGTCGTGGGGCATCGCACTTCTCGAATACTGCTTTCAAGTACCGGCCAATCGCATCGGCTTCGTCGACAACGGCGGCCCGTTCTCACTCATGCAACTCAAAGTCATACAGGAAATCATCACCCTCACGGTGTTCATACTGTTCAGCATGCTCGCCTTTGAGAGCTTTCACCTGCGCTGGAATCATATCGTGGCAGCCTGTGATTGCGATATCCGTATCAGTCGTGCGTAAGGGCAGCTATGCGGGCAATATACTTGCCAAGAATGTCAAATTCAAGGTTGACACGCGAACCTTCCTTGATGCGGCAGAAGTTGGTATGCTCGAAAGTATAGGGGATGATAGCCACGCGAAACGACTGCGCCTCCGAATCACACACCGTGAGGCTCACGCCGTTGACCGTAACCGACCCCTTTTCTACGGTGACATATCCCTTGGCAATCAGCTCGCGCGAAGCGTCGTAGGCAAATGTGAAATAGGTCGAGCCGTCGGCCTCCTCCACGGCGGTGCAGACAGCTGTGGTGTCGACATGGCCCTGCACGATATGGCCGTCAAGACGTCCGTCGAGACGCATCGAGCGCTCCACGTTGACAAGGTCGCCGGGGCGCAAGTCGCCGAGGTTGGAGCGGCTCAGGGTCTCACTTATGGCCGTGACGGTGTAGGTGCCGTCGCCGGGAAGAGCCACCACGGTGAGGCACACGCCATTGTGTGCTATCGACTGGTCGATGCGGAGCTCGTCGACAAAGGGGCAAGCGAGAGTTATGTGGATGTTGCCGCCATCGGGGGTTACGGCAACGACGCGCGCAGCGTCTTCTACTATTCCTGAAAACATATCTGAAAATTGGTCGTTTACTTTTTCATCTCCACCACTTTGGTGGGCGGCAACGTTGACTTGCGCTCGGCCACGGCGTCGGTGAGCTCGCGGGCGGCGTGGATAAACGCCATGCCGGCCACGGTGTCGCGGGCGGCGATAGGTTCGCCGGCATCACCGCTCTCGGCTATCGAGCCTACAAGCGGGACCTGGCCAAGCAGACGCAGGCCGAGCTTGCGGGCAAGCTCTACGCCTCCCTCGCGGCCGAAGATATAGTAGCGCTCGTCGGGGTGACTTTCGGGCGTAAACCATGCCATGTTTTCAACCACACCAAGTACCGGCACGCCGATTTTCTCCTCCTGGAACATGGCTATGCCCTTGCGGGCATCGGCAAGCGCCACTTGCTGCGGAGTGGTGACTACCACGGCGCCCGTGAGCGGGAGGGTCTGTACCACGGTGAGGTGTATATCCGACGTTCCGGGCGGCAAGTCGAGCAGGAAATAGTCGAGCTCGCCCCAGTCGGCCTCGGTGATGAGTTGCTTCAACGCGTTGGAGGCCATTGAGCCGCGCCACAGCACCGCCGATTCCTTGTTCACGAGGAAGCCGATTGACAGTGTCTTTACGCCGTAGCGCACGATAGGCTCGATAAGGCGTCGGCCGTCGGGCTTCTCTACCATGTAGACCGCCTCGTCCTCGATGCCGAACATCTTGGGGAGCGACGGACCGAAAATATCAGCGTCAAGCAGGCCTACACGGTATCCCTCGCGGGCGAGAGCTACGGCGAGGTTGGCGGCCACAGTCGACTTGCCCACTCCACCCTTGCCGCTCGATATGGCTACGATGTTTTCAACGCCCGGCAACACCGGCGCTTCCTTGGCCTTTTCGGCCATAGCGGGGAACACAGGATTGACAGTGGCCTCGACGTCGGGCCCTATATATGCTTTGAGTGCGCCCTCGACACTCTTTACGAGCGATGCCGCAAACGGGTCGGTGGGCTTCTCGAAATGTAAGGCTATGGTCACGTGGCGACCGTCAATGCGGAGGTCGTCGCCGCTCACCATGCCCAGCTCGACTATGTTCTTGCCGTTGCCTGGATAGCGCACGTGGGCAAGCGTGTCGAGTATGAGTCGGGGATATAGCGGTTCTTGATTCATATCTTGTACGGTAGGGAAAATATGAGGCTTACGGTCAGGAGGGTGTCTGCCCGGCCTCTTCGGGGGTGACATTGCCCTGTATCACACCGCGCGAATAGCTGCGGTAGGTATCGGGCTCAATATCTACATCGGGCTCCGACAGCTCTGTCGTGTGGTCGAGGGCTATGACGATATACTTTATCGACAGGCCGCGGTCGAGCCACTGGCGCTCATAGTGCGTCTTTATTGCGAGGATGTCGGTGAGCAGCGGCGAAGCGTAGAGGTCATCGGTGAGAGCGTCGACGGTAAGGCCACAGTGCTCGGCCATAAGGCGCGTGTAGGTATAGAGGAACGGTGAATCGGTCTTTAACCTCACATGGCCGTCGGGGCGCAGTATGCGGCGGTACAGGTCGAGAAAGCGTGTAGATGTCAGGCGCTTGCGCACCTTTTTCATCTGAGGGTCGGGAAAGGTTATCCATATCTCATCGACCTCGCCCGGAGCAAAGAAGCGGTCGATAAGCTCAATGTCGGTGCGGATAAAGGCCACATTGCTCATGCCGGCATCGCGCGCCGTGGTGGCGCCGCGCCACATACGCGCGCCCTTGATGTCGACGCCGATATAGTTGCGTCCCGGGAGGCGCTCGGCCAGCCCTACGGTATATTCGCCCTTGCCACAGCCAAGTTCAAGGGTTATCGGATTGGAGTTGCCGAAAAATTCTGAGTGCCAGCGCCCGCGGAGCGGAAAACCGCCCTGACGCTGGAGCTCGGCAAAGGGATATTGGAACACGAAGTCTATCGTGTCCATCTCGCTGAATTTGGCAAGCTTGTTTTTACGGCCCACAGTGGTAGGATTAAATGGTTGATGACGGTGGCGCTTCGGGCCTCGTCGTTGCTTGCAAATTTACGTCAAAAATCCCAACCCTCCAAATCGCGCCCCTGCTGACGCCCCTCTTCGTCTCTTTTGGCCGCCGCGGGGCGCTACCGCATCATTTCACGGCCGGCAGCATATTGTAAAAATAGCTAATCGGCAAGGAAATGTCGAGCAAAGGTCGTAACTTTGCACAAATTTAAGTATATCACGACTCATATCACGCACATCATGATTCTGATGAAAAATATTATTCTCTTCCTCACCATATTCATGACCTCCGCGCTCGCAAAGGGTGCCGTGACCGAAGTCACCGCACCTGTACCAGCCGATGCGCCTCAGGCCGCACAAGAGGCTCCGAAGCCGGTAACCTGGAAGCTCGACGCCCGCCTGACCGACGCCACCTCCGGCGTCATAACTCTCACGGCCGTTCCCGCCGCCGGATGGCACCTCTACGGCACCGAGCTACCTGCAGGCGGCCCCCAGGCCACGAAAATCGACCTCTCGAAGTCGACCGGCATCACTCTCGAAGGCGCGCCTAAGCCGTCGGTCAAGCCGGTCACTGTCGCCGACAAGCTGTTTGACATGACCCTCAATTGGTGGGACAAGCCGGTGACATTTACCGTGCCGTTCAAACTCAAACAGGGCGCACGCACCGCACGCATCAAAGCCGAGGTCAATTTCATGGCCTGCGACGACAACACCTGCGCGCCACCCGTCACCGAAACCCTCTTCAAGTCGGTACGCACCAAGTAAGCATTATCCTTAAATCAATATCATCCACACACCACTCCACGAAATGAAGCTCCGATTACTGACATTCGTCACTGTGCTCACCATCGCGTTTGCGGCGGTGGCACAGATTGTAACTCCCATTACATGGACCTCGTCGATTGAAATGAAGTCGCCCAAAGAGGGCACGCTCAAATTTGCCGCCACCATAGAGCCCGGCTGGCACCTCTATTCGACCGTAATTCCCGACGGCGGCCCCAATCCCACCGCCGTGACCTACGACAAGCTCGAAGGCGTAGAGCTTGTGGGCGACCTCATCCCCTCGCGTCCCGCACCCGAGACCGTCGACATGGTGTTCAATCTCAAACTCGGGTGGTGGACCGACGAAGTAACCCTCTCGCAGGACTTCCGCATCACTGATGCCAACGACGCCTACACAATCGAGGGCGCAGTGAGCTTCCAGGGGTGTAACGACGAGAGTTGCATCCCTCCCACCAAGGAGCCTTTCAGCTTTGCCGGCAAGGAGCCGACAGCCACGACAGCCACCGACAGCGGAGTCGTGGCGGCGGCCGAATCGGCAGCTCCCGCTGCCAATAAAGCCGACAACAGCGGCTGGTGGACTCCGGTAAGCTTCGACTCGTTCGAGTCGGCCGACGCCGCAGCCTCCGACATCAGCGAACAGAGTTGGTGGTACATCTTCATCTGGGGATTCATCGGCGGACTCGTGGCGCTCCTCACTCCCTGCGTTTGGCCCATGATACCGCTCACAGTGAGCTTCTTCCTCAAAAAGGGGGGCAAAAACCGCAGCAAGGCCATCCGCGACGCCCTCACCTACGGCGCCGCCATCATAGTGATATATCTGGTGCTCGGCCTCGCAATCACACTCATCTTTGGCGCGAGCAAGCTCAACGACCTTGCAACCAACGCGGTGTTCAACCTCGCGTTCTTTCTGCTTCTGGTAGTATTTGCTATCAGCTTCTTCGGCGCTTTCGACATCAAGCTCCCCTCCAAGTGGAGCAACAGCGTCGACTCACGCGCCGAAGCCACCACCGGCATGCTCTCGATATTCTTCATGGCGTTTACCCTCGCCCTGGTAAGCTTCTCGTGCACCGGTCCCATTATAGGCACCCTGCTCGTCGAGGCCGCCTCGGTAGGCAACATCGCGGGCCCGGCGATAGGCATGGGCGCGTTTGCCCTCGCCCTTGCCATACCCTTTACCCTCTTCGCCATATTCCCGTCGTGGCTCCAGGGCATGCCCCGCTCCGGCGGCTGGCTCAACTCAGTCAAGGTAGTGCTCGGCTTCCTTGAACTCGCGCTCTCACTCAAATTCCTCTCCGTGGCCGACCTCGCCTACGGCTGGGGCATCCTTGACCGCGAGGTGTTCGTGAGCCTGTGGATAGTCATCTTCGCAATGCTCGGCCTCTACCTGCTCGGCAAACTCAATTTCAGCCACGACACCCCGACACAGCACGTGTCGATTGTTCGCTTCTTCATGGCGCTTATCTCGCTGTCGTTTGCAGTGTATCTGGTGCCGGGACTCTGGGGCGCGCCGCTGAAGAGCGTAAGCGCATTTGTGCCGCCACTCTACACCCAGGACTTCAACCTCTATGCCGGAGGTCAGTTCCGCGAATTTGACGACTACGACGAGGGCATGAAGTTCGCCGCCGAAAACGGCCGCCCCGTCTTGATTGACTTCTCGGGCTACGGCTGTGTCAACTGCCGCAAGATGGAGGGAGCCGTGTTCGATACCGAAGAGATTTCAGGCATCATCCGCGAGAACTTTGTGCTCATCAAGCTTATGGTAGACGACAAGGCCAAGCTCGCCGAACCCTACACCGTCGACGACGCCGGCAAGACTATCAAGATAACCACAGTAGGCGAGAAGTGGAGCTATCTCCAACGCCACAAGTTCGCCGCCAACTCACAGCCCTACTACGTCATGGTTGGTAACGACGGAAATCCCCTCGCTGCACCATATTATTATGACGAAAGCGTCGAGAAGTTCGCCGAATGGCTTGGCGCCGGAATCAAATCCTACATTTCAAAGTAACAGATGCAACCGCATAACCGCGAAGAAAAGGCAGAGGCCCTCGCGCGGGTAATCGACACGCTCGACCGCCTGCGCGTAGAATGCCCCTGGGACCGCAAGCAGACCAACGAAAGCTTGCGCCCCAACACCATAGAGGAGGTCTACGAGCTCGCAGACGCCCTCACCAACAACGACGACAGAAACATCGCCAAGGAGCTTGGCGATGTTCTGCTCCATGTACTCTTCTACGCCAAGATAGGCGAGGAGAAGCAGCAGTTTGACATCGCCGAGGTGGCCGATCTGCTCAACGAGAAGCTCATATTCCGTCACCCCCATATATTCGGCGACGTCAAGGCCGACACTCCCGAGCAGGTCAAGGACAACTGGGAGCAGCTCAAACTCAAAGAGAAAGGGGGCAACAAGACGGTGCTCGCCGGCGTCCCCTCCGCCCTCCCCTCGCTCATCAAGGCCTACCGCATCCAGGAAAAGGCCGCCAACTCCGGCTTCGACTGGGAAGAGGCCGATCAGGTGTGGGCTAAGGTCAAGGAAGAGATTGCTGAGTTTGAGGCCGAGGCCAAGTCAGCACCACGCAATGAAAAAGGCAAGCCCACTGCCGAGGCCCGCGAGCGGATGGCCGACGAAATGGGCGATGTGCTTTTCTCGCTCGTCAACGCAGCGCGCCTCTACGGCATTCACCCCGACACCGCCCTCGACCACACCTGCCGCAAGTTCATTGCCAGATTCAACCACATCGAGCAACGCGCCCGCGAAACGGGCCGCAACCTGCGCGACCTCACTCTCGCAGAAATGGACGCGCTCTGGAACGAAGCCAAGACTCTCGCCTGACCCGCTCCGGCACTACCACCCTAACTTCATCCCTGCATCCCAATCACCATGCGCCGCATACTCCTTACACTCATAGCCACCATAGCGCTGACAGTAGCCGCCGGTGCCCGCACTCTGCGCGAGTACACCGCCATGCCGCTCCCGGGCGCCCGATACCCGTTTACCCTCACCGTCGATTCTATCGACTTCCGCTCCGACCTGGTGCGTATTTACGGCCATCTGCTGTCCACGCCCCATAGCTCGGCCCGCATCGACGGCTTTACCGTCAGCGAGGGTGACAAGGTGCTCGCCCCCGCCGACATGAAGAGCTATCCCGCCAACGACATAGACGGCTTCGAGTTCACACACCGTTTTCAGTGGGAGGACGACGGCGACCTGCCTGTCGAGATAGATTTCCCCTCTTTCAAGCCTCAGAACGCTTTCCTTATCTCGGCCGCAACACCCTCAGGCCCGGTGGTGTGGGCGCTCCGCCGCACGTCATCGGCCAAATCGACAAAAGGCACCAAAGCTGTAAAGCACGCGAAATGAAGCTCTGCATCACGGAGAAACCGAGCGTGGCGCGCGACATTGCCAATATTCTCGGCGGCAAGAACGTGGCCCGACACGACGGCTACATCGACTGCGGCGAATATAAGGTGACATGGACTTTCGGACACCTGTGCTGCCTGAAAGAGCCCAACGACTACTGCGACCAATGGAAGCGCTGGACTCTCGGCACGCTCCCAATGATTCCCGACCGATTCGCCATCAAACTCATCGACACCGAAAGCTACAAGCGCCAGTTCAAGGTGATAGAGACGCTCATAGGCGAGGCCGACGAGGTGATCAACTGCGGTGACGCAGGACAGGAGGGAGAGCTTATTCAGCGCTGGGTGATGCAGAAAGCGGGCACACGCTGCCCGGTAAGGCGACTGTGGATTTCGTCGCTTACCGACGAGAGCATACGCGAGGGGTTCAAGGAACTTAAACCCGAACGCGACTTCGACAACCTCTATCTTGCCGGACTGTCGCGTGCCATAGGCGACTGGATCCTCGGCATGAACGCCACGCGCCTCTACTCGCTGAGATACTCCGAGCCGGGCAAAGTGCTGTCGATAGGGCGTGTCCAGACCCCTACACTTGCCCTTATCGTGAAGCGTCACCACGAGATAACCGACTTCAAGCCCGAAGATTACTGGGAGTTGCGCACAATATACCGCGACACCCCGTTCAACTCCACGGCCGGACGCTTCAACTCGCTCGAAAAGGCACAGGCGGCGCTCGAAGCTGTAAAGCCGCTGCCACTGGTAATCGACAGCGCCGACAAGAAGCGCGGCCGCGAGGCACCTCCACGCCTCTTTGACCTTACGAGCCTCCAAGTGGAATGCAACAAACGGTGGGGATGGAGCGCCGACACCTCGCTCAAACTCATCCAGAGCCTCTATGAGAAAAAAGTGACGACATATCCGCGTGTCGACACCACATATCTCTCCGACGACATATACCCCAAAATACCCGACATACTCAGGCGCATGACACCCTACGCGCCGCTCACCGAGAGTGTTCTGGCGGGGCGTATCCCCAAGAGCAAAAAGGTGTTTGACAACTCCAAGGTCACAGACCACCACGCCATAATCCCCACCGGACAGGCTCCCAACACCCTCGTAGGCGACGAGCGTAAGCTGTATCACCTTATCGCGCTGCGGTTTATCTCGGCATTTTATCCTGATTGCATCTACTCGCAGACCACCGTTATGGCCCACGCCGGCGACACGGGCTTCAAGGCCACAGGCAAAATCATCGAGGAGCCGGGCTGGCGCACCGTCTACGCCGGCGACACCGCCGACCGCAATAAAAAGGAGGATGACGACGAGGGCCGAGTGCTCCCCGCTTTCACCCCCGGCGAGTCGGGCCCGCATGAGCCTGAGCTTGTCAAGAAGACCACCCAGCCCCCCAAGCCCTACACCGAAGGCACGCTGCTACGCGCCATGGAGGGCGCCGGACGCACCGTCGACGACGAGGAACTCCGCGAGGCGATGAAAGAAAACGGCATAGGACGCCCATCGACACGCGCCGCCATAATCGAGACACTGTTCAAGCGCGGTTATATAAGGCGCGAGCGCAAGAGCATCGTGCCGTGTCAGGCCGGCATCGACCTCATAGCCACTATCAACGAGGAGCTGCTCAAAAGCGCCAAGCTCACCGGCATCTGGGAGAACAAGCTGAGGCGGATAGAGCGCGGCGACTACTCCCCCGCCGAATTCGTGGCGGAGTTGAAGACACTCATAAGCCAGATAGTGACAAACGTGCTGTGCGACAACTCCAACCGCCGCATAATAGCCGACGTTCCCGCCGCCGGGAGCAAGAACAGCACGGCGGCAGTCGCCAAGCCCGCCGCCGAAGCGCCCAAAAAGAAACGCGCCACACCCATCCGCTCGCTCGAACAAGTCATCTGCCCCGTGTGCGGCAAAGGCCACATGCTCAAAGGCCACGCCGCCTACGGATGCAGCCGCCACAGAGAGGGATGTACGTTCAGACTACCTTTCACCGACTATCCCGCCGAGCTCAAACCGGGCGAACTGGCCCGCAAGATAAAGAAAAACTTTCCGCAATCAACCCCCGATGCCTAAGACCGACCTCACCGAAAGATTTCCTGTTGTAGACGCTGAGGGACGCACGATAGGAAGCGCCACACGCGCCGAATGCCACGACGGCCGCTCAATGCTGCTTCATCCCGTGGTGCACCTCCATGTGCTGTCGCCCGACCGCAAATCGATTCTCCTGCAACGGCGTTCGCTCGCCAAGGATATTCAGCCCGGACGTTGGGACACCGCCGTAGGCGGCCATATTGACTACGGCGAGAGTGTGGCCGACGCCCTTGAGCGCGAGGCGCGCGAGGAGCTCGGCATTGACGCCTCCGCAGCCGTGCCGCTGTGCCGTTACGAGTGGCAAAGCGAGCGCGAGCATGAACTGGTCAACGTCAACATCCTCATCGCCGACCCCTCCTCGCTTACTCTCTCCCCCGACCCCGACGAGGTATCGGAAGTGCGATTCTGGGCATTTGACGAGATAGACGCGGCCCGCGGGCGCGGAATTCTCACTCCTAACTTCGAGAGCGAACTCGACCGCATACGCCCACTCATCGAGCAGCCATGAGCTACATGACCGTACAGTGGATTGTGGTTGGGACGGTAATCGCCCTGTGCGTATGGCGTATCATCAGCTCGATAAGGCGCAACAGGCGATGCAAGCGCCACGGAGGCTCGTCGGCCGGCTCGTGTTGCAGCGGCTGCGCGGGCTGTCCGCTCGCCGACAACTGCAAAAAGCCGGGCAAATAGTGCCTGTATGACGGATAGTTGGACAATTTTGGTCTGTGATATGTACAATAAGTCACTACGGCCTGCCATTGAAATTGCTACTTTTGTAAACTGATTCAAATTTCAGCGACAACAATGCGGACTAATATCATGACCAATCACCGTATTATCCTAATCACAGCCGCGCTCATATGCGCATCCATGGCCCGTGCGGCCTCACCCCTGGCCACAGTGACGGTAAGCAACGAGCTACCGCAGCCCCGCACAGAGATGATTGAGATAGGCTCTCCCGCCGTACCGCAGGAAAAATTCGTGGTGCGCGACTCCAACGGGTCGGAGATACCCTATCAGATAACCTACAACGGCAACCTCATTTTCCCCGCCTCGACAGGTCCCGAAGAGACCGTCGTCTACACACTCGTTGCCGGAAAGCCCTCGGCGGTCGACCCCGTGGTGTGGGCGCAGTTCTATCCCGAACGCCTTGACGACATAGCCTGGGAAAACGACTTCGGCGCCTACCGTGCCTATGGCCCGGCCCTCGCCGCCTCGGGAGGCAAAGCCTATGGCTACGACGCGTTCACCAAGTCATCGACAATGCCCGTGGTGCCGGAGCGCTATTTCCGTGAACTCGTGCAGATGGTGTCGTATCACATCAACCATGCCAACGGCATGGATGTTTATGACGTCGGCCCGACCATGGGCGCCGGACTCGCCGTGCCTGTCGGCCGCGACGGCAGCCTCATATTTCCCGCAAGCTTCGACGAGTACCGCATACTCGACAACGGCCCCCTCCGCACCACGATAGAGCTTAAACTCAACTATGGCGGAGGCACCGAGACACGCATCATAACCCTTGACGCCGGCACACCCCTCAACCGCACCACAACCCGCTTCGAAGGCTTCGACTCCGACTCCGTGGCCGCCGGCGTGGTGGTGCACAAGCCGGGCGAGACCGAGTATATCCTTGGCGACCGCTATGTAGCGTTCACCGACCCAACCACGTCGCCCGGAGGACGCGGAGTCGGCAAGATATTTACCGGTGTGGTGACACCCGCCTACAACACCGTCACCTCTTACCGCCCTCTAAGCATCCCGGGCAGCACCGCCGTAGGCCATGTCATGACCGTCACACCCTACCGTCAGGGCGACGAGTTCAACTATTTCTGGGGCACCTGCTGGAACAAAGGCCGCATACGCTCGGCCCAGGAGTGGGACATGACGCTGCGCGACGTCTTGCGACGCTACCATTCGCCGCTCAGAATCTCGGTGGACTGCGGCAAATAACACCTGATAATCTATCAAAACATCATCACATAAGCTATGGTTAATTTCTCGCTTGAGGGCAAAGTGGCCCTCGTGACAGGAGCCGCCTACGGCATAGGCCTCGCCATCGCACAGGCTTTCGCCGAAGCCGGTGCCAAGATTGTGTTCAACTGCTCACGCCAGTCGACCGTCGACCGCGGACTCGCAGCCTACAAGGAGCTCGGCATCGACGCCAAGGGCTATCTCTGCGACGTAACCGACGAAGAAGCCGTCAAGGCAATGGTGGCCGACATCGAGAATACCGTCGGCACTATCGACATCCTCGTCAACAACGCCGGCATCATCAAGCGCATACCTATGGAAGAGATGGACGTGGCCGACTTCCGCCGTGTCATCGACGTAGACCTCGTGGCTCCCTATATCATGGCCAAGGCCGTCATCCCCGGCATGAAGCGCAAGGGCCACGGCAAGATTATCAACATCTGCTCCATGATGAGCGAGCTCGGACGCGAGACAGTGAGTGCCTACGCCGCCGCCAAAGGTGGCCTGAAAATGCTCACGCGCAACATCTGCTCGGAGTTTGGCTCGGCCAACATCCAGTGCAACGGCATAGGTCCGGGCTACATAGCCACCGAACAGACCGCCCCGCTGCGTGAGCGTCAGCCCGACGGCAGCCGTCACCCGTTCGACCGCTTTATCATATCCAAGACACCCGCAGGCCGCTGGGGCACCCCCGAGGACCTCATGGGCCCCGCCGTGTTCCTTGCCTCCGACGCCTCCGACTTTGTCAACGGCCATATCCTCTATGTCGACGGCGGCATACTCGCCTACATTGGCAAGAATCCCTCTGAAATCAACGATTGATGGAGCAGGTATTCAGCTATATCATCGGTCTGGGCGCCGCGGTGATGATGCCGGTCATCTTTACCGTGCTCGGCCTCTGCATCGGCATCAGCTTCGGCAAGGCGCTGATGAGCGGCCTGAAAGTGGGCGTGGGCTTCATCGGCCTATCCATTGTCACGGCACTGCTGACTTCGGCCCTCGGCCCCGCGCTCAACGACGTGGTCGACATCTATCATCTTCAACTTCATGTGTTCGACATGGGCTGGCCCGCAGCAGCAGCCGTAGCCTACAACACAGCCGTCGGGGCGTTCATCATCCCCGTGTGTCTCGGCGTCAACATAGTGATGTTGCTCATCAAGGCCACGCGCACCGTCAACATCGACCTCTGGAACTACTGGCACTTTGCTTTCATCGGCGCCATAATCTATTTCGCCTCCGACTCCCTCGCATGGGGCTTCTTCGGCGCAATAATATGCTATATCATCACGCTGATTATCGCCGACATGACCGCCAAGCATTTCCAGACCTTCTACAAGGATATGGAAGGCATCTCGATACCGCAGCCCTTCTGCGCCGGCTTCGCCCCCTTTGCCTGGGTCATCAACAAAGGCCTCGACATGATTCCCGGCATAGGCCGGCTTGAAATCGACGCCGAGGGGATGAAGCGCAAGTTCGGCATCCTCGGCGAGCCGCTTTTCCTCGGTGTGATAGTGGGCATAGGCATCGGCTGCCTCACCTGCACCTCCGGAGCCGAGATTGTCGACAAGATACCCTACATACTCGGCCTCGGCATCAAGATGGGCGCCGTGATGGAGCTTATCCCGCGCGTCACCGTGCTCTTCATCGAGGGCCTCAAACCTATCAGCGACGCCACCCGTCAGCTGATAGCGCGCAAGTTCAAGGGGGCCGACGGCCTCAACATCGGCATGAGCCCGGCGCTGGTAATCGGCCACCCCACCACCCTCGTGGTGTCGCTGCTGCTCATCCCAGTGGCCCTGGCGCTCGCCGTCGTTCTGCCCGGCAACCAGTTCCTGCCGCTCGCCTCGCTCGCCGGCATGTTCTACGTGTTCCCCCTCGTACTCCCTTTCACCAAGGGCAACGTGTTCAAGACATTCGTGGTGGGTCTCGTGGTGCTCGTGTTGTCGCTCTACATGGTGACCAACCTCGCCCCGTGGTTCACTCTCGCCGCCAAGGATGTCTACGCCGTGACAGGCGACACCGCCGTAGCTATCCCCGAGGGATTCAACGGCGGCAGCCTCGACTTCGCCGGCAGTCCGCTGGCGTGGGTCATCTTCCGTATCACCGAAAACCTCAAATGGATAGGCGCCGGCATACTCGTGGTGTTAACCATGGGCCTGATGTGGTTGAACCGCGTCAAGATTATCCGCAACGAGCGCCTTATGCAACAACGTCATTCCGACAGCATCCAGTCGGAAGAATAAATATTACATAACTTTAATGAGCAAGATAATAACCTTAGGAGAAATAATGCTCCGTCTCTCCCCCTCGGGCTGCAACCGTTTCGTTCAGGTCGACAACTTCGATGTAATATGGGGCGGCGGCGAGGCCAACGTCGCCGTGAGCTGCGCCAACTATGGCCACGACGCATGGTTTGTGTCAAAACTTCCCGCCCATGAGATAGGCCAGGCCGCTGTCAACGCCCTGCGTCGCTACGGTGTGCACACCGGCCACATTGCCCGCGGCGGCAACCGTGTAGGTATATATTACTGCGAGACAGGCGCGTCGATGCGCCCCTCGAAAGTGATTTACGACCGTGCCGGCTCAGCGATTGCCGAGGCCGACCCATCCGACTTCGACTTCGACGCTATCATGGAGGGCGCCGACTGGTTCCATTGGAGCGGCATCACCCCCGCCATCAGCGACAAGGCCGCCGAGCTCACCCGCCTCGCCTGTGAGGCCGCCAAGCGTCACGGCGTAACCGTGTCGTGCGACCTCAACTTCCGCAAGAAGCTGTGGACAAGCGAAAAGGCACAGAGCATCATGCGCCCCCTCATGAAATATGTCGACGTGTGCATAGGCAACGAGGAGGACGCCCAGCTCTGCCTCGGCTTCAAGCCCGACGCCGATGTCGAGGGCGGCGACACCGCCGCCGAGGGCTATAAGGAAATCTTCCGCGCCATGGCCCGCGAGTTCGGCTTCAAATATGTAGCCTCGACCCTGCGCGAAAGCTTCTCGGCCACACACAACGGCTGGAAAGCGATGATTTTCGACGGAAACGAGTTCTACGAGAGCAAGCGCTACGACATCAACCCCATTATCGACCGCGTAGGCGGCGGCGACTCATTCTCGGGCGGTCTTATCCACGGCCTGCTCACCATGCCCACCCAGGGCGAGGCGCTTGAATTTGCCGTGGCCGCTTCGGCACTCAAACACACAGTTCCCGGCGACTTCAATCTCGTAAGCGCCGACGAGGTAAAGGCCCTTGCCGGAGGATCGGCCAACGGCCGAGTTCAACGCTAATCCCCCATCAGAAACCATCATGTCACGATTCGACAAACTGGCCGTAATGGCCAAGATGACCGAGACGCCCATGGTGCCCGTCTTCTACAATAAGGATGCAGCCACCGCCTGCGCCGTAATCAAGGCGTGCTACGACGGCGGTGTGCGTTGCTTCGAGTTCACCAACCGCGGCGACTTCGCCCACGAAGTATTTGCCGAGGTGGTGAAATTTGCCTCCCGCGAGTGCCCCGACATGGCTGTCGGCGTAGGTTCGGTGGTCGACCCGGGCACCGCCTCGCTCTACATGCAGCTCGGCGCCTGCTTCGTGGTGGGACCGCTCTTCAACCCCGAAGTAGCCCGCGTGTGCAATCGCCGACAGGTGCCCTACATCCCCGGCTGTGGCACGGTAAGCGAAATAGGCTACGCCCAGGAAGCCGGCTGCGAGGTGTGCAAGGTATTTCCAGGCGACGTACTCGGACCCAAATTCGTCAAGGGTCTCAAAGCTCCGATGCCCTGGTCGAAGATTATGGTTACCGGCGGCGTAGAGCCCACAGCCGACAATCTCACCGCATGGTTCAAGGCCGGCGCCGACTATGTCGGTATGGGTTCCAAGCTGTTCCCCGCCGACCGCGTGGCGGCCGCCGACTGGGACTATGTGGCCGACAAGTGCCGCGAGGCTTTCGATATCATCTCCTCACTCAAAAAATAAAGCGATGAAAAAGACAATCATTACCCTGGCTATGGCCGCGGCGACAGCTCTTGGTGCCGCCGCCCAGACCTCGTACACCGTTCAGCACGCATGTCACCCCGACGATGCCAAGAAGTACGACACCAACCAGCTGCGCGAGCACTTCATGATGCCCGTGGTGATGGAGCAGGACAAGATAAACCTCACCTACTCGCTCTACGACCGCCTCGTGTTTGGCGGCGTGGTACCCGTGACCAAGACCATGACGCTCGAGACAATCGACCCGCTCAAAGCCGAGTATTTCCTCGAACGTCGCGAACTGGGCGTAATCAACACAGGCGGCGACGGCATAGTGAGCGTCGACGGCAAGGACTACGAACTCCACTTCAAAGACGCGCTCTACGTGGGCCGCGGCAACAAAAACGTGACTTTTCGCTCCAAGGATGCCTCGAATCCCGCACGCTTCTACATCAACTCTACCCCCGCCCACAAAGCCTACAAGACCCAGCTCATAACCATCGACGGCCGCAAAGGCTCGCTCAAAGCCAACAGCTTTGCAGCCGGAAAGATGGAGGACAGCAACGACCGCGTCATCAATCAGCTCATTGTCAACAATGTGCTTGAAGAGGGTCCCTGCCAGTTGCAGATGGGACTCACCGAGCTCAAACCCGGCTCTGTGTGGAACACAATGCCCGCCCACACCCACGACCGCCGTGTCGAGGCCTACTTCTACTTCAACGTACCCGAAGGCAACGCAATTTGCCATCTGATGGGCCAGCCTCAGGAAGAACGACTCGTGTGGCTCCACAACGAGCAGGCCATAATGTCGCCCGAGTGGTCTATACACGCCGCCGCAGGCACCTCCAACTACATGTTCATCTGGGGCATGGGAGGCGAAAACCTTGATTACGGCGACATGGACAAAATCAACTACCTCGATATGCGCTGAATCAGGCAGCACTACCTCCTATTAGTCATTGACCCGGCCGCGTCACGCGCGGTCGGGTCAAAAACTTTTTGTAATTTTGCCGATTATAATAATAGGCGCGGCCTCGCTGCCGGGCGCCGATTTCATTAACCCTCTAACCGACAATCAAGGAAATGGCCGAATCCAACTTCATAGACTATGTAAAAATTCTCTGCCGCTCAGGACGTGGCGGCGCCGGTTCGCTGCATTTCCATCGCGCCAAATATGTGCCCAAGGGTGGTCCCGACGGCGGCGACGGTGGCCGTGGCGGCCATATCATACTCCGTGGCAACCGCAACATGTGGACCCTCCTGCCGCTCAAATTCCGCCGCCATATATTCGCCGGCAACGGCGAGCACGGCACGGGAGGCCGCTCGTTTGGCAAGGATGGCGAGGACGTGATTGTCGACGTGCCGTGCGGCACCGTAGTGTTCGACGCCGAGTCGGGCCAGTATCTGTGCGAGGTGACCGACGACGGCGAGGAGGTAAAGCTCCTACGCGGAGGGCGAGGCGGCCTCGGCAACTGGCACTTCAAGAGTGCCACCAACCGCACCCCGCGCTACGCACAACCGGGCGAACCCGCCATCGAGCGCGCAGTGATACTCGAACTCAAACTGCTCGCCGACGTGGGCCTCGTAGGACTTCCCAACGCCGGAAAGTCGACGCTACTCTCGTCTATCTCCGCCGCGCGCCCCAAGATTGCCGACTATCCTTTTACCACCATGGAGCCGCAGCTCGGCATCGTGCCTTACCGCGACAACCGCTCGTTTGTCATGGCCGATATCCCGGGCATCATCGAGGGAGCGAGCGAGGGTCGAGGCCTCGGACTGCGCTTCCTGCGCCATATCGAGCGCAATGCGGTGCTCCTGTTCATGGTCCCCGCCGACGCCGACGACATAGCGGCCCAGTACACACTGCTGCTCAACGAGCTTGAAAAGTTCAACCCGCAGCTCATGGACAAGAAGCGGCTTCTCGCAATATCGAAGAGCGACATGCTCGACGATGAGCTTATAGCCGAGATAGAGGCCACGCTGCCCGACGACGTGCCTCACGTGTTTATCTCCGCAGTGACCGGCATGAACCTCACCGAGCTGAAAGATATGCTGTGGGATGCCGTGACCGACGAGGCCAACCGCATCGCCACGCCCGCAATAACTCACCGCCCGCTCGACGGTCATCACCGCGTGCGCGAAGAGGACGAATTTATCTTCGAGAACGTACCCGCGCCCGAGAACGACGAAATTGACCCCGACAACGAGCCCAACCTCGGCCGCATGACCGACGAAGACGGATGGGACGGCGAGGACGACCAGTGGAACTACACCCCCATCGAGGATACGGATGACGAGGAGGAGGATGACACACCCCGCACCATATACGGCAAGTATGACCCCGACGACGACATCGACCCGGCCACTCTCACCGACGACGACTGGAAGCGCCGAGGATTTGAATACGGCGAAGATGACATCGACCCCGACAAGCTCACCAACCGTTGAGCCGCTGAGGGCAGCGGGCGCCGTGGCGTTCAGCACCCTGCGCGGTTGCGCCGATCCCTCCGGCCCTTACGACGGATTCAGTGTGTGCGACTACACGGGCGACGCTCCTGCGCACATTGCCGCGTGCCGCGACGCCGTGGCCGATATGCTCGGCCTCGACAGTGCTGAGTCGCTCATATTGCCGCGACAGACCCACACCGCCAATGTGGCCATTGTCGACAGCTCCGACGCCGGCCGGCCGCTGACCGACATCGACGCCCTCGTCACGGCCGACGCGTCGGTCGCAATAGGGGTCAACACGGCCGACTGCGTGCCGATAGTGCTGTCGGACAAAGAGGCGGGAGTAATAGCCGTAGTCCACTCCGGCTGGCGCGGCACAGTGGCGCGTATAGCCGCCAACGCTGTCGACAGGATGACGAGCCTCGGAGCCGCGCCCGAAAACATCGTCGCCGCAATGGGGCCGTCGATTTGCGCCGATTGCTTCGAGGTGGGCGAGGAGGTGGCGAGGGAGTTTGCACAAGCCTTTCCTGACGTCGACGGTGTCATCGTGGGCGGCTACGCCAAGCCTCACGTCAATCTGGGCGCGGCAATCGAGGCCACACTCAGGGAGTGCGGCGTAAAGGCGTGCAACATATATGTGCCGTCGCGCTGCTCACGCTGCGAGTGCCACCGTTTCTTTTCGGCCAGGCGCCTTGGCGCTCACTCGGGGCGCACGCTCACCGTGGCGAGATTGCAACGCTGAAACGCATCAATGAAGCTGCCGGGCGTCACGTTATAGATGCTTACACCCCTGCGGCGCGCATAGCGCTCAATGGTGAAATAGCTCTTGAAAGCCACATAAAAGCTGTAAACCACTTCATGGAGGCGCACATCCTTGTAGACGGAAGTCACGCGCGCCTTCTCCTCGTTCGACTCGGCATAAAAATGGGGCTGCACACTCACTACTGTGTTGTCGTCGGTAACGTCGAGCGTCTTCATCCACGAATGGTCGGCGCCGGCCACATAGATTGTCTTGAAGCCGAGAGATATGGCTATCATCAGCGACGGGATGAGCACGTTGCGCGGCCTCGGCATGCCGAGGCCGAGGTCAAAAGCCTTCTCTTCAAGCAGTTCGAATCCCTCTACCCCCACCGGGTTAAAACCGGCAACGGTGATATTGGCGTTGCCCGCGGTGAGCCTGTGCGCCGCCGCTTTCGACCTTATCGGCACAAATAGAGTCACTGGCCAGTCGATACGCGCGAATGCGTCGCGCAGCTTTCCCACGTTGCCCTCGGTGGCAGGGGCGAAAAACACCGGGTCGGCAAGCACGTAGTAACTTGGCCTCAGCTGCCCGAACTCAGGCGACAACGCGGCGAAATTGACCGCAAGCAGCGGCAACACTTCAAGCTGTCGGCGGCAATCGGCTATCGTGTCGTTGAGCGACGGGCCGTTGCCCATGACCACAAGCGGCAACGTCGGCGCTTCGGGCGCCTTTACGCGTGTGCGACCGCGGCTCTCGACCGCAATCTTCACTAAGCTTTTCAGCGACGCCCCGAGGCTTCCGACAAACCTGGCGAGTCTGTCATCCATCCCCATCCCGCTCAGTCATACAGATGAAACATCCGCTCCATCATGGTCCACTTCTGGTCGGAAGTAGCGTCGGGGCTGCATCCTTGGAGCGCGGCCACGGCGGCCTCCCACTCGGCCTGACGCGGCATGGAGGCTAGACGGGCCATAGCACTGTCCCAATCGAAATCAATGGGGGTATCGACTATCATCACCACCTTGTTTCCGACGATATAAAGCTCCATTTCGAGGATGCCCGCCTCACGGATGCCCACAAGCACCTCCGGCCAAGCCTCGGCACGCGAGTGCATCATGCGGTAAAGCTCTATCAGCTTGGGATTATCCTCTATTTCGAGAAACTGGCAGTAGCGCTTCACGGGCTGCCCGAAATCTTTCTGACGATAGCCGTTATTTGTCATTGTTGTAGCTGTTTTTAGGTTTTTGATTATGCAAAAGTAATAATTTAGGCGACACGAGGGCACACCGGCGCCACATTATTGCACAATGGGCTTTTTTTTGAGCCACTCTTTGGTGTATTGGCCGCCGGCTTCGTAAATTTGCACATTATGCAACGTATAGACCTTGACTCAGTGATAAGCACGCGAGCGCAACGCTATTACAGCCGCATACCCGGGTGGCTGATAAAAATGATGGAGCGCTTTATCTGTCAGGACGAGATGAACGAGCTGCTGGCCACGGCCGGAGGCAAGCGCGACGCCGCGTTCTGCCGCCATGTGCTCGAGCATCTCGGCGTTACTTATAAGGTCAACGGCGCCGACCGCCTCCCCGGGCCGGGGCGCGAAGCAAGGGTCATTTTCACCTGCAACCACCCTCTCGGCGCTCTCGACGGCATAATCATCATCGACATGCTGTCGCAAATCTACGGTCGCGGCATACGCTTCGTTGTCAACGACCTGCTCGACGCGGTGGAGCCGTTGCGGGGCGTGTTTCTCCCTATAAACAAGCATGGTGCCCAGAGCCGCGACGCCGTGGCCGCCATAGAGAACGCTCTTGCCGGCGACAAGCCGGTGATAATCTTCCCCGCAGGGCTATGCTCGCGCTCTTCATGGACCGGTCGCGTGGCCGACCTCGAATGGAACAAGATGTTTGTCGCCGCAGCTTTGCGTCACGGCCGCGACATAGTGCCGCTCCACTTCGAGGGGCGCAACTCGGCCATGTTCTATCTCTCGGCCAAAATCCGCAAGCTGTTCGGCATAAAGTTCAACATCGAGATGATAAATCTGCCGCGCGAAGTGTTTAAAAGCCGTGGCAAGGAATACACCGTCACCGTAGGCGACCGCATAGCCTGCCACACACTCGAAGGAGGACGCGCCGGAAGCGCCACAGCCGCACGTCTGCGCGACCTCACCTACCAGTTACCACGACTCTACAACCCACAGTAATATATGTCAGAGAACATCATTCCGGCAGTCGACCCCGACCTCATCGAGCATGAACTCACCCCCGACCGTCTGCTGCGCCACACCAACAAAGCCCACAACCTCATCTATGTGATTGACGGCCGCGAGTGCCCCTCTACCATGCGTGAGATAGGGCGATTGCGCGAGATAGCTTTCCGCGCGGCCGGCGGCGGTACCGGCAAGGCGCTCGACATCGATGACTACGACATGATGGAGCCGCCGTGCCGGCAGCTTATCGTGTGGGATCCCGCCGCGCGCGAGATTCTCGGCGGCTACCGCTTCATTATCGGCGAGGACATACGCTTCAATGCCGACGGCTCGCCGCGCATAGCCATGAGCCACATGTTCAGCTTCTCGCCGGAGTTCGTACAGCATTGCCTCCCCTACACCATAGAGCTCGGCCGCTCGTTCGTACGCAACGAATACCAGTCGTCGCGCGCGGGGAGCAAGGCCCTTTTCGTGCTTGACAAC
Organism: uncultured Porphyromonadaceae bacterium; assembly: GCA_947178215.1. Taxonomy (GTDB): domain Bacteria; phylum Bacteroidota; class Bacteroidia; order Bacteroidales; family Muribaculaceae; genus Paramuribaculum. The sequence goes on from CAMWXJ010000006.1 coordinate 102,395, forward strand.
CTGTGGGACGGTCTCGGCGCTCTCACCGTTGTGTACCCCTCTATCCGATACCTGCTCGGCAAGGTCACCATGTACCCCGACTATTCACGCGAATGCCGCGACATGCTTCTCTACTTCCTTCACAAGCATTTCCCCGACCCCGACAGGCTCGTGCGCCCGTTCCGCCAGATAGAGACCACCACCTCGCGCGAGTGGCTCGCCGCCCTCTTTACCGGCGAATCGTTCAAGGACGACTATCGCATACTTCACCATGAGATACGCGCCCGCGGCTGCAATATTCCCCCGCTTGTCAACGCCTATATGAGCCTCTCGCCGTCGATGCGCATGTTTGGCACGGCTATCAACGACGAGTTTGGCGACGTGGAGGAGAGCGGCATCTTCTTTGCCGTGAGCGAAATCACCGACGAGAAAAAGAGCCGCCACATTCTCACCTTTGACGAATAAGTCGCGCTATGCGCCCGGAGTCTGCTGAGAAGCCACGAGGTCGGGAGCAATGCGGCGCGAGAGGAGCGCAAACACCACCACAAGCACAGCGAGCGCCTCGAATGTGATAGCCGTGGGGTGGAGCACGTCGCCCATGCCTACGAGCGGAGGCACTATGGCTCCGAATATGTAGCCCACTATGCCGAGAAAAGCACTGGCAGTGCCGGCGTCGGCCTTTCCCTCGTTCATGGCGAGCGTGTTTGACATGGTGAATATCATGCCAAGCGCAAACATCGACGGCACAAGCAGCGCCTCATAGAGCCAGAAACGGCTGTCGGCACACATGAGCACCACCGCTTCGGCGCTGACTGACACAAACAGAATTGCGGCCCCGACCACTCCGGCATCTTTGAGCAGCCTGAAACGCAGGGCTACGAGCGAGCCGAACACCACGAATATGGCGTTGCCACCCATTATCAGGCCGAATTGCAGCTGATTGAAGCCGAAATGGTCCTGAATGATATATGTGGCCGAAGAGATATAGGCAAAGAGAAAGCCCAAGGCGGTGCCTTTGAGCATAGTGTGGACGATAAAAGGCTTGTTCCTGCTCAACGTGACATAGCGGCCGAACGTGTGCCACACCGGTCCCGGCAGACGTCGCCCGGGAGGCAGTGTTTCTTTGAGACGCCGCGAGCAAAGCATGAGCACCACGGCAAAGAGCGTCAGAAACACGAACACCGACCGCCACCCGAGCGACTGCGACAGCAGTCCGCCAAACACCGGGGCCGAGGCGGGGGCTATGCCGTTGATAGCGCCGATTATAGCCATGGTCTTGGCGAGGGCGCGGCCGCCGTATATGTCGGTAGGCACCGTGCGTGCCAGGAAGTAGCAGCCCGAAGCACCTACACCTTGAAACAGTCGACACACCAGAAAAAACTCCACCGTGGGCGAGAATATGGATATGAGGCCCGCAGCGACAAACACGAGGAGCGAAATTACGAGAACCGGCTTGCGCCCGTATTTGTCGCTCACCGGACCGAGCACAAACTGACCGAGCGCCAGACCTATCATGCCCATGGTGAGGCCAAGCTCCATAGTCGACACGGAGCACCCGAAAGTGCGTGTCATCTCAGGCATCGACGGCACAAACATATCGTTGACAAACGATCCGAAACTGCTCAGGGCGGCCATGAAGCACACCATGAACATAAAATTGACCGTCACTGCGCCGGGATTCTCATCTACCTTTATCATTGCGTGTATTTTAAAAGTCGTGTTACTCAATTACAACCCCCGGAAAGGACGAATTGTTGACAACGGTCATATCCGCCGCCATAGCTCGCCGGGGGTGTTGGCTGAAACTTTGAGGCAGTTGGCTGAACAGATTGGGCCTACATTATATAATTAGGTAGCTTTGCGGCGTCATAATCAATCTCCGCACAATGAACTACCATACGAAGATACTCTCCTCGCTCACCCTCGCAGCCGCATGTGCCCTCACGGCGGCAGGGCAGACCATGACCTACGCCGACTGCGTGGACTATGCCAGCGCCCACAACATCACTCTGCGTAAGCTTGACGTGGCGCGCCAGAAATCGCTCAACACCCTCAGCGAATCAAAGGCGCAGTGGGAACCCACACTCGATTTCTCGACCACGCATACCGTGGGCAACACCCCCTGGGCCGACGGCACCAAGAACACCTACAACAGCAGTTACGCGCTCGGTGCGGGCTGGACCGTGTGGGACGGTGGCCGCCGCTCGGCCGCTATCAAACGCGACCGCTTGCAGCTTAGCATCGACAGCCTCGACACAGGCGACGCCTTCCGCACCGTAGAGACCGAGATACTCCAAGCCTACATCAACATCCTTTACGCCGGCGAGAACGTCGAGGTGTGCCGCCTGGCGGTAGAGCTGAGCCGAGCACAGGCCGAGCGCGCAAAGGCTCTCATGGAGTCGGGCAAGCTTTCGCGTGTTGACTACACACAGCTCCAAAGCCAGTATGAACAAGACCGCTACTCGCTCGTAAGCGCCGAAGGCAGCTACAATTCAAGCCGCATGGAGCTGAAACAGATACTTGAAATGGGCATAGGCAACGACCTGCATCTCGCCCCTGTAATCATAAGCGACAGCGAGATCACGGCGACCCTCCCACCCATCGAGGAGAGCTACGACCTCGCCCTCGCCACCGACACTCGGCTGAAAAGCCTCGACCTCACATACAAGTCGGCCGACTATGATATAAGCATAGCCAAAGCGGGCCGTATGCCGCAAATCTCGCTGAGCGCCGGAGTAGGCACGGGCTACTACGCTCCCGGAGGAGCGTTTGGCACGAGCCTCAAACAGGGCTTCAATGAGAACATAGGCCTCACCGTCAAGATACCGATACTCGACAAGCGCGCCACAAAGACAGCCGTCACGGCGGCACGCCTGCAACAGGTCGACGCAGAGCTCGACATAGAGAACCGCCGCACAGAGCTGAGCCGCCTGGTCGAAAACTGGTATATCGACACCCGCTCGGCACAGGCCCGCTACCTCGCAGCACAGAGTCAGCTCGAAGCCGCGAGCCTCAACAACGAACTGTGCAACGAGCGCTTCAGCCTCGGCTATGTCAACACCGTTGAGCTCATGAGTGCCCACAACGACTATGTTGAGGCGTCGCGCTCGCTCCTTCAAGCACGCTACATGGCGCTCCTCGGCATAAAGATGATTGAATATTACCGCACCGCTACAATAACACTGTGAAATCATAAATCACTCCACCATAAATGAATCTCACAAGACTCCTTATCCCCCTCGGCGCCGCCCTGTTGCTCGGAGCGTGCGCCAAGAAAGAAGAGGTTACCCTCGAAACGGCCACTGCCACGCTCGGAGAGTTTTCCGAGACCGTGACCGCTACCGGAACGGTAGAGTCGGTCACGCAGGTCGACGTCGGCACCCAGGTGACCGGCATCATCGACAAGCTCTACGCCGACTACAACTCCATAGTGAAGCAGGGCGAGCTGATAGCCGAAATCGAAAAGACCGTGCTGATGAGCGACTACCAAAGCGCGGAGGCAAACGTGAAATCGGCTGAGCTGACCTACAACTACAACCTCACCAACTTCAACCGCGACAAGCAGCTCCATGACCGTCAGCTGATAAGCGACTACGAGTTCGAGACCTCCAAGAAAGAGCTCGAAGTGTCGAAAACCGCCTACGACAAGGCCAAGGCCGACCGCGTGCGCGCCGCCAAGAACCTCAACTACGCCGAAATATACTCGCCGATCGACGGCATAGTGATTTCACGCGAGGTGGAGGTTGGCCAGACAGTGGTGTCGTCGATGAACGTGGCCAATCTCTACACCATTGCCGACCTCGACAACATGCGCGTGATAGGCGACGTAGACGAAGCCGACATAGGACGCGTCAAGGTAGGCCAGGAGGTTACATTTTCGGTCGACGCTTATCCCGACGAACTGTTTCACGGCAACGTGACCCAGGTGCGCCTCAATCCCACCACGGAGAGCAATGTGGTGACATATGAAGTGGTGGTCGACGCCGCCAACCCCGACCACAAGCTCATCCCCGGCCTCACCGCCAATCTCACTATCTACGTCATGAAAGCCGACAACGTGATACTGGTGCCCAACTCCGCGTTCACTTTCGAGCCTGAGGGACGCGAGGCTCCCGCCGCTCCCGGCGACGGCCGGCGCACGATCTGGGTAGTAGAGGGCGACAGCCTCGTCGCCACCACCGTCACCATAGGCGACACCAACGGCATCAAGACCGAGATAAAGTCGGGCATCCAGGCCGGCGACAAAGTGGCTACCGGCTACGGCACGAAAGCAGAGGCGCAGGCCGCTTCAGAGGGCGAACGCAGCCCCTTTGCCCCGCAACCGCCGCACGGCAAAAAGAAATAACCTCTCTCTCCATAGCGACATGAGCGACAAAAACACCACAATCACGGCATCTCCCGGCCCCGACGCGGGGAAAGGCAAGGTGATAATAAGCATCCGCGACATGAGGCGCAACTTCACCGTGGGCGACGAGACAGTCAAAGCGCTGCGCGGAGTGTCGTTTGACATCCGTGAGGGCGAGTTTGTCACCATAATGGGCAAATCGGGCTCCGGCAAGTCAACGCTGCTCAACATCCTCGGCTGCCTCGACACACCCACCTCCGGCGACTATGACCTCGACGGCGACTCCGTGGCCCATATGAGCAAAAACCGGCGCGCCGTGACACGCAACCGCAAGATTGGCTTCGTGTTTCAGAACTACAACCTCCTTCCAAAGACCACCTCACTCGAAAACGTAGAGCTACCGCTGCTCTACAATCCGTCGGTGAGCGCGTCGGAACGCCGCGAAAAGGCGCGCAAAGCGCTTGTAGCCGTGGGGCTCGAAAACCGCATCAACCACCGGAGCAACCAGATGTCGGGCGGCCAGCAGCAACGCGTCGCCATAGCCCGCGCCCTTGTCAACGACCCCGTAATCATCCTCGCCGACGAAGCCACGGGCAACCTCGACACGCGCACCTCGTTCAGCATTCTCACCCTCTTTCAGGAGCTGCACAGCCGAGGACGCACCATAATTTTCGTGACCCACAATCCCGAACTGGCCGCATACTCGTCGCGCAACATAGTGCTCCGCGACGGAAAAATAGTGTCGGACACCGTCAACGAGCATCCGCTGTCGGCCAAGGAAGCATACGACAATCTGCCAAAAGACAACGACTGATGAACATAGCCAACCAACTCAAAATAGCCCTGAAAGCACTTGCCAACAACAAGCTGCGGTGTTTCCTCACCATGCTCGGCATCATCATAGGCGTGGCGTCGGTCATCACAATGCTCGCGATAGGCCAGGGCTCAAAAGACAGCATCCGCGACCAAATATCGGAAATGGGATCCAACATGATTATGATCCATCCCGGCAACATGCAACGCGGCGGTGTGCGACAGAACTCCGACGCGATGCAGACCCTCAAAGTAGGCGACTACGAGGCTCTCGGCAATCTGCCAGGCGTGGCAGCAATCTCGCCGTCGGTCAATTCGTCGGGGCAGCTCGTCAACGGCAACAACAACTATCCATCGACAATCTACGGCGTGACGCCCGACTACCTCGACATCCGCAAGCTGAAAGTCAAGGACGGCGCACTCTTCACCGAACAGGACATAAAGCAGGCTGCCAAAGTGTGCATACTCGGAAAGACGGTGGTCGACAACCTCTTCCCCAACGGTGAAGACCCCGTAGGGCGCGTGGTGCGATTCGGCAAAATACCTATGACGGTGATAGGTGTGCTTGAATCCAAGGGCACCAACTCCATGGGCATGGACCAGGACGACGTGGTGCTCGCCCCCTACACCACCGTCATGAAGCGCATACTCGCCATAGACTATATACAGGGCATCTTTGCCAGTGCGGTCGACGAGGCGCACACCGAGGAGACTATCGACGCCATGACCGCGACACTGCGCGAGCGCCACAAGATAAAGGACGACGCCGACGACGACTTCGAGATACGCTCGCAACAGGAGCTCAGCGAGATGATGAACTCCACGAGCGACATGATGACCGTACTGCTCGCCTGCATTGCAGGCATATCGCTCCTTGTGGGCGGCATCGGCATCATGAACATCATGTATGTGTCGGTGACGGAGCGCACCCGCGAGATAGGCCTGCGCATGTCGATAGGCGCACGCGGCGTCGACATCCTCACGCAATTTCTCATCGAGGCCGTCATCATAAGCGTTAGCGGCGGCATCATAGGTGTGATAGTGGGCGTTGTAGCCACATGGCTCGTCAACATCATAGCCCACTGGCCGGTACATATCCAGATCTACTCGATGGCACTGTCGTTTGTGGTGTGTACCATCACAGGCGTGTTCTTCGGCTGGTACCCGGCACGCAAAGCGGCAAGCCTCGACCCCATCGAAGCTATCCGCTACGAATAGGTCATTCTCCTCTCTCCCGACCCGGGGCTCTCTGAGTTCTCGGAGTGCTCCGGGATTATTTACACCCGGGTATTGAAATTAGTGCTGTCCACCGCTCTCTTGCCGTGTCTTGGAGCGGCGGACAGCACTTTGTGTCAAGCATCTATGTGTGCGTCATTCAAAAGCCTTAAAAATATCTGGCGATACCGATTGCGCCATTATTGACTGGCGTCGTTTATCCTGTCAGCCCGTAGCTTGTTGATGTCGGGATGGAGATTGATCTGGAAGGTCCGGGGAGGATATTTGCCGCCCTTATAAGTCAGGATAAAGTGGTAGTCGTAAATTCTAAAAGCTAATATCTGAGAATGTAAGCTTATACTCGAATCTATTTAAAGATATTCTTCGTACAAAATTTTAGGGAAGAAAGTAACGCTTGATAATCATATTGTCATCATCTGTTGGAACGACGGCATAAAGATACTTACCGTCCTGACTTATGGCTTTGGCGCCTGAACGATCCGGAATAACATAACCCTTAATCAAAGTTCCGTCCCAGTCGAATTTCATAACTACCACCTTATGAGCCGTCCCGTCTTCCCTCTCCTGTTCAGTGCTTCCTGCATATACAGCAAACACATAATCAGGGGTAGGAAGTAATTGAGTGAAGCATGTACGTGTAGAGTTGTTGTCGCGGGCCGACACAGTATAATTATCACCTGATTGTGTTTCAGTAACATCTACCGGAGTTTCAAAAGTGAAATATTCTCTGATAAGTTCAGGGGAAAAATCGTTAATAGAATAGAATGCGAGCCAGTCGCTCGTGACGCCGGCTGAGACAAATCTTCCTTTCTCATTGTTGGCCGTCGTTAACGTCTGATGTCCGATGGAGAATTTTAGTGGTGACGTATTTATTCCAGCATTGTCACCGGGATATGTACCAAATCTCGTTACTATCTTGCCGAGTGTGTCAACAAGAGTAAACATCATTCCATCACCAACTACCTGAGTGACAAAACCGGATGATATTCGATGATTATCGCTGACCGATACAGACGGGAAACTGAATTCCCTTACCATGTTTGATGTGGATATATTGAAGCTGTCAGGAGACACCTTGAAAAGACGCCCTTTATGAAGCATGGCATCATAGATATACAGGCAACTGTCATAAGTTGAATAATCAATGACACGCGGATTCAAGAATTCACCAGGCCCCACACCTTGACTTCCTACATAAACCGGAGACTTAGCATTTTCAATATCGAGTGCTACAAACATTTTTCCATCAGGCATATTGCTGTCTTGGATGAGTAGTTTGTCACCTATTGTCGCAAGGCGTTGAGGAAATATGAATTCCATATTTTCAAATACTCTCTCACCTTTAAGTTCTTTAAAGGAAAGTCGTTCATTGACAGGATGCCATGATGACGTATCATGGCGGCATGATACTATTGCCATCGCCATAAAAAAGACGATGGCAATAGTATTGTTAATGTGTGACTGTTTCATCAGAATATTGTGCCAGAAATGATTATTGAAGATATCACTTGAGTGTACTACTCTCGGGATTCTCTCTTGTTATATTTTATTGTGATTTGACAAAAAGTTTACAACATTAGATATTGATGATGCTGTTATTGGAATTAAGGAGAAGATAAATATTGAGTAATTGCAATTTACTATTTCTTCAATTGAGATAAAAAATCTCGGATTGGGAATTTGATTATCACATCGCGAGCAGCATCAAGGCAATACAAATCACCATTCTTGATGTCAATGGCAAAACGACGAATATTGTCGTAATCCAAACTAAGTGTCGCAGCTGGACGGCCATTCCATCTGAAGAAATCAATATTTATCCCTCCCTCTCCATTGTATCGTTGCACCGCAAAGAAATTATCTAATGCAATGCCACCTTGAAATAACGGTTTATTTTCAGTCAATCGTGATCTCATTGCTGAATAACTATCGTCAATATCTTGATATATGATTTGATTGGATTCCCCTGTTCTACTATTCCAAATGTTGATTTCAGGCTTATATCCGCCAATTTCAGCAACCCATAATCCATTGGCGCTGATTATTGGACGGAACATTAGTAACGGTATCTGCGACATATCTCTTACTGACGCATGATTGAGCGAATCTATGGCCTGATTTGCCATAACTTTACCAGCATTCCCAATAATGCTTCGTCGGATCTTGCAGCTGTCTGGAATAATTTCAATATTAAACCATCGTAAATCGTCAAGACGGTAAGCCATCATGGTCATAGGGCCGATTTTATTGTTTATGACTGTATCTTTTGAAATATTATCCGTCAAATCACCTGCCACAAACTTCCCAGACATCATTTGGGGTATAATACACATAACATGATTGTCCTCTTTTCGACTATAAAAGGATGCAATAATGCTTGGTGTTGGTTCGATCAATTCACCCGGTCCTGCTCCTGATCGGAATATACTCCCTATAGAGTCCACTTCTGGCAATGAGTATATTTGCCAGAGGGCAGATGATTCCGATGTCGACAGAATTAACTTATCATTGAATGTATTAATTTCCATTATTCCAATTGATGGAATATCCAAAACTTGTCCGGAATCATATTTAAGATAGCTTTCAATCGGAAATTTATTAATCTGGATACTTCTATCATGCGATTCGTGTCCGCAAGATATTCCAATTACAGTGACGATAATTATCGTCACTGTGCGTAACAAAGTGAATCTCATATTTTGTTGCAGCGAGAGGGTGAACCATTTGCGACATACCCGTACCAAAAGCTACAGGTTGTGCAATACATGGTCATGTTATATCCTCCGGTATATTTAATACCGGTAATGCAGCCCATAGAATAATCAGTTTCATTATCTTGTGCGAGGGCTTCGGCGTTGGCGAGCAGGAGATCGCTTTCGTGGTCGGGAGTGGCAGTGGCGTGGGCGAAGTAGGCACCCAATCCCATTATGGCTACGAGTGTAGCCGGAACAAACATTTTTTTGTTCATAGCAGGTTGTTTTTGTTCAACTTAGGTTTGCTATCATTGGTATCTTATTGCGCATTAAGATTCAGATCATAGAGGTCAATATTGAAGAGCTGGCTGCCCCAAATGGCCGCCACGGCATACTGCGCCAACTCGCGGCGCTCGTCGTCGTAGCGGTCGAGCACAGCCTGAAGCTCACGTGCATTGTCGCCAGCCTGACGCATCGCCTCCTCGACCAACTCTTTCTCACGGTCAGCAGTGGAGCAGGCGACAGCCGCAACTGCGACCATCACCGCTACAATAAGTCGTATAAACAAAGAGTTGGTAGACATGATTGATTAGTAAAGTTTGGTGCTGTCCGCCGCTCCCTTGCCGTGTCTTGGAGTGGCAGACAGCACTATGCGTCAAGCATCTATGCGTGCGTCATTAAAAAGTCTTAACTATTTTCATTCAGTATTATAACGATAAATTATGATAATGCTCTCAATTATTTAATGGCAATTTGTCGAAGCTGTATAAGATGAAATAAACATCTTCGTCCTTGGTTTCTATCGGTCTGAACCGTACTCCATAATAGTGGTCATTGACACGACCGAGCATCTTGAAGAATGGTGGCACTTTGACTTCGGCTATCAAATCTTTATCCTTATAAACCTGCATTACAGAATTACCGGATTCAAGCTCTGTTATAGATGTTCGGAAAAGTAAATTATCTATCGTATCAAAATAGAGACCGGTATTGACGCTCGCGCGTCGGATTTCTTTTCTGAAATCTTCAATTTTGGGGTCATATCCAAAATTGAAGTCTCTATGCAATCCCTGAGGTTCAAATCCCATGGTATACAGCAGCGAATCGGGATAACGATAACAATATATAAGGGAGTCAGGAGCATGGCTGACGTAGATGATGGAATCGTTGTGATCCATCACATAATCAAAAAACTCAAAAAATGGAAGTGGATGGTCCTGATAATAGGTCGGGAGAGAGCCAAAAACCTTTTTTACTTTCAGCGAACTTTTGTCTAATAATCCGAGTATATGTCCTTTCTTGTAACGATTTATATTTTTCCCACTGAGATGCCTGCTTATTAGAGATATTGGAATCAACACTTCATTGTTGCCGATATCAGTAATGGTGACACCGAAATCCGCCATTTCCATTATGTTATAGACCGACGGGGAGTCATAATTGTCTCGTTCCAATTTATCCCATGAGAAGTCGAGTCGGGAAAGGAAATTAATATTTCCAGATCCTGGAGTAAACTCATATACGCCATTTGATGAATCAAGAACCCACATGGAGGTATCAGAAGGAGATATCGACGCTCCATACATTATTCCGGTCATTTCGTTAGGACCTTTTCCGAGTCCTCCGAAAGGCTTGCCAGGCTTACCGGAGAATATTGAATATGGAAATAACCTGTTATATAATACGTCTACAAATATTAATGACGTATCCATACACTCAAAGTGTCCTCTTAGGCTTGTTGAGTCAGCATTAATGACAATACTGTCAATTTTGAGTTCCGTAATGGCGAGCGACTTTTCGCCTTCATGAGTGCTAACCGTAGCTTTGTCACAAGCTACGGTCAGCATCATGGTCATAACGATAAGAATTATCGATATGTTTCTCATAGGTTATCGACAATTAGCATCGTGAGTGTTACATGGATCTCCTCCGCAATATGCGCCCGAACCTTGTGCAGTACAAATGGGACTGTTGATACCAAGCTTACAAAAACAATGTACGTTCGGATCTCCTTCGTTATCCGCAAGGGCTTCGAGATTCTCCATCCCTAAGGAAGAGATATTTTCGGCATTGCCCGACAGGCAATAAGCCGTTCCTGTGCCGATGCCTATAGCGCCGGCGACAAGGACTGTAAAAAGATACTTTTTCATTGGCAAGTAATCTTTTAGATGGTTAATGTTTAGCCTATTGTGGCGCGGAGGGTCATGCCGGGAGTCACGCCGCCGGGAAGCATCACGGTGAGGCCTGCCGAAAGCTCGGCGACGGCTGTGGCGATGACAGCGCCGTCGGCATCGGTGACCGCCGTCTTGTCGTAGGCCTGCGAGAGCAGCAGGGCGTGACGGGCGGCGTCCGCGTCGCCGAGACGCGAGCGGTCGATCTCCTGGAGGATGGTGAGCGCCTCAGCGGGGATGCTGTCCATCATGGCATCGGCGCGGTCGAGCTGTCGCTCTATGTCACGGTCTCCGCCACAAGCGGCAAGCCCGACGAAAAGCAACAGAACCGAGAATATGACAAACGCGAAGGTTTTCATGCCCCAAAATTACAAAAATTTCTCTTACACACAATTATTGTGCCAAGAAAGCAAATAAGGGCACAATTTTGAGACACCGTCCCGCTGTTGACAACAGATCTGAAACTGTTGATAACCCAACAATCAATGTTGATAACTCAGCCACGACTGTCAATAAACACGCCATGACTGTAGATATCCTGCCGATAATTGTTGATAACGGAGCATAGACTGTTGATAACTCTGCTGAGGGTATTAATAAAGATTGTTGCCGGAGAATGCGTAAACACTATGTTCGACATACTGTTTGGGAAAGAAGTTAACTTCTTTCCCAAAGTTTTATTGTACATCGTTACGTTGCGATCGGGCATAGCCCTTGCAAGTCAGCTTATAATATGAGTTGATGATTCTGTGCATAAGTAATAGCCTCAGCTATATTCCGTACCCCCATTTTTTTGAAAAGATTCCGTTTGCACGCTTTTATAGTATCTATCGATTTACACAATTTTTCAGCAATATCGCTCATTATATAGCCCTGTGTTGATAAGGACAAGACCTTGCGCTCAGACTCTGAAAGAACAATCTCATCTTTCACGCTCCATGTATGACTGTCAAATGAATATTCATAATAAGTATCAGCTCCCGACTTCTTCATTATCACATTCCCGACAGCATTTCCGGCAGCAAGTGATATTGTACAAATGGAGAGCCAAATTTTCCCATCGTTTGTCAAGACGAGCGGAGTAAGTTTATGATTCACCAACCATCCTTTTCCGGTGCCGTCTTTACATATATGGAAATCATATGAAATTGTATAATCTTTTCGCTCCTCGACAGGCAATCTATTAAATAATTCAAAACCACTTGTGTTAACTTCCAGAAGCATCTTCAAATCTTCTTCCGGCACATAATCTATATAGAACTTGTATCCGAAATCCTTGATTTTCTCAGCGTCTCCGCCACACAGACGGGCGATGTTGTTGGAGACATATAGGAATTCCTTTTTGAAGTAGTCAATGATATATACACACTGATATGTGCTGCGCTCGAATGCCCGAGCAGCCTCTATTATGAGTCCGGTCTTCTCATAGTCCGACTCATTGACACTCTCCACCGAGTTCTGCCGTGAAAAGAAGTCTCCAATCTTTATGTTGGAGTCCATAACGTTGGGTCAATTTTAACGGTGCAAATTTAATAAAATCCGGCCATACGGGGTACAAAACATTACACAAAAGTGTAATTTTCAAAGTCTGATGATTTGAAATATCCTTTTGTGTCAATCGCCATTAAGTTAGCAACTATAACTTTGTGATTGTAATACAACAAGCAAGCATCATGAGCAGCTCTATATGTAATAGAATACCATGATAAGGATATTTCGCGATGTCAAACATTCCGAGATGAGCTTGTATCCGACATTATCCCCTCACCTGACATCACAATCGTAAACATCATAATAGTTGAAAAAATAATCTAAATGCCCTTGACATGAAACTGTTTATTACCCTAATATGCATCCTGACCGGCATAAACATCGGAGCTGCACAATCATTAGTGCTTGATGGACGCGTGTGTGACCAAAATGACAAGGAGGACCTGATAGGGGCTACGGTACGATTGTTATCGTTACCGGATTCCACGTATGTCTCCGCGTCTTCGGCCTATCGACGGACAGTACGTCATGGTGAAGAGGAGATAACATCGGCTTTCACTCTCACCCTGCCGTCGCGCTCATCCTCCTATCTGATAGAAATAAGCGCATTAGGATATGACAAAGAGGTTATCAAAATAGACCCTTCATCTTACGGTGAGCGTGTAAGAAGAGTGGAACTGCCTTTGATTTTACTGCAACCTAAATCGCGTGAAATCGGAGAAGTGACGGTGAGATCCTCACGAATCAAGTTTTTTCATCATGGCGACACAGTAGTGTTTAATGCCGATGCCTTTCAGCTTGCAAACGGCTCGATGCTCGACGCGCTTGTGAGTCAGCTGCCGGGAGTTGAGTTGAAATCCAACGGACAGATACTATATAATGGTAAATATATTGAATCGCTGCTACTTGACGGAAAGCATTTTTTCAATGGCAACAATCAGCTGATGCTGGAAAATATCGGAGCATATGCGGTAAAGAATGTCAAAATCTACGACAAAACCGGGGATGCAAGTGATTTTGCCGGACGAAATCTCGGCAATGACAAGCAGCTCGTAATGGATGTCAGGCTGAAGAAGGAGTATTCTACCGGGCTGATATTAAATGCCGAAGCCGGAGGCGGCACACATGACCGCTATCTCGGACGACTTTTCGGTATGTGGTTTAATTCAGATACAAGGCTCACTGTCTATGGTAACTCCAACAACCTGAACGATGACCGCAAACCGGGACGTGCCGACTCCTGGAAACCGGAAGAACTCAAATCAGGTGTCAGGAAGTCAAATACAGGAGGCTTTGATTATATCACAGACAAGAAAGCGGCAGGCTGGAAAGCCTCCGGTAATATACAGGTCAGTCACGAGACGCTCGATGACGAGACGAGCATCTACCAGACTAATTTCTTGAGCGACGGCGACACTTACGACCGCACGTTCCGGGAAAATAACTCCAAAACGTTCGGGGTTACGACCAATCATGAACTGTATTTCAAGCGCAAAATATTTGACCTGACTGTAACACCTCGCTTTGAGTACAGCAACCGCCACAACACCACAACTACCGCGAGCGCCACATTCTCTTCTGATGTTCAAGGCATCACGCTTGATGACCTTATGTCAGGAACAGGCATCACGACTCCCGGATATACAAGCGATTTTATCAACAGAACGGTCGATGAAAATCTAAGCCGGGCAAAGACTCTGAATACCGGCCTCACTGCCAACTCACGCATAAAAATCAATGGCAGTTCCGACATCATACGCTTGGGAGCTTTCGGTAATTATAACAATATGCGTGAAGACAGATTTAACCGCTACGTCATAGAATATGGCGAGAATCCCGAAATGAATCTGTTTCTTGATCGCTACTTCAAGAATCGGCCGAACCATAATTCACGATTCGGAGCGACTGCCGGCTACAACAGGCGTCTGGCAGAGGGTATATCGCTTGAACTGACATACCGCTACGCACATTCCGCGCGCAAGGCCAACTCAACCCTTTACAACCTCCACGAGGCAGACGCCGACAGACAGCTTCCGATAGGGCAGCTTCCGTCGATGGCGGAATATTCTTCGACTATCGACCTGACCAATAGCTATGTAAGCCATTATCTGGATAATGACCACACAGTGTCGCCCCTTGTCATATTTGATAAAGGCAAATGGAGCGGACAGGTAAACCTGCCGGTCACAGTAGCCGGGAGAACACTTGACTACCTTCGCGAAAACATTGACGCGCATATCCGGCGAAACACCGCTCTGGTCAACGTTGAGAACACCTTTGTTCAGTGGCAGGCACCTGACCGCACCAAAAAAGTGGAGTTCAACTACAACATGACTTCGGAAGCTCCCGACCTGATAAATCTTGTCGACATGACAGATGCAGTCGACCCGATGAACATATATCTCGGTAATTCCGGTCTCAAAAATTCCCATCTTCACAGTTTCAGACTCGGAACGGAGTTGCTCAATCCTAAGACACGAGTCATGCAGTTTATCACTCTGCGTTATTCGCTGCTCGACAATGCACTGTCAAAAGGCTATATCTACGAAAGCGCAACAGGCATACGCCGCTACAAGACTTACAACGTCGACGGCAACTGGGATGCAAACGCCTCCTACGGTATCGGCCTGCAATTTGGCAAGACAAAGCAGATAACATTGCAGTCGCTGACAACGGCAAGCATCATCAACAGCGTGGATCTCGTAGGAGAAGACGACACAGAGCCAAGTCGCAACACGGTAGTCACAAAAGGAGTCAATGAGATTCTTAAACTTTCGTACTCGCTTGGCAAACATTCAATAGGAGCCAATGCTGATGTGACCTATCGGAATTATTCAGATATGGCAAAAATGAACACATGGACTCAACAGTATGGTGTGAATGCATTGATCAACATCACCCCTGCGCTTCAGCTCTCGACAGACTTCAACGTATTCACACGATCGGGTTACAGCAACAGCAAGCTTAACACAACCGACCTGGTGTGGAACGCACGACTCAGCTACTCACTGATGAAAGGTCAGCTTCAGCTCATGCTTGACGGATTTGACATGTTGCACAATCTCAGCAACGTCACATATAACGTCAACGCTCAGGCGAGAACAGAAACTTACGTCAGCATGCTGCCCCGATACTTCATGTTCCACGTACAGTATCGCTTCAACCGCCAGCCCAAGAAACAGAAAAAGCAAGTCGGCTAACAATGTCATAATGAATGTAAACACGAATCATACTTAGCCGGGCTGACACCCTGCCATAGACTGTTGACAACTCTGCAAGGATTGTTGATAACCGAGCTTATACTGTTGATAACTCCATTACCGGTGTTGATAACTCAGCTTTCGGTGTTGATAACATTGACGAGGAATGTTGATAACGTTGACAACCGGTGTTGATAACCGCGTCAATATATGTTGATAAGGAGCAGGCCGACGATTACGGCGACAACGGTTGCAACCATGCCCG
>CAMWXJ010000007.1 GCA_947178215.1 uncultured Porphyromonadaceae bacterium
TGGCCACTCTATACTCTTGACACCCCCTCCGCTCACCGGAAAAATCCGCTGACCCGAAAAATCCGCTGACCCGCTATCGGGGCGCGCTCGGGACTTGCACCCGTTAGAGTATGCCCATGTCGGACGAACACAAAAAAAGCCCTACGACCTATGGCCGTAGGGCTTTTCAAGTAGCGGGACCGAGAATTGAACTCGGGACCTCCGGGTTATGAATCCGACGCTCTAACCAACTGAGCTATCCCGCCAGGTTTTTGTTTCGCAAGAGCCTTAGTGGCGTTTGCGAGTGCAAAGGTAGAGCCTTTTTGTGGACTGTGCAAATTTTTTGGCAAAAATTTTTCGCCTGACCCTGATTTTTTCTTCCCTACCTTGATTTTGACACCGTGTTCAGACATATTTACAATAGTAGCATAGACTATGACCAACGAACCACAACGGCATGCGGCGTGTTAACAATCTATATATTTCATCCCACAATTTTAACTTACTCTTATGAAAAAGTATTTCGCCGAACTCATCGGCACAATGCTGCTCGTGCTTCTTGCCTGCGGAAGCGCCGTACTTGCCGGCCCGGCCATCGGGGTTCTTGGCATAGGCATCTGCTTTGGCCTGATTCTGCTCTGCCTTTGCTACTGCATCGGCAACATATCGGGTTGCCATGTCAATCCCGCCGTATCGTTTGCCATGCTCCTTGCCGGACGCATGAACGGCCGCGACTTCTGCGGCTATGTTATCGCACAACTCATCGGAGCCGGCATTGGTGCCGGCCTGCTTGCCTGGTTCATGGCCCTCGCTCCCGGCTATAACTTCGGCGGCATCACTCCTGGTGTGGCCGACCTCGCCGCCAACGTATGCCAGCCCGGCGCCACCCAAGGCATGGCTCTTCTGGCCGAGATACTTCTCACCATGACGTTTGTGCTCGTGATTCTCGGCGCCACTGACTCCAAAAAGGGCTTCGGCAATTTCGCCGGCCTTGCTATCGGCCTCGCCCTCGGCCTTGTCAACATAGTGGGCATTCCAGTCGATAATTGCTCCGTCAATCCCGCCCGCTCGTTTGGCCCCGCGCTGTTCAGCCCGGGCGCATGGCCCGACTTCTGGATTATGGTGGTAGGCCCGCTCGCCGGCGCTGCTATCGCCGTAGTACTCTGGAAGATGTTTACATGCGCAAAGTGCGACAGCGCCTCCTGCGCCTCCTGACACTGCACAGTTAAAAATCACAAAAGCCGTTTCGCGGGCGAACAACATGCCCCACTCTATTGTCTTTATTATAGAGAATGATACTAAGAAACAGCTTTTTGATTATAAGTAAAACTATTAAGCCGCTACTGCTCGCGAAGAGCCGCAGCGGCTTTTTCATTATACCGAAAATATGACTAATTTTGCACACGATATGATGACAGCCAACGACACAATGAACCTACCCGAAATGATTGTGATGACGCTAATACGTCGTGGCATAACACGTTGCGTGGCCTCGCCGGGCACGCGCAACGCCCCACTCGTCGAGGCCGCATCGGCTGCGGGTATGGATGTCACCTCGGTGGTCGACGAACGTGTCGCCGCTTTCATGGCTCTCGGCATAGCGGCCACGACAGGTGAACCTGTGGCGCTGATATGCACCTCCGGCTCCGCGATGCTCAATTACGCACCGGCGCTTGCCGAGGCCCTTTATCGTGACATACCGCTCATAGCACTCACGGCCGACAGGCCCGAGGTGTGGATTGACCGAGCCGACAGCCAGACGATACGCCAGCCGAGCGCACTCGGGGCCGTTGTCAAGCGATATGCCTCGCTAATGTCAGCCGGCGCTCCCGACGCGCAACGCCAAGCGTCGCTCACCCTCAACGAGCTGCTAATAGCCGCGACAGCTTTCCCGCAGGGGCCGGTGCACCTCAACATACCGATTGATTTCACGACCGACCCGCAATCGGGCTTCACGCCACGCCTCGTCGACATCATAGAGCCGGAGCCGGCGCTCACCGTGGCGCGCACGCGTCAGTTGGGATGCTTGCTCGCATCGCCCCGTAAAGTGCTGATAGCCGCCGGCGGCTACCCGCCTGCCGAAAAGCTCAACCGCGCACTTGCGCGGCTGGCCGAGCTGCCCAACGTAGCCGTGGTCACCGAACCGACAGCCAATCTCCACGGTCGGCTGTTCATCCCCTCACCTGAGGCGGCAATCATAGCCTCTGCCGACACGACACAGCTCGACCGTCTGCGTCCCGATGTCGTCATCACCGTAGGCGGCGCGCTCGTCAGCGCAAAACTCAAAGGACTGCTGCGCCACAAACCCGCCCCTGAGCACTGGGTAGTTGGCGGAATGATTAACGGCTGCCTTCCCGACACATTCGGCTCCATATCCACAGTCGTAGACCTTCCTGCCGAAGCGTTTATGTCGCAGCTCGCGTCGGCGATGCAGCCCCATCGCGCCCCTTCGACTTTCGGCGACGACTGGCGCATTGCCTCCGACCGCGGTGCCTCGC
The DNA here is from genome assembly GCA_947178215.1 of uncultured Porphyromonadaceae bacterium. Taxonomy (GTDB): domain Bacteria; phylum Bacteroidota; class Bacteroidia; order Bacteroidales; family Muribaculaceae; genus Paramuribaculum. The sequence continues at coordinate 2,478 of CAMWXJ010000007.1, forward strand.
TGCTCCGCTCCGTGGTAGCCCGCGCTCCCTGGTGCGGCCTCAAAGCAGCAGCCACACTTCTCGGCCTCGTGCCCAAGCGCTGGAACGTACAGGTTTCAAACGGCATGAACATACGCTATGCATGCCTCGCCGCCTGCCTCACCGACGCACCCCACCGGTTCGACTGCAACCGTGGCGTGAGCGGAATCGACGGATCCACCTCGACAGCCGCAGGAGCCGCCTTGGCCTACACCTCCGCCCCCACCCTGCTGCTGACCGGCGACATGAGCGCACTCTACGACATGTCGGTCCTCGCATCAGGCGCAATTGTGCCACGGCTACGCATCGTCGTGGCAGACAATGGAGGCGGCGGCATATTCAACTTCGCCAAGCCCACACGCAACCTCGCGTGCCGCCCCGCATTACTCGAACACAAGGGGCTCACGCTGCCGCTGAGCCAAATTGCCGACGGGTGCGGCTTCGACTATTTCGAGGCGACCTCGGAGGCCGAGCTACGCCGTGTGTGGCCCGCTTTCAGTTCCGAGAGTCATGGGCGGCCGGCGATAATGCGTCTGATAACCGACGGAGCGACCGACGCCGACATCATCAACCGTTACTATAATCAATGACACCAAAGTATACATACAGCTATGCGTGAATGGAAAAAGATAAAGGAGTATGAAGACATACTCTTCGAGCAATGCGGCAAGGTGGCCAAGATAACCATCAACCGCCCGGAAGTCTACAACGCCTTCCGTCCGCAGACCACCATGGAGATGATAGACGCCGTGGCCTACGTGCGCGAGGCTCCCGGTATCGGAGTGCTTTTGCTCACCGGCGCGGGCGACAAGGCGTTCTGCTCCGGCGGCGACCAGCGCGTCAAGGGCAAGGGTGGCTATGTTGACGACAACGGCGTGCCGCGCCTCAACGTGCTCGACCTCCACAAAGCCATACGCTCGCTCCCCAAACCGGTTATCGCACTCGTAAACGGCTACTCCATCGGAGGCGGCAACGTACTCCAAGTGGTGTGCGACCTAAGCATCGCATCCGAGAACGCCCGCTTCGGCCAGGCCGGTCCCAAGGTAGGCAGCTTCGACGGCGGCTTTGGTTCATCCTATCTCGCCCGTTGCGTAGGTCAGAAAAAGGCGCGCGAGATATGGTTTCTCTGCCGACAGTACTCCGCACAGGAAGCGCTTGAAATGGGGATGGTCAACAAAGTGGTTCCTTTCGAGCGACTTGAAGACGAGGCCATGGAGTGGTGTGCCGACATACTCAAACGCTCGCCCATGGCGATACGCATGATTAAGCGTGCTCTCAACGCCGAGCTCGACGGCCAGCACGGCCTTATGGAGCTTGCCGGCGATGCCACGCTCATGTTCTACATGATGGAAGAGGCCCAGGAGGGCAAGAACGCTTTCCTTCAAAAACGCGAGCCCAACTTCGACGACTTCCCCCGCTTCCCATGATACGCGCCCGCTCAGTGCGCCGCGACCTCCGTTTCATACGCCCGGCCGTGACATCGCGCGGCGCCCTCACCGTTAAAGAGACATATTATATTGGCCTCACCGATACCTCCCGCCCAGGCGTGGAGGGCATCGGCGAGTGCGCGCTGTTTCGCGGCCTCGGGTGCGACGACCGTCCCGACTATGCGGCTATGGTCAACCTGGTGTGCGACTCATTCAACACCTCGCGCGAGTTACCCGACCTCACCCCCTGGCCCTCGATTCGCTTCGGAGTGGAGATGGCCCTGCGCTCGCTCCAAGCCGGCGGCAACGGCATCGTATGGCCATCCGAGTGGACCCGCGGCGTTGGACAGGGAATCAAAATCAACGGTCTTGTGTGGATGGACTCCCCCGACAGGATGGAGAAGAGCGCATTTGCCAAGGCCGAAAACGGCTTCGACTGCATCAAGTTCAAAATTGGCGCCTGCGATTTCAACGCCGAAGTGCGCATGATTGAGCGCTTGCGCAGACAGTACGGCCCCGACCGCGTGGAGATACGCCTCGACGCCAATGGCGCGTGGCGCGATGACGACGAGGCCATAGCGCGGCTGCGGCGGCTCGCCCCACTCGACATCCACTCGCTCGAACAGCCGATAAAGGCGCGCAACGAGGAGATGATGCAGTGTGTGGTCGCCAACTCCCCCATACCCATAGCACTTGATGAGGAGCTGATAGGCCGTGACCCCGACACCGAGGCCACCCGGCTGCTCGACCTCATCCGCCCGGCCTACATCATACTCAAACCGTCGCTCTGCGGAGGATTTTCGGGCGCGGAGCGGTGGATTGCCGAAGCCGACCGACTCGGCATCGGCTCATGGGCCACAAGCGCCCTTGAATCTAACATCGGACTTAACGCCATAGCTCAGTGGACTGCTCGCAACGGCATCCCCGCAATGCCTCAGGGACTCGGCACAGGCGCTCTCTACCGCAACAACATCGAGTCGCCGCTACGCCTTGACGGCCAGTATCTCCGATTCGACCCCACCGCCGCAACAGCCGGTCCTTTCGACCTCGCCGATTCTACCGCTGCCAAATGACCTACGACGAGTTCTACGCCGAATGGCGCGATGACAGCGAGTGGGCAAGCGCCCACACAAGCGGCTCGACAGGCAAGCCCAAACCCGTGAGGCTCGCCAAGGCCGACATGCGACTTAGCGCCCGCGCCACGATAGCCTTTTTCGGCATCAAGGCCGGCGACCTGCTCGCCACTCCCCTCGCCGCCGACTATATTGCCGGCAAGATGATGGCTGTGAGGGCTGACGAGAGCGGCGCGCGCCTGCACGTCGAGGAGCCGTCGCGCTTTCCCCTCGCCACGCTCGCGGCGGCCGACAAGGTGCGCCTCGCGGCAATCGTCCCACAACAGATTCCCGGCATCGTGGCCGCGCCATGCGCCATAGATCATATCATAGTGGGTGGCGCGCCATGCACTCCGGAGCAGGAGCGGGAGGCACTCGCCGGACGCCCCGACACCTCGTGGTGGGCCACCTACGGCATGACCGAAACGTGCAGCCATGTGGCCCTCCGCGCGTTCGGCGACAACCGCTATCACGCGCTCCCGGGCGTGAGCCTGGCTACCGACCTGCGCGGATGCCTCATCGTCAAGGCCCCGGAGGCCGGCTGGAGCCCGGTAGTGACAAACGACATTGTTGACCTTATCGACTCCACAACCTTTATCTTTCGCGGCCGTGCCGACAATGTCATAATCTCGGGTGGCATAAAAATCCACCCGGAAGAGGTAGAGCGTGTCATAGCCCCGGCGCTCGACGGTCGCAAGGGCTACGTCAGGGCAGTAGCCTCGGAGCAGTGGGGCAGCGAGCCTCAGCTTGTTGTGGAGAGCACAAGCGACACCTGTAATGGCGCGGCCCTGCTCGCACGCTGCGACGACTTGCTCACCGCCGCGTTTGGCCGTAGCGGTCATATCATGCGCCCCAAAAGCGTGATTTTCATTTCCCGCCTCCCCCTCACATCCACCGGAAAACTTCGCCGGTTCTGAGACCCCGCAGCCCGCACCATTATTAACAATATTTAACACGTACACACCTCCGAGGTAATCGGCTGATTGTCCTACTTTTACCCCCCCCCTGAAACTCTTTTTTCTTTCTCCATTAGAAAACTTTTGGTTTTCAAAACATTATTTCATAAATTTGCACGCAAATCACACTCATACCAGTCTAAATTAGGGTTTGACTACAAAATAGAAATTCTTTTCTTCCTATATAGGGATTGTACAAATAGGGATTGCACACAAGCTTTCTGCTATGGAAATCAACTAAGGACAGAAATTTTTTCTACGCGTTACATTTCAGTCAAATTTTTTTCAGGGTTTATTCATCCACAAGCACATATTTATGAAATCGAAAAATTGGGTGCTTATTTTTGGTTTTGCGTTGGTGCTCCCCTTTACAGGACGGGCCCAGATTGCTGTGAAAACCAATATCCTTGACGACGCCTTTCTTAATGTCAATCTCGGCGCCGAGATGCAGCTTTCTCCGAAGTGGACAGCCGACATCTCGGCCAGTCTCAATGCGTGGACACTGTCAGGCGGCAAGCGCTGGAAACATCTCTCCGTCCAGCCCGAAGCGCGCTATTGGTTCTGCAATACGTTTGCCGGACACTTTGTCGGCGTAGAGGCTCACGGAGGCCAATATAATATAGGTGGCGTGGACTTCGGACTCAAACTGCTCGGCACCGACTTCGGCAAGCTAAAAGACTCACGCTATCAGGGATGGTTTGTCGGCGGTGGCGTCACCTACGGCTACTCATGGATTCTCAACCGCCACTGGAACATCGAGGCCGAAATTGGCTTAGGTTACAGCTACACCCGCTTCGACCGCTATCCGTGCGCCCTGTGCGGCACCAAGCTTGAAAGCGATGCCTCACACAACTATGTCGGCATCACCAAAGCCGCTATCAATCTCGTCTACGGGTTTTAATAATCACAGCACAGACCAATCATTATGAAACTGTTATATGCCGCCGTGGGCGCGATTGCCGCGTTCCAGGCCCTCCCCGTCGCAGCTTCAACCGACACAGCAGCCGGCAATATTCCACTCAAATCGGTCAACTTAGTGCCTAAACCGGGCGCCATTACCCTCGACATGGCTCTCAACACAGCTTCGCTACGCCTCGGCCGCGACAGCGAGTATCTCGTCACACCGGTAATAGTGTCGGCCGACGGACGCGACTCCGTAGAGTTCGCCCCCGTACTTGTAGCAGGCCGCAACTTCTACTACCTCCACCTGCGCCGCAACGATCTCGACGGCACGCGCATGGTACGCCCTGGCGACGCCCCTGTGCCCTACACTTCAACAGTGGAGCGCGAGCCCTGGATGACCGACGCCACAGTGCGCGTCAACACCATCCTCTACGGCTGCTGCTCTTCTATCGACGGGGAATATTCCACCCCCGTGGCGCGTATCGAGCCAGTGACATATACGCCTAAGTTTGAATACGTGACGCCCGACGCCGATTCCGTGAAAGTGTTTCAGCTCGCAGGCTCGGCGTTCATCAACTTCCCCGTCAACCGCACCGAGCTTTACCCCGATTACATGTCAAATCCGGCAGAGTTGCGCAAAATCACCGGCACTATCGACTCTATAAAGGGGGACACCGACATCACCATCACGTCGCTCATGATTAAGGGTTTTGCATCGCCCGAGGGCTCGTATGCCAACAACGAGCGCCTTGCCAAAGGCCGCACTGCCACCCTGCGCCAGTATGTGGAGAAGCTCAACGACTTCCCCGCCGGCTTCATCGCCACCGACTACATGCCTGAGGACTGGCCGGGCCTACGCGCCTACGTGGCCTCGTCGACGCTGCCCGACCGCGGAGCTATCCTTGACCTTATTGACTCCGATATGGAACCCGACGCCAAGGACCGCAAGCTACGTGCCGACTTCCCCGCCTCCTATGCGTTCCTGCTCCGCGAGGTCTACCCCTCGCTCCGTCACTCCGACTACGTGATTACCTACAATGTGCGCTCCTACACCTCAGTCGACGAGATTCTTTCAGTAATGCACACCGCCCCGCAGAAGCTCTCGGCAGCAGAGTTCTACCGTGCCGCCCGTAGCCTCGAAAACGGAAGCGAGGAGTACAACCGCGTGATTGAGACCGCAGTGGCCTCACACCCCAACGACGCCGTGTGCAACCTCAACGCCGCCAACGCCGCCATGTCGCGCGGCGATCTCGACACCGCCCGCCGCTACCTCGACCGCGCAGGTCAGAACGCCGAAGCCGAGTATGCCCGTGGCGTGCTTGCCGCCCTCAACACTGACTATACAGGCGCCCTCGCATACTTCCGCCACGCCTCGTCGCTCGGCTACGTTCCCGCCACCGCCGCCCTGACTCAGATAGAGCAGCTCGTGACCAACCCCGACGGCGTAGTCACCCTCCTCACCGACTAAACGTCAGCACTATTCAATACACAATAATCTATTGCGTTTCGACAAAAATACACAACAACCATAAATCTGCTCTATTATGAAGCTTAACAAACTCTTTGCAGCAAGCACACTGCTTGCCGCAATGGTGCTTACAGGCTGCTCCGACGAGAAAACCGACGGACCCGCCAACAGCGCATCAGAGGGCAATGTCTACGCATCCCTCAAACTTTCGCTCCCTGTGGGAAGCCGTTCAACGACGATCGACCCCGACGACAACACTAATTCCAACGACGGCTACGAAATCGGTCAAGAATACGAAAACACAGTTGCATCGGTATTCGTAGTCCTCGCCACACAAAACGGCAGCGGTACTTTCGAAAAAGTAGCGACCGCCAATTCCGACCTCAAAACCGGAGGCGATGGCGAACATCCTGTCTACGTCCTCACCTTCCAGAACTCCGAATTGCAGGAGGTTGCCGGCAAGGAGGAAGAGATATTTGTATTTGCCTACTGCAATGCTTCGTCAGCATTACAGAATAAAATCAAAACCGAGACGGACTTTGCCGCACCCACAGGTGATGTTACCACCTCCGGAGAAATCATATGGGGCAAGAATGCATTCCTTATGAGCAACCGCGAATTAGCATCCATCAAGGATGGAATACCCGCAGATCTTTCGGATTACAACACTCCCGCCAAGCCATTTGATCTCGGCACTGTTGACGTGCAGCGCGCGGCCGTGCGTTTCGACTTCAAGCAGTATCAGGAAGAAGGCAGAGAGCCAAACACCTACCCGATCAAGCATGAGATATTAGATGAATATATGGGCGAAGTAGTGCTTGAAGAGATGGCCCTCATCAATCAGTCAAACACCTACTATCTTCTGTCGCGCACCTCGGCATCAGCTAACTGGTCCGACCCCAAACTCTGTGTACGCGAAAACAGAAATAACTGGGTTGTCAGCACCAACGAAGACTTGAAGAATCAATCGAATCTTGGTAGCCAAATCGACGCTATAAATAAAGCGTTCAGCTTCACCGGCCGCACCGTTGAGAATACTAACATCGACTTCAACTCCAAGGATTTCGAATGGACCAAGATAAGCGATATTGCCAATAATGATGATGACAATCATTATGACAAGGAAGGCAATCTCACCTGGCCCGAAGATAATAATATCATGGAGGGATACAAAATATGGCGATACACCACCGAAAACACTATCCCTTGTATCAGCGCAACTGAAACCGGCGCACAGAAACGTGGCATCACAACAGGCATAATATTCAAAGGCTACATCAAATCACTCGGAGACGACGACTTATCAGACAACAATGAAGTTCTGTACGCCTTTAATAATTTACTCTACGGCAACAAAGACGCATTAAAAGCCGCTGTTGACGCCGCGCCCGCTTCCGGACTTGCCGATGCCTTCCAAGCCGCATTCACAGATGGCCAGATGGACGAAAACGGCGACTTGCATGCATCATACTACGGATTCACAGTCTACCGTCCGACCAATATCGGAACCACAGACAAGCCTGTGTATCGCCACTATGTCTACTACACCTACTGGAACCGTCATAACGATAACGGCAACAACACACAGATGGGTCCGATGGAGTTTGCCACCGTCCGCAACAACGTTTACAAGCTTGCTGTAACGGCCATCAACCAGTTTGGCCATCCCGGCGACCCCGACGATGATCCCGATCCCGAAGATCCCGATGATCCCGACGAAAGCGACAAAGTCTACTTCAAGGTAAGCGTGCGCGTAATGCCCTGGGTAGTCCGCATCAACAATATCACACTCTGACGCAACCACACCCTCCTCTCTCCTCATCACTCTCTCCTCATCCTCTTACTCCTCTCTCCTCACCCTATCACCTCTTTCCATCTCCTCCTCAATCAATAATCAATCGCGACGACAAAAAGTCACTTCAATGAACCCAATCAACCGAAGATTCCTGTCCCGTATAGCGGGCGTGGCCATGACGGCCACGCTCGCAGCCGGGCTTGCATCGTGCGACTCACTGATCAACGACCATCTCCCCGAGTGTAACGAAGGCGTTGAGCTGAGATTTATCTATGACTACAACATGGAGTATGCCAACGCATTTTACTCACAGGTAGATTGTCTCACCCTCCATGTCTACGACAGCGACGGCCGCTATGTGACAACACGCACCGAGACAGTGTCGGAACGCCTCGCCGACGAAAACTACCGTATGACGGTCGACCTCCCCGCCGGACGCTACCACCTTGTGGCCTACGGCGGCATGGAGTGCGGAGCGAGCACATTCGACTACGTCAGCAAGCCTGACGCCGGCGACACACTCGACCATCTGTCCGTCACACTCTCCGACGCCGTGAAGCAGAGCGAGACAGGGGTTGAGCTCCACCCGCTATTCTTCGGCGAACTCGACATTGAAGTCGACCCGCAGACGCTTGAATACAAAACCTACACCCTACCGATGATGAAGGACACCAACAACCTGCGCATAGTATTGCAGCAGCTCAGCGGCGCCCCTCTCGACGGCAACGACTTCTCCTACACCATCACTGCCGACAACACCCTGCTCGACGGACGCAACAACGTAGTGGCTACCTCCACCCCATTCGACTATACCCACTGGACCCGCGGCACAGCCACAGCCGGCACCCTCGAAGGTGGCGCCGACCTGAGCGTAGCTTATGGCGAGATCAGCTTCAACCGCCTCGTGGCCAACAGCACCCCGACACTCCGCATCCACAGCCGTACGGCCGGGCGCGACATTGTCAACCTCCCCCTCATCGACTATCTGCTGCTGACCAAGAGCGACGGTTCGCGCCCCATGTCGGACCAGGAATACCTCGACCGCGAGAGCCGATGGTCAATGATATTTTTCCTCGACGGCAACCAGCGCTGGGTTCAGCTCCACCTCGTTGTCAACAACTGGGTAGTGCGCATCAACAACCCCGAACTCGGCCTCAACTAATCCACCTCAAAGATGACAGCGATGACGAAGATGATGCGATTATCTCTCAATACTCTCACCGCGGCGGCTGTGACGCTGCTTGCATCGGCGTGCAGCGAATCAGCCGAGCCCTCGCTTCCCGAGGTTGACGACGAAGGCATGGTCTACTTCACCATCAACGTCAGTTCCGGCTCCATAGGCGGTAGTCGCGCCGACGGCGATTTTTCTTTCGACAACGGGCTTTCCCCTTACGAACAGATGCAGACGTTGAGAGCAATCATCGTACGCTCCACTCCCGACAATCCCGCAACAGATGGCCTAATAGAGCATAATGAGCTGATTTACAACACAAACAGCAATCAAGGGGTCAATCTGTCGTCAAGTGGCTTTCTGAAAGTGATAGGTGGAGAGAAAAAAAATGTATATCTCTTTGCCAATGAAAACCATACCTACCCTTCTCCCTTCACCAACAACAATCTCACCCCTAAGTTAAACAATCTCACTATCGGCAAAAAGTTTCCCGCCGAAGAGTTCATCGGAATGGAAATCGAATTTCCTGACGGAACGACTCAACAACCGATCATCGACAACGAGACTTCCAGAGCAAAAAAATATCTGCCGATGAGCGAGCGGTTTGAGATAACAGTCGACAAGCTCAACGACGACGCAAGCAACCGCTATCAGTCAGCCGACCTCTTCGTCACCCGCGCCGCAGTCAAATACGGCTTCTACATCGATGAGAAGAGCACCTCACAGAGCAATATCAAGATTACCGACATCACAGTCCACGGCCTCGCCGACCGCGAGTACCTACTGCCCCAAAACGGGACCGGCGTAGATGCAACTTATGCCCCCGATAAATATTCCGTCACCAAAGATGACCGTATTATCACCGCCTACACATGTCCTGACGATGTCGAAACCTACGACTATACATTCACCATGCCGGAGAACTTCGGTATATTATACGATACTGACGGTAAAGATATTGCAACTAAAAAATATGAACCGGCACTCTACTTTGCTGAAAGCCCGTTACCTGACGATGCAAAGTATTGCATCACTGTAAAAACTAACAATGACTATTTTACGAAACCTGTCATTTATGGGCCTATCTCACTACCCAATCTACCTAATTTGCCCAGAAACACATTCGTGAAAGTCATTCTTAAATTGACTGATGATGAACTGGAAGTCATTGTACAACCATATACAGGTGTATGGCTTGAGCCTGACTTCGGTATAGAACGTTAGTTTTTTCTTTACCGTTATATCTCGTCTTCACTTTCCATATTTCTTAATATTTTACGATGCGACACCATATCAGAACAATCTTCTCCATATTACTTCTTTCATGTCTTCCCATAGCAATGACATCGTGTGAAGACGATCCAATTCTCGACTCCGGAATCATAGGCGATGGAGAAGCTGTAATTTCAGCTGAAGTAAGTTTTAAGCCTCTTGTATCGGCCTTAAATTCTCGAGCAGTAGAAGGTGGCACATCCGGAAAAACGATTTCAGAAATAAATAATCTCCACATATTTGTTTACGATCAAACCGGTTCTACACTCATTCAGGATATTTCAGTTGAGAATCCAATTATCGGCACCAACACTGCAACATCATCTGATGCAGACAAGTCTAATCAAGCAGAATCCGAGACAAAGAAAGCATCATTCAGAGTCGCACTCCCGTACGGCAAATTCAAAATATATGCAGTAGCCAATGTTGCTGAAACGGATTTGACAGATGAGAACATCGCCTCGGAAACAGCGCTGAAAAACATCAATCTTAATTGGCACGATGATATAGCTTACAACGGAGAAATGTTTGGCTATTTCACTACAGGAGATAAAAGCGCCGGCTTCGAAGCTCCTGTTATTACTGTCGATAAACCCGCTCTTAAACTCAGAGCGTGGCTTAAACGCGCAGCCTCAAAAGTTACCGTGGCTTTCGATGGCACCGGCCTGAAAGATGGTGTAGAAATCTTTATCAAATCTGTACAAATCAAAGATATCCCTTCCACTTGCTATCTTGGAAAATATAATCCTTACAATCCTTATTCATCTGATTCTTCTACCGAATCGAATATTGATGATAACACCGGCCAACCCTCTACACAACAATCGGAAGGTGAGATTATCCTGATTTCAGATCCGAATGAGATTATAACCTATTATCCCGATGGCATAACAGGCCAAGCAAATCTTTCTTCCGATGATTATGACCAGAATTGGCCGGGATATATTTCGAAGGCTCATCCCATCAATGGTTATGATCAAGGGATTGTCAACAATTCAGGACTTTCTACTGAAGAAAAACTTAACAGACTTCATTCAGAAAATACAAATGCATTGTATTTCTACGAAAACATGCAGGGACTTGGTAAAGAAGGTACTCCTACCGATAAGCGTCAGCAAGTTGCAGACCAACATGTGACAGACAAAATCGTGTCATATCCCAATGGTGTTGACCCGACCAATATTGCATGGAAAGACGCCAAGAAATATGGCTCGTATATTGAAGTGCAAGCTTATTACAAATCACACGATGAACAAGAGGGCGAAGGGCCTATAACTTATCGCTTTATGCTCGGTAAGGACACTCAACTCGATTACAACGCCGAACGCAACTACCACTACAAACTCACCCTTAAATTCAAAGGGTGGGCCAATGATGTTGACTGGCATATCGACTACAAGAAGGACAAGACAAAACTGCGCTTCCCTCATCCTTTCTACATATCCTATCTTTACGGCCAGACGGCAATGATTCCGTTGGAGTTTGACGCGCCGGAGAGTGTGACAATCAAGGAGATTAAAGCCGAGATAGTGAGCAACAACTGGTGGCCTATGGACTGCTCGAATCCCTACACCGCCGACCGGCAACCTGACGCGACAGATTATGACGAATATTACAAATATGTCGGCACCGCTAATGTGCTCTACAATAAGCCTTGGAATGGCTTCCTGTCATTAAAGAAACCTAAAAACCTGCTTGTACTCGAGCAACCCAACCCGGTGCCAACATTCTCTGACCCTTCTATGCTAAATCAGGATCATTATGAAAAAGAGAATTTAGGTAACCGCACATACTCGGAAGACGAACTAAAAGTAAGTGACCGCCCTCTTTATGAGGCAGCGGATAATGACAAGGCCCATGTATCGTGGGACAACGGAACCTACTATGTCAAAATTCCGATATGGACCCGTGCGCGCCAGATGATCACAGCAACAGGATATACCGGCAGTAATCCTTATGACGCTTACTATCGTGAGGCGTCGGTTAAAATTGTCGTGACGTTGTCGGACGGCACTACTCTTGACAGCAGCGATCTCGCTCAAATCGGAGGCCTTGTAACAACAACCGACACCAAGCTAAGTCCTAACATTCAGGTCAAGCAGGTACGTCGACTGGTCAATCCCAAAGGAATCTATCGAAGCAAGGAGAATCATGATCCATTCAGAGTCGTCTTAAAGGTACTCGAGAGTGATAATGACGCAACATTCACCGACCTTAAAAGCGATGGTCAGTGGAGAGCCTACATCATACGCGACTCCGAAGCTGACAAGGAGACAGGCACAGGCGGATTTGTGTCGCTTACGGCCAACTTACCGTCGACCACGACCGCAGATTACACCTTTGAATACCGAGGAGAGGTACTTACCCGTAAATCACTTGAAGGTGTTGACGGATCGACGATGGATTTTACAGTCAATTTCTCAGGCCCGGCAAGCAAGCCAAGATATGCGATAATAAGAGTCGAGTACAACTATTGCAGCTGTTATCATCTCATCTTCGTACGTCAGGGCTATGAGGCGGATGATACATTCGGCACCGGCACAAAATGGTGTACCGGCAACAATATCGACCAAAACACTGTGGCACAGAATCCTCTCCAGGAGGGTTCGCTATTCAGATTCGGCAACTGGAACGGCATTCCTTCAACCGAAAACACTAATTCATTTGCTTATAATAAGCAAATAAAACCTAATGATTTTATAGGCAATGCTTATAACAGCACAGCCTGGGAAAACATGGCTTCAGCAAGCACAAATCCGGAAAACACCGAATTCAAAGCCGGCTCAGGACGACGCATCGCCGGATTGGAAGATTTTCAATTATTGGCTCCGGAACCGGAAAAGCTTAACGATGACGCCTATGTCGAAAATTTTCCTATCAAAACCGGTTACGGTGTGTGTTATGGCGACGGAGCCACAGTGACCGCATCGACTGTGGCCGACGCTTTCGGCTATAACGAGAATGGAGCTAACAGCAATAAAGGAATGAGAGGCTGCTTTGTTTACGATGTCACAACCGGCGGCAATCTCTTCTTCCCGATCGGCAATTCAGGCTTCGGCCACCGTAAATCAAAATTAAATGTTTACGACGGAGTACTAAGATACTCCGTCAATTCCCGTTGGGGATACTTCGATGCAAAAGCTGACAACGGTATTTATCAACACGGAGTATTTAACGCGCCACTGTTTCTCGACATCTTCCGTGCCAACGGCGCCATTTATTGGTTCAATAAAGGCGCTGAGACTAAGGATTACAATCACGCTACGGTGAAATTCGTAGGCTGGGATATAAATTTTTCCACTTACGATTTCGCAGGCATAGCTTTAAGTAATGTTTATAGTGCCGACAATGGCGCTGACGCCTGCTTCGTAAGATGCATTGAAGAATAATCTGTAAATCCATGCTGCGTGACTATCGCACTGCTGATATGCACCCGGATCTCATGGCCGCGCATCGGCGCGGCCATGTCTGTGGTTCAGCGCGTCATATTTAGGCACTTTGAAGAAAAATTTGCAGGGACAATGTATTTTGAGTAACTTTGCGCCTTAAATGTGCCGATGTGCAGGCTCTGCCCCCGACGCGTCGGCGAGTTAACCATCACTTCGCAATATCTTCCACTCAAATGGCTGAAAAAGTAGTTGACGCAGAGGCTCAGGAGCCCGCAGGCAAGGGCCTTAACTTCGTAGAACAGATCGTGGCCGACGACCTCGCCGCCGGTAAGAACGGCGGCCGCCTCAACACCCGTTTCCCGCCCGAGCCCAACGGCTATCTCCACATTGGCCACGCCAAGGCCATCTGCATGGACTTCGGTGTCGCAGAGAAGTTTGGCGGCACGTGCAACCTCCGTTTCGACGACACCAACCCCGTGAAGGAGGATGTTGAGTATGTCGACGCTATCAAGGAGGATATACACTGGCTCGGATTCGACTGGGGCGACCGCGAGTATTATGCCAGCGACTATTTCCCCAAGCTCTACGACCTCGCCATCCGTCTGATAAAGGAGGGCAAGGCTTATGTCGACGACCAGACTTCGGAGCAGATTGCCGAGCAGAAAGGCACTCCCACGGAGCCGGGCCGCGAAAGCCCTTACCGCAACCGTTCGGTTGAGGAAAACCTCGACCTCTTCGAGCGCATGAATAAGGGCGAGTTTGAGGAGGGAGCGCGTGTGCTCCGCGCCAAAATCGACATGGCGAACCCCAACATGCACTTCCGCGACCCTATCATGTATCGCATCATCAAGACACCCCACCACCGCACCGGCACCACATGGAAAGTCTACCCGATGTATGACTTCGCCCACGGCCAGAGCGACTACTTCGAGGGTGTCACCCACTCAATATGCACGCTTGAATTTGTAGTTCACCGCCCGCTCTACGAATATTTCGTCAAGGAGCTCGCCGATGAAACCTACTGCCCGCGACAGATAGAATTTAACCGCCTCAACCTCACCTACACCGTGATGAGCAAGCGCAAGCTGCTCCAACTCGTCAAGGAGGGCCTGGTGGCAGGCTGGGACGACCCCCGCATGCCGACTATCTCGGGTATGCGCCGCCGCGGCTTCACCCCGCAGTCGATACGCAACTTCGTCGACCGCATAGGCTATACCAAGTACGAGGCACTCAACTCCGTGGCACTTCTCGAACACGCTGTGCGCGAGGACCTCAACGCCCATGCCACACGCGTAATGGCCGTGATGAACCCCCTCAAAGTCATCATCACCAACTATCCCGAAGGAGTTACCGAAACCGTCGAGATGGAAAACAATCCCGAAGAACCGGAAGCAGGCACTCACAAGATGCCGTTCAGCCGAGAAATATATATCGAGCGCGACGACTTCATGGAGAATCCTCCCAAGAAGTTCTTCCGTCTTGCTCCCGGCGGCGAAGTGCGTCTCAAAGGCGCATATATAATAAAGTGTGAGGAAGTGGAGAAGGACGCCGACGGCAACATCACCGCCCTCCGCTGCACCTACGACCCCGACACCCGCTCGGGCCTCCCCGGCAGCATGCGCAAAGTCAAGGGCACACTCCACTGGGTCAACGCCGCTACGGCCACCGACGCCACCGTGCGCCTTTACGACCGCCTATTCAACGTAGAGAATCCTGCCGAGGAGAAGGACCGCGACTTCCGCGAGCTCCTCAACCCCGACTCGCTCAAAGTGGTCGAAGGCGTAAAGGTTGAGCCTTATATCGCCGAGCACGCTACTCCCGGCACCCATTTCCAGTTCCAGCGCGTAGGATATTTCACTCCCGATTACGACAGCAAGCCGGGTGCCCTTGTGTTCAACCGCACGATAGCCCTCAAAGACAGCTGGGAGAAGGAGCAGAAAAAGAATGGCTGACAACTCGATAAATCAGCCCGACGACAGCCGTCGCGAGCTCTACGAGCGTTTTCGCTCGGAGCTTGCCGACGACCGCGGCGGCATATACTTCGACGAGGAGGAGCTCGTAGATATCTACGACTACGCCGCCGACATGCGCGACCGCTTCATCGCGTTCGAAGCGCTGCTGTGCGGCGAACGTCTGCACCCTTCGAGCGCTGTACTCGCCGAGCGCCGGGCCCTATTCTGCATCGACATCGACGATTTTGCCGGCTCACGTGCAGTGACGTTTCTCCCGGCGGATTCCGTCATCAGGCAACTGACTGAGTTGCGCATGGCGCATCTCGACCGCGACAGCTCCGTCGCCGCCCTCGATGACCTGCTCGACCGCTTCCCCGTGCTCACCGACGAAGAGATACTCCGCCTGTGCGACACCGCAGAGGAACTCGACCTCTATCCCTGGCTCATCGCCAACCGCGAGAAGATAGCGGCACACACCGACTATCAGCCCACTTTCCTCTACGAGCTGGCTCAGATAGCACATCCCCACGACCCCGGGCAGGCCCTTAAAATACTTGAAGAGCTGACGATGATGGAGCCTTTCAGCATCGACTTCTGGCTCCTCTCGGCACAGATACATATCGGCGAGCAGCACTACGACAAGGCTCTCGCTGCAATAGAATACGCCCTGGCTATCGATCCGGCGCACACCGGCGCGCTCATGCTCAAAGCCCAGACTTATCATGAGCTCGACTACCCCGACGACCAGCTTGAAGGGGTGTTGCGAGAGGTAATGGCCATCGACCCCGACCTGCCTACGCCCCACTTGGCGCTCGCCATGCTCTATGGCCGTGCCGGCGACCCGCACAGGGCCATGAGCGTGTTACGCGAATTTGACGCCACACATCCCCGAAATCCGCAGCTCATCGACGTGATGCTCATGATTGCAGCTGAGCTCCCCGACGATCCACTCCCCGAGCTTTACGACTGCTTCATCCCGGGCTTAGGCGACTACAACGAATTTGTCGAGATGGCGCGCCGCCACGCCGAAGAGGGGCGTCACCGTCCTGCCGCCAGGCTGCTCCTCGCGATAGAGCGGGCCGTAGGGCTCACAGACGATTTCGACTATCTCATGGAAGAGCTTTACCGCGCCGGAATGTACCGCGAGGCAGTGGAGGCGTATCAGTCGCATTTCACCAGCAACAAGATGGTGGTGCAGATAACCATAGAGGAGCTTAACGACTGCTTCGCCGCGCTGTGGTTTATACTCGCGTCGATACGCTCGGGCATAACCCGCGGGCTCGCGCCGCTTGTAGGCGCCCTCATATCATCGCAACCCGTCAACGGCTCACGGCGCAACATCGATGACATACTCGAAAGCCGCGGACTGCAGGAATATCTGGTGAAAATCAACGCATACCTGACAGGCTGCGACTCGCTTACCCCCGACGACCTCGACCCATTTGTCGAGAACCCATCCCATACCAACAACAAAGAAGAAGAAGACACCGATTCCAAAGAATGATTACCGTCACCAACCTCGGAATACAGTTTGGCAAGCGTCCGCTCTTTCAGGACGTAAATATGAAATTCACGCCGGGCAACTGCTACGGCATCATCGGCGCCAACGGCGCAGGCAAAACTACCCTGATGCGCATGCTCTCGGGGCAGCTCTCCCCCACCCACGGCACCATCACCCAGGGCGCCGGCGAGCGCATGAGCGTGCTCGAACAGGACCACTTCAAATACGACGACCGCACGGTAATGGACACCGTGATGATGGGCCACACCGTGCTGTGGGACATCATTCAGGAAAAGGATGCGCTCTACGCCAAGGCCGACTTCTCTGACGCCGACGGCGTACGTGCCGCCGAACTCGAAGAGAAATTTGCCGAGCTCGAAGGCTGGAACGCCGAGAGCGACGCCGCCGCCCTCCTCTCGGGCCTCGGCATCAAGGAAGACAAGCACTATATGCTTATGGGCGAACTCACCGGCGCCGAAAAGGTGCGCGTGCTTCTCGCCAAGGCACTTTTCGGCAACCCCGACAACCTGCTGCTCGACGAGCCCACCAACGATCTCGACCTTGACACCGTGGCGTGGCTCGAAGACTATCTGTCGAAATTCGAGAACACGGTGCTCGTGGTGAGCCACGACCGCCACTTCCTCGACTCGGTATGTACCCACACCCTCGACATCGACTATAACAAGGTGAGCCTCTTCGCCGGCAATTACAGCTACTGGTACGAGTCGAGCCAGCTCGCGCTCCGTCAGCAGCAGCAGCAGAACAAGCGCGCCGAGGAGAAGCGCAAGGAGCTGCTTGAATTCATACGCCGTTTCAGCGCCAACGTCGCCAAGTCGAAACAGACCACCTCGCGCAAGAAGATGCTCGAAAAACTCAACATTGAGGAAATCCAGCCGTCATCGCGCCGCTACCCTGGCATTATCTTCACTCCGCAGCGCGAGCCGGGCAACAAGATTCTCGAGGTCCACGGCCTTACCGCAGTCAGCGACGACGGAGTGACACTGTTCCGTGACGTCAACTTCCAGATAGAAAAGGATGACAAAGTAGCTTTCCTGTCGCGTGACCCGCGCGCCATGACTGCCCTCTTCGAGATAATCAACGGCAACCGCAAAGCCGACGAAGGCACCTACGACTGGGGCCAGACCATAACCGAAGCCTATCTGCCGCTCGACAACAGCAGCTTCTTCAACACCGACCTCAACCTCGTTGACTGGCTCTGCCAGTTCTCCAACGACTCGTCGGAGATATACCTCAAAGGCTTCCTTGGCAAGATGCTTTTCTCAGGCGAGGACGTGCTGAAAAAAGCATCGGTGCTCTCGGGAGGTGAGAAGATGCGCTGCATGATTGCCCGCATGATGATGCGCGACGCCAATACGCTCGTACTCGACTCCCCCACCAATCATCTCGACCTCGAATCAATTCAGGCGTTCAACAACACCCTCCGTACCTTCAAGGGCAACGTGCTTCTCGCCTCACACGACCACGAATTCATCCAGACCGTGTGCAACCGCGTGATAGAGCTCGGCCCCAACGGCATCATTGACAAGCGCATGGACTACGACGACTATATCTCTGACGAACGTGTGCTTGCAGCCCGCGAACGCCTCTACGCACAGTAATCAATCGCCATCATGGTCAACCATATCGTAATGTTCCGCCTCGAAGGCGACGCGGTCGCCGTGGCCCGCGCCGCTCTCGGCTTCAAGGAAGCCATCGAGGCGCTCGTATTCACCATCCCCTTCCTCGTCGAGGCCTCGGTAGGCATCAACAGCAATCCTGCCGAAAAGTGGACCCTCGCGCTCACGTCGAAGGTAGAGTCGTGGGAGGCTCTTGCCGCCTACGCCACCCACCCCGACCACCTCAAAGCAGTGGCTGTCATCAAGCCGCTGATAGCAGAGCGCGCGTGTGTCGACTTCGAGAGCTGACACCATTTTCAATCCTTTTCAATCTATCAGTCATGTCAGACAACATCAAGAACCGCGACAACGTCTACGTCGACGCCGACCCCGCCGAGCTGCCGGAAAGCGCATTCCGCGAGCTTGCCGCCGACGAGACCTACCGTCCGCTGATGCACCCCGCCCGCGACTATCAGGAGGCAACGCCTTACAGCGTGACCCTCGGCTTGATACTCGCCGTAATTTTCAGCGCAGCAGCCGCCTACCTCGGTCTACGCGTAGGCCAGGTGTTTGAGGCCGCCATACCCATTGCCATCATCGCCGTAGGCCTTTCGGGCGCCCTTCACAAAAAAGATCCCCTGGGCCAGAACGTAATCATCCAGTCGATAGGCGCCTGCTCGGGTGTAATAGTGGCGGGAGCAATCTTCACCCTCCCGGCTCTCTATATTCTTCAGGCCAAGTATCCCGACATCACCGTGAGTTTCTTCGAGATATTCCTCAGCTCGCTCTTCGGCGGCATACTCGGCATACTCTTCTTTATCCCCTTCCGCAAGTATTTCGTGAAGGACATGCACGGCAAATATCCTTTCCCCGAGGCGACAGCAACAACTCAGGTGCTTGCCAGCGGCCGCAACACTACCGACGGCTCACAGGCCAAGGTACTCGTGGTGGCCTCGCTCATAGGCGGCGTCTACGACTATGTTGTAGCCACGTTCGGTTTCTGGGCCGAGAACGTCAGCACGGCCCTCTGCGGCTGGGGCGCAACTCTTGCCGAGAAGACCAAGGTGATGCTGAGCATCAACACCGGTGCCGCCCTCCTCGGCCTCGGCTATATCATCGGACTTAAATACGCCTTTGTTATCTGCGCCGGCTCCGCTTTTGTGTGGTGGATTATCCTGCCGCTGCTTGGTGCCTACGGCGCTCCTGAGATTGCATCACTCCCCGCCGAAAGCCTCTTCCGCGACTATGCGCGCCTCATCGGCATCGGAGGCATCGCCATGGCCGGCATCATCGGCATCATCAAGAGCTGGAACATCATCACCCAGGCCGCCGGCCTGGCTGTGCGCGAGTTCAAAGGCGGCGCCTCCAATTCGGAGAAGCCGGTGCGCTGGCAGTGGGACATCTCGATGAAGCATATCGTTGCTTTTATCGTCATCGCCCTCGTGGCCGTGCTTATTTTCTTCTGGATAGGCGTGCTCCACAACTTCTGGCAAGCTCTCGTGGCCTGGGTCGTAGTCACCGTCATCGCCTTTCTATTCACCACCGTGGCGGCCAACGCAATCGCTATCGTGGGCACCAACCCGGTGAGCGGCATGACCCTCATGACCCTTATCGTCGCATCGGCAATCTTTGTCGGCGTGGGCATCTCCGGCACCTCAGGCATAGTGGCCTCGATGGTTATCGGCGGCGTGGTATGTACCGCCCTCTCTATGGCCGGCGGCTTCGTCACCGACCTCAAAGTAGGCTACTGGCTCGGATCCACTCCACGCGTTCAGGAACGATGGAAATTCCTTGGCACACTCGTGTCGGCCCTCACAGTGGGCGGCGTGATAATGCTCCTCAACAATGTCTACGGCTTCTCGGGTGATAACGCCCTCGTAGCGCCCCAGGCCAACGCCATGGCCAAGGTAATCGAGCCCATCATGATGGGCGGCGACACCCCCTGGACCCTATACGCCACCGGCGCCGTACTCGCTCTGCTCCTCAACTGGCTCGGCGTACCCGCCCTCGCATTCTGCCTCGGCATGTTCATCCCCATGGACCTCAACCTTCCGCTCCTTGTAGGCGGCGGTATAGCATGGTTTGTCAGCACCCGCAGCAAAGACAAGGCCATCAATGACGCCCGTCGTGACCGCGGTACCCTCATCTCTTCGGGACTCATCGCCGGCGGCGCGCTCTTCGGCGTGTTTGCCGCCCTCACCCGCTTCGCGGGCTTCGAGTACAGCTGCCCCATGCCCGTGTGGATTAACCAGGCACTCGGCATCGCAGTATATGTAATGCTTATAATATATCTCGCAACCGCCTCTATGCGCGCACGCGCCAAATAAGGTGAAGCACGGATTTATGTCACAAGCGGCCGGCGCCGACCTCCGAAAGGTGGTGGCGCTGGCCGTTCCGTCTATCATAACCAACATCACCACTCCCCTTCTCGGCCTTGTTGACCTTGCCATAACCGGCCACATGGCCGATGGTCCAGACGACCGGAGCGCGGTATATATCGCAGCGATAGCCGTAGGCAGCGGACTATTCACAATGCTCTACTGGCTATTCGCTTTTCTGCGTATGGGCACAGGCGGAATCACCGCACAGGCACGCGGAGCAGGCGATTGCGAGGGCGTGGCATACTCACTGTGGCGCTCTCTCGCCGTGGCCATGATGCTCGGGGCGGTAATAATCGCCCTCGGCCGACCGCTCGGCGAACTGCTGCTCAGATTTATGGACCCCAATCCCGCTACCATTCCACCCGCACGCGACTACATAGCAATATGCTTGTGGGGAGCGCCCGCAGTGCTCGGCACATTCGCAATGACCGGCTGGTTTATCGGCAACCAGGACACCCGGTCGCCCATGTGGGTAAGCATCGCAATCAATGTGGCGAATATCGCTTCGAGCCTTATCCTGGTGGTCGGATGCGGACTGAAAATCACGGGTGTCGCAACGGGCACGCTGCTGGCTCAGTGGCTCGGATTTCTGTTGTCGCTCACTCTTTGCATAAACCACTACCATCCCAGAAGGCCTATGATTGCCACACTGGTTGACACGACCGCTCTCAGCAGGTTTTTTCGCGTTAATTCAGACATATTCCTGCGCACACTGTGTATGGTTTCGGTGACAATATGGTTTACCCGCGCAGGAGCGCGTCAAGGCGACGTGATGCTTGCCGTCAACGCTCTGCTGATGCAGCTCTTTCTCACGTTCAGTTATTTCATGGACGGCTTCGCTTTTGCAGGTGAGAGCCTGTGCGGGCTACGCTATGGCGCGCACGATGATGCCGGACTGCGGCGCGTGGCACTTGTCACCATGCTATGCGGCGGCGTAGTAGCCCTGCTTGCCACACTACTTTACTTCACCTGCGGCGAGTGGTTTCTCGGCATCATGAGCAGCGACACACGCGTCACCGCGATGAGCCGCGAATACTTCATGTGGGCAGTGAGCGTGCCGCTGATAGGATTCACAGCCTTTGCCCTCGATGCAGTGGCAATAGGCATCACGGCCACACGGCGTATGCTCGTGTCGGCTTTCACCGGAGCCGTGCTGTTCTTTGCTGTCTATTTCGCCGCTTTCCCCTCCATGAGCAACCACGGCCTCTGGCTCGCTTTCATAGCCTACCTGGCGCAACGCGGCATCACACTTGCGGTGTTGCTACGCGGCGAGCTGCGGCGTCAGCGCTGAAACGCACGCGCGATAGCGCGCTTGTCGTCTCGCTCCTTTATGCTCTGGCGCTTGTCGTATTCCTTTTTACCGCGGGCCACACCTATCACGAGCTTGGCAAGACCGCGCTCGTTGATGTACAGGCGCAGCGGCACGATGGTAAAGCCCGATTCCTTTCCGGATTTTTCCAAAGCGCGTATTTCCTTGCGCGACAACAACAGCTTGCGGTCACGACGCGTAGAGTGATTGTTATAAGAGCCGTAAAAATACTCGGCCACATACATATTCTTGACCCACACTTCGCCACGATCTACAAAGCAGAATGTGTCGGCGAGGCTTGCTTTGCCCTGACGAATCGACTTTATTTCGGTGCCGGTAAGCACAATACCAGCTGTGTATGTGTCGCCGATAGCGTAATCGAATGTGGCGCGGCGGTTTTTTATATTGACATCTGACGACTTTCTCATAGCAACATAATCAATAGTGGTGGAACGATGACCGAAACGACGGCCAGGATAACGAAGACAACTCTCTTGTCGGGAGCCACCTTCATGAAGCGCTCGCCGCGCCAAATAATTATGGCGAGATAGAAGTACAGGAACCAAATGATTGAATAATCGGAGGGGAGCAGATTGCGCAGCAGCCCGATTACCACCATAAGTCCTATCGTGCATACCGAAAACAGCTTTATGCACCGTATTGACGGGCCTATGCCGTCGTCGGCTATCTGCGGCAGGCCGCTCGACAGGGCAAACACGGCTATGAAATAGCCCACAATCCACGCACCAAACTCCACCACGGCCTTTAAAAGTAATGACATCAGCGTCGTGTCGGCGTGATAGAGTATGCCTAAAAACGACATTAGCGCGGCGAGAGCCGCCAGCGGATAGAGTCCGCGGCGCATCAGTTCGTCGGGGTCGACCTGTTCGGCCGAGAGGTCCTCCCAGCCCTGCTTGGGAGCGAGAAAAAGCTGAACCAACAGCCTGAGATAGCGCTTCATCGTGTGGTGCTTGGGGTTTAGTAAGTGCAAAATTAGCGAAAAAAAGCCGATATGTTTATATTTTTTAGCTACTTTTGTAGCTCATACCCGACCTAAATCGAGCAGTGGTTGTTTAACCGTTGTATCACACATCATCACCATGACACGATTCAAGTTGACCTCAGCCCTCATCCTCACCCTCATCGCTATTATATTCTCAGCCGCTCCCGTCGACGCACGCTCACCCTACAAGGGTCAGAAAAGCATCGGCCTCTACGGCGGTTATTCCACCCACACCGAGTCGGCCGTCGCTGGGCTCTATTACCAGTACCGTTTCACACGCGCGCTTCGCATCGCGCCATCGGTCGACTATGTGTTCCGCTCCAAAAATCAGGACTCATATAATTTTGATTTCAACGTACACTTCCCGATTAGACTCGACGCCGCCGACAATGCCAACTTTTACCCCATAGCCGGACTGGGCTACTCAGCCATATACCACCGCTGCAACGATTCCAACCTCACCGTGTACGACGCTACCGACAGCTCGCACCGCTACGACCGTGTCGGCATCAACCTGGGCGGAGGCTTCGAGTATTTCGTCAATTCAACTCTCCGCGTCGCCGTAGAGGGCAAATGGCGCTTGCGCGAGGACTATTCCACCGGGCTGTTTACTGTCGCCATCGGTTACCGATTCTAAGCCGTGGATGTGACCGAACGCGAAGTCGACATCATAGTGCCTGCTTATAACGCGGTCTCCACCATTACGCGCACGCTCGACAGTCTGCGCCGACAGACAGCGTTTGACAGGATACACATCATACTCGTAGACGACGGCTCTACCGACAACACCTACACGACGGCCATGAGTATGGCCGAGACTGACAGACAACTCGCTTCACGACTCGAAATTATCACGCACCCTCAGAACTATGGCGCGGCTGCTGCCTACCGCACCGGAATCAAAGCTACACAGGCGAGGTGGATAGGTCGCTGTGACGCCGACGACACCATGCCGCCCGACGCCATAGAGCGTATGCTTGAAGCGGGACGGCAGGCCGATATGGTATGCGGTCGGGTACTTCGCAGCCACGGCTTGGATCATAGAATACTGTTCCCTCACGCAGGAGATCTCAACAGCGCTCCTATCGACACCCCGACATTCTCGCTCGGCAACCGCATATACCGCCGCGACCTGCTGCTTGACGCCCCCGATTCCGTGCCGCTCAACGTAATGGAGGGAATCAACTGCTGGGACGACGTTTCGCTCACGGCGCGCCTTATGGCACTTCCTGGCGTCAGAACAGCTTACCTTAAAGGGGAGCCTGTATACAATTACAATCTCGCCCCCGACAACTCGTCGCTGTCGAAAGCCAACCAGCAGTATATCCTTACCCAGCACATTGAGTGTGCCGGTCGGCTCACGAAGTGGTTTGAGGCAAACGGACTATCGGAGCTCTACCGCCCTTTCCTTCTTAGATTGCGATTTATCGCCAAAGTGAAAATGCTTAGGCTCAGACAAAGAGCAGACCTTGTCGGCCTCTGGAAGTCAACCTTCCCCGAAACCAACAAGGTCATAATGTCGCGGACCATAATGGGGCCCGCAGTATCGTTGCCGCAGCGCCTCGCCTTCAAGGCTGTCGATATGATGCCTGTCGGGGTCAGCGCGTCAATCATGCGTCTTTTCAGCCGTTGATGCGCTTCACGCTGTCGGCAGTGTAGAGAAAACGGCGTATAGAGCGCTTCGGTGTCTTCTCAAACTCCTCTTTCATCACCACTACGTCGCGCAGCTGCTCGTATGAGGCAAGAGAGGCGTTGACTTTCTTTACTGCCTGAGCGGCGGCAGCGCTCTTCTCCCCGTCGCTCATCTTTTCGGTCGCTTCGGGGTCGAGATATATCAATGCCGTGAGTTGACCCTTGTCGCCGTCAATCACAAGGCTTTCGGCCACCGGAGCTACTGCGTTGAGCTTCGCCTCTATCTCCTCGGGATATATATTCTGGCCCGAAGGGCCGAGAATCATGTTCTTGTCGCGGCCGCGGAGCGAGATAAGGCCGTCGGCGCCCACCGTACCAATATCGCCGGTGTTCATCCAGCCGTCGGCGCCCATGACGGCATCCGTCGCTTTCCTGTTCTTGTAATAGCCTGTCATCACATTGTCGCCCTTGACATAGATGATGCCGGGGATGTTAGCGGGGTCCTTGGATTCGATGCGTATCGCCATGCGGTCAACGATATGTCCGCAGGTGCCGGCACGCTGCTCGTCCCATGATGCGTAGCCAATCAGCGGGCCGGCTTCGGTCATGCCGTAACCCACAGTAAACGGAAAGCGTATCTTGCGCAGGAACGACTCTACGTCGGCGCTAACGCCGGCACCCCCGAGTATAAGCTGCTGCAAGTTGCCGCCAAAGGCGTCGATAAGCTTATTGTGGAGCTTGCGGTAGATGATGCTGCATACGCCCGGTATTTTCACGAGTGTCTTCAACGGCTGTTTTTCAAGCTGCGGGAACACCTTTTTGCGAATTATCTTCTCAATGACGAGCGGTACCGACACTATCAGCTTAGGCTTTACGCTGGCAAACGCGTCCATTATCACTGCGGGCGACGGGGTGCGAGTCACGAAATGTATGTGACAACCCTTTACAAACGGATGAAGCAGATCGACGAGCAGCCCGAACATGTGTGCCAGCGGCAACATGCATATTGTGCCGTCGCCCGGATTGAGGAATGTTAGGCCATCAATAGAGTAGCGGATATTGCTCCAAATCGAGCGTTCGGGCAATACCACGCCTTTCGGGTCGCCGGTGGAACCCGACGTATAGTTTATCACTACGGGATCATCCGGGGCAAGCTCTGCGACCTTCGGGAGAAACATTACCGACGGCTCAGTTTCGGCCAGTTCGGTAGCGAGCGGGAGCGTGGCGAGCGTCTGTGCCGTTACCGCGGCCGGCTCCGCGTACGGAGTCAGCGAGCCGAGTTCCACAATGCCGAGCACCGACTTGTTTATTTCGGCCATGCGTTCATCGCCGAGCGCATGGGCAGTGTGGGTGTCAATCATCAGCAACCGAGCATCGCTGTGGAGAGTGAGTCCCTTGATGTCGTCGGCCTGAAAATCGGCCAGAATGCTTACAGTGACCGCGCCGTAGGTGACGAGTGCCAGAAACGCCACGCCCCACTCGGCTGAGTTACGGGCGCAGATAGCCACATGATCGCCTTTTTTAAGGCCAATGCCGTTGAAGAAAAGATGCAGGCGCCCTATCTCGCGGGCCGTGTCGCCGTAACTGAAAGTGACGTCGGAATGTAGATTTGACAATGCCGGCAGATTGCCGTACTCGGCGAGTGCCTGAACGATATATTCATTGACCGTGGACTGATGCTTGGGCATAATTACACGAAGATTATTGGCGGAGGAAAGGTAAGAATAAGTATTGATGAAAGTCTTTGGCCTATATAACACGGGAAAGGGCCGTTTAGGTCGGCCCCGTCACCGGTTTAACATTCATTTTTCTGTCTGTGACAGTAACCTCGACCGTTCCCGGATAAAACCGCGTGTCGGCAGTCTCCTCGACAAACGGCGTAATGGTCAGCCGCCCTGTGTCGCTGTCGTATTCAGCGATATGCAATCGATAGCGGCTACCGCCGTAAACAATCTCATGGGCGAGGATGCGATGCTTCATATCACCAAAGGTATCATGGGTAGTTGCGTTACACTCCGCGTGGTCCTACTCGGTGAGTGCGCGGGTCGCGGGTCATGCCCTCCTCGAAGCGGGTGCGCACGAGAGAAATCGAGTCAAGTATTGCCTTGTAATCGTCGGCCTTGTCGGCATCGGGAGTGTACTCAATGGTGCCGTAGACATATCGGGCCACAAGTGCGGTGTCGAGATTGAGCGTGGCCGAACGCCAGCCGTTGCCGACACTCCGCACCGTGATATGGTCGACACTTCCGTTCATGTACTCGACAGCGAGATTGAGCACAAGGCCCTGGCTCACGCCCATGAGCTTGCCACGGAGGGTATATACGTCGCCGCGCTCCCAGTAGTTGTCGTTGTTGAGACCAAACGACAGAACCGACACCGGCGACGTTGGTGAGAACGAGATCATGCGGGGGAGCCCCCACACATCAACCGAGTCACCGTCAACCGATATGTTTATCTCGCCCGATGCGAGCGCTGCGGTGTTGCCGTCGGTGGCCGCGACCTCTTCGGCCACGGCGATACGCTTTTCAAGGATGGATACTATCTCGTCATAGAGCTTTGCATAGCGGTCGATGTGCTGGCCGTAGTACATGAGCGACGAATCAAATTTCGCCACGTCGTAGCCGTGACGCGCAAGCACACTCTGCTTCAACACCTGCTTCATAGAGTCGCCCTGAAACTGGCGGCGCTCTGTGTCGGCGACGCTTTCGGCGACATGGATGTCGGCCATGAGCTCGGCCATTTCGTCGGGCTTGATGACACCGTCGGGAGTACGGTCACACGACACTGTTGACAGCGCAACAGCCGCGGCACATACCGTCCCAAACAGACGCATAGGCGATATACAGTTAAGCCTGGTCATTGCCTGAGGGGCCTGGAGCCCGGTTCATCGTCAGCCTCCTCTTTGTGGAAATGGAGGTGTGAGATATAGTTGGAGTAAAATATGAACAGCGCTATCACGCCAACCGAGATGGCGGCATCGGCGAGATTGAACACAGGCTGGAAGAACACGAAATGCTCACCGCCGACAAAAGGCATCCACAAAGGCCAGTCGAAGCTGACCAGAGGGAAATAGAGCATATCGACAACACGGCCGTGGAGCCACGGCGCATAGCCGCCTCCCTCCGGGAAGAGTGTCGCAACCTCGGGGGGCATCGGATTGTTGAAGATGCGTCCGTAGAAGATACAGTCGATGATATTGCCGGCCGCTCCCGCCGTTATGAGCGCGATACACACCATGTAACCGATGCGTATGTCGCGTCTGCGGGCCAGCCACACGAGGTAGTACACCAGCAGGATAACAGCCACGACACGAAATAGCGACAGTATCAGCTTCGACCCCATTTCGAGGCCGAAAGCCATACCGTTGTTCTCGATGAAGAAGAGTTGAAACCACTTGGTAATCTCAACGTCTTCGCCGAGATAGAAATGGGTTTTGACCCATATTTTGAGCCACTGGTCGAGCACCACCACAAGGATGGCAATCAGAGCCGCAAGCTTGCCTTTATGACACTGCATCGCTCCGGGTTTACTTTCGGTTAGCGACAGCCTTGCCGTCGACCGATGTTGTGGCGTGGGGTACGGCACGCAGTCGTTCCTTGGGGATGAGCTTGCCGGTGACGCGGCACACTCCGTAGGTCTTGTTCTCAATGCGCACCAGAGCAGCTTGAAGATGCTTGATGAAGTCGAGCTGACGATTGGCAAGACGGGCGTTCTCCTCCTTGCCGAGAGTCCCGGCGCCCTCTTCAAGAGCCTTGAAGGTGGGCGAGGTATCGGCGACGTCGTTGCCCTCCGAGTTTGTCACGTCGGCGCGGAGCAGTTCGTAATCGCGGCGGGCTTTTTCGAGCTTTTTTAGGATTATCTCCTTAAACTCTTGAAGTTCGTCGTCGGTATAACGGGTCTTTTCACACATGGTATTTATTTCTTGGATGGATTAATCAAGGCATCTACCTGCCAGTCGGTGAGGTCAAGACGCTCGGCATCGGCAAGGGTGTCAGTGTCGGCTACATCGATTGAATCGGCGAGTACCTGCGCGGCCACATAGTCGCTCCAACGTGTGAGTGCATCGCGCACTTCCTGTGAAGGTGAGGCGAAGCAGAGCGTTATGCGGTCGGTAATCTCGTAGTTGCGCGACTTACGTATATTCTGCACGCGGTTTACAATCTCGCGGGCTATGCCTTCTGCGCGAAGTTCGGGGGTCACCTCGATGTCGAGCGCTATGGTGAGATTGCCTTCGTTGGCGACGAGCAGACCGGGAATATCCTCGGATATAATTTCCACGTCGCCACGTTCTACGGTAGCCGGCTCACCGTCAACAGCGAGGGTTACCGAACCGTCGCGTTCCAGTGCAGCGACTTCGGCCGGTGTGAGTGTCTGGATGGCTGCCGCCACCTTCTTCATCATCTTGCCGAAGCGCGGACCGAGCTTCTTGAAGTCGGGCTTGACGCGCTTCACGAGAATACCTTCGCCCGAATCAACCGATTCAAGCTCCTTGACGTTGATTTCGCCGAGCACAAGCGGCGCAACCGAAAGGATGTCGGCACGCTGACGCGCATCGACCGCCGGCACGAGTATGCGTTGGAGCGGCTGACGCACCTTGATGTTGGCCTTGCGGCGGAGCGCAAGAGCCATGGAGGTAATGGTCTGGGCCACCTGCATACGGCGTTCGAGGTCGGTGTCAATCACGCTATTGTCGGCCTCGGGGAAGAGTGCAAGGTGCACGGGGCTGTCCTGCTCTGTAAGGTCGCGGTATAGGCGGTCGGCCACAAAGGGGGCGATGGGAGCCATGAGAAGAGCCACGGTTTTGAGGCAGGTGTAGAGGGTCTGGTAGGCGGCAAGTTTATCCTCGGTCATCTCTCCGCCCCAGAAGCGCTTGCGGTTGAGGCGCACATACCAGTTCGACAGATTGTCGCTGACAAAGTCGGCTATGGCGCGAGCGGCTCGTGTGGGTTCGTAGTCGTCAAGGCTGCTTTCCACAGTCAGGATGAGGCTGTTGAGAAGCGATATGATCCAACGGTCGATTTCGGGACGACGCTCGACGGGCACTGCGGGCGCATCGGGGTCGAAGCCGTCGACATTGGCATATAGCGCGAAGAACGAATATGTGTTGTGGAGCGTCGAGAAGAACTTGCGCGACATCTCGGCCACTCCCGCCGGGTCGAATTTGAGGTTATCCCACGGGCTTGAATTAGCAATCATATACCAGCGGAGGGGGTCGGAGCCAAACTGCTCTATTGCTTCGAAGGGGTTGACGGCATTGCCGAGTCGCTTCGACATCTTGTTACCCTCGCGGTCAAGCACAAGGCCGTTGGAGATTACTGCCTTGTAGGCGTTTGAGTCAAACACCATGGTGCCTATGGCATGGAGCGTGTAGAACCAGCCTCGGGTCTGGTCGACACCCTCGGCGATGAAGTCGGCAGGATAGAGGTCGCCGCGGTCAAATGCTTCCTTGTTTTCGAAGGGGTAATGAATCTGGGCGTAAGGCATCGAGCCGGAATCAAACCACACATCAATCAGATCGGTCTCGCGCTTCATCGGCTTGCCTGAGGGCGAGAGCAATATGATGTCGTCGACATAAGGACGGTGGAGATCGATTTTCTCGTAGTTGGTCTTGGAGTAGTCGCCCGGAACAAAGCCGCGGTCACGGTAGGGGTTCGAGGCCATGAGGCCGGCCTCCACCGCACGGTCTATCTCGTTGAATAGTGTCTCGACAGATTCGATGCACACCTCCTCGGATGCGTCCCCTGTGCGCCAGATTGGGAGCGGAGTGCCCCAGTAGCGCGAACGCGAGAGATTCCAGTCCTGGAGATTCTCGAGCCACTTGCCGAAACGGCCGGAGCCGGTCGACGCGGGCTTCCACTTGATGGTGTCGTTAAGCTCCATCATGCGCTCGCGCACGGCGGTAGAGCGAACAAACCATGAGTCGAGAGGGTAATATAGCACCGGCTTGTCGGTGCGCCAGCAATGGGGATAATTGTGCACGTGCTTCTCCATGCGCATGGCTCGGCCGTCGGCCTTCATCGCCATGCAGAGGCGCACGTTGAGGTCCTCGTCGGTCATGGCTGCCTTCTCGTCATACTTGCCGTCGACGGTGTAGCGGGGGTCGTAGGCGTTCTTCACATACTCGCCCTGATACTTGGCATACAGCTCCGTGTTCACCGCCTTGGCGACAAATTCGGGAGCGAGTTCATCGATTAGATAGAACTTGCCGGTGAGATCGACCATAGGACGTGTCTCGCCCCTGCGGTTAATCATGAAAAGCGAGGGTATGTCGGCGGCTTTGGCCACCTTGGCGTCATCGGCGCCGAATGTCGGAGCTATATGAACTATGCCTGTACCGTCATCGGTGGTCACATAATCGCCGCCAATCACACGGAAAGCGCACTCTCCAAGCTCGACAAAGTTCTCGCGGTCGACGCTGAACATCTTTTCCGGATGAGCGGCGGCATATTCGGCCACATAGGCCGGCGAGAGCTTGTTTACCTTTTCCACGGGCTTCACCCACGGCATAAGCTGGCTATAATGCATACCTACGAGTTCTGTACCTTTCCAGCGGCCTACGATACGATAAGGCACAACCTTGTCGCCGTGGGCATACTCTTCGAGCGGCTTCTCGGCTCCCTCTTTCTTGAAATAGGCGCCTACAAGCTCTTCGGCCAGCACTACGGTTACCTTGGCGTCGGTATATGGATTATATGTGCGCACGGCCACGTAGTCGTATTTCGGACCTACGCAGAGTGCGGTGTTGGACGGAAGAGTCCAGGGGGTGGTGGTCCATGCCATGAAGCAGGGAGTGCCCCATCCGGTCATCTCCTCCTTAGGGTCATTGATATTGAAGAGGACCGTGGCTGTGAGGTCCTTGACGTCGCGGTAGCAGCCGGGCTGGTTGAGCTCGTGGGAGCTGAGGCCGGTGCCGGCAGCGGGCGAATAGGGCTGAATGGTATAGCCTTTATAGAGATAACCCTCTTTGTAGAGCTGAGCCAGAAGCCACCACACGCTCTCGATATAGCGATTGTCGTAGGTAATATATGGGTCGGAGAGGTCAACCCAGTAGCCCATGCGCTGGGTAAGGGTCTCCCACTCGCGGGTATATTTCATCACCTCCGAGCGGCACGCAGCATTATATTCATCGACCGAAATCTTCTTGCCTATGTCTTCTTTGGTGATTCCGAGGCCCTTCTCTACGCCGAGCTCCACCGGCAGGCCGTGGGTGTCCCAGCCGGCCTTGCGCTTCACGTGGAAGCCCTTCATGGTTTTGAAGCGGCAGAATATATCCTTGATAGTGCGCGCCATGACATGGTGGATGCCGGGCATACCGTTGGCCGAAGGGGGGCCTTCGTAAAACACAAACGAAGGACAGCCTTCGCGCACGGTCATACTACGTTCAAACAGGC
The DNA here is from genome assembly GCA_947178215.1 of uncultured Porphyromonadaceae bacterium. Classification (GTDB taxonomy): domain Bacteria; phylum Bacteroidota; class Bacteroidia; order Bacteroidales; family Muribaculaceae; genus Paramuribaculum. The sequence goes on from CAMWXJ010000007.1 coordinate 34,774, forward strand.
CCTCTTTCTGCCATTTGGCCAGGACATCTTTGTTGATTTGCGACAGGTCGAAGCCGCTATATTCATTGAAGACTTTCTTCATCTGACTGGGATAGATTTCGCGTAACGAAAAAAATTTTTGCAAATATACGCATTTTCTACCAATCGGCAAGTCAACCCTGAATATGAATGAGTGCCGTCATATTGAAATGACTAAATTGTGCCGGAATGGTTTTCAGGCCATAACTGTCATATGACGTCCTACGCCTCGCCTTCACCGGTCTGTACCTTCAACCGCCGGCAAGGACGACGAGGTGTGCTTGGGCGGGGAGCCGGAGGGCGGGAGTGTCAGCGTACAGTGACCGACGAGACATACGACCTTACCTCATCCGACGAGATGACATCTACTATGAGCCGATAGCGGCCGGCCATGGAAACCATATCAAGCAAAGGAATATCCTTGCTGTCGACTGAAGCAAGACCCTTAGGGCGCACAATCGAACCCTTTGACGGAGCCTGAGGATTAGGAGCGAGTTTGCGGGTCTCAACCACGACAGCGCCATTAAGCGGATGATCGACATAAAACAACGCCTCAGCCGGGGTTAGCTGCTCCACCGATTCTACTTCCTGAGCCGACATATCAAAATATATCTGAGTCATAGGTCCGGTTACCTTTACGCCATCTACAACAAAGGCCATCTTATCAGTACCCTTAAGCGTCGAACTACCCCTCTTGGTTTTTAGGACAGGCCCCCGGTCTTCCCAATTAGCAGCTTTATTATCCTTTATCACCTCTATAAACGGCATATCACGCAATATATCTTCGAGAGTGAGGTAATTTCGTCGCTCTATTTCCTCACGATCCTTTATTCTAAACTGATAAAATGATTTGTCGTTGACCTCGTTGGTTCTCACCACTACAGCCTTGACCGTCACATCAGGGAGATTTATGGACCCGCCCGACGAATATACCCCGCCATCGACTGCCGTAGAAGCCTTGTGATCTGACATATGCACACGCCGCCACACTCCGGGCGACGGATACACGTTGTCGTCCATATCAACCTTCGCCGACACGGCTTTACCGCTCTTGGCATGAGGCTGAAGGAAGAAAGATGTGCCGTCGGCAAAGTCGCTCACTTCGTCACAAAAACGACCGTCGGCTCCTATTATGGTGTCGCGCCCGGCAAATGTGACATTATCAAGAGCTGATATAGTACCCCCACGCACCGGTTTGTTATCCCTGTGTCGGTCATATACCGTTCCGCGCAGGAGCATCCTGCTCTCGGGATGATAGCCATACACTTGTGTGTCGGCGTTGACAACGTCTTTCAGAGCAAATCGCTTCAGCTTCGACTCCGACAGCCACGCCGATATGTCGCCGAAATCATGGCTTGTGCCCATTGAGCACGACGGAAACGGCAGCAACGACTCATATTCGGCAGTATAGACCAGAGCGGCCTCGGCAGGCTGACTCCACGGATCGTTGTCGGCAACAAGGCGTATAAAGGTACGCACACTGCTCGTATCGATACCCGATACAGTGACTTCAGGGCGCTCACCCGACGCTATGACATCGGGAATATCCACCTGCACACCACGCTCCGGCACGCGGCTTATCATCGTTGTCTCATATATCACATTTAGAGCGGCATCGGTCAGAAAAAGTGTCACCGGGCCTTTCGGCTCATCAGGCAGCGACACCGCCGCCCCACGCTGCTCTTCAATCGATATCTCCGACAAACCGTTGTCACGGTTATAGACAAACACCCGATGCCCTTTCACCTTCCGGGCCCCGTCGCTTAGCTCCATGAACAGACTGCGGCCCTTAAGCCGTGTCATGACCTGGACACCGTCATCCACCGTCTCGGGAACAAGAAAACGTCGCACACCATCGCCTATAGCTGCATCCACAGCATATCTGTGACCTGCCACCGGTATAAAACCGAAGGACGCATAACCCGAGGGGGATGTTTGCGCCACGGCCACTGTGTCGTCGCCTGATGTCATATCTATCAGACTCACAAGCCGGCTTTCCAAAGGATAACCCGCGCAGGTCAGTACTGCCGAAAGGCGGCGGGGCACACCGGCGAGAATCTCACCACCGGTGCCTATCAAACAATCGACATCCGATATGGAAATCTCTTCATCACGACGGGGAAGCGGCATGCCTATGGCAACAGGATGCTCAGCAAAGGCCGCCGGCGAGAAATTGCGCATAAAATTCGTGTACGCACGCAGATAATAGATACCGCCCACACCGCAGCTTTCGGTCGGGACAGCGGCAACAAAACGACCTCCGTCGCCACACGACAGCTTTTGACGCACATACACCGAGTCGGAGTTGCCAATCAGCTCAAGATAAAGATAGCGGCTATACGGCAACACGCCCTTTTGCTCGATGCAGGTAACCTGACCCTCCACCCAAAGGGTATCGCCACGGGAACACTCCACAGTATGAGGCGCCAGATATATCTGCTCTGTAGGCAATTTACTTCGTATCTGCGCACTAACCGTCAATGCCGCCAAAAACACCAGCGAAAAGAGCCACCTGTACTGTATCATAATGTAATGTTATATTTGCCGTAGAAGTGAGAATCGCAACTACCCGACAAATATAACATATTTCCATATTAGGTGCAAATGACTTTATACCAAAGCTCATTTTAAGACTTATTTTTTACCGAAGCCGTTCAACGTACAAGCCAAACGGATAGAGTAATAGCTTTGAATGTCACCCGCTACTGTCTTTTTCACCGGAAAGTCTATCAATGCCTCAGCTAAACCAAGCACAAAAGCTCCATCCAAATCCACATAGAGATTTCTCAAGTCGTATACGGGAATACCACGTCATGCCGAGCTAAAACCGTCGTGGCGCTGTAGTGAAACTGTGCCACGACGACTGTGTGAATCTCAATGCTTTACCACATGAAGCGACAGCTCAATCATCGTCGTCATCGTGGTCGTGATGCTTGTGATGCTTGGGCTTCTTGTGCTTCGGCTTATGACGCTTGGGCTTTTTGTGCTTGCCCGGCGCGAAGTGGTAGCCGCCGTCACCCCAGTCGTAATCGCTCTCTACGCCCCAGTAGCTGTGGGTAGTGCCGCACGACTGCAACGTCAGGGCCGGGGCGGCTCCGAGTAGCGCTATAACAAATATCAGCAGAAGGCGGCGCAGGTTGCGTTTCATATCGTCGAGGAATAATATAAAGGTTGACGTGAGTTTCTGTTACAACGACTGTGGAGCACGCTTGGTTCACGATACCCCGCGGCTATCACTTCGCGCGTGCGCACACGCGTTAATAATAATGTAGCCGCGTTTGGCCGAATCGAAAAAAATGCGTAACTTTGTAGTCGCAAACGGCCTCCTCACGGCCGCAACGACCTCTCCCCCCTCCCCACCGATTTTATCATCCAATATGTCAGAAGATATTAAAGAAAAGGCTGAGGACTACGGCGCCGAGTCAATCCAGGTGCTCGAAGGCCTCGAAGCTGTTCGTAAACGCCCGTCGATGTATATAGGCGACACGGGCGTCAAGGGTCTCCATCATCTCGTCTACGAGGTTGTCGACAACTCAATCGACGAGGCTCTCGCAGGCCATGCCGACCGCATAGAGGTCGCTATCAATCACGACAACTCCATCACAGTGGTCGACAACGGCCGAGGCATCCCCGTGGGAATGCATGAGAAAGAGCACAAGAGCGCGCTCGAAGTAGTGCTTACGGTGCTCCACGCCGGCGGCAAGTTCAACAAGGATTCATACAAGGTGTCGGGCGGCCTGCACGGCGTAGGTGTGTCGTGTGTCAACGCCCTCTCGACCTATCTCCGCGCCGAGGTGCGCCGCGACGGCAAGATTTACGCTCAGGAATATTCGTGCGGCAAGCCAACGACCGAACTGATGATAGTGGGCGACGCCGACTCTACCGGCACCGCGGTGACTTTCAAGCCCGATGCGTCGATATTCTCAGTGACCGAATACGACTACTCCACCCTCGCCAACCGTCTCCGCGACCTCGCTTTCCTCAACGCCGGAATCACCCTCACCCTCACCGACAAGCGCGTGACCGACGCCGAGGGTAACTACAAGAGCGAGACATTCTACTCAGCCCGCGGCCTCCGCGAGTTTGTGGAATACATCGACTCCAACAAGGAGAGCCTCATCAACGACGTGATTGACCTCAAAACGGAACGCCAGGGCATCCCCGTGGAAGTGGCCCTCACCTACAACAACACCTACAACGAGAACGTCTACTCGTTTGTCAACAACATCAACACCATAGAGGGCGGCACCCACCTCACCGGTTTCCGCCGCGGCCTCACATCCACCCTCAAAAAGTATGCCGAGGACAACAAGATGCTGGAGAAGGTGAAAATCGACATTTCTTCCGACGACTTCCGCGAGGGTCTCACCGCCGTCGTTTCGGTTAAGGTAATGGAACCCCAGTTCGAAGGCCAGACCAAGACCAAGCTCGGCAACAACGAAGTAATGGGCGCCGTGAGCTCATCGGTGAGCGAGGCGCTCCGCAATTACCTCGAAGAGCATCCCCGCCAGGCCAAGACTATCGTCGACAAAGTGATACTCGCAGCCCAGGCACGCCACGCCGCCTACAACGCGCGCGTAAAGATACAGCGCAAGAGCCCTCTCAGCGGCGGCGGCCTCCCAGGCAAGCTTGCCGACTGCTCGTCGCGCACGGCCGAAGACTGCGAGCTCTTCCTTGTCGAGGGTGACTCGGCAGGCGGAACGGCCAAGCAGGGCCGCAACCGCACATTCCAGGCCATACTTCCCCTCCGAGGCAAGATTCTCAACGTCGAGAAAGCCATGGACCACAAGATTTTCGACAATCAGGAAATAACCTCGCTCTATCGCGCCATGCGCGTCACAATAGGCACCGAGGAGGATCCCAAGGAGGTCAACGTGTCGAAAATCGCCTACCACAAGATTATCATCATGACCGATGCCGATGTCGACGGTGCACACATCGCCACTCTGCTCATGACATTCTTTTTCCGCCGCATGCGTCCGGTAATCGAGAACGGCTACCTCTATCTCGCCACACCACCGCTGTTCAAGTGCAGCAAGGGCAAGGTCGAGGAATACTGCTGGACCGATGGACAGGTGCAGAAATTTATCGCCACTTACGGCGACAAGACCAAGGTACAGCGCTACAAAGGTCTTGGCGAGATGAGCGCCGAAGAGCTCCGCGACACCACCATGGATCCGGAAAAGCGACTGCTCAAACAGGTAAGGATTTCCGATGCCGCCGAAGCCGACCGCATCTTCTCGATGCTCATGGGTGAGGATGTCGCCCCACGACGCGACTTCATCGAAACCAACGCCAACTACGCTAACATCGACGCATAAGTCAGCTTGCTGACAAGCGCATTACGCTCTCACGCGCGGCAAAGGGATGACTGCGAGACAGCCTCGCGAACCGCATCCTGTTGCCGCGCGTTATCATTTTAACGGTAAATATACCACCGTTCTGACTCTCCCCTTTATACCCCACATTCCCTTATAACCATTCCACACAATGGGTTCAAAACCGACACAAAAAGCGCCAAAGTCCCGGAAGGAACAGAGGCACGACAACGCTACGGCAGCTTCGACACCCAAGCTCACCTCAGCCGACCTGCGCAAGCGTATATTCGACTATATAGCCCAACAGGGCAATAATTCTTTCAATTACAAACAGGTGGCATTCGCTATCGACGCCACTACCCCGGCCGCACGCCGTGCCACGGAGGCGATACTGTCGACCATGGCTTTCGACGGCGACCTCATAGAGCAGGGCCCCGGAGCCTACAAGGCACCCGAACGCGACAGCGTGGCAATGGGCACATTCGTACGCCGCGCCAACGGCAAAAACTTTGTCGTGACAGAACCCGACGGCGAGACACTGCTCGTGGCCGAACGCAACTCAATGCACGCCCTTAACGGCGACAAGGTGCGCGTAATCGTAGCCGCACGCCGCCGAGGCGTGGAGCCGGAGGCCGAAGTAATCGAAATCGTAGAGGAAAAAGACCAGACTTTCATCGGCACTCTACGCGTAGACCGCCTTTACGCCACACTCCAAACCGACTCGCGCTACCTCGCCACCGACATAATTATCCCGCGCCAGAAGCTCAAAGGAGGCAAGACGGGCGACAAAGCGCTCGTGCGTATCACCTCATGGCCCGAGGATGAGAAATGCCCCACCGGCGAAGTGGTCGACATCCTCGGTGCGTCGGGCGACAACACCACCGAGATGCACGCCATTCTCGCCGAGTTCGGACTCCCCTACCGCTACCCCAAGAATGTTGAAGCGGCCGCCAACCGCATCGACGCCGGCATCACTCCCGAAGTGGTGGCGGCACGTGTCGACATGCGCGACGTCACGACCTTTACAATCGACCCGAAAGACGCAAAAGACTTCGACGACGCTCTCTCGTTCCGCAGCCTCCCCAACGGTAATTACGAGGTGGGCGTACATATCGCCGACGTTACTCACTACGTTCACCCCGACACCATAATCGACCGAGAGGCCCAGCAGCGCGCCACGTCGGTATATCTCGTCGACCGCACCATACCGATGCTCCCCGAGCATCTCTCCAACGGCATCTGCTCGCTCCGTCCCGACGAGGACAAGCTCACATTCAGCTGCATATTCGAGATGGACGACAAGGCTCGGGTAATCAACTCGCAGATATGCCGCACAGTGACACGCTCCAACCGCCGTTTCACCTACGAGGAGGCGCAGGAGGTAATCGAGACAGGCAAAGGCGACTATGCCGACGAGATACTCAAACTCGACGCACTTGCCAAGATACTACGTGCCGAACGCTTCGCCAACGGCTCCGTAGAGTTCGAACGCGCCGAAGTGCGTTTTGAAATCGATCCCAAAGGTCATCCCGTATCGGTATATTTCAAGGAGTCGAAAGACGCCAACAAGCTTATCGAGGAGTTCATGCTGCTCGCCAACAAGACGGTAGCCACCGTCATCGGCAAACCCGCAGGCAAGAACAAGCCCAAGGCGTTTGTTTACCGCGTGCACGACATGCCCGACCCCGGCAAGCTTGCCGACCTGTCGAAGATAGCCCGCACCTTCGGCTTCAAGGTCAAGGAGACAGGTTCGTCGCGTGAGGTCAACCGCTCGATAAACCGCATGCTGAAAGATGTCAAAGGCCGTGGCGAGGAAAACTTCCTCTCCACTCTCGCCATACGCTCAATGGCTAAGGCCGTCTACACCACTCAGAACATCGGCCACTATGGACTTGCCTTTGACTTCTACACCCACTTCACCTCGCCCATACGCCGCTATCCTGACATGATGGTACACCGTCTGCTTGACCGCTATCTTGCGTCGGGCCGCAGCGTCAACGTACAGAAGCTCGAAGACCAGTGCAAACATTCGAGCGACATGGAGCAGCTCGCCACCAACGCCGAGCGCGCCTCAATCAAGTACAAGCAGGTGGAATATATGGGCGACCATCTCGGCGAAGTATATAGCGGAGTAATCTCGGGCGTGACCGAATGGGGCCTCTATGTAGAGCTCGACGACAATATGTGCGAGGGCCTTGTGCCGGTGCGCGACCTCCCGGGCGACTACTATGATCTCGATGAGAGCAACTACTCGCTCGTAGGACGCCGTACCGGCGCCCGCTACCGCCTCGGCGACAAAGTCAAGGTACAGGTGGCGCGCTGCGACTTGCCGAAAAAGATGCTCGACTTCGCGCTCCTCGACGACGAGGGCAATCCCTACGCTCCTCGCACCGGAAAGGCCAAGCATCAGGAGCACGGACGCGGCTCCAAGAAGAAGAATCCCAAAGGACGAACACGCAAGAAATGACAGCCGGACCGACCGATCGTATGACAGTCACGCTCGATTCAATGCGCCTCTATGCCCGTCACGGCGTAGGGGCGCAGGAACGTGAGGTGGGCAATCTGTTTGACGTGACTGTGAGCGTAGACATACCGCCCGTTTACTCCGACTGCCTCGACGACACTGTAAGTTACGCCGACATAGCCGACTTGATAAGGGAACAGATGTCGATACCGTCGATGCTGCTCGAACATGTCGCCGCACGGCTGCGCGACGCCCTCACAGAGCATTTTCCGCAGATAACAGGCGGCTCGATAACAGTCGCCAAACTGACACCGCCAATCCCGGCCATACAACTCCGCTCAGCGTCAGTGACACTCACCTGGTAATCAACAACCGCTTCAAACCTACATACCTTAAATCTGTAAATGCACAAAAAATTGCTTTCGTCAGTAGCGCCGATTATAGGCCTGCTGCTTGGATTCGCGGCATGCTCGTCATCGTCAGCGACAGATGAACCACTGCCCGCCCCAGAAACTCCCGAAGAAATTGCCGACAATCTTCCATTTGCCCGCGGCGCCGATGTGAGCTGGGTAACCGAAGAGGAGGCCAACGGCGCCAAATGGTACGACAGTCTGGGACGCGAGACCGAAATATTTAGTCTCCTCAAAAATGAATGTGGCATCAACGCCATACGCCTGCGCGTGTGGGTCGACCCTACCGACGGCTGGTGCGGCCTTGATGATATGCTTGTCAAGGCGCGCCGTGCCCGCGACCTCGGGCTGATGCTAATGATTGACTTCCACTTCTCTGACTCATGGGCCGATCCCGGCAAACAGCCTATTCCGGCAGCATGGACCGGCATGGATCTTACCCGGACAAAGGTGGCCCTCGCCGCCCACGTCGACAAGGTGCTCAAAGCGCTTAAAGCCGAGAATATCAACCCCTATTGGGTACAGGTTGGCAACGAGACCACCAACGGCATGCTCTGGCCTCTCGGACAGGCCGACAAGAACGCCCGCAATTTCACCGAGCTAATCAACGCCGGCTACGACGCTGTAAAAGCCGTATTTCCGGAGTCAATAGTGATTGTGCATCTCGACCGAGGCAACGTGATGAGCCAGTATGAGTACATTTTCGGCATACTCTCTACCTACGGCGGCAAATACGACATGATAGGCATGTCGCTTTATCCTGACGCCGACAACTGGGTAACCGAGACCAACGACCTGCTCGCCAACATCAATACCTGCTGGAACCGTTGGCGACGCCCCGTGATGATATGCGAGGTGGGCATGAACTGGCAGCAAGCCGAACAGTGCCGCGACATGCTTGCGGCGCTCATTAGCGGATGCCGCAACAACACGTCGGGCCACGGCCGCGGCATATTCTATTGGGAACCACAATCGACTCCCGGCTACAATGGCGGTTACGACAAAGGCGCTTTCACAGCCGACGGCAAAGCCACCGTGGCTCTCACGGCGTTCAAAGCCGACGCCGAAACACACCCTGACAAATAGACAGTAACAAGAATAACAAACATAAAGACACACCAAAGCCAATAATGAAAAGCAGCAGCATGTTAGCGATAGCACTTACCGCTATCACGGCCGCCGCGGCTTCGGCCGCGACTCCGCGACAGTCGACGACACTCCGCGACGGCTGGATATTCACAAAGGCCGATCCGGCGTCAAACCCCAATTGGGAACGGGTAACCGTGCCCCACGACTGGGCTATCTACGGACCGTTCTCACGCGACAACGACCTTCAGGTCGTGGCAGTGGAACAAAACGGCGAGAGCGTCCCCACTGAAAAGACAGGCCGAACGGGAGGCTTGCCGTTTATCGGCAAGGGATATTACAAGACCGAGTTTGAGGTCGCCGACACCACGGGCCGAGCCGTCACTCTTGTCTTCGACGGAGCCATGAGCAACGCTCACGTGAGTGTCAACGGCAAAGAGGTAATGTTCTGGCCCTATGGTTACAACTCATTCTATGTCGACGTGACACCCGAGGTCGTGCCGGGCTGCAACACCCTTGAAGTAAGCCTGGAAAACTACGAGCGTGCGTCGCGCTGGTACCCAGGCGCCGGCCTTTACAGAAACGTACATGTTGTGGAGACCGACCGCGTGCACATACCGGTATGGGGCACCTACATCACCACTCCCAACGTGAGCGCCACCGACGCCACCGTAAAACTCGTGTCAACTATCGAAGGGCTCGACAAAGGAGATAAAATCAGCGTCGTAACCGACATAAAGTCGCCCGACGGCAAAGTAGTGTCGCGCGACAGCTCGCTCTACGTGGCCCACGGCCAGGACTTCACACAATGGTTCAATGTCGATAAGCCCGATCTCTGGTCACCCGAGAATCCGGCGCTTTACACAGCCGTCACCAATCTTGTTTCCTCCGACGGCAAACTGCTCGACAGCTACACAACCCGTTTCGGCATCCGCTCCATTGAGTATGTTCCCGAAAAGGGATTTTTCCTCAACGGGCAGCCCACGAAATTCAAAGGCGTGTGCATGCACCACGATCTCGGCCCACTCGGCGCAGCTGTCAACCGCTCGGCTATCCGTCATCAGCTCGACATCCTCAAAGACATGGGCATCAACGCAATCCGCACCTCGCATAATATGCCGGCCCCGGAGCTTGTCGAGCTGGCCGACGAAATGGGCATCATGCTCATGGTAGAGCCGTTTGACGACTGGAGCTTCCGCCCCAAGAGCCCCAACGGCTACGGCTCCGTGTTCACCGAATGGGCCGAGCGCGACGTCACCAACATGGTGAAACACTACCGCAACTCTCCAGCAGTGGTGATGTGGAGCAGCGGCAACGAGGTGCCCTCACAGTGGGGACCCGACGGAGTGGCTGAATCGGAGATGCTTCTTGACATCTTTCATCGCCTCGATCCCACACGCCCCGTCACCAACGGCATGGACCAGATTGGCGCTGTGCTCGACAACGGTTTCGCCGCCACTCTCGACATCCCCGGCTTCAACTATAAGCCGCAGCATTACCTCAACGCTTACGAGAAGCTGCCGCAGAAGCTGATTTTAGGCTCAGAGACAGCATCGACTGTGAGCTCACGCGGAGTTTACCATTTCCCGGTCATCTTCCGCGGCCAGGAAGCAGTGGAGCACCCCGACCACCAAAGCAATTCTTACGACAACGAGAACTGCTATTGGAGCAATACCCCCGACATTGATTTCGCCATGGACGAGGATTACCCATGGGTACTCGGACAATTCGTGTGGACCGGCTTCGACTATCTCGGCGAACCGTCGCCCTATGACACCGACGCCTGGCCCAGCCACTCGTCAGTATTCGGCATCGTCGACCTCGCGTCGCTGCCCAAAGACCGCTACTATCTCTACCGCTCGCAGTGGAACCGCGAAACACCCACCCTACACATGCTCCCTCACTGGACCTGGCCCGAGCGCGTGGGCAAAGTGACACCGGTGTTTGTCTACACCTCTTATCCGTCGGCCGAGCTTTTCATCAACGGCACGTCGCAGGGGCGCCGCGAGAAAAACGACTCGACCTACCAGGCCCGCTATCGCCTCATGTGGAACGACGTGGTATATGAGCCTGGCGAAGCAATGGTCGTAGCCTACGATGCCGACGGCACTCCCGCCGACACTGTTGTGACCCGCACCGCCGGCAAGCCCCATCACCTCGTCATCACTCCCGCCTCCAGAGTCGTAAAAGCCGGCGACGAGGAGCTCATCTACTTCACCGTGACCGCGGCCGACAAGAACGGCAACCTCGTGCCGCGCGACTCACGCCGCGTGAAGTTTACCGTTGAGGGCGAAGGTGTGTTTGAAGCCACTGCCAACGGCGACCCCACATGCATCCTGCCCTTCCAAAAACCGGAAATGGATCTGTTCAGCGGCGCCGCCACCGCGATAGTACGCAGCAACGGCAAGCCGGGCGACATCACAATAAAAGCTTCTGCCCACGGCGTAAAACCTGCCAAGACGACAGTCACGCTCCACTGACCGTCCCCTGCCTGACAAAACCAATGGCCTGTGTCCATCGAGGGCACAGGCCATTGGTTTTGTTAGAATGTTCGGTTATACCGCCTCGTCACTCTTTGGAGGCGAGAGCGGAATCAATAACGGAGTCGGATGCATCGACGGGTATTGTGACCTTGAAGCCGGGGGTGCGCTCCATTTCGCGCACGATAGCGTCGTGCGCACCCTTGTTGCGTGCCCAGCTGCGGCGTGTGATACCGTTGTTCACGTCCCAGAAAAGCATCCCGGAGATGCGCTTGGCCGATTCAGGCGAGCCGTCAATCACCATACCGAAACCGCCGTTGATGACCTCGCCCCAGCCTACACCGCCGCCGTTGTGGAGCGACACCCATGTAGCGCCGCGGAAAGAATCACCGATGACATTCTGCACGGCCATGTCGGCGCAATATTGCGAACCATCGTAGATATTTGAGGTCTCACGATAGGGCGAGTCTGTGCCGCTCACGTCATGATGGTCACGGCCGAGCACGATCGGGGCTGAGATTTCGCCGCGTGCTATGGCGTCGTTGAACGCGAGGGCAATCTTGGTGCGGCCCTCACAGTCGGCGTAAAGTATGCGGGCTTGCGAGCCTACAACGAGGTGGTTACGACCGGCCTCCTTAATCCAGTGGATATTGTCGTCGAGCTGACCCTTGATATCATCGGGAGCCGATTGGCGTATCTCTTCGAGCACGCGGGCAGCTATCTCGTCGGTCTTGGCGAGGTCGTCGGGATTGCCCGACGTGCATACCCAGCGGAACGGGCCGAAACCATAGTCGAAGAAGAGGGGGCCCATGATGTCCTGCACATACGACGGATAGCGGAATGTTCCGTCGGGATTGGTGATGTCGGCGCCAGCGCGCGAACTTTCGAGCAGGAAAGCGTTGCCGTAGTCAAAGAAGTACATTCCGCGGGCTGCGAGCTTGTTGATAGCATTCACCTGACGACGCAACGATTCTCTCACGCGCTCCCTGAACTCCTCGGGATTGTCGGCCATCATAGCTTTCGATTCTTCGAGGCTTAGTCCGGCAGGATAGTAGCCGCCCGCCCACGGGTTGTGAAGCGAGGTCTGGTCAGACCCGAGCTCCACGGTAATATCTTCGTCAGCAAGGCGTTCCCAAAGGTCCACAACATTGCCTTGATAGGCGAGCGAAACTGCCTCGCCGTTGGCGCGGGCCTCGCGTATGCGCTTCATCAGCTCGTCGAGCGACGTATACACCTCGTCGACCCAACCTTGCTCGTGACGCTTCTCCACGGCCTTGGGGTTAATCTCAGCCGTCACGCTCACTACTCCGGCTATGTTGCCGGCCTTGGGTTGAGCGCCGCTCATGCCGCCGAGTCCGGCGGTGACAAAGAGCATTCCGGCAAGCTTTCCGTCGGCCGAATGACGTCGTCCGGCATTAAGTACCGTGATTGTCGTGCCATGGACTATGCCCTGCGGACCGATATACATGTACGAGCCGGCGGTCATCTGGCCGTACTGGCTAACGCCGAGAGCATTGAGGCGTTCCCAGTCGTCGGGCCTGGAATAGTTGGGGATAACCATGCCGTTGGTGACTACGACGCGTGGCGCTCCCCTGTGGGAGGGGAACAGGCCGAGCGGATGACCCGAGTACATGACGAGGGTCTGCTCGTCGGTCATCTCGCTAAGGTAGCGCATCGTGAGCAGGTACTGTGCCCAGTTCTGGAACACGGCGCCGTTGCCGCCGTAGGTTATGAGCTCATGAGGATGCTGTGCTACGGCCGGGTCGAGATTATTCTGAATCATCAACATTATGGCGGCCGCCTGACGCGACTTTGCGGGGTATTCCTCTATCGGACGGGCATACATCGCGTAGTCGGGGCGATAGCGATACATGTAGATGCGTCCGTAGTCGTGTAGCTCGCGGGCAAATTCCGGCGCAAGCTCAGCATGCTGGTGCTTGGGGAAGTAGCGGAGAGCGTTTTTCAGAGCAAGACGCTCTTCGGCGGGAGTAAGAATCTTTTTGCGACGCGGGGCGTGGTTCACCTCAGGGTCGTATGGCTTTGCGGCAGGTATCTCGGCAGGTATACCCTGACGGATAGTCCGGCGGAAATCTTCGTTGGTCATGTGATATTATTGACGGTCGATGTTTGCGTTGACTATTTCAAGGACTTCGGCTTCAAGGCGGCGCGACTCGGCATCGAGCTCGGCAGCCTCGGCGGCAAGTTCGGCAGCCTTGGCCTTGTCGGCGAGACCGGCGGCGTTGATGCGCACGTTGAGAGCGGCGCCACGCACAGCGGCACAAGCGGCGAGGGCGCCTACGCCGGCGTCGCTTGCCGAGGCGGGATTGCCTTCACGCGCCACCTGCATCAGCAGCGGGAACATGGCAAGCGCCTTGCGGGCAGTCGAAAGGGGCACTTCGGCGGCATAGAGCGTGGCGGCTTCGAGGGCGGCGGCGCGGGCCTCCTTCTCTTCCGGCGACGACTTAGGCATACCGAGTGCATCCATGATACGGTTGAAGGCGGCGGTGTCCTCATCCACAGCATGGAGCAGACCCGACAGATGTTGCTGACCATCCACAGCCATGTTGCTGAACTCTTCCCAGCGGTCGTCCCAACCGCGTTTGTGGGCCGAGAGATTTGCGACCATAGTGCCGAGAGCCGCCGCGAGTGCGCCCATGTAGGCGGATATGGAGCCGCCGCCCGGAGCGGGAGCCTCGGAAGCCGTCGTGTCGGCAAACTCTTTGCAGGTAAGGTCGATGAGACGCTTGACACGCGGACCGGCGGCCTCAATCATATATTCCACGACTTTTTCCTCAGGATTGAACGGCTTGAGCTGGTCGAGACCCATTGAGAGGATAGCCATGCGTATAATCTCCTCCTCGGGGATGCCAAGCGAACGCTGCTGAAGAGTCAGATAATGACGTCCGGCTTCAAGCAGAGTCGACTTGGGCACAAGGCCCACAATCTCTGTACCGGTGACGCGGAGGCCGCGTGCGGCAGCGGCACGGCTCACCTCATCAAAAGCCTTGTGGAGCGGAGTGACGCGACAGTCGGTGATGTTCATCGACACCTGGGCGATACCGTATTCGTCTATAAACCAACCTATGGCCTTTGTGCCTTTGAGGGTTCCGGGCTGCATCACGGTATTGCCGTTCTCGTCCTTGATGATTTTGCCGGTCAGTGAGCCCCCCTCACGCATGGGACGGCCTTTTTCGCGTACATCGAAAGCGATGGCGTTGGCGCGACGGGTGGAAGTGGTGTTGAGGTTGAAGTTGACGGCGATGAGGAAGTCGCGCGCGCCACACGCAGTAGCGCCTGTACGGGCTACTTTCTCGTCAAACGGACGGTTGCCGAAGTCAGGGCCCTTGTCGGTGTCGCCAAGACGTTCGGGCAATCCCTCGTACTCCCCCTTGCGGCATACGGCGAGGTTCTTGCGCTCGGGGCGGAAAGCTGCGGCCTCGTAGGCGTAAACCGGTATTTCAAGCTCGTCGGCTATGCGCTTACCGAGCTTGCGGGCCAGTTCGGCACACTCTTCCAGAGTTATGTTGCTTACCGGTACAAGGGGAAGAACATCCGTCGCGCCCATGCGCGGGTGAGCACCATGGTGGCCACGCATATCTATAAACTCGGCCGCTTTTTTGACGCCACGGAAGGCGGCCTCCATGACTGCTTCCGGCTCGCCTACAAAGGTGACTACCGTACGGTTGGTTGCGGCTCCCGGGTCTACGTCAAGGAGTGTTATTTCGGCGACGCTCTCAATGGCATCGGTTATCTGCTTGATAATTTCAGGATTGCGGCCCTCACTGAAATTGGGCACACATTCAATGATTTGTTTTTTCATCGGTATTCTTATTTGTATGACGCAAAATTAATGTTTTTTTCACAATCACAGGCGTGGCCATCCACAAATAAATTTCGGAATTTGAGGACGAAACACCCATATTGTTGCAAAAGTATGTTGTAAAACATACATCCCAGCGGCGAATCCACCACCTTTTTTCACTAAATTTAGCCCCTGAATTGCTACTGCAATCTCTCTCCTGCCACCTAAGAATACTAATATCAACCTATAAACCCCATTGACCATGAAGGTTTATCAGACCAACGAAATCAAAAACATCGCCCTGCTCGGTAGCAAGGGCTCCGGTAAAACCACACTCGCGGAAGCTATGCTCTACGAGTGTGGAGTGATAAAACGCCGCGGCACCATAGAAGCCGGCTCAACGGTAAGCGACTACTTCCCCGTAGAAAAGGAATACGGCTACTCGGTGTTCTCAACCGTGTTCTACGCCGAATTTCTCGGCAAGAAGCTCAACGTGATAGACTGCCCGGGCGCCGACGACTTCGTTGGCAACGCCATCACCGCACTCGGTGTCACCGACACCGGCGTGATTGTGGTCGACGCACAATATGGCGTTGAGGTAGGCACACAGAACATATTCCGCACATGCGCCTCCGTCAACAAGCCGGTGATTTTCGCCGTCAACCAGCTCGACGGTGAGAAAGCAGACTTCGACAACACGCTCGAACAGCTGCGCGAGGTATTCGGCAACAAAGTTATTCCAATCCAATATCCCATAAGCGTAGGCCCCGGCTTCAACGCCATGATTGACGTGCTCCTCATGAAAAAGTACTCATGGGGACCCGACGGTGGCGTACCTACAATAGAAGAAATTCCCGCCGACCAGATGGACCGCGCCATGGAGCTTCACAAGCAGCTCGTCGAGGCAGCCGCCGAGAACGACGAGGGCCTTATGGACAAGTTCTTTGAAGAAGAGCATCTCACCGAGGACGAGATGCGCATGGGTATCCGCAAGGGCCTTATCGACCGCTCCATCTATCCAGTGTTCTGCGTCAGCGCACTCAAAGACATGGGTGTGCGCCGCATGATGGAGTTCCTTGGCAATGTAGTGCCGTTTGTCGACGACATGCCCGCTCCCACCGACACAGTCGGCACTGTGGTTGAGCCCAAGGCCGACGGCCCTCTCAGCGTATTCGTATTCAAGACCACAATCGAGCCGCATATCGGCGAAGTGAGCTACTTCAAGGTAATGAGCGGCACCCTCAACGCCGGCACCGACCTCGACAACGTGTCGCGCGGCTCCAAAGAGCGCCTCGCGCAGATATTCTGCGTGTGCGGCCAGATTAAGACCCCTGTCGACACTCTCGTAGCCGGCGACATTGGCGCCACTGTTAAGCTCAAAGACGTGCGCACCGGCAACACCCTCGACGCCAAGGGATGCGACTACACATTCGACTTCATCAAATATCCCGCACCCAAGTATCAGCGCGCAATACGTCCCGCCACGGAGAGCGACGCCGAAAAGCTCGCCGCTATCCTCACCCGCATGCACGAAGAGGACCCCACATGGGTAGTTGAAATGTCGAAGGAGCTCAAACAGACCATTCTCAAAGGTCAGGGCGAATTCCACCTCCGCACCCTCAAATGGCGCGTCGAGAACAACGACAAGCTCCCGATCATATTTGAGGAGCCGAAGATTCCTTACCGCGAAACCATAACCAAAGCCGCCCGCGCCGACTATCGTCACAAGAAGCAGAGCGGAGGCTCGGGTCAGTTCGGCGAGGTACATCTCATCATCGAGCCTTACACCGAAGGTATGCCCGCTCCCACAAGCTACCGTTTCGGCAACCAGGAGTATGTTATGAAGGTGCGCGACACCCAGGAGATACCCCTCGAATGGGGCGGCAAGCTCGTGGTGTGCGACTGCATCGTAGGCGGCGCCATCGACACCCGCTTCATCCCCGCTATCGTAAAGGGTCTGATGGACCGCATGGAGCAGGGCCCGCTCACCGGCTCATACGCCCGCGACGTGCGTGTGTGCATCTACGACGGCAAAATGCATCCTGTTGACTCCAACGAAATATCATTCCGCCTCGCCGGTCGCAACGCTTTCAGCGAAGCCTTCCGCAACGCAAACCCCAAGATTCTCGAACCCATCTATGACCTCGAAGTCATGGTGCCCTCCGACGTAATGGGCGACGTGATGAGCGACCTTCAGGGACGCCGCGGCATCATCATGGGCATGGACAGCGAAAACGGCTTCCAGAAAATTTCGGCCAAAGTGCCTCTCAAAGAACTGAGCAGCTACTCGACGGCCCTCTCGTCGATAACAGGCGGACGCTCGTCGTTTACAATGAACTTCTCGAGCTATGAGCTCGTGCCCGGCGACGTACAGGACAAGCTCCTTAAAGAGTACGCCGAAAAGACGGCAGGTGAAGAGTAATCCTCACCGCGCAGACAGCGATATAATTACACACTTCGGGCCGCTCCTGACGGAGCGGCCCGAAGATTTTTGTCGTACTGCCTGAGGCAGAAAAACGATTACTGAAGCGTGCCGGCCTCGGCTTTCTGAACCATGGCCTGGTTGGCGAGGATATAAATCTCTACACGGCGATTCTGGGCACGGCCGGCTGCTGTCTCGTTGGAGGCCACATAATCCTGCATAGGCAGGCCCTTGGCAGTCATACGGATTGCCGGGATGCCGCTTTCGATGAGATATGTCTCTACGGCGTCGGCTCGACCGTTGGCGACACGGGTGTTCACTTCAAGCGAGCCGGTGTTGTCAGTAAAACCGTAGATCTGCACGTCGGTGTCGGGGTTGGCGAGGAGCGACGCGGCAAACTTGGTGAGGTCCTTGCGGGCGTTGGTGCTGAGCGTGGTGCCGTTGGTGGGGAAGAGGATTCCACCTTCAAAGGTCACGCGAATGGCGGTGAGGCCGTTGTTGTCGGTCACGGTGTCGACGGTAGCGGCGCCTGCGAGTTCCTTTTCAAGCTCGGCTTTCTGCTGATCCATCTTGCGTCCGATAAGCATACCGGCTCCTGAGCCTACGGCTGCACCGATAGCCGCACCGATGCCGGCACCCTTGCCGCCGCCTATTAGCGCGCCTATGCCGGCGCCTGCGGCTGCGCCCGAACCGCCGCCTATGGCTGCGCCTTTACCGAGGTTGGTCATGCTTGAACATGACGAAGTAATCAGGAGGCTGAGGGCAACGCCCGCGGCAGCCAATGTCTTGATAAGCTTCATATATCTTTTGTGTTATGAGTTAATAAGCTGAAACGTGATGCGCCGCTCATGGAGACCGACGCTTATGTTTCGGCCACAAAGTTAGATAATTTTTAATAAATAACAACCGCGGAGCCCCATTGGTTGGCAGGAGACACCGCAAGTGTCAGGCCGACGCATAACCTGAATGCTTTTTGGTCGCTGTCAAAATTTTTTGCTACCTTTGCGGCGCAACGCAAACGAGGCTTCTCTTCCCTCATCATCCCAACTTACCACGTTTCACCGGACCGACATATCCGTGCCATTGCTTTATGAGTCATATCCGTCACTCCGCCTCACGCTATCCGACGCTGATGGTTCACATCGGCGCACTCGTTGCCGTATCGGCATGGGGAGCTTCCTTCGTCGCTACAAAGGTGCTCACCAATGCCGGTCTTAATGCTGTAGAAATCTACATCTACCGCTTTCTCCTCGCCTACGCGGTTACGCTGCTGTTCTGCCCGCGTCCGTTTTTCAGCCACTCGCTACGCGACGAAATGATGTTCTTGCTGTGCGGTATCTGCGGCGGCTCCGTCTACTTCATCTCCGAGAACACGGCAGTGATATACACCATGGTGAGCAATGTGGCTCTCATCACCTCGCTTTCGCCTATCATACTGATGATAATATCGGCGGGAGTGTTCCGGAGCGAACGCATTTCGCGCGGCTTCATCTTTGGCTCCATAATAGCGCTCATAGGCGTAGGCTGCGTGATATTCAACAGTTCAATGGAGCTCAACGTCAACCCGTTCGGCGACATGCTCGCCCTTTTGTCGGCGGTATGCTGGGCGGTCTACACCATTCTGCTCAGGCCGCTCAATGCCACCTACTCTGCCTGGTTCATCTCACGCAAGACATTTTTCTACGGAGTGATTACGGCACTGCCTTTCATGGCCATGGAGCCCACCCACACGCCCCTGTCGCGTCTGCTCCAGACCGACGTATTGCTCAACCTCTGCTTCCTGGGCCTCATCTGCTCCTTCCTGGCATATCTGCTGTGGTCGTTCACAGTGCGCAGGCTCGGCCCTAACAAGAGTGGCAATTATCTCTATTTCTCACCTATCGTTACGCTCGTACTGTCGGCAATAGTGCTGTCCGACCCTATCACCGTGATAGGCGTCACAGGCTGTGTGCTCATTCTCGGCGGCGTAATCCTATCCGAGAAGCTGAGCAACCGCGGCTGAGCAACAACGGCAGACCCGGCGCCGCTCAGAGTCAGAGTCCGAGCATAAACCTGGCCTCCTCGGCCAATCTCTCAGCAAGCGTTTTCAGCGATGCGTCATCGCCGCGCGTTGCCTCCGATTCCGCTACCGGCAATATCTCGGCGGCGCGGGTGTTGACCAGATTCCACAGCAGGCGCAGACCTGCGTAGCGCGACTCTACGTCATCACCGGCAAGCATCTTCCGGGCGAGAGCGAAAGCGTAAGGCTCGTGACGCAGTAGCGAATGACACAACACATCGACCGCCTCACGGCTTTTCAATCCCCTCAGCCAATTCTCGGCACGATCGGCGTCTACCTCTCCGCGCGGCATCAACATCGGCGCGATGAGCTGGCTTTCGCGGCTCAGAGTGTCGGCAATCAGCTCGTCGGCGAGCGCTGCATCGGTGCCATACTCAGACGCAATCTCTTTCAGCTGAGGCAGATTCACGCCCATGATATATCTGTACGGCGAACCGGCCTTGCGAAGAGCATCGGCCACTATGCCGTTGCGCATCGCAAAAATGCGACGCTTAATCTGCTGCATATTGTTGTAAGTAGTCATAATGGCTGCAAAATTACCCATTCTTGCCCAAGCGGCCAAATCAATCGCCAAACGGAGCACAGCCGGGCGCGTCAGCGAGAATTTCATCAGCTATCCGAGCGCTTATTCAAAAGGTTTTTGTAATTTTGTGGATTGAAATTGGGGCGCTATGCCCTTTTCATTCCAATCACGATTATAACCAAACCTCGACCATAAAGAATATGAAATTCAACGTCGCGAGCAAAACCCTCTATACCAGCATCTCGGCCGTAAGCAAGGTCATCAACTCGAAAAATGCCCTGACGGTACTCAACAACTTCCTCTTCACTCTCCATGACTCGGTGCTTACCGTGCGCGCCTCCGACATGGAAAACTCGCTCGTGGCCACTCTCGATGTCATGGACGCCGAGGGCGACGGCTCGTTCTGCCTCGATGCGCACCGCATGGTCGACCTCCTGAAAGAGATGCCCGCCCAGGAAATGACTTTCGAGATTGACGACACAAACTTCGAAACCCTCATCAGCTACTCCAACGGCGAGTTCAAGACCATGGCTATTGACGGCAACGAGTACCCTCAGCCCGAAATAGAGGAAGCCGGCGCCGAGAGCATCCGCTTCGCCTGCCCTGCAACAGTGGCCCTCGCCGGCATCGAACGTACCATTTTTGCAGTGGGCACCGACGAACTGCGCCCCCAGATGACCGGCATACTTTGGGACATCAAGCCCGACAGCATCATCTTCGTAGCCACCGACACCCGCAAACTCGTGCGCTACACCAACAAGGCCGTTGAGCCCGGAGCCGCCTGCTCGTTTATCCTCCCCCTCAAGCCCGCCACAGTGATGCGCAACATTTTCAGCAAGGACGATACTATCGACGTCACCATTTCCAAGAAGTCGGTGACCTTCTCGACCGCCGGATATCGCTTTGACTGCCGCTTCATAAAGGGCATGTTCCCCGACTACAACCGCGTCATCCCCAAGACCAACGACAAGATCCTCACCGTCGACCGCCAGATGTTTATCAACGCCATGCGCCGCGTTACAGTGTTCGGTAACGGCGGCAACGGCCTCATCCGCTTCCACTTCGACGAGAATGTAGCCACTCTGTCGACCCAGGACAGCAGCTACGGCACTTCGGGCCGCGAAACACTCTCGTGTGATTACCAGGGCACTCCACTCACCATAGGATTCGGCGCCCCCTATCTGCTTGAAATTTTCTCCACCATACCCACTCCCGAGGTTATCATGAAGCTCGCCGATCCGTCGCGTCCCGCCGTAATCGTACCCTCCGACAACGAGCCCGACACCGACCTGCTCATGATTCTCATGCCGATGAACATAGTGGACTGACCTCCCTTGACACCCGACTCCTCACCCCCCCGACCCTATCCAAGCCGTAAATGAAATTAAAGCTCAAACGCCCGGTGGTGTTTTTTGACCTCGAAACCACCGGCACCTCAGTGACCCACGACCGCATCGTGGAAATATCCATAATAAAGGTCAACCCTGACGGCAGCGAGACAGTACACTCGCGCCGTATCAACCCCGGCTGTCATATACCCGAGGAGGCTACCGCCATACACCATATCACCGACGAGGACGTGGCCGACCAGCCGCTCTTTGAGAAGGTGGCTCCCAAGCTCGCAAGGTTCATCTCGGGATGCGACATCGCGGGCTTCAACTCCACTCGCTTCGATGTGCCGTTGCTCGACCAGGAATTTCACCGCGCCGGAATAGACTTCGACTTCTCCGACGTCAAGTTCATCGACGTGCAGAACATATTCCACAAGAAGGAGCAACGAACACTTGTGGCCGCCTACCGCTTCTATTGCGACAAGGACCTCAACGACGCCCACTCGGCCACTGCCGACACCCGCGCCACATACGAGGTGCTGCTTGCGCAGCTCGACCGTTATCCCGACCTCGGGTGCGACGTCGACAGCCTCAGCGACTTTTCGGCCATGAACCGCGCGGTAGACTTCATGAGCCGTCTTGTCTATGACGACCAGGGCCGCGAGGTCATCAACTTCGGCAAGTACAAAGGCCGCTTGTGCGAGGAGGTGCTCGCATCCGAGCCGGGCTATTACGACTGGATAATGAAGAGCGACTTCCCCGCATCCACGCAGAAAGCGTTCACCACAGTAATGGAGCGCGTGAGAAGCGCGCGCAAGGCTGCCGCCCGGGCCGCCAACGCCACCGAGGGCGTTGCCAATGCTTAAAGGCAAGCACATAGTGCTCGGCATCACCGGAGGCATCGCCGCATATAAATCGGTGATGCTTTTGCGCCTGTTAGTCAAGGCCGGCGCGGAGGTACAGATAGTCATCACACCCGCCGGCAAGGAGTTCATCACTCCGGTCACACTCTCGGCGCTGTCGGGCAAGCCGGTGATAAGCGAATTTTTCACGGCCAATACCGGTGAGTGGCATAGCCATGTCGACATAGGCCTGTGGGCCGACGCCATGGTTATCGCGCCAGCTACGGCTTCCTCTATCGCCAAGATGGCCAACGGCGTGGCCGACAATATGCTCATCACCACTTATCTCTCAGCCAAGGCGCCGGTATTTCTGGCACCTGCGATGGACCTCGACATGATGGCGCATCCGTCGACACAGCGCAATATAGCCACTCTCCGCTCCTACGGAAACCATATCATCGAGCCGGCCGAAGGCGAGCTTGCCTCACACCTCGTCGGCAAAGGGCGCATGGCCGAGCCGCAGGAAATATTCAACACCCTCGCCCGCTACTTCGCCGCCAAAGAAGGCTCTCTGAGAGGGCGCAAGGTACTCATAACCGCCGGCCCGACCTACGAGCGTATCGACCCGGTGAGGTTTATCGGCAACTTCTCGACCGGAAAAATGGGTTACGCCATTGCCGACGAAGCGGCAGCACGCGGCGCCGATGTCACCATAGTGTCGGGTCCGGTAGCCGTAAGGCCCTCCGACTCTGAGGCCGTAAAGGTGGTAAGCGTGGAATCGGCCCGAGAAATGCTCACCGCCACACAGGAGCGTGTGGCCGACGCCGACATCGTGATTCTCGCCGCTGCTGTAGCCGACTACGCCCCGGCACATCCCGCCGACCACAAAATCAAGCGCGAGAAGAGTGCTGATGCTCCTACTATCGAACTGGTAAAGAACCCCGACATCGCCCGCACCCTCGGCGCTGAAAAGCGCGACAACCAGATATTCGTAGGCTTCGCCCTGGAAACCGACGACGCCGATGCCAACGGCCGTGCCAAGCTTGTAGCCAAGAATCTCGATATGATAGTAGTCAATTCTCTCGCCGACGCCGGCGCCGGGTTCGGCACCGACACCAACGTCGTCACCATCATAGATGCAGCGACGGGCAGCGCGCGACGCTTCCCTCTCAAAAGCAAGCGGGCCGTGGCGGCCGACATCCTTGACGCCGTCGAATCGGCCCAATCAGCCGGCAAGCAATAACCCTTTCACGCTTCTCCCCCTCCCGATATGCGCCTGTTGATTTCACTCATATCATTTCTGTGCCTCGCGCTCCCGGCGGTCAACGCCCAGGAGTTGCGCGCCACTGTCGAAATCAACACCGACCTAATCCAGGGCACCAACAAGGATGTGTTCGAGGCGCTTCGCGAAGCGGTCGACAACTATCTCAACAACACCCGCTTCTCGCGGGCACAGATAGCGGCAGTGGAGCGCATAGAGTGTCGAATGATGCTCACTGTCACCGAATATGCCGACGACCGCATCAAGGGCGAGCTGACCGTACAGTCGACACGCCCCGTCTACAACAGCACCTACACATCCACGCTGCTCAACATAAAGGACAGTAATGTGGAGTTTGACTTCCGTAAAGGCGAACCGCTCGTGTACAACGAGATGGAGGCGGCCACCAACCTCAACGCCCTACTCGACTACTACGCCTTTCTTATCCTCGCTGTCGACTTCGACACATTTTCGCCGCGTGGCGGAGAGCAGTTTTTCGAGCGTCTCGCCACGATAGTGCAGAAAGCTCAGAGCGGCAGCGAGACAGGGTGGAAAACGTTTGAGGACAACCGCAACCGTGCCGCCATACTCGCCGCGTTCACCGACCCGTCGACCTCGTCGGTACGCGACATGTATTACGCCTACCACCGTCGCGGCCTCGACGAGATGTTTACAGCTCCCGACCGCGGTCGCTCGGCTATCACCGAATCGCTCTACGCCCTTGAAAGGGTACGCGATGTCGACCCCATGAGCATCGCCTTGACAATATTCCGCGACACCAAGTTGGACGAGCTCGTCAACATCTACTCCAAGTCGCCGCAAACCGAACGCGAAAGCGTGGCGAAGATACTGACTGAGCTTTATCCCACCGACCGCAACCGTATAGACCTTATCAAGAACCCTCCCGAAACAAACACACACTGACGCCAATGCTTGAAACGCTCCACATAGCCAACTACGCCCTTATCGACTGCATTGACATCGACTTCCACCCCGGCCTCAACATCATCACGGGTGAGACCGGCGCGGGCAAGTCGATAATGCTCGGCGCTCTCTCGCTCATTCTGGGCGGCAGGGCCGACACTCGTGCCGTGCGCCATGCCGACCGCAAATCGGTCATCGAGGCCACGTTCAATGTCGCCGGTCATGAAAGGCTGCGGGAGTTCTGCGAAGCCAACGACATTGACTGGGACCCGGAACACTGCATAGTGAGGCGAGAGATAAGCCCTTCGGGACGTTCGCGCGCATTTGTCAACGACTCGCCCGTGCCCCTCACCAAGCTCGCGGAAGTGTCGGGACGCCTCGTCGACATCCACTCACAGCACCAGAACCAGTTGCTCACGCGCCCGGAGTTCCAGATGGAGGTCATCGACACAATGGCCGGAAACGGCGACCGCCTCGCCGAACACCGCCGCCGCTACGAGACATTCCGCGAAGCGGCCCGCGCCCTTAAAGTGGCTAAAAAGCGCCTCGAACGCTCACGCGAGGACGAAGAGTACACCCGCTTTCAACTCGACCAGCTCAACGAGCTCCACCTTAAAGGACCCGAAGAGCAGGATGAGCTTGAACAGCGCCGCGACCTGCTCACCAACATCACTACCGTAAAGGACGCGCTACGACGCACGCTCGACGCCCTCGAAGGCACTCCCGGGGCGCTTGATTTGCTCGACGACGCCGCACAGGCTGCACGCGAGGCTACTCCCGCTCTTGACGAGAGCGACGATCTTCCCGGACGCATCGAAAGCGCGCGAATCGAAATAAAAGACATTACCGACAGCCTCACGGCGGCCGACAGCCGGCTTGACGCCGACCCGGCCGAACTGGAAGCTATCGAAGAGCGCCTGTCGACCATATACTCGCTCCAAGCACGTCATCACGTCGATACCGTGGAAGCGCTAATCAAACTGCGCGACACACTCCAACGGCGCCTCGACGAGATTGACAACAGCGACACCGCCATTGCCAACCTCGAACGCGAGGCCAGACGCGCCATGGCTCTTGCACGCGAGAGTGCGGCCGTGCTGACAGCCGCCCGACGCGAGGCCGCACAGCAGTTTGCCGACGAACTGCTTGAACGCGCCCGCCCGCTCGGCATGCGCAATCTCCGCTGCGAGGTAGCCGTCACGCCGTCGCAGAGCCTCTCCACCACAGGCTCCGACGAAGTGTCGTTCAACTTTGCTTTCAACAAGAACCAGCCGCTGATGCCTGTCGGCGGCGCAGCATCGGGCGGTGAAATCTCGCGCCTGATGCTTTCAATCAAATCAATCATAGCCGACCGCATGGAACTTCCGTCGATTATCTTCGACGAGGTAGACACCGGTGTGTCGGGAGACGTGGCCAACCGCATGGGCCTCATGATGGCCGACATTTCGCAGTCGCTGCAAGTCATAGCCATTACCCATCTGCCGCAAGTCGCCGCAAAAGGCTCGCATCACTACAAGGTATATAAACACGACGACGACACGTCGACCCATACACGCATCACGCAGCTAACACCCGATGAACGCATCGGCGAGCTTGCGCTCATGCTCTCGGGCGACCCCGACAGCCCCTCGGCACGCGCCGCGGCCCTCGCTCTTCTGTCGCCCGACAAATAATCCACCCGTTCATCACTAACCAAGCTAATTCATACGACATTGGACCGCAACGACTACATATTCGGCATACGCGCCGTCATCGAGGCCATAGAAGCAGGCCGCGACATCGACAAGATTTTCGTCAAGAAAGATATTCAGGCCGATAACGCCCGCGAACTCTTCGAGCTGACACGACGCTACCGCATACTTGTGCAGCGTGTGCCCGTGGAGCGCATCGACCGCATCACCCGCAAGAATCACCAGGGCGTGCTCGCCATTCTCTCCCCCATCACCTACCACCGACTCGACCATCTCACCGCACAACTCTATGAGGAGGGCGTGCTGCCGTTCGTTGTACTTCTCGACGGCATCACCGACGTGCGCAACTTCGGCGCAATAGCACGCACTGCCGAGGCCGCCGGCGCCGACGCAATCATAATCCCCGAACATGGCAGCGTATCCGTGGGCGGCGACGCGGTAAAGACTTCGGCGGGCGCGCTGCTACGTCTGCCCGTGTGCCGCGAACGATCGATTCTGAGCGCGGCTCGCTATCTGAAAGACAACGGCTATCGCCTCGTGGCCGTTACCGAAAAAGCCGACATCAACTACACTACAATCAACTACACAGACACCCCGATAGCACTCGTCATGGGCTCGGAGGACACCGGCATATCGCCCGACGTGCTCGCCATGTGCGACGAGTTCGCATCAATACCCATGCTCGGCCATATAGGTTCACTCAACGTATCGGTAGCTGCCGGCGTTATGATGTATGAAGTGGTACGTCAACGCCTCGCCGCCAACCTCGAAGTGATATGACCGGCGTCCGACACATAGCCGTCGCCACACTCATCGCGGCAATTGCCGCGGGAACCGTTTCATGCTCCGACAATATGACCAACACTGGCGGTGGCTCCGGTGCGCTTCAAGTCAATATCGAAGTGGACCCGACAATACACGCCGGAGGCGCTACAAGTGTCCCGTCGGATATTGTCGCCGCTCCGCAGGCCGATGACTTCGACATCTATATCACCGACACAGAGGGCACGCGGGCGCTCTGGACGGGAGACACGTCAGACGCCTTGCCGGAGCTTCTGCTTCCCGGCGTGTATGACCTTACAGTGTTGTCAGGCACGCTCGACGCCGAGGGATTCGGTACGCCATGTTTCCGCGCCTCCACAGCCATAGAGATATGCCACGGCCAGACGACAGTGGCCGACGTCACCGCGACACTCGCCACAGCTCTCATCGACATAGACTTCGACAGCTCGGTGACGCGGACTTTCAGCGATATTTCAGCCTCACTGCACTCATTCAGCGGCCACTACATAACCTATTCGCTTGACGAACAGCGCCCCGCTTTCATACGCCCCGGAGACATAATGCTGGCGTTCAACGCGACTATGCCCGACGGACGTGAGCTCATGTTCTATTCGCTCACACTCAAAGACACCTCTCCGGCCACATACTACAAGATTACCGTCAACGCGTCGACCGACAGCGACGGCAATCCTGTGGTGACCGCTCGCGTGTCGACCGGCGACGAGGCATCGGTGACGCTTACGCCTGAATTTATAGCGAGTCGCGGCCCCGAGCTCTCCTCCTCCGGTTTCACCAACAACCACACCATCACACTAAGCGAGGGCGCCATACCCGATGAACCGCTTATTGTAACAGTAAGTTCCGACAATCTCGCCCACCTTTTTCTCACGGCAATCGCTCCGACACTCGGCTCGGCGTTCACCCGCGAAATGGATCTGCTCAACCTCTCCCAGGCCGAAGCCGATTCGTTGAAGCATTACGGACTTGTCATGTCGGGGCTGCACAAAGGGGCGGTCGAAAACGCGACCGTCGACCTCACCGAACTTGTGCGGCATCTCCGTTACGTTGATGCCGGTGTTCCGTCGACCATGTCGCTCCTTGCCGTCGATGTGCAGGAGCGCATATCGCCGCCGCTCATTCTCTCGGTGGAGACAGCTCCCGTAGAGCTCGACATCGAATCCGTTTCCGACGCAATAATAGGCGTCAACACAGCACAGATGCTGGTACGCTCGTCGACCTCGCAGCTCGACGGCAACCTCACTCTCCAAGCTTTCGACGCCGAGGATAACGACTGGACCGATCTCACCATTTCGTCGATAGAGCATGACAGCGGCAACCTGTGGGCTGTCAACTTCACAATACCTGATGGGGTGAATCCGGTGATTGTCAGAGTGTTTTATTGCAGCAAAGAACGCGACACATTTACCGTGAAGCGCGCGTCTCCGTCATACAGCATAGCGGTAGATCCGTTCGCGCTCCACGCCGACATAATAGTCGAGGCCGAAGATGAGCGTATGACCGGCATCGTCACTTCGGCTATGCAGATATATACCGATGACGGCAAGACACGACTTCAACTGCTCGAGCGCTACCCTTCGGAGGGACGCATAAAGGTTTCGGGACTTGAAGCTGGGAAGAATTACAGTCTGCGCCCCACACTTGTGGCCGTACCCGGCCAAGACGACTTCGGCCCCACACTCAATTTCAAGACCGAGAACGCGACACAGTTTGCCAACGGTGATTTCGAGCGTGTGGTATTCGACGCAATCAAATATGCCGATATGCCATCGGGAGGCCGCTACTCGCAGAATATCGTGGAGATATACAACCGTCAGAACCGCACCTCCTTTGATCTCAAAACCCCGGCAAGCTGGTGCACAGTCAACGCAAAGACATTCTGCCGCCTGTCGACAAACCACAACACCTGGTATCTTGCTCCCTCGACATATATAGTAGAGGACGCCGCGTCGGGCGCGTATGCCGTAAGGCTCGACTGCGTAGGCTACGACACTCACGGCGCCGACATACCTGACTATGTTCAGACCTCGCAGCCCTATACCCCTTACAGCCTTAACGTGCCCGCAGGATATTCCCGGGCGGCCGGACGCCTATTCCTCGGCAATTATTCCTACGATGCCGAGACGGAGACCGAACAGTATGACGAGGGCATAGCATTTGATTCACGCCCCTCGGCGCTCAACGGATTCTACAAATATCTCTCGACATCGGCCAATCCCGGAGCCACTGCGATAGCCCGCATCGAAGTAATGGGCGACGCCTACGGCACGGAGATAGTGATAGCCCGCGGAGAAAAACTCCTGCCCCCGGCGTTGTCCTACACCGCATTCACCATCCCCCTCGCCTATCAGCACTTCGGCGTAAAAGCCACCCATCTGCGCATCCTTTTCGCCGCGTCGTCAAGCATCGGCGACATAGAGAGCGAGACAGAACAGATTATTGTAATTCCATATCCCGAAACATCGACATTCCTCGGCAGTTCGCTCTGGCTCGACAATCTGTCACTAAGTTATTAATTCCCTCCAGCAAAAGCTCACGCTTCTCCACCCACCAACCGCAATCATGCATTCATTCATCCGTCTGTTAACCGTCACGTTGCTCGCCGCTTCGGCGCTGATGTGCCCCCTGCAAGCCGGGGCGCAGGAACAGTTCAAGCGTGGCCTTGAACGCATCACATTCATCCCCAAAGGCCAGTGGATAACCGGTGTCAACGTCAACTATTCGGCCACCGACATGAACAACTACCAGTTTCTGGTGGTCGAAAATCTGTCAGGCGACAACTACTCGTTTAAAGTGAGCCCGATGCTCATGTACGCTTTCCGCGACAATCTCGCCGCCGGCGCGCGGTTCTCGTTCGAGCGCTCCATGACAACGCTAAATTCAGGCGATGTGGTAATCGACTCGGAGACCGACTATAATGTCGACAACCTCAATCAGGTTTCCAACAACTACTTCACCACCGCCGCCATGCGCTACTACATATCGCTCGGCAACTCAACACGCTTCGGCCTGTTCAACGAGCTTCAACTTAAACTCGGCGGCGGCCAGTCAAAGATAGTCAACGGCTCCGGCGACGACATCACCGGCAATTTCGAGCGCAACTTCCAGGCCGAGATAGGTCTCGCTCCCGGCATGGTGATGTTCCTGTCAAACTACTCGGCGATTGAGGTCAATGTAGGTGTGCTCGGATTCGGCTACACACACACCAAAACCACAACCGACAGGGTATATGTGGCACATCGCCACAGCAAGCATGCCAACTTTAAAGTCAACCTCTTCTCGATTTCGTTCGGAGTCGCGTTTTACCTCTAATCCGGTCGTCTTATGTTAAAACGTTTCATCAGTATCATGATATGTGCGGCTGCCGTGGCACTCAGTGCCGCAGCGCAGTCGACCGATTCACTCGTCGTGCGCAAATCACTCGGCAAGATTCCCGCGCCCACCGAACGTGTGATTGTAGGCGAAGACACCGTGTCAATCATCATTCCGCAGAAAAACTATGGTCGCTTCGACCGCGGACTGTTCAACTATCTCTTCATACCCAAAGGGCAATGGTCGTTTGGCGTCACGGCCGCTTACAGCGAATTCGACGCAAGCGACATACAGATGCTATCCTATCTCAAAGATTTCGACTTCAACGGCAAGCAGTACTCAATCAAGCCGTCGGTAAGTTACTTCTTCGAAAGCAACCAGGCCCTCGGCGTTAAGCTCAACTACACCCGTCGAGACGCCGACCTGGGGCGTCTGGCCGTCGATTTCGACGACGACATTTCATTTGACGTGCGCGACGTGAGCTACACCTCCTCCGACTATGCGATAGGCGTGTTCTACCGCAACTATGTTGGTCTCGGCACAATGAAGCGATTCGCAGTATTCAACGAAGTAGACCTGTCGTTTGCATCCGGGTCATCACGCTTCATACGCTCTTATAACAATGTGCCCCGCGACACCCGCACAACCTCCGTTGAGGGCTCGCTCAACTTCTCGCCAGGCGTGTGCGTGTTCATAATGGACAACGTCAACTTCAACGTATCGTTTGGCGTGTTTGGCATCAAGGTGCGCAAAGAGCGCCAGACGACCGACGGCACCGAGACAGGCTCGCGCGTGTCATCGGGAGCCAATTTCCGCTTCAACATCTTCAACATCAACTTCGGCTTGGGCTTCAATATATGATGACTACAAGATTCATCGCACCGGTGGCCGCGCTCGCGCTTTGCGCCACAACCGTAACATCGTGCATCTCCGACTCCGACATACCGTATCCAAACATACAGGCCAACATCCTTGACTTCGAAGTCGAAGGGCAGACACGCAACGCTCTCATCGACACACTTCAACGCACGGTAACGGTCAACATCAACGATTCTGTCAATCCCGCGCGTCTAAAAGTGGAGCGCTTCACACTTGCGCCCGGCGCAAGCCTTGTGACCGACACCACCGTAATCACCGACGGACTCGACCTCACCTCGCCCATGACACTCACGCTTAAAGTGTACCGCGAATACGACTGGACCATTACAGCCATACGCAATGTGACACGCAGCTTTGCGGTCGCGGGACAGATAGGCCCATCGGTCATCGACGCGGAAGCGCATACAGTCACCGTGACGCTGCCTACCAGCGCTGATTTGAAAGCCGTGACTGTCACGGCCATGAAACTCGCCGGAGCAACCGCAACCTATTCGCCGGAACTCGTAGGCAAGCCACACGACTTCACATCGCCCGTCACGGTAAATGTAAGCGAATATGGCGCCACCACACCATGGACCATAACGGTCAACACCACCGACCTCGCCGTCGACATCACATCGGTCGACGCATGGACCCGTGTGGCATGGCTACACGCCTCTGTAAAGGAAGGCGCGTCGTGCCGCTTCGAGTACCGCCGGGCCGACGCCGGAGAGAACGCCGCATGGACGGCAGCCCCCGCCACATGGACCATTGACGGCGAAGCGGGCGAGCTGATATGCCGCGTAATACACCTCGACCCGGTCACAGAATATGTGGCGCGAGCGATCGACACCATGACCGGAGCGTCATCACCCGAAGTGACTTTCACTACCGGAAACGAAGTCCAGGTTCCCAACGCCAACTTCACCGAGTGGTGGCTCGACGGCAAGATATGGTGCCCCTGGGCCAAAGACGGCGAAGATTTCTGGGGCACGGGAAACAAAGGCGCGACAACACTCGGCGACAGCAACACCACTCCCGTAATCGACGCTGAATCAGCTACCGGTTATGCCGGCGCCAGCCTCGACACACGCTTCGTTGGTATAGGCATGCTCGGCAAGCTCGCCGCAGGCAATCTTTTCTCGGGCATATACGTCCGCACCGACGGCACAAACGGAGTGCTGTCGTTAGGACGCCCGTTCATCGAACGCCCCACCTCCTTACGCGCCACAATAAAATATCACTCGGCCACAATTTCACACTCGTCAACAGATTTCAGTTATCTGAAAGGACGTCCCGACACATGTGTCGTGTGGTGTGCCCTCATCGACTCGGAAGAGCCTTACGAGATACGCACCAAGCCGAGCGACCGTCATCTCTTTGACGAAAACGCTCCCGAAGTAATAGCCTACGGACGTTTCCAGCAAGGCTCCGACATTGAGAATCTCACAACCGTCGACATCCCGCTGACATACGTCGCAACCGACCGCCGCCCCCGCTACATCATCATCGTGGCTTCAGCGTCGAAATACGGCGACTTCTTCACCGGTGGAGCCGGTTCGCTGCTCACCGTAAAGAATTATACACTCACCTACGATTATCCTGATTTGTGAAAGGCCGAATAATACCTCTTATCGCAACCATGGCGGTCACGGCAAGCGTGGCCGCGCATGCCGTGGAACCTGTCGACTCGTTCCCGCTCCCGACGGTACCCGCCGCTCTTGTCACCCCCTCTCAGCGTGCAGAATATGTCGTAAGTCACTTTTTCGACGGGGCGATACTGCCTGAGTCGACATCGCTCGGCCTGCAACAGTCGATAGCCAACTTCACTACCGTGGCTCCCCTCGCCTCCGACTCCGCACGGCTTGCCGCGGCGCGCACACTGTTCAGCCGTGCCGACAATGCGTCAAAACTCACCACGCTCCGCAACACCGTTGAAGACTATTTGCTCGGCACTGAATCGCCGTTTTTCAGCCCCGACCTGATGATTCCCTTTCTCGAAGCTGACACCCCCGACCCGCGGCGCGACGAACTGCTGAGGCTCATATCCATCAACCGCCTCTCAACCTCCGCGAGCAACATACCGCTCACACTGACCGATGGTTCTCAGTCCACTCTCTTCGATACTGCCGGCGACACCCCTGACGTCTTGCTGATATTCTTTGACCCTGATTGCGACACTTGCCACGAGCTGATTGGCGCGCTCGGCAAGTCGGAAAAGCTTGCCGACGCCATATCGTCGGGACGCGTCGCCGCCATCGCCGTGTCGGCCGGCGTTGAGCTTGCTTCGCGGCCCGACTTCATCCCCGAATCATGGAGTGTGGCCTACGATACCGACGGCGCGATAGAGGAAAACGACCTTTATTTCATCCCGGCTATCCCCACCATCTATATTCTCGGGGGGAGCAATCACACGGTCACGGCCCGCAATCTCACTCCTCTCGAGCCCGAGGTGACACTCCGCGCTCTCAGACTCTGACCCGCTGCCAGCGCAACGACGACAAAACATCAACGGTGTCCGACAGTCCCTTGACAGGAGAAGTCAGACACCGTTGATGTGTTATTATTATGTAGGGAGGACTGTACGTTCAGCGGAGAGAAAAGCGTGCGCCCCGAAGCGTAGAGCTGTCAGGACCTGCCATTATCGTAAAGTCGCCTTTGTCGGCTTTCAGCGTGAGGTCGCGGTGATAGTAGGCGAGGTCGACCGGCGAGATTGTGAACGACACGTTGCGTGTCGCTCCTGGAGCAAGCTCCACGCGCTCAAAGCCTATCAGCTCTTTCGGCGCACGCGACACCTCGGCCACGCGGTCGTTGACATAAAACTGAACCACGGCCACTCCTTTGCGCAAGCCGGTATTTGTCACCTGCACTGTGGCGGTAATACTGCCCGTTTCGGACATCGTGTCGCTGTCGAGCGTCACGTCGCCAAAATCAAAGGTGGTGTAACCCAATCCGTAGCCGAAAGGATATAGCGGAGAAGCCGTCATGTCGGTATAGTCGTGGCGTCCGCGCTGCGAGTAATAAATGGGAAGTTGCCCCACGTTACGCGGAATGGTGACACAAAGGCGCCCCGAAGGTTCGGCTTTGCCGGTAAGCAGTTCAGCGATAGCGTTGCCGCCCTCCTGCCCCGGGTACCATGCGCAGAGAAGCGCATCGGCACTCTCGGCCGCACGGTTCATGTCGAGAGGACGGCCGGCGATATATACTACCACTACCGGATGCCCGGTAGCAAGTACCGAATCCATAAGCTGCTGTTGAAGACCGAGCAGAGCAAGCGAGGCTCGGTCGAATCCCTCGCCGCAATCCATGTCGCTCACAAAAGTCTGACTGGCCGACGCGGCTCCGGTCGCCTCATAGCTTGTACGAAAATCGCGGGCACTCGAACCGCCCACCACAAGCACGGTGACATCGGCTTCACGGGCTGCGGCGACAGCCTCGGCTATCCGGTTCTCAGTGGTGTCGCGTATGCCGCAACCTTTCACATAGTCAATCTTTACCGACTTGGGCAATACGTTGCGCAGTCCGTCGAGCACAGTCACTATGTGGCCATCGGGCTGCGGCGCGGTATAGTCGCCGAGCTGATTGTAGGCATTGTCGGCATTGGGGCCTATCACGGCCACGCGCTTCAACTTGGTGGCATCGAGCGGAAGCACACCGTTGTTCTTGAGCAGTACGGTGCCTTCGAGCGCTATCTGACGAGCGATGTCGCCGTGCGACGGATTGGATGAGGCGGCAGCGGCCTTCTCGGGTTCCACGTATGGATTCTAAAACAGGCCGAGGCGCATTTTAAGGCGAAGCACATTGGCCACGGCGCGGTCAATATCAGCCTCGGTGACGAGGCCGCGTCTGAGAGCTTCGGGCAGTCCCTTGCGGTAGGCGTTGGCGCCTAAGTCTATGTCGACGCCGGCAAGGAGCGCCTGGGCTGCTGCTTCGGCTAAGTCACCGGCCGTGCCGGCGCCGGTGATGCCGTCGATGCTGAACAAGTCGGAGGTCACGGCACCGTCGAAGCCGAAACGGTCGCGGAGCGTGCCGTCAATAAGCTCCTTGTCGCCTGTGGTGGGGACGCCGTCGATTGTGTTGTAGGAGGTCATGACGGTGCCTGCACCCACCGCATCGCGGAATGGGCGCAGATGTTCGTTGAAAAGAGCTATCTTGCCTACCTCTGCGGGAGCGCCGTTAAGGCCGCCCTGAGGGATACCGTAGGCCGCAAAATGCTTTAAAGTGGCGACGGTGCGGCCCGGAGTGCCCACACTGTCACCTTGCAGGCCGTTGACATACGCAGCGCCAAAAGCTCCCGACAGCATAGGGTCCTCGCCGAAGCCCTCCTCCATGCGCGACCAGCGCGGGTCGCGCGCCAAATCAATCACCGGGCCGTAGGCCTGATGAGCGCCTTTGGTGCGGGTCTCAGTCGCCACGACCTCGCCGGCGCGGCGGATAAGCTCGGGGTCAAAAGTCGAAGCCATGGATAGGCCCGTCGGCATCACCGTTGACCCGATTGCCATGTGCCCGTGGGCGCACTCCTCGGCAAAAAGAATCGGTATGCCGAGACGGGTGTTCTCTACCGCTTCCTTTTGAAGAGCGTTGAGAGCCTCAGCCGACATACGGGGGTCAAGGCCGTTGTCGAGAGTACGCTGAGTCCATGGGTCAGCACGAAGCACGGCCCAGTAGGAACCGGGAGCCATGTCGCGCTTCGAGAGAACCATGAAGGTATCGGATGGCGCCACTTTGTCGCCTGTACGCGTGTACATCTCCCACCCCATGGGGCAGAGCAACTGACCTATCTTTTCATCTACCGTCATGCGTCCCACAAGGTCAGCAACACGTTTCTCAATCGGCTGCTTCGAATCCTTGTATAATGGTGTCTTCGCCACCGCGTCCCCGGCCATGACGGTCATGGCCAGGGCGCCGGAAGCGATTGCAGTTACTATTCTGCTATTCTTCATTAATTATACTTACTATATTGTCAGTGTATCGGGGATGGATTATGACTCAGCCGCAGTGGAAATATTGCATCACAAGAGTGTGCATCAGCTCCGGGTCGGCCTTGGCGCGTGCTGCAAGGTCGGCATCGTCGTAGGAGCGAAGCCGCGCTATTATGTCATCGATAGCCGAGGGCGCAAACACGCCCTTTTCCTCATATGCGGCGCGCTGCTGCTCCATGCGGTCGGCCGAGTCGGCACACGACACCGGGAGCGAACCGAGCCGACTGAGTGTCTCCTTGCCCGCTTCGGAGTGAATGTCGACGTCGACATAAGTAGCTTTTGCGAGCTTGATTGCGTCCTCGCCCATCTCGAAGCCGCGGCGAGCCGCAACAGCGAGCGCAGCAATATAGAGATAGACGTTGGCCGAGCAGTCGCCCGAACGGATTTCGACTGTCTGCTTCTCGTAACCTCGGATAGTCGACGGTTCGGTAGAGGGATTCACTTCCTTGCTCATGTCGACATCGACAGTCCAGCCGAGCGGCACGCGCACGAGCACCGAGCGGTTGCGGTCGCCCCAGCAGATACTTGTCGGCGCCTCCTGATGAGGCACAAGACGGAAGTAGCTCGTCGGATTGGTGTTGCCTAAGGCTGTGATGCTCGGGGCGAGCTCCATCATGCCAGCGATGAGTTTGCGGCCGTCGTCGGAAAGCACGCGGCGCCCCGAGGCGTCGATAGCGTCGGTGAGGATATGGTTATGGCCGTCCTTGTCGACGACGCGCATATGAATATGGAGGCCTGAACCGGCTTTTCCGGCAGTTATTTTGGGGGCGAAAGTCACATTAAGCCCCTCCTGCCATGCCTGGTTGCGGATTATCCATTTGGCTATGGTGAGCTGATCGGCTGCGTCCTCGGCGTTTACCGGGAGAAATTCTATCTCGTTCTGCTCATATGTGAGGCCGTCGAGAGTGAAGTTGCCCACCTCGCTGTGGCCATATTTTATCTGGCCGCCGGTGGAAGCTATGGCTGCCATGCAGCGTGTGCGGAAGTCGTTGAGCTTGGCAAAGGGCGCACTCTCGTGATAGCCGCGCTGGTTAGTGGCGGGGAACTGGTCGCCGGCTTCATCTATGACATAGAACTCCAACTCACCCATAGCCTGGAATATGAGGCCGGTGGAATCGGTAAACGCCTTGCACGCCTTGCGGAGAGTGTGTTCGGGAGCGCCTTCAAGCGGCTTGCCCTCCTTGTCGAAGAACGAGCACAGCATGCACAGGGTGGGTATCTCGGCGAAGGGGTCAAGGAAAGCGGTGGAGAAGCGAGGTATAACGTAGAGGTCAGAATTACCCGCCTCGATGTGAGTAAACAGGCTCGAACCGTCGACACGCTCGCCGGTAGTGAGAATGGTGTCGAGATATTCGAGAGAGTTAACCATGAAATTAAGGGTCTTCAAACGGCCGTCGCCGGCCGGATACATGAAGTTGACCATCTGTATGTCATGATTGGAGATGAAGCCGATGATGTCGGCCTTGGTAAACTCGCTTGCAGGCTTGCCGAGATATGCCACAAGGCGGTTTTTGCTCAGCGCAATGCGATTGTTCATGATACTTTGACTTTTAGGATTATGCGGTATTCTTGTTAGGATATTGGTTATCGTAACGCTTCGACTTACTATAAGAAAGCTTTGGCGCTTATTGAACTTCAAATATATACATTAGTGAGATAACAGAGCTTTGCTTTAATAAAATTTAACAGCATTGAATCGTCGTTAGCCAACTAACTCAAAAGTTTTTAGCCCCTCAGGCGGTCAATACATAAAAAATATGTATTTTTGCACCTTGATTGGCGGCCTGTGGCCGAGTAGCCCTTTCGCGGCCCCGCGCCTCCATCCCTCCAAACCGTAATTCCAAAAACATCTTTTATCATATATAGCGCCTCATGAACGTAAATATGCAGAAGACATCGGATGTAAGCGCCCGACTCACCGTCGACATCGTTGCAGCCGATTATGCAGATAAAGTAAAAGAAGACCTCAAAAAGATAGGCAAGACCCACACAATCCCCGGCTTCCGCAAAGGCCACGTATCGATAGCCGACCTCCAACGCCGCTTCGGCCGTCAGGTCACCAGCGACGTCATCAACGAGATGGTTTACCGTGCGGTCATCAAATACATCGAAGACAACAAGCTCGAAGTGCTCGGCCACCCCGTGCCCGTAGAAGTCGTGGAGCTCGACCTCAAAAACAAGTCTGACTTCACCTTCGAGTATGACCTCGCTCTCGCTCCCGAGCTCAACATCGAGCTCAACAAGGACATCCACATCCCCTACTATCCCATCGAAGTAAGCGAAGAGATGGTCAAGGAGCAGGACGAAGCTTTCTGCAAGCGCTTCGGCAAGCAGGAGCCCGGCGAAGTGACCGAGCCCGACTGCCTCGTCAAAGGCTCGATGATGGAGCTCAACGCCGACGGCAGCATCAAGGAAGGCGAAGACGCCATCCAGGTCGTTTCGACAATCGTAGGTCCGAAGTTCTTCACCTCCGACGAAGAGCGCAAGAAATTTGAGGACAAGAAGGTGGGCGACAAGGTAATCTTCAACCCCCGTAACACCTGTAACGGCAACGCCACCGAGATTGCATCGATGCTCAACATCGACAAGGAGAAAGCCGCCGAGGTCAACGCCGACTTCGAGCTCACCATCTCTGAGATTATCGTAGTGCGCAATGCCGAGCACAACGACGAGTTTTACACCAGCGTGTTCGGTGCCGACAAGATTCACAGCGAAGAGGAATACTTCCAGGCTGTGAAGGATCTCATCGCAGCCCAGCTACGCGGCAACAGCGAAATGGTGTTCTCGACCGACGCCCGCAAACTGCTTGTAGAGCGCTACGGCGACTTCCAGCTCCCCGACGAAATCCTCAAACGCTGGCTCATCAACAACAATGAAGCCCTCAACGCCGAAAACATCGACGAAGAGTACGCCAAGATGATTCCCGACCTCAAATGGCAGCTCATCAGCGACACCATTGCCGCTCAGGGTAAGCTCGAGGTTACCGAAGACGACCTCCTCGCCTACGCCAAAGTCATGGCCCAGCAGCAGTTTGCCCAGTACGGTATGACAAACATGGACGACGAGACCATCACCGGCTTCGCCAAGAACATCCTCGCCGACAAGCAGTGGGCTCCCCGCATCCGCGAACGCGTGGCCGGCTCCAAGCTCTTCGGCTACATCGAGGAGCAG
Source organism: uncultured Porphyromonadaceae bacterium (assembly GCA_947178215.1). Taxonomy (GTDB): domain Bacteria; phylum Bacteroidota; class Bacteroidia; order Bacteroidales; family Muribaculaceae; genus Paramuribaculum. Next base: position 74,529 of record CAMWXJ010000007.1, read on the forward strand.
GTAACTCTTGATGAGAAGCCCCTCTCGCTCGACGCTTTCCGCGAAATGGTAAGCAAGCCCCAGGAATAAACACCTGAATACCCAATATACGGCGGTGCCGGCCTCCACTCGTGAGCCCGGCACCGCCGCTTTTTCTCATTATCATGGTACCCTACAACAACATCCGCCCCGCAATATTGAGCAATAAAGGGACGGATGTTATTATTATACTGATGTTAATTAGCGATTCAAGCCGCAGCAGCGACGCGCCTTAGCATCGTGCAGGATATTTACGGCGCTTCCTCAAGACAACAGGCGGGACGGATCATTCGGCGGCAGAGTCGGCGGCAGCAAGTGCGAGCTTCGGGGCGAGGTAGCGGGCGGTGTAGCCAGCTCCCTGGCGGCAAATCTCTTCGGGGGTACCGACAGCTACGATGTTTCCGCCCTGCTCTCCGCCTTCGGGACCTATGTCTATAACGTGGTCGGCACATTTCACCACATCGAGATTATGCTCGATTATGACTACGGTGTGTCCCTGCTCCACGAGGCGGTTAAGGCTCTCCATGAGCTTGCGTATATCGTTGAAGTGGAGTCCGGTCGTCGGTTCGTCGAATATGAACATCGACCGCCCGGTCAGGCTCTCGCCCATGAGATAATATGCGAGCTTGACGCGCTGGTTTTCACCGCCCGAGAGGGTCGACGAGCTTTGTCCGAGCTTAATATAGCCGAGACCTACGTCGGCCAGAGGCCGCAGTTTGCGGGCTATACGGTGGGCGGTGTTGTCGTCGGTCGGGGCCGCGCTGAAAAAAGCTATAGCGTCGTCGACAGTCATATCAAGCACCTCCGAGATGTTTTTGCCGCGATAGCGTATGTCGAGCACATTGCGCTTGTAGCGCTGTCCGTGACACTCCTCACACTCTATCGTGATGTCGGCCATAAACTGCATCTCTATAGTAATGGTACCCTCGCCCTTGCATCGCTCGCATCGTCCACCCTCCACGTTAAACGAGAAGTAGCCTGAGGGGAAGCCCATCTGCTTGGCGGCGGGCTGCTCGGAGAAGAGTCGGCGTATCTCATCGAAGGCTTTGAGATAAGTGGCGGGGTTGGAGCGTGTGGACTTGCCTATGCTGTTCTGGTCAACAAATATAACGGGAAGCGGCTCATGACGCGACACGCTCACCTTGCGGCAGGCACCGGGAGTGCCGCCCGGGTTGTCGCCATTGCGCATGGCCATATGACGGTAAAGAATATCGCGTACAAGTGTCGACTTGCCGGAGCCGCTGACACCCGTCACCACGGTGAGAACGTCGAGCGGTATGCGCACATCCACATCTTTAAGGTTATGCTCCACCGCGCCGGAAATCTCTACATAGTCGCGCCATTTGCGACGACTGTCAGGCACGGGAATCTGCATTGAGCCGTCGAGATAGCGCAGTGTGAGGCTGGCGGTGTCGGCCGGGGCAGGAATCACCTTGCCCGAATAGACTATCTCGCCGCCTTTGGAACCCGCGGCCGGGCCCACGTCAATTATCGAGTCGGCCGCACGCATTATATCTTCATCATGTTCCACCACAACCACGGTGTTGCCTATACGTTGGAGGCGTCGCAACACTCCGATAAGGCGGTCGGTGTCGCGCGAGTGCAAGCCGATGCTCGGTTCGTCGAGTATGTAGAGCGAGCCCACGAGGCTCGAACCGAGCTGTGTAGCGAGGTTGATACGCTGGCTCTCACCTCCCGAGAGGGTCGACGAGGTGCGGTCAAGGGTCAGATAGCCAAGCCCCACGTCAATGAGAAAACGCAGGCGCGAGCGTATCTCGGTGAGAAGACGTTCGGCAATAGAGGCGTCGTTGCCTTCGAGCACGAGATTGTCGAAGAACAAGGTAAGCTGCGACACGGGCATCGACACGAGGTCGGCAATGGTCTTGCCTCCGACACGCACATACAGGGCGTCTGTGCGCAGTCGCGAGCCGTGACAACAGGTGCATGTGCGCTTGCCGCTGTAACGCGCTTTCATTATGCGATATTGTATCTTATAGAGATTTTCCTCCACCATGGCGAAAAATCCGTCGATGCCGGTCCACGCACCACGCCCATGCCACAGAATGTGTCGCTCCTCGTCGGTGAGTTTGAGATAAGGGCGATGGATGGGGAAGCCTATCGCCGGCGCGAGGGTCACGAGGCGCTGACGCCACTCGTCCATCTTAGGTCCGCGCCAACAGGCTACGGCACCCTCATACACCGTCTTGCTTTTGTCGGGCACGACAAGAGCCTCGTCGATGCCTATGGCACGTCCGAAACCCTCGCACACCGGGCACGCCCCGTAAGGACTGTTGAAATTGAACATCTGGTCGCTCGGGGGTGTGAATGTCATGCCGTCGGCCTCGAAGCGTGTGGAAAAATCGAGCCGCTCAGGAGCTGAGCCTCGGTCGGCATAAACAAGAAGCACCGCCTCGCCATTACCTTCGAAGAGAGCGGTCTCGACGGAATCGGCCAGGCGGCTCGCCTCGTCACCGTCCCGCTCCACCGCCAGACGGTCAATCAACAGCATCGGCAGCTGCGTCATGGTGTCGGCGTCGGGATTAATCATCATTTCCTCGATTTCGGTAAGCGTGCCGTCGGCGTCGATCAGGCGCGAATAGCCGGCCGAAAGATACAGGGCAAGTTGCTCGGTCAACTTGCGTCCGTCATGCAGCCGTATGGGAGCCGCCACGGCGAGGCGCGTGCCGTCGTGGTACTGCTGCGCTGTCTTAACGATTTCGTCGACGGTGTCGCAACGCACCTCCTTGCCGCTCACAGGCGAGTAAGTGCGGCCTATGCGTCCAAAGAGCAGACGCAGGTAATCGTATATCTCGGTAGTGGTGCCTACGGTGGAACGCGGATTGCGCGTGTTAACTTTCTGCTCTATCGCTATCGCCGGCGGAAGTCCGCGTATCAGGTCGCACTCCGGCTTGTGCATCTTGCCCATAAACTGACGTGCGTATGCGCTGAGACTCTCCACATAGCGGCGCTGCCCTTCGGCATAGAGCGTGTCGAAAGCCAGGCTCGACTTGCCCGAGCCGCTCACACCGGTTATTACCGTGAGTGAACCCCGCTCTATATCGGCGCTTATGCCTTTGAGATTGTTGACGCGGGCATTGGATATATGTATATTACGGTCGACACTCTTAGGTGTCGTATCTTTGATTTTGGTCACGTTGCTCATAACCTGCAAAGATAATGAATCGCCACGGGAAATACAACCCCTGCCTTTCCCGCTTAATCATTTTTAATACGGGCCGGCGTGTGCAGGAGCGCTCCGGCTCAGCTTACCGTGCGACCAAACGGCCACAGCGCCAGGCGGGCGAGCTTGAAGTGCTCCACGCCCCAAGGAATCCCTACAATTGTAATGCAGAACAGAAGGCCCCACCCGAGGTGTGTAAGCGCTATGGCAAAGCCGCCTACCAGCCACCATATAACATTCATTACCACGCTCAGGCAGCCATTGAGCGGAGGCGTCGACTGACGTATTTCGGCACCAAACGGCCACAGCGCTACAACGGCAAGCTTGAAAGCCTGCAAGCCGAAAGGTATACCGATTATGGTTATCACCATGCCTATGCCGGCGATAACATATTCGAGAGCAATCATGAGGCCGCCGAACACGACCCATATCACATTGAGAATAAACTTCATATTCAGCCGATGTAATTATTTGAAAGAATAAGTCGCTTACAGCCGAACTCCGACGCCAAGCATAAGATTCTGCGGCTCATTGAAGTCGCCGAGCCGATAGCCTATATTGAGGAACAGGTTGCGCGAAAGGAATGTTTTCAATGTCAATGACTGATAGAACCGCTTGTTGCCATTAGGGTTGACCACATCGTAGCCGAGTCCGGCGTTGACAGCGAAAATCGGCATCGTAAGCTCGGCATGCGCCGATATGCCAACACTGATCTGCTTGCCAAACGGAGGCCTTATAAAGCGTATATCTTCGCCGTATGTGTCCTCGACCCAGTAATGCTCCAATCCGCTACTCTCGTCCCATTGAAAATCAAGGGCCGGGCCGATGGACACCATGCGGTCAAGCCGATACAACGGTGCAAACTGCAAGCCCGCTACCGCGAAGCTACCCGGACAAAGCTGCAACTCCGGCGGATTGCCCACGTTAACAATGCGCTTGCGCGTGGCACCATAAACCATGATGTCGTAGAACCAGCGGTGACGGTCGGCCTCCAACTCTATCTCCCTGCTGACGGCCACAGCACCCTCAGCCTGATTTATTACATAGGCCACACCTATCGCCGCACCCAGGGAGTTGACGCCTGCATTGGGAAACGATGTGTTGCCGTTTGAATAATGGTTGGCGACAATACCGGCCGACATACGCCACCGACCCGACAACTTGTAATGCAGTTTCAACGCCAGGCCCATGTGGGCGGTCACCGAAGTGCTGACGGCGGCGTTTGTCGCATCATTCAACGCGTCGTAATGACGCCAGCCCATTGCCGCGCCGAACTGCCATTCGTAGCCGAGCCACAGATTGTCGCCCAGAGTGACTATCGGCGCACCCTGATAAACGTAAGCCGATACAGGCGTGCCGAGCAGGCCGCCGGCGGAATACGAATTTACACACACGCCTATGCCTTGATATAGGCCTTTGTAGAGCATTCCCTCTCTGGTGTCGGGGCTGAAACTAAATTCAGCCCTCATAGCCCCGGCAATGCTTCTGCTGATTTTCTTGTCGAGAGGATTGAAACCTTTGAGATAGCTGTTGGTCTGAGGCACCCACGACGGCATCACCTCTGCGCCGATACGCCACTCCGGCATCTTGGAAAAACCGGAAGGTATGGTGTCGGCTACCGCCATGATGTGCGACGCCGCCACAGCAATGACAATGGCCGCAATCCTACGACTCCGACTCAATACGGATTTCATACGCGGCAGGGAGATAGAAATAGCATGACCGACACCGGCAACACTGAAATATTTTTTGTGTTTTAATCATCGGCATAGAAAATTAACCTAAAATCAGTAAAACCGGTTAACCCTGCATTTGAGGGAAAACCGGCTTTAACTACTGTGAGGTACCTAGCAGAATCGAACTGCTGTGCTCGGTTTTGCAGACCGATGCCTAACCACTCGGCCAAGGTACCATCTCTTGATGAAGCGCTTAGTGGCGTTTGCGGTTGCAAAGGTACGACATCTATCCGGAACTGCCAAATTTTTCGACAACTTTTTTTCGCCATCAATAATCCTCGACATCACGCAGGCGTTAAAATCAACAAATGTTAACGCCGGCAAGAACATTGCCCGAGGAACAAATGTTAATCTATGTAAACGATTTATTCCCATCGCACACACGACACAAATCATGAATTTTCTCAGACTCTCGTCGGCAGCCACAGCAGCTATCGCATGCACGATTGGCGCAGGCGCTCAGACATTCGCCGAAACAGACACCGTTATGATTCCCGAACGAGTGATTTCACTCGGCGGCCCGCACAACAACGCCCACGACCTCATCGCCATATTATATAACCGTCAGGACCTGCACTTCTCCGACCCGTCATCGCCCCGATTTATCTTCGTCGACCGCAAAGGCTCTGTACTGCTTGGAATCGGCGGTTATGTGAAAGGCACCGTGCAATATGACTTCGACGGAGCTATCGACGACGGAGCCAACTTCACCACCTACGATATTCCCGTACCGGCCAACCCGGCGCTGCGCAACCAGTTCTACTCAAACGCCAACCAGTCGACATTCTTCATGCAACTGCTCGGACGCACCGAGAGATTCGGCACCTACGAGATGTTTATCCAGACCAACTTCTCGGGTGGAGGCACCAATGGCTACGACCTCAAACTCAAACAGGCCTACCTGCGACTCGGCTATGTGACGGCCGGTCTGACCAATTCGGTATTTGTCGACGGAGCCGCCGGCACTCCCACCGTTGACGACGAAGGCCCGGCCGGCGAGATGAGCGAAAAAAACATTTTGCTCAAATACGCTCCGCGACTCACCAAAAACCTCAGCGTGGCCATATCAATCGAGAATCCGTCGGCCGGCTATCGCCTCAGCAACAGCACGGAAGCCATCAACCAGCGCGTCCCCGACATACCGGCCTACATACAGTACGGCTGGGACGGCGGCGCCTCCCATGTACGCCTGTCGGGGCTCTTACGCAATCTGTCGTACCGCGACTTGACATCAGGCCGCAACCGCTTCGCCACCGGCTGGGCGGCTCAGCTGTCGGGCGTAATCAAGGCCTGCGACCGCCTCAACATCTTCTATCAGGGAGCCTACGGACACGGCTACGCCCAATATATCAACGACCTCGGCGGTGCCGACGTCGACCTTATCCCGGACCCTGAGGATGAATCACGCCTCCACGCCCCCGCCATGTGCAACTTCGAAGGCGGCGTACAGATTAATGTCACCTCCAACGCTTTCATCGCCGCCTCATACTCGCAGGCACACCTCTATCAAGCCACCTCGCTCGGTCCCGACACCTATAAGCGCGGCAAATATATAAGCCTGTCGGGTTTTTACGAGATAATCCCCGACCTCACCGTCGGCCTCGAATATCTCCATGGCACCCGCACCAATGTCGACCACGCGTCTAATCAAGCCAACCGCGTGGAGGGTATGCTCAAATTTTCTTTCTGACCCATATAATTTTCTACCTGCCACAGGCCTCCACCGCACTCCCCTGCGGCGGAGGCCGTTTTGCGTGCGCGGCATATTAGCGCCCGTTCCACGATTATTCGCGCAAAACAGCGCAAAACAGTCAATCTTTTTTTCGAGTAAGCTGTTCGCATACTCGGAGTAAATGAGTAACTTTGCATCGGCCAAGTGTGCGGTTTGGGGAGACCCACACCGCCTCACGACTTCAACTTTTGCAAATTCAAGCTATTAGCTAACGACATACATAGATTTATGTACAGGACCAATACATGTGGCGAGTTGCGTCTCGCCGATGCCGGCCGCGAAGTGACACTCGCCGGCTGGGTACAGCGTGTGCGCAAGATGGGCAGCATGACATTCGTTGACCTCCGCGACCGCTACGGCATCACCCAGGTTGTGACCAACGTGGAGCGTGACGCCGCCCTTCAAGAAGCAGCCTCCCACCTCGGACGCGAGTTTGTGGTGCAGGTAAAGGGCACCGTAGCCGAGCGCCAGTCAAAGAACGCCAACATCCCTACCGGCGACATTGAAATCATAGCGCACGAAATCAACATCCTCAACCGCTCCGAAGTGCCCCCGTTCACTATCGAGGACGACACCGACGGCGGCGACGACCTTCGTATGCGCTACCGCTACCTCGACCTGCGTCGCGGCGCCGTACGCCGTAATCTGGAACTGCGCCACAGCATGGCTTTCGAGATACGACGCTATCTCTCCGAACAAGGCTTCCTCGAAGTGGAGACTCCGGTACTCATCAAGTCGACTCCCGAAGGCGCCCGCGACTTCGTAGTGCCCTCGCGCATGAATCCGGGCCAGTTCTACGCCCTGCCCCAGAGCCCGCAGACTTTCAAGCAGCTGCTTATGGTCAGCGGATTTGACCGCTACTTCCAGATTGTGAAGTGCTTCCGCGATGAGGACTTGCGTGCCGACCGCCAGCCCGAGTTCACCCAGATTGACTGCGAGATGTCGTTTGTCGATCAGGAAGATGTGTTGCAGATGTTTGAAGGTCTGGTAAAGCATATCTTCAAATATGTCAAGAATATCGACTTCACCGACCCCTTCCCCCGCATGACATGGGCCGACGCCATGCGTCTCTACGGTTCCGACAAGCCCGACACCCGTTTCGGCATGGAGTTTGTGGAGCTCAAACCGCTCACCGAAGGCTCAGGCTTCTCCGTAATGGACTCGGCCGAATACGTGGGCGCCATAGTCGCTCCCGGCTGCGCCGGATACACCCGCAAGCAGCTCGACGAGCTAACCGAATTTGTAAAGCGCCCCCAGATTGGCGCAAAAGGCATGATGTGGGTTAAGTTCGAGGCCGACGGCTCAATCAAGAGCTCCGTAGGCAAGTTCTTTACCGACGAGCAGCTCCGCAAGTGGGGCGAGCACGCCAAGGCAAACCCTGGCGACCTCATGCTCATTCTCTGCGGCGCCACCATGACCACCCGCAAGCAGCTCTGCGAACTCCGCCTCGAAATGGGCAGCCGCCTCGGCCTGCGCGACCCGCAGAAGTTCTCCTGCCTCTGGATTATCGACTTCCCCCTCTTCGAGTGGGACGAAGAGACACAGCGCTTCTACGCCATGCACCACCCCTTCACGTCGCCCAACCCCGACGACATCGACAAGCTCGACACAGATACCGGCGCAGTGCGCGCCACGGCCTACGACATGGTTGTCAACGGCAACGAGCTCGGCGGTGGCTCTATCCGTATACACGACTCGGAGCTTCAAGACCACATGTTCCGTCTGCTCGGCCTTTCCGAGGCCGACGCGCAGTATAAGTTCGGCTTCCTGATGAACGCCTTCAAATACGGTGCGCCCCCTCACGGCGGCCTTGCCTTCGGCTTCGACCGCTTTGTCGCCATTCTCGCCGGCCTCGACTCGATACGCGACACCATAGCTTTCCCGAAAAACAATTCCGGCCGCGACATGATGATTGACGCGCCGGCGGAAATCGACCGCTCACAGCTCGAAGAACTTTCTATCGACGTGGTGCTCCCCTCAGCCGAAAACGAATCGAAGTAAACCAATGCCGCGCATAGCCGACATAATAGCCGCCATAGAGGCCGAGGCCCCGCTCACCCTCCAAGAGAGTTGGGACAACTCAGGCCTCCAGATCGGCCACGCCGACGCAGAATGCACAGGCGTGATGATAGCCCTCGACCCGAGTGTCGCGGCTATCGACGACGCTATCGCAGCAGGCTGCAATATGCTCGCGACCCATCATCCGCTCTTCTTCCACAAGCCGGAGCGGATTGTGGGCGCGACCGCGCAGCAGCGCATCATAGAGCGGGCCATAAGCAGTGGCGTGGCGATTTACAGCGCACACACTTCGCTTGACGCGGCCCCACGCGGCCTCAACCACACCGCCGCCGAAATGCTCGGTCTCACCGGCATCGCCCCACTCGAGCCCTCATCTGCCATTCCGGGTGCGGGAATGGGTGCCGTAGGCAATCTGCCGTCGCCACTCTCGGCCCACGAATTCGTGGAGCTGGTTAAGGCAAAGTTCGGCTCGCCCGTAGTGCGCTGCTCAGCCGCCTGCAACCGCTATTGCGGCAGCAAGATTAGTCGCGTGGCGCTCTGCACTGGCTCAGGCAGCTCTATGATAGCCGCTGCAAAGAGAGCGGGAGCCGATGCGTATCTCACCTCCGATACCTCCTATCATCTGTTTGCCGACCATGTCGACGAGCCCCTCATGATAGCCGACATTGGGCATCATGAGAGCGAATCGCATGCCCGCGACATATTGATGCGCATTATTTCAGAAAAATTTCCTAACTTTGCAGTCAGGATGTCAAATTCCGACACAGTTAATCCCATCGCCTATGCCTGACTCCTCAGCAGGAGTCGGGACATTTGACGTACATATATACTACCACCCATTTCCAACGAATGGCTACACCAACTAAATCAAAGGCCGAGAGCCTCTCGGTAGAGTCGCGCCTCAAATCGCTTTACAAGCTCCAAACCATCCTTTCGGAGATTGACCGCATCCGCTTTGTACGCGGCGAGCTCCCCTTCGAAGTGCGTGACCTTGAGGACCAGATAGAGGGCCTCCATACCCGTATCGAGAAATACAAATCGGACATCGAGGAGCTGAACCGCAAGTCGGTAGCCGAGCAGAACCACATCAATGACGCCCGCCGCCAGATTGACATCTACCGCGAGCAGATTGACAACGTACGCAACAACCGCGAGTATGACCTTCTGACAAAAGAAGTCGAGTATCAGACCCTTGAAATCGAGCTGGCCGAGAAGCATATCAACGAATATGCCCGCGGCGTTGAAACCAAGACTGCCGAAATCGAGGCTACCGAAGCCGAACTCGTGGACCGCAACCATATCCTTGACGAAAAGCGCCAGGAGCTTGAAGAAATCGTGAGCGAGACCAAGCAGGACGAGGAGAAGCTCCGCGCCGAAGCCCTCGCACTCGAACCCAAGATTGACGAGCGCACCCTCACCGCCTTCAAACGCATCCGTAAGAACGCGCGCAACGGTCTCGGCATCGTTTATATCCAGCGTAACGCATGCGGCGGCTGCTTCAACCGCATCCCGCCCCAGCGCCAGATGGAAATCAAGATGCACAAGAAGATTATCGTGTGTGAGTATTGCGGCCGCATCATGATTGACCCCGAACTCGCAGGCATCAAGCCCGAAGTGCAGGCACCTGCCGAGAAGCCCTCGCGCGCCAAGCGCGCCGCAAGCAAAGCGGCAAGCGCACGCAAGGCTATCGACGAAAAGATTGCCGACGCTGCCGACTGACTTCTGTCGCAATTGCTGACAATACCGCTTATACGAGGCTTGACGCGCACCGGTTTTCACCGGTGCGGCACAAGCCCGATAACCGGACAGGAGGATGCCGTCGACACGGCGTCGTCAGATTGTGTCATTGCATCACCGACATCAATCTATCCACTTTATTCATCAGATTATGAAAAAGTTCCTTCTCACTCTCGTGGCGGCTGCGACTACTGCTGTCAGTTCTTGGGCTGTCGGCCCCGGCGACATCGCTTACGGCGGCAACCTCACGATAGCACCAGTTGTAGAGAGCGGAGTTAGCCTTACCAACTTCGGTATCGGCGCGAAATTCCAATATGGATTAGCTGAAAATTTACGTGCCGAACTTGACATGGACTACTTCTTCAAGTCGAGCCATATCGACATTTTCGATATGGCGGTCAACGCCCACTACCTCTTCAACTTCTCCAACGACGAGGCCGCAATCTACCCCATCGTCGGCATAGGCTTTGGCGCACTGCACACAAGCTACATGGGTGTGAGCGATTCAGAAGCACGTTTTCTCGCCAACATCGGTGTCGGCGCGCAATATGACTTTACCGACCGCCTTGTTGGCTGCATTGAATGGAAATATCAGTACATGAGTAATTTCAGCCGCATGCCCATATCGGTAGGCATCGCATACAAATTTTGACGCCCTGCCGCATCATCCGTTAGCAACCGTTTAGGCGGGAGGAAGCATCCGCTTCCTCCCGCATTTTTATCAACCGCAATATCATGAAACTCTTACACCGCATTTCAGTAGCCCTGGTGTGCTCTTCCTCTATCTACCTTACCCTCAATGCCTCCGAGCCGTGGCGCGACACGGCCCTTACACCGAGACAGCGAGCCGAGGACCTTGCCTCGCGAATGACACTCGACGAGAAAATCGACCTGCTGAGCGGCTACAACGACTTCTTCCTTCACCCATGCGAACGCCTCGGCATTCCCGCCTTTGAAATGGCCGACGGCCCGCTCGGCATCGCTTCATGGGGACTGTTTGGCAGAGCCACGGCCTACCCATCGGCCTTGTCCATTGCAGCGTCATGGAACCGTGACCTCGCCGCAGCCACGGGCAGCGCATACGCCGACGACTGGCGCGCTCGCGGCATCCACCTCATGCTTGCGCCCGGTCTTAACATATACCGCGCATCAAAGGGCGCCCGCAACTTCGAGTACTTCGGCGAAGACCCTTGGCTCACGTCGGAAATTGCCATGGCATTTACAAAGGCTGTCGAAGAGGGCGGGGTACTTCCGGTAATCAAGCATTTCGTGGCCAACGATCAGGAATATGACCGCTACAACGTGAGCAGCGAAGTCGACGAGGCTACATTGCGCGAGATATATTTGCTGCCGTTCGAGCGACTTATCCGCGAGGGTGGTGCCAAGGCCATAATGTCGGGCTACAACCTGCTCAACGGCGTACACTGCTCCGAGAGTGCATACCTCGACTCGGTGCTTCATGGCGAATGGGGCTTCGACGGCATCCACATGAGCGACTGGGGAGCCACTCACTCCACTCTCGCCGCTGCTCGCAACGGCCTTGACCTCGAAATGGGAAGCAACAGCTATTTCATCGCCGACAGCATCAAGCCGCTTATCAAGGAGCGACTGCTCACGGAGGCCGATATTGACCGGAAAGTAACGAACATCTACACCGCATGCTTCGACGCGGGATTCTTTGACCGCCCTCAGAAAATCGACTCCCTTACCCTGTTCAGCTCACGGCGCAACCGCGCGGCGCTCGACGCCGCACGCGAGGGTATTATCCTGCTCCGCAACGAATCGAGCACCCTACCCTTCACACCTGCCACGGTAAAGCGAATAGCTGTAATAGGCCCCACCGCCAATCCGGCAGTCATATCCGACCGACGTCACACCAACACCGGAATAACCTACGGAGGAGGAGGCAGTTCGAAAGTCAATCCGTGGTATATCCGCACCGCGCTCGACGGCATCATCGCCGCTTATCCTGATGCCGAGATACTTTATGCCGAAGGGGTGTCGCCGCGCCTGAAACAAAACGCGTTCGCCAACTCGCCATTCATCACTCCCGACGGCAATCCCGGCGTCAAGGCCACATATTATGCGACGGCCGCCGACACGAAGCCGGTAGCGTCGCGCATCGAACGCCGTATCAACAACGAGTGGTGGGGCACCCCCGACGGCATCAGCGACATCGACAAATGGCACCGCATCGTCTACACTGCACGCGTAATCCCCGCCGTGACCGACACACTGGTATTCTTTGCCGACGGCCAGGGAGCCTGCTGCCTCGACATCGACGGCCGCACGGCAATCAACCGAAGCGATTCCCGTTCATTTTTCCACGAGGTGACTAAAATCCCTGCCACGGCGGGCAAGCCCCTCGACATCACCCTCACCTACGACCGCGTCAACCTCACTCCGGGCGAAATACGACTCGGCTACGTCCCCGCCTCGGAAGTCAACTTCGGTGAGGCGGAGAAGATTGCAGCCATGGCCGATGCCGTAATATGCTGCATAGGCCTCGACGGTTCTATCGAACTTGAAGGACGCGACCGTCCCTTTGAACTCCCTTACGGTCAGGACGAGCTTGTGGAACGCGTCATAGCCGCCAATCCGCGTACCGCCGTGGTGATAAGCGGAGGCGGGGGTGTAGACATGAGCCGCTGGGCCGACAAGGCACCCGCCATACTTCACGCCATATACCCCGGCATGGAGGGAGGCACCGCTATTGGCGAGATAGTGTCGGGCGCCGTAAATCCCTCGGCCAAACTCCCGTTTACCATAGAGCGCCGCTGGACCGACTCGCCGGCCTGCGGGTTCTACGATGAGACCCGTCCGGAGCAGAAAGTGTATTACGGCGAGGGGCTGTTTACCGGCTACCGCGGATACGAGCGCAAAGGCATCAAGCCGCTGTTCAGCTTCGGCCACGGACTCAGCTACACCACATTTGAATATTCCGGACTCATGACCAAGCGCAACGTCGACGGCTCCCTCACCATTAGCTTCGACATCACCAATACCGGCGATCGCCAAGGCGCCGAGATAGCGCAGGTGTATGTCACCCCGGCCGACGCTTTGTCACGTCCGGCAAAGGAACTGAAAGGGTTCACCAAGCTGTCGCTCGCTCCGGGCGAGAAACGCCGCGCAGTAGTGACTATCCCCTCCACCGCTCTACGCCGCTACGATACCACTCTCGGCAAATGGATGCCGCTTGAAGTCACTTCAATTCTTGTAGGCCCGTCGTCGGACTCGCTCCCTCTAAAAACCACGCTATAACCACAATAGACATCGTAAGTTAACAACCGCCGGCCTTCCGCCGGCGGCTCTACTTTCAGGTCGCATCGATTAGGCAGCGACAGGTCCTACCGCGCATAGGATTTTGCATATATCGGGATGTGTCGTAACTTTGCGGACGCAAACGCAACATCCACGTAATCCACACCACAGCTATGAGCAACTGCATAGGCATCATACCGGCCCGCTATCAGTCGAGCCGTTTTCCGGGCAAGCCGCTGGCCCGTCTCGGCGACATGACAATGATAGAGCGTGTGACCCGCCAGGCTTCCAAGGCCCTCGACCGCGTGATTGTCGCCACCGACGACGAGCGCATATACGACGAGGTGCGCCGCTTCGGCGGCGAGGTAGTCATGACCTCACCCGACCACCGCAGTGGCACCGACCGCGTGGCCGAAGCCTACCGCAAAAGTGGAGCTGACGCCGACGTTATAGTCAACATCCAGGGCGATGAACCGTTTGTCGAGCCGCAACAAATCAGTCAGCTGACCTCGCTATTCGTCGACCCGACCACAGACATAGCCACACTCGTGCGCCCCTTTGACCCGGCACGCGGATTCGAGGCACTATTTGACCCCAATCTTGTCAAAGTGGTCACCGCCGGCAACGGCGATGCACTCTACTTCTCGCGTTCGGTAATCCCGTATGTGCGCGGAACGGAGTGGCAGCAATGGCTTGCCAAGACCCGCTATCTGACCCATGTGGGCATGTATGCCTATCGCCCGGCCGTGCTCGCCGAGATAGTGAACATGCCGCAGTCGCCCCTCGAAATATCCGAGAGTCTCGAACAGCTCCGCTGGCTCCAGGCGGGCTACCGCATCGCCACGGCCGAGACTACCTACGACAACATCGGCATCGACACTCCCGCCGATCTCGAAGCCGCGATAGCCAAACTCTCAGCGATATGACAGCCGGCATCCCCAACCGCAGCACGGCACCGCAAGTGCATCCTATGCCACGCCTGCGGCTTCCGGGCCACGACACCTACGACCTGGATTGCGGCATAAGGATGCACGTGCTACGCTCGGCCGTATGCGACGCGCCGGTGTTCAGTATGCAACTCGTGGCCGCAGGTTGCGGACGAAGCGAGTGCGCCAACCGCGCCGCCGCCGCACTCTACGCACCGATGCTGACAAAAGGCTCCGAGGGCTTCTCTGCCGACGATATTTCAGAGCTTATGGAGGGCGCGGGCGCCTGGCTGTCGGCAGCGCAGCAGTCGCGTCATCTCCAGATTACACTCCGCGGGCTCACCGACACCGCGGCGACCATCGTTCCGGCACTCGCGCAGATTCTCGCACGACCGATGTTTCCGGCCGACCGTCTGGCAGTAGCGGCGCGCACGGCGGCCATGAGCCGCAGCATAAGCATCATGAAGCCTGCCACTATGGCCGCCGATGCGGTGCGCGCGATGCTGTGGGGCCCGGGGCATCCATCGGCATCGGTCCCGTCGCCCGAACAGCTGCTTGCTGTAACCCCTGAGGATGTAGCTTGTTGCCACAAGGCTTATAGTCCGCGCCGTATAAGCGTTTATCTCTGCGGAGCGGTCACACCCGCTCTTGAAAAGATTGTGGCCGATGCATTCAACGCGATTTATTCCGCTGCGACCCACGAAGAGTGGTCACCCGTGATAATTCCCGCCTCCCCGACACCGGGCCAACGTTTTCTCGATGCCCCCGACAGCAGTCAGGCCGCAATATGCCTGAGGATTCCGACGATAATGCGCTCTCACCCCGACTATGAAACCCTACACCTTGCCGTGCGCGCCCTCGGGGGATATTTCGGGAGCCGCCTCAACATGCGTCTGCGCGAGGAACGCGGCCTGACCTACGGTGCCTCGGCGGCACTTATTGGCTCGCTCGAAGGGGCCGCCATGAGCGTCACCACCGAGTGTCGCGGCGAGGCGGCCGGCGAGGCCCTCGACATAATAACGTCGGAAATCGAACGTTTCGGCAATGAGCCCCCCAAGGGCGACGAGCTGGAACGCCTGCGAAGCCACGCGCTGTCGTCGCTGGCCTCGAATCTCGACTCCCCGTTCTCCATGCTCGACTATGCCGTGCTGCACGAGACCATAGGCACGCCATCCGACTACTTCGACCGTATGCGCGACGCCATTCTCTCGGCGACGCCGGAATCACTGAGTCGCGTTTTCGCCGGCCATATACGTCCCGCCGACTTGATAATCGCCGTAGCGCGTTGACATGCAGCAGCAGTTTTTCGCATTATCGCTGACGTGTAATCGCGTCGGAGGCTTGGCTGTGTCGACAAGTTTTATTACTTTTACACCCCTGTTTAACCCGACGCTTGCCGTAATGCGCCCAAGCGTCATAATCCGCGCCAATATTAATTGACTATGTTACGCACCGTTGCAGCCGCCGTGATGATGATGCTTGCCGTCACCGCATGCGGCCATACTCCGTCATCCGTAGGGTCGACCGTTCCGGTCGCACAATCCGACGCCGAAGAGGCGGTGCGTGTCGGCGCGGCCAGGACGGAGATGTATATCCCCCTGCTCAAAGGCAAGCGGGTGGCTCTTCTGAGCAATCACACCGGCATGGTGGGCGACCGCCACACCCTCGATATAATGCTCGACTCAGGAATCAACGTCACCACTATCTTCTCGCCCGAGCACGGATTCAGGGGCACAGCCGATGCCGGCGAGCATGTCAAGAGTTCGGTCGACCCGCAGACCGGCATTCCTATCGCCTCACTCTACTCGGGCAAGACCCGTATGCCCGCAAAATCGGTCATGGACTCGATAGACATCATCGTGACCGACATACAGGACGTAGGACTGCGTTTCTACACCTATTACATCACCATGATAGACCTCATGAACGCCGCCGCACGCTACGGCAAGGAGTTCATGGTGCTCGACCGCCCAAATCCCAACGGCATGACCGTCGACGGCCCCATACTCGACATGAAATACAAATCGGGCGTGGGCCGGCTCCCTATACCCATACTCCACGGTATGACGCTCGGCGAGCTTGCCAATATGGCTATCGGCGAAGGCTGGCTTGCCGATTCGGCAATAGTGCCGCTAAAAGTGATTCCCGTCGAAGGCTACACCCACTCCACCCGCTACGAGCTGCCCATCGCTCCGAGCCCCAATCTGCCCGACATGAAGTCGGTATATCTCTATCCGTCGCTCTGCCTCTTCGAGGGCACTCCGGTTAGCGTTGGGCGCGGCACCGACCTCCCTTTCCGCATCTATGGTCATCCGGCGATGAAAGGCCGCGATTTCAGCTTCACTCCCGAGAGCCGTCCCGGCGCGAAAAACCCGCCGCTGCTCGGCAAGCTCTGTCACGGCGAAAACCTGTCGGGCCTCTCCGACTCGGCAATCATAGCCCGCGGCGTGGATCTAAGCTATGTTATCGACGCCTACCGTGACCTCGGCATGGGCGACAAGTTTTTTACCTCATTTTTTGAACTCCTTACCGGCGATCGATCTGTGCGCGAACAAATCAAGGCGGGCAAAAGTGCCGACGAAATCAAAGCCGGATGGGCCGACGACGTAGCTATGTTCCGCGAGCAGCGCGCCCCTTATCTCCTCTATCCCGAATAATCCCGTTTCTCCTCACCATTCATGTCGCCAATCACTGTCATAATCTGCATAGCCGCTTATTTCGCGGCACTTCTGCTCATCGGACGCCTGGCCGCCCGAGGCAGTTCCGACTCTACTTTTTTCACCGGCGACCGCCGCGCCCCCTGGCCGATCGTCGCCGTGGCTATGGTAGGAGCCGCCATTTCCGGCGTTACATTCATTTCCGTGCCGGGAATGGTAGCGGCCAAAGGCTATGCCTATCTTCAGATGGTGCTCGGCTTCATTGTGGGCTACATAGTGATTGCGGCAGTGCTTGTGCCACTCTTCTACCGCAAGGGGCTTGTGTCGATTTACGGCTATCTGGGCGAGCGTTTCGGATCAGGCAGCTACCGCGCCGGAGCGTGGCTGTTCATCATTTCCAAGATGACCGGCGCAGCCGTGCGCTTCTTTGTCGTATGTGCCGTAATCCAGCTGCTCGTATGCGACCCACTTGGCGTGCCGTTTGAGGCCAATGTGGCAGCCACGCTGATGCTGGTGTGGCTCTACACTGCCGGCGGCGGAGTAAAGAGCCTCATCTGGACCGACTTCCTTAAAAGCCTCTGCCTTGTAGGTTCTGTCGGGCTATGCATATGGTTTGTAGCATCGCGACTCGGCATCGGTCTGCCCGACATCCCCGCCGCCGTGTCGGCTCATCCCACGGCCCGCATCTTCTACTTCGACAACCCTATGGAGGCCACATATTTCTGGAAACAATTTGTCGCCGGTATCTTCATGGCGATAGCCACTAACGGCCTCGACCAGGACATGATGCAGCGCCACCTCGCTTGCACTGACTCCGTGGCGTCACGCAAAAACATGATAGTGAGCGGTGTGATGCAGTTTTTCGTCATCGGGCTTTTCCTCGTTCTCGGCACACTGCTACTGCTCTATGCCGACGTCGCCGGCATTGAGCGCCCCGAACGCTCCGACGACCTCTTCGGCCTCGTGGCCTCCCACTCCGAGATGCCTGCCATAGTGGGCATACTCTTCATCATCGGCCTTGTGGCCGCGGCATATTCAGCGGCAGGCTCGGCCCTCACCTCGCTGACCACCTCAATGACCGTCGACATTCTACGCGCTCCCGAACGCATGCAGCCATCCGGAGTGACGGCGACGCGCCGTATGGTCCATATAGCCATGACCGCGGTAATGGCGCTCGTCATAATCGCTTTCTACCATATAAGCAACGATGACGCAATATCGGCTGTCTACACTCTTGCCTCCTATACCTACGGCCCGATTCTCGGACTGTTTGCGTTCGGACTCGCCTCGAAGCGACGTGTAGCCGACCGTTTCGTTCCGGCGGTGTGCATAGCCGCGCCGATTCTCTCGTGGCTCACCCAGTGGGGCCTCCGCGAACTCTTCGGCTACTCGACCGGGTTCGAGCTCCTGCTCATCAATGCCGCCATAACCATGCTTGGTCTCACTACGGCCTCATCAAGTGGCACAATCACCGTCAATACCCCGCAAGCCAATGTCGCAGAATCTCTTTAACCGCTATATCTGGCTTGTCGACACAATACGTCGCCACGGCCGCATCACCCGTTCGGAACTCAATCGCCTGTGGGTTCGGTCGAGTTTCAGCGACGGCACCGACCGCGGCATACCCCGACGCACGTTCTACAACTACCGCAACGCCATAGCCGAACTCTTCGGCGTAGAGATACTTTACGACCCCGCCACCTACGAATACTCCATAAGTAGCGAGGAAAACAACTCAGCAGCCAAGCCGTCGGTGACCGACTGGATGCTCAACGCCGCCGCGATGGGCACGGTGGTCCAGGATGCCTCCGAGGCCGCTTCACGAATCTTTGTCGAGGATGTTCCTTCGGCCCGTGTCTACCTGTCGTCGGTAATTTCGGCACTGAAAGAGTATCATCCTGTGCATTTCACCTACACCCCCTACTCCCGCGTGAACCCCACGCGCGGCGTGGTGCTCGAACCGTATTTCTTGAAGATATTCCGCCAGCGCTGGTATATCACAGGCCGCAACGTCAAAGACGGCAAGGTCAAGACCTACGCCCTCGACCGCATGAGTGAAGTGACGATAGGCACAGAGCATTTCGAGCTACCGGCCGATTTCAGCGCGGAGGAGTATGTCAACGACGCTTTCGGCATCATCTTCACCATGGGCCGCACCTATAACGTGAAGCTGCGCGCCGACACTCAGCGCGCAAAGTATCTGCGCACACTACCTCTCCACCACTCCCAGATAGAGGAGGTGAGCAACGGCTACTCGCTGTTCAATTACCGCCTGCGTCTTACCGGCGACCTCGTCAACGAGATTCTGTCGTTTGGTCCGTCGGTGACGGTGGTGTCGCCTCCCGAACTCCGCGCAATGGTAACCTCACAGCTGCGCGAGAGCCTCGCCAACTACGAAAATCCCAATCAACAATGCGAATAGACATTATAACAGTACTCCCTGAGATGCTCGAATCGCCGCTCAACTGCTCGATTCTGAAGCGCGCCCAGGACAAAGGGCTTGTAGAGATACACATACACAACCTGCGCGACTACACCACCAGCCGCTACCGCAAAGTCGACGACTATCCATTCGGAGGCGAGGCGGGAATGGTGATGCAGGTGCAGCCAATCGATGCCTGCATATCGGCCCTTAAAGCCGAACGCGACTACGACGAGGTGATTTTCACTTCGCCCGATGGAGAGACGTTTGACCAGCCTATGGCAAACTCCATGTCGCTCCTCAACAACATCATCATACTCTGCGGCCACTATAAGGGTGTGGACTACCGCGTGCGGGAGCATCTCATCACGAAAGAGATTTCGGTGGGCGACTACGTGCTCACCGGCGGCGAGATTCCCGCCGTGGTAATCACAGATGCCATAGTGCGCCTCATACCGGGAGCTATCGGCGACGAACAGAGCGCGCTTTCCGACTCGTTCCAGGACAACCTGCTTGCGCCGCCGGTATACTCACGCCCCGCTGTGTACAACGGCTGGGAGGTGCCCCCGATTCTCCTCTCGGGTCATCAGGCCAAAATCGACGAATGGCGCCACGAGCAGGCTCTCGAACGCACACGGCGTCTGCGTCCCGACCTGCTCCGCGACAAGAAGTGACAGCCGCGTTATCCCGCATTTCATCCCACCCTCACATCTACTCGACCTCTATTTACGTCACAATGAAACGCATCTTCAATCTTGTCATACTATTTCTTGCGGCCACGATGTGCGCGACCGCACAGCACCCCGAAGAGACTGTTGTGATTCTCGGCGACTCCAACACATGGTATGGAGGCGACGACTGCACCGGCCCCCGCGCCTGGACCAAGAGTTTTAACGAAATCTACCGCCCCGGCGCGATACGCAGCTACGCCCGCAGCGGCGCCTCATGGACCAACGTCACGGCCACAGTACGCAATGTCGAAGAGAATACCGGCCGCCTCGGCGACAACAACGTGATATACAACCAGGTGGAACGTTTCAGCGACGCTCTCGCCGACGGCACGCAACCGATGCCCTCGCTAATCATAGCCATGGCCGGTACCAACGACGCGTGGTTCAGTTCGAGCCGCCCCGGCGCTTTCGCCACTTCCGTAGCCGAAGCAATGAAATCGGTGCCCGACTCGGTGCTTATAGACCTGCAACCCTCAAAGGTAACTTCGCTCGCACTCTCCATCCGCCAGAACATACTGCGTCTGCGCCGCCTCGCTCCCGACGCCACGATAGTGCTTTGCAGCCCCATACAGTGTGTTCCCGCGCCCGACAATCTCATCATTGCCGCCGGCGGCATCATCGAGGATACGGGCCGTCTTACAGGCTGTAAGGTCATCCGCCTCGACCGCGATTTCGAGCTCAGCTCGGCAGCCGAAGCCAAAAAGAAAGTCCTCACCACCGACGGCACTCACACCTCAGTAGAGGGCGCGAGCAAGCTCGGCGCCTTCATCGCTTCGCATATCGAAGCACTCACCCGATAACTCCCAACAGTCCTTTTTCCTGCAATGGTCTTTTCCGACCTGTTTTTTATCTTCGTGTTCCTGCCGGCCTTCATGCTGTGCTACCGGCTGGCATCGGTATTTGACCGCCGCGACAATCTGTCGGGCCCCGGCTCAGAGGAACTGCAATGCACACACCCGCGCCGCAACACTGTGCTTGTAATCTTCTCGCTCATATTCTATGCGTGGGGCGAACCGATATATGTGCTGCTGATGATTCTGTCGGTGGCGCTCAACTATTTAATAGGCCTTTGGATAGCCGCACGACAGCCGCAATCGGTGTCGCGACGTGTCGCCCTTACAGTCGGCCTTACAGCAAATATCCTCATCATCGGCGTGTTCAAATATGCCGGGTTCATAGCCGAAAACCTTTCGGCGGCCGGCCTCGACATACCGATACCGAAGATAGGTCTGCCGATAGGCATCAGCTTCTACACCTTCCAGAGCATTTCGTATCTTGTAGACGTCTACCGCACCAAAGCGCCCGTTCAACGCCGTTACCGCGACCTGCTGCTCTACATATCCATGTTTCCGCAGCTCATCGCGGGCCCTATTGTACGTTACGACACCGTGGCCCGCGAAATCAACAGCCGCAGCGTTTCGCCCGACGACATGGCAGAGGGTATATTCCGCTTTTTGCTCGGACTTGGAAAAAAAGTGGTGCTCGCCAACCAGTTCAGCGAGATAGCCGACAATTTCCTCGCCGACTCGGCGTTGCCCGACATCACTGTCGGGGGCGCCTGGATAGGCATCGTGGCGTTCACGTTCCAGATTTACTTTGACTTCTCGGGCTACTCCGACATGGCTATCGGCATAGGCCGGTGTCTTGGCTTCCATTTCGCAGAAAACTTCGACCACCCCTACATCTCCAAGTCAATCACGGAGTTCTGGCGGCGGTGGCACATGTCGCTCGGCTCGTTTTTCCGCGACTACGTATATATCCCCCTCGGCGGCAACCGAAGCCATCAGACCCTCAACATCCTCGCCGTGTGGTTTCTCACCGGCCTATGGCACGGCGCAAGCTGGAATTTCGTAATGTGGGGTCTCTTCTTCGCCGTGATTCTCATGGTGGAGAAGCGCTTTATCCTGCCTCATGCCGACGCCGTGCCGGCTCCTATGCTCCACTTTTACAGCATGGTGCTCGTAATTGCCGGCTGGGGCATATTCTATTTCGACGACATGGGCTCGATGAACCGGTTCTTTCAGGCGTTTCTGGGAGTCGCCCCCGGCGGACTGTGGGACTTTGCCTGCGAAAACGCGCTACGCTCAAAGTTCTGGTTGTGGATAGCCGCGATAGTGTTCTGCCTGCCCGTGCGCCGATATGCCGAGGACCTGCCTCACCGCATCTTCGCACGCGGTGGCAATATGGCCGTTAGCATCACCATGATGTCGAGGCTCACCCTTGCTGCCTGCCTGTTCCTGCTGAGCATCGCCCTGCTCGTGGGCGCCACTAACAACGCTTTCCTCTACACCCGCTTCTGAATATAACCTTAACTGTTTTCTTACCCCCAACCGATCATAACTCTCACCCTCGACATGACATTTCCGCTACCGATATTATTTCTCCCACTGCTGCTGGCCCCCGTCAACGACGTGAACCCCGATATCAACATCGACGCAATGCACGACGAAATGGCGGCGCTTGCCGGAGGCACAGCATCTGCCGGGTTCAGCCCCGCGACATCCAACGACTATGTAAACCGTATCACAGCCGACGCGCCTTTCCGCCGCGCCCGCCGCGGGATTCTGCTTGTCGGCAACGGCGACACCATACGAGCCCTCGAACCGTTCAAAGACTCGGCCGAAGGCATCGCCGCCTATGCCGCCGCCGTCAACGAATATGCCGCCAAACTGCCCGACAGCGTCAACATATTCTGCATGCCTGTGCCGACTGCCGTGGCATATTATTGCCCCGACGCGGCCACCGGACGATACACCTCCTCGCCACGGCGCGCCATGCTCCGGCTCTTCGAGGGGCTCGACAGCCGCGTCACTCCGGTAGACATATACGGCACTCTCGGCGCTCACGCTTCCGAGCCCATCTACTCGCGCACCGACCACCACTGGGCGCCGCTCGGAGCCTACTATGCCGCCGGCTGTTTCGCCGGCGTGGCAGGTACGCCGTTCAAGTCACTCTCGGAGTTCGAGCAGCATACCATTGACGGCTATGTAGGCACCATGGCACGATTCTCGGCCGACCGCGCCGTCAAAGCCGCCCCCGAACAGTTTGTCTACTACACTCCCCTCGACTCGGCTTCCTACTCTGTCGACTACGTGAAATATACAATCCGCAAGGCCAAGAACGCAACGATAGGCACCGTGACCGGCGAGAGCGAGCCTTCCGAGGGCCCATTCTTCTACCGCACGTTCACAGGTGCGTCGAGCTACCTCACTTTCATGGGGGGCGACACACGCCTCACGCGCATACGCACCGAAGCGGGCACGGGCCGACGGCTCCTCATCCTGAAAGACTCGTTTGGCAATGCGCTTCCGCCCTATCTATTCGCCTCGTTTGACGAGATTCATGTTGTGGACTGCCGCTACTTCACACGCAACATAATATCCTACGTTGCCGACAATCATATCTCCGACGTACTGTTTGTCAACAATCTGACGCATGCGGTAAGTCAGCGCACCTCGTCGGCCTACCGCAACTATCTTATCCAGTGATGCACTCACGAATATTCGTATTCATAATAGGCTCGATATTCATAGCCTTTACAATCCTGTTCCTCACCTTCCCGCGCCCGACTTTCTCGGAACTGGAACGCAGGGAGCTGTCGACATTTCCGGAATTCAGCATCGACGCCCTCGCCTCAGGCGACTATACCCGCGACGTAGCAGCATGGTTCAGCGACACCGAGCCATTGCGCGACCGCTTCCTCGCGCTTGCAATGCAAGTCAAGGGCTACATGGCGTTCCGCTCCTCCGACGACAGCGACAATATCACCTTTCACGCCTCGGCCGATGGCTTCGACGACGAAGATTCGGACGATGACGACGCCAATCTCCTGGCCGAGCCGGCCGACACACTCGGCTCCATACCCGTCGTCGAGGCGCAAACGGAGATAACCGAGTACGACGGCCACGCCACCCCTGCGGCGGCCGCAAAAATGGCATCGTCGGGAGTTATCGTTGTGGGCACCGGTCCCGAGACACGCGCACTCATGGCTTTCGGCGGAAAGTCAACAGGCGGCGTCAAATACGCCGACGCGGCAAACCTCTACAAGAGTACTCTCGGCCCCGATGTCAGGGTCTACTGCATGGTGATTCCGCTCGCCTCTGAATTCTACACACCGGCGAAAGCCCGTGGCATGACCTCGCCGCAGCTGCCAGTGATACGCAACATATACGCGCATCTCTCGCCCGACGTAAAGGGTGTAGACGCATACTCGGCACTGGCGACACACGCCGACGAACCGATATATCTACGCACCGACCACCACTGGGCGCCGCTCGGAGCCTACTATGCCGCCGAAGCGTTCGCCAAGGCTTGCGGCGTCGATTTCCTGCCGCTCGAAAACTACGACACGCACACGATACACAACTTCGTAGGCACGATGTATGCATTCTCAAAGGATATTGCGGTGAAAAACGCGCCCGAGGATTTTGTGTACTACACTCCGCGCGGAGTGGACTACACCACCACCTATGTCACCCTGAAACTCGACAGCAAGTTTCGCGTCACGGGCGAAACGGCGCCGTTCAAGGCACCGTTTTTCAGGCGCCAATCGCAAGGCTCTGGCAACGCCTACCTCACCTTCATGGGGGGCGACTACAACCAGGCGGTAGTCAAGACATCGACTGCCAACGGACGTCGCCTGCTAATCATCAAGGACAGCTACGGCAATGCCCTCCCGGGCTTTCTCTTCGGCTCATTCGAGGAACTTCATGTCATCGACCACCGCTATTTCCGCCACGACGTGGCGTCGTATGTAGCGCGCAACCACATCACCGACGTTGTGCTCGTCAACAACACTTTCAACGCCTACTCTACGGCCGTAGCGTCGCGCTACAAATATATCCTTACCCATTCCACTCCCGCTCCCGTCAACATACCGCGCCCCGACACTGTGGCGGCTCCGAAAAACGCAGTCAGCTCCACTCCCGCCACTGACACCGTAGCGGAGCCAACGACAGACCCCGACAGCGCTGTCGCCGACACCACAGAGCAGCCGACGGAGGTCCCGGCCGAGAAGCCGACAGAGACTCCTGTCGAGCTCCCCGACAGTTTATGACGGCCTGTGATTTGGCGGGTAGATGATTTTTGAGTAATTTTGCACTATTTGACACCCGAAACCGCTTTAACGTGACAGACACCACCATACTTCCTATCGGTCCGGAGCTTGCACGCTCCACCGGCAAATATATCGGCGCACACGTGTCGGCATCGCCCGGCGTGAGCAGCAGTCCGGCCGCCGCACTCGCAATCGGAGCTGGGGCGTTTGCCCTGTTTACCCGCAATCCGTCGCGCTGGGCTTCCAAAGCCATATCTGATAAGGAAGCTGATGCGTTCAAGGCCGCCTGTGCCGATGCCGGCTATATGCCTGAGGTCATATTGCCCCACGACAGCTACCTCATTAATCTCGGCGCGCCCGACCCCGAGAAGCTTGTCAAGAGCCGCGAGGCGTTTGCCGACGAGCTCGCTCGCTGTGAGCAGCTCGGACTCAAAATGCTCAACTTCCACCCCGGGAGTCATCTCAACGAAATGACTCCCGAAGAGTGTCTCGACCGCATAGCCGAGAGCATCAACCTGGCGCTCGAAAAGTCGTCGGGCGTAAAGGCCGTCATAGAGAACACTGCCGGCCAAGGCTCCAATCTCGGATTCAATTTCAGTCAGATAGCCCGCATCATAGAGGGAGTCGACGACAAGAGCCGCATAGGGGTGTGCATCGACAGTTGCCACGCTTTCGCAGCCGGCTACGACCTCGCCTCAGAAGAGGGCTACCGCGCCATGTGGGATGAATTTGACTCCGTCATTGGGCCGCAATATCTCTCCGGCATGCACATCAACGACTCCAAGAAGGGACTGGGGTCGCACGTTGACCGCCACGCCCCCATAGGCGAAGGTATGATTGGCACTGACTTTTTCCGACGCCTCGTCGCCGACAAGCGCACCGACGGCATACCGCTCATTCTCGAAACGCCCGTCGAAGAGCGTTGGCCCGCCGAGATAGCGATGCTCTACTCATTCGTCCCCTGACCCGCGGACACCACTCCGCACCTCGACCAAAAACCTCACGATTATCAGCCCGACAGTACCCCGACACGTCCGTCTACTACATACTTACATATCTTCATCACATTTATCTCTTTCATTATCAACGGGGGCTGACCGGCAGAAATATAAACATCAACCAAAGCCATAAACGACACGACATGAAATCCACGACCGTCAAGACCGACCGCAGTTTCAGGCAGCTGTGCGACCTGAGCTTCGGATTTTTCGGCGTCCAAATCGCCTACGCCCTCCAAAGCGCCAACATCTCCCGCATCTTCGCCACTCTCGGCGCCGACCCCCATTCTCTCAGCTTCTTCTGGATTCTCCCCCCTCTCATGGGAATCATAGTGCAGCCCATTATCGGCGTGGCCTCCGACCGTACATGGAATCGCCTCGGACGCCGCCTTCCATATCTCCTGATCGGCGCGCTCACAGCCGTAATAGTGATGTGCCTGCTACCCAATGCCGGCAGCTTCGGCCTCACCGTAGCCGGTGCCATGATATTCGGCTTCATAGCCCTGATGTTTCTCGATACCTCAATCAACATGGCCATGCAGCCTTTCAAGATGCTTGTCGGCGACATGGTCAACGAAAAGCAGAAAGGTCTCGCCTACTCCATACAGAGCTTTCTGTGCAACGCCGGCTCGCTCGTGGGCTATCTCGCCCCGATAATCCTCACCTATCTCGGCATAAGCAACCTCGCCCCCAAGGGAGTGGTGCCCGACTCGGTTACATTCTCATTCTATCTCGGCGCCGCAATACTCATCCTGTGCGTAATCTACTCGTTCATCACAATCAAGGAGATGCCGCCTAAGGAATACGCCGAATTTCACGGCATCGACCCCGCCACCACCGGCAAAAACGAGAAGTTCAACCTCATAAAGCTGCTTCGCGAAGCCCCGGCGACATTTTGGAGCGTGGGACTCGTGCAGTTCTTCTGCTGGGCCGCCTTCTTATTCATGTGGACCTACACCAACGGAGCAATAGCCTCTACCGTGTGGCACACCACCGACGTCGCCTCCGAGGGCTATCAGGCCGCCGGCAACTGGGTAGGAACCCTCTTCGCCGTACAGGCCGTAGGCTCTGTGCTGTGGGCTATCGTCATCCCGCGTTTCCTAAACCACAAGACGGTGTATATCCTCAGCCTCGTGCTCGGAGCCTTCGGCTTCATATCCACCCTCTTCTTCGCCGACAAATATCTTCTCTTTATCAGCTATCTGCTCATAGGCTGCGCATGGGCCGCTATGCTCGCCCTGCCGTTCACCATACTCACCAACTCGCTCAAAGGCGACAACATCGGCGCCTATCTGGGCCTCTTCAACGGCACTATCTGTCTGCCCCAGATTGTGGCCGCCGCGCTCGGCGGCGTAGTGCTCCATCTCGTCGGAGGCCACCAGATTTACATGCTCGTGGCAGCGGGCGTGCTGCTGCTTTTCGGAGCTGTGGCCGTGCTGTTTATCCGCGAGACCTACGGCGAGCACAACACCCCGGCCTCAGCCGACTGACACCCATATCCAAACGACAAAACCAAAATCAGCAATAACCCCACAAGCATGAAACCCTCCATACCCAAAGGCACCCGTGATTTCGGCCCGCTTGAAATGAGCCGTCGCAACTATATTTTCGACACCATACGCGAAGTATTCCGCATCTATGGCTTCGCTCCAATCGAGACCCCGGCTATGGAGACGCTCCAAACGCTTATGGGCAAGTATGGCGAAGAGGGCGACAAGCTCCTCTTTAAGGTGCTCAACTCAGGCGACTTCTGTCGTGACATTGACCCAGCCATGGCCGCCGAGGGCGACTACGCCCGCCTTGGTGCACGCATCTGCGAAAAAGGTCTGCGCTACGACCTCACCGTGCCTTTCGCGCGATTCGTGGTGATGCACCGCGACCAGCTCCAGATGCCCTTCAAGCGCTATCAGATGCAGCCCGTGTGGCGCGCCGACCGTCCGCAGAAGGGCCGCTACCGCGAGTTCTATCAGTGCGACGCCGACATAGTGGGCTCCGACTCGCTCGTCAATGAGATAGAGCTGCTCCAAATGGCCGACGAGGTGTTCGCGCGTCTCGGCATCCGTGTGGCCATCAAGCTCAACAACCGCAAGGTGCTCGCAGGCATCGCCGAGATAATCGGCGAGCCCGACAAGCTCATCGACATCACCGTCGCTATCGACAAGATTGACAAGATAGGGCTTGAGAAAGTGGAGGAAGAACTCGCGGAGCGCGGACTGTCGGCCGACGCGATAGAGCGTCTGCGCCCGATGCTCGCTATCAGCGGCTCGCTTGACCAACGACTCGCCCGACTCGCCGAACTGCTCGCGCCGTCGGAGACCGGAACACTCGGCGTGGCAGAGCTCCGCGAAGTTGTCGACACCACGGCCCGCCTCGGACTCCGCGCCGAGCTTGACCTCGACGTGTCGCTTGCCCGCGGCCTCAACTACTACACAGGTACAATAATCGAAGTCAAGGCCCTCGATGTCGCCATAGGCTCCATATCGGGCGGCGGACGCTACGACAATCTCACCGGCGTATTCGGCATGCCGGGACTGTCGGGTGTAGGCATTTCCTTTGGCGCCGACCGTATCTATGACGTACTTACGGCTCTCGACCTCTTCCCCGCCGAAGCACTCCGAGGAGTCGACGTGATGTTCGTCAACTTCGGCGCGGCCGAAGCCGCCGCCTCAATGGCAATGCTCAAAGAGATGCGTGCTGCCGGAATCTCGGCCGACATCTATCCCGACGCCGCCAAGATGAAGAAGCAGATGACACGCGCCAACGCGCTCGGCGCACGCTACACCGCCATTGTGGGCGAAAGCGAGCTCGCCGAAGGCAAAGTCACCCTCAAAGAAATGGCCACAGGCGAACAGACCCTCTGCACAATCGCCGAGGCTATCAACCGCATCAAGGCCTGATGAAGCGCCCCGACACCCGAATCTGGAACGAGATGATAAGCGGCGACATATTCGACGCCATACATCCCGACCTGGAAGCCCACCTCGCCATGATACGCGAGCGGCTTTGGGAATACAACAACATGCACCCCTCCAAGGAGGCCGAGCGCGACGCCCTGTTGCGCTCGCTCCTCGGGTCGTGCGGCGAAAATGTCCACGTCAACCAGCCCATACGCTTTGACAACGGCTGCAACATATCTATCGGTTCCAACGTATTCATCAACTTCAACCTCACTATACTCGACGAAGGACTGGTAACCATAGGCGACAACGCTTTCATAGGCCCCAACGTGAGCATCTACACCGCCTGTCACCCCCTTGACGCCGAGCGACGAAACACCGGCGCCCAGTGGAGCGAACATGTTACCATTGGCCGCGACGTGTGGATTGGCGGAGGCGCCACGATACTGCCCGGCGTCACCGTAGGCGACGGCGCCGTGATAGGGGCCGGAGCGGTAGTGACCCGCGATGTCGAGCCGCGCACCGTAGTGGGCGGCAACCCCGCAAGAGTAATCCGACGCATCACCCAAGGCGACTCGGATTACCACGGCCACTGATATTTTTGACGATTTTTGACGAGTGTGCATTTGGCTCGCTCCGCTCGATTCGCTATCTTTGTAAAAAATTTTGACCCAACGAAACAACAACCACCTGCAAATGGAAATACAAGGTAAAATCATACGCGACCTCGGCGAAACATCCGGCACCTCACGCGCCGGAAATGCGTGGAAAAAGCACGAATATGTGCTTGAAACACACGACAGCTACCCCAAGCAGATATGCTTCCACTTCTTCGGCGACCGCGCCGACCAGTACGCCTGCAACGTAGGCGACGAAGTGACACTCAGCTTCGACATCAACTCGCGCGAGTTCAACGGCCGCTGGTACACCGACATCGCCGGATGGAAACTTGAAAAGGGCACTACACCCGACGTAGCCCCTGCTCCCGCTCCTGCACCCTACGCCGCCCCGGCACCTGCCGCCGCGCCCGTAGCCAACGATCCTTTCAGCGCGCCCCAGGGCAACGACGACCTCCCCTTCTGATTCATAACGGCCTACCGCAGCCATAACGACAACGGAAGCACACAAGCCGGCTGCGACACGCCCGCCTGCGTGCTTCCGCTCTTTTTATCAAGTCTTTAACCGTCACCTTATATCCCCACCATGAAATTTCTTCCGGCATTATCGGCAGCCGCCGTCGCCGCAACGATTACTCTTACTTCCATGACGCCGGCCGTCGCGCCCGAGGGCGAATACCAGCCCACCCCCGAAAACCTCGCAGCCCGAGAACAGTTCCGCAACGCCGGACTCGGCATCTTCCTCCACTGGGGCATCTACTCGATGTTTGCCCAAGGAGAGTGGTATCTTAACTACGGCATCGACGCAGAGGAATACGCGAAAGCCGCAAAAGGCTTCTACCCCGCCTCGTTTGACGCCAAGGAATGGGTCACCGCGTTTAAGAACGCCGGAGCCAAGTACATCACCATTACCACGCGCCACCACGACGGCTTCTCCATGTGGGATACCGACCAAAGCGACTTCAACATAGTCGACGCCACCCCGTTCAAGCGCGACATCATCAAGGAGCTTGCCGACGAGTGCCACCGCCAGGGCATCGCCCTCCACTTCTACTACTCGCATATCGACTGGACCCGCCCCGACTATGTGTGGGGACGCACGGGCCACACCACCGGCCGCGACTCCACGCTCCAAGACTGGCCGTCGTACTATAAATTCATGAACGCGCAGCTCACCGAGCTACTCACCAACTACGGCCCCGTGGGCGCGATATGGTTTGACGGCAAGTGGGACCACGACAGCGACAGCATCCCCTTCGACTGGCAGCTCCCCGAGCAATACGCACTCATCCACTCGCTGCAACCCGCCTGTCTCATCGGCAACAACCACCACGAGAGCGTCATCGCCGGCGAGGACTTCCAGATATTCGAGCGTGACCTCCCGGGCGAGAACAAGGCCGGACTCTCGGGCCAGAGCGTAACCGACCGCCTCCCCCTCGAGACCTGTGAGACCATGAACGGCATGTGGGGTTATAAGGTAGCCGACCAGAACTACAAGTCGCCCCAGCAGCTTGTGCGCCTCATGGTAGGAGCCGCAGGCAAGGGCGCCAACCTACTGCTCAACATAGGCCCGCAACCGTCGGGCGAACTCCCCGCTGCAGCCCTCGACCGACTGAAATCGCTCGGTGAGTGGACCTCGCGCTACGGCGAGACATTCTACGACACCGACGCCGGCGACTTCCCCGCCGAAGAGTGGGGCACGTCGACCCGCCGCGGCGATACCCTCTACGTACATGTGTTCGATCCCACGGTAAGCGAAGTGTTCATCCCCACCTCCGCCAAAGTCAAGAGCGCCATATCGTTTGACTCAGGCGAGAAGATTGCCTTTGCCCGCAGCAAAGACAAGAGCGCGCCGGGCGTAACCCTTACACTGCCCCAACGCGACGAGAATCTCGCCGATTATATCATCACCCTTCACGCACCACGCAAATGAAAACACTCGAAGTATGCTGCGCAGACATTGACAGCGTACAGGCCGCTATCGACGGCGGCGCACAGCGTATAGAACTCTGCACCGCTCTTGAGACGGGCGGCCTCACACCCTCGTTCGGCCTCATGCGACAGGCCCGCTTCAAGACCGCACTCGCGGGAGTAAAGCTTCATGTCCTCATTCGCGAGCGCCCCGGCGACTATATCTATTCCGACGATGAAATAAACACGATGGCCGACGACATCGTAATCGCCGCCGAGCTCGGCTGCGACGGCGTGGTGATAGGCGCGCTCAACGACGACGGCACCATCGACGCCCACGCCGTAGAGACTCTGCTGGAAGACGCAGGCGACCTCAATGTGACGTTCCACCGCGCCTTTGACCTCTGCCGCGACCCGTTCGAGGCGCTTGACACACTGTCGCGCATCCCCAAGATCAACCGAATTCTCACCTCAGGCCTCGCCCCGTCGGCTCCCGAAGGCGCTGAGCTGCTCCGTCAGCTCGTGGATAAAGCGCCCGAACATATCACAATACTCGCGGGAGCCGGCGTCAACTCGGCCAACGCCGCCGAACTTGTCAGAACGACAGGCGTCACCGAAGTGCACGCGTCGGCCAAGGCACGCATCCCCTCGTCCATGACATTCCGCCGAGGCGATGTGTCGATGAGTGCGCCAGGAGCCGACGAGTACTCCCGCTACGCCACCTCGGCCGCCGAGGTCAAAGCAATAGTTAATTCTCTTACCAACCTATAAATGAAACATCTCCTTCTCTCTATCGGCCTTGTAGCTGCCGCACTCACAGCCTCGGCTGACGTAAAGAGCGACTTCGAGCGCCGCAAAGCCGAGCTTGCCTCGACCGGCATATTCGCTCCTCTCGACACCATGAAGCTTACGCCCGACGAACGGAGTGCAATGGAATTTGTATACGCCTACTCGCCGCTGCCCGACATCGCCGACAGGTCGGCTGATTTCATGCTGCACAACGTACGCACCGCCCTCCGCGCCCGCAAGGAGCTCGGGTGGAACGTGCCCGACCGCGAGTGGACTTACTTCGTGCTGCCCCAGCGCATCAACAACGAGCCCCTCGACTCGACCCGCTATCTGCTCTACGATGAGCTTAAAGAGCGCGTAAAAGGCCTCAACATGGTCGACGCCATTCTTGAAGTCAATCACTGGACCCACGAGAAAGCCACTTACCAGCCCTCCGACAGCCGCACCCGCTCACCGCTGCAAACCATGCGCGCCGCAATAGGCCGCTGCGGCGAGGAGTCGACATTCCTTGTCGGCGCACTCCGCACCATCGGCATCCCCGCACGCCAGGTCTACACCCCACGCTGGGCCCACTCCGACGACAATCATGCATGGGTCGAAGCCTATGCCGACGGCAAGTGGTACTTTCTCGGAGCCTGCGAGCCGGAGCCCGTGCTCAACCTTGGTTGGTTCAACGCCCCAGCCGCCCGCGGCATGCTGATGAACACCCGTGTGTTTGGCGCCTACGACGGTCCCGAAGAGAAACTTGTCACCGGGCCGGGCTACACCGTTATCAACGTGACCGACAACTACGCCCCCACCCGCGACCTCACCGTAGAGGTTCTCGGCAGTGACGGCAAGCCGCTCAAAGACGCAACCGTGAAGTTCGGACTCTACAACTACGCCGAATTTTATCCCATAGCGCAGTTAAAGACCGACTCACGTGGCCGCGCGTCGCTCCGTTCTGGCCATGGTGATCTGCTCATCTGGGCCACCGACGGCAAGAACTACGAGATAAAGAAGGTGTCGGGCGCCGACACCCTCGTCACCATGAAGCCATCACCCTCCACCATGCTCCGCGACGGCCAGAAGCTGCCGCTCGACCTCGTGGTACCACAGAACACTCCAGTGCTCCCCGCCGTGACTCCCGAACAGCGCGCCGAAAACGACCGCCGCTTCGCCCGCGAAGACTCGATACGCAACGCCTATATGCACAACAGCTTCGTGCCCGAGTCGATGACCGCCGCCATGGATGAGGACCTCGCCGGTCTGGCTGTGCTGATGAAGAGCAACTACGGCCTACTCAACCTCTTCAAGGAGTCGGGCCGCAGCGAAGCCGACGTGCGCGCCCTCTTCAAGACCATTGCCCGCAAAGACCTCGGCGACGCTCCCTACGCCCTGCTTCTCTCGGCCCTCCGTCGCCCCGCCGAAGTGACCGACATCGAGTATGTGATGAACCCGCGCATTGCCCTTGAAGCCCTCACCCCGTGGTGGAGCGATCTCGAAGGCTTCGTGAGCCCCGACAAAGCCGAAGCTTTCCGTGCCGACCCCTCCAAACTTGCCGACTTCGTTACCGACAACATAGCCCTCGTCACCGAAAACTGGGCCCCCGCCGACCTCAAAATGAGCCCCAAGGCCGTGTGGAACGCCAAGCTTGCCGACGGCCCCAGCCGCGACATGTTCTTTGTGGCCGCCGCCCGCACCCTCAACATTCCCTCGCGTCTCGACCCCGTGACATCCATTCCCCAATGGCGCGACAACAATGGTGCATGGCACGACGTGCTCCGTCCGGCTCCTGCCGTAGAGGGGGCCAAAGGCCGCCTCATCCTCACTTACGATGACCCCGCAGGCTTCCTGCCCGACCCCCAGTATTACAGCCAGTTCACCTTGTCGCGGATTGAGCCCGATGGTCTCACAACCCTACTCACGTACGACGAAAACGGTTCATCGGCCCTCACCACCTTTGCCGCACCCGGTGCCGAACTCGCCCCCGGCGACTACATCCTCACCACAGGACGCCGCCTCGCCGACGGCAATGTGCTCGCCCAGATTGACATGATTAACATCGGCACCGGCACCGTGACACATCCGCTCACGCTCCGCTCGTCGGAGGCCGAGATTCAAGTTATCGGCAATTTCGACTCCGAAAGCCGCTTCATGCCGCTCGGAGCCACCGAACCCGCATCGATTCTCTACAAGACCGGCCGCGGCTACTATGTGCTCGGAGTGCTCGACGGTGCCGAGCCCTCGACTCACGCCCTCAACGATATCGCGGCAGCCAAGAACGAACTTGAAGCCGACGGCCACAAGATTGTGCTCCTCTCGCCCACAGAAGTTATGTCGGAGAAAGCCGTGCCCACTATCGGCACACTCCCCTCAACTATTGTCAAGGGCGTCGACATCGACGGCAGCATAGCCAAAGCTATCTCCGAAGCAATGCACGTAGATGCCACGACAGGCCATCTGCCCATCTTCATCATCGCCGACACCTTCAACCGCGTAGTATTCATATCGTCGGGCTACACAATAGGCCTCGGCCATACCCTGCTCGACACTCTCCACCGCCTCGAAGACTAAACTCCGAGCTTTCTCCGAGGACTCCCTTCAAGCCGCTCCCGCAATCACGCAGGGGCGGCTATATTTTATTGCATCTATGTAAGTGTAACCCACCGTATCAGCGGGAGGGTTCGCTCGCGCGATAAATCGATAAAATAGGTAACCGGCGAGGACAGAGGAAGGATTTTTGGCTATATTTGCAGTATCAACTTAATCAATCCCCTCTCGCCATGATATTTCCCGACAACACACTATTGCTCCGCGCCATAGACAGCCGCCACTCGGTCAGAGCCTATCTCGACTGTAAGCCGCAAAAAGAGATTCTCGACTGTCTTAGCGCCGAGATAACCCGTATCAACACCACCCACGACCTGAGTTTCCGTCTTGTCGCCGACGAGCCCACCGCGTTCAGCGGATTTCTCGCCAGGTACGGCAAGTTCCGCAACGTCACCCACTACATCATCGTGAGCGGCCCGAAAGGCGACTACATGTCGCGTCTGTGCGGCTACGAGGGAGAGCGGCTTGTTCTGGCAATCCAGGCCCTCGGTCTCAACAGCTGCTGGGTTGGGATGAGCTTCCGCAAGTCGACCGTAGACTTCAACGTCCCCGCAAGCCACAAAATACGTGCCGTGATAGCTTTCGGCTACGGCGAGAGCCGGGGCGTGAGCCACAAGATAAAGACACCCGAGCAGGTGAGCAACATCACCGACGGCGCGCCGCAATGGTTCCTCGACGGCATTGACGCCGCCCTGAAAGCTCCTACGGCTATCAATCAGCAGAAATTCCACTTCACCCTCACTCCCTCAGGCAATGTAACCGTCCGCGCGGGATTTTCCCTCGTTGGTTACACCCATATCGACCTCGGCATCGCCGCCTGTCATTTCGACCTTGCCGCAGCACCGGGACACACCACCGTCCTCAACTGAATGTGTAAAAAAAGGAACCGGAGACTTCCCACCGCCGCGGTGGCATGTCTCCGGTAAAACTAAAAATTAAACTCTTATTTTTCAACCCGGAGACCCCCACCGTCACAGTGGCACGTCTCCGGTAAAACATATTATTAACTCTTATATTATATCTTATTCAGGCTTGTATGCGCTGATTTGCTCTGGCTCGAAGTTGGCGATGAAGTCGGCATGTTTGGCGACTTCGGCCTGTGTCATCTTCACGTACACTTCGGCGCTCTTGTTGAACGATGCGTTGCGCTGAGCATCGTCGAGGAGCAAGTAGCTCATGATGATGCCGCCTGCCATCTCAACGAGACGACGTGCCATGAAGTCGAGGTAAGTCTGGTCCTTGGCGCCGGCCACGGTAGCAACAGCCTTCTCGTACTTCGAGGTGAGGTCGATGAGAATCTCACGCAGAGGGCAGAGGTTGTCGGCGAGGACGTGCGACTCAAACTCGTGCATGATGTTGAGGTAGGTGCCGGTGGTGACGTGGCGGATTGCAGCCACTACCTGGAGCTGCGTGGTACCCTCGTAGATTGAGGTGATGCGGGCATCGCGGTAAACTCGCTCGCAGGCGTAGTCCTTCATGAAGCCTGAGCCGCCGTGAATCTGAATGGCGTCGTAGGCGTTGGTGTTGCAGTATTCGCTGGCAAGGCCCTTCACAAGCGGGGTGCAGGCGTCGGCGAGCTTGCTGTAATGCTTCAT
Organism: uncultured Porphyromonadaceae bacterium; assembly: GCA_947178215.1. GTDB lineage: Bacteria > Bacteroidota > Bacteroidia > Bacteroidales > Muribaculaceae > Paramuribaculum. Next base: position 111,404 of record CAMWXJ010000007.1, read on the forward strand.
TTCGGCCTTCTCCTCCTTGGTAAGCGAGCGCTCGCGCGACATATCCTCGTAAATCTTGTAGATATCGACGTAGCGGGCGGTGGTATAGAGAAGCGAACGGGAAGCGTCAAGACGGGCTTTCATCACCGCGAGCATCTCGTAGACAGCGGGGAACTCGATGATTGCCTTGCCAAACTGACGACGCTCCTTGGCATATTGGAGAGCCTCCTGATAGGCGCGCTCGCTGATGCCGACACTCTGGGCGGCGATGCCGAGACGGGCGCCGTTCATAAGGGCCATCACATACTTGATGAGGCCGAGACGACGCGAGCCGCAAAGCTCGGCCTTGGCGTTCTTGTAAACGAGCTCGCATGTGGGCGAACCCTTGATACCCATCTTGTTCTCGATACGGCGCACGGTAACGCCGCCGTCGCGCTTGTCGTAGATGAACATCGAAAGGCCGCGGCCGTCCTTGGTGCCCTCCTCAGAGCGGGCAAGCACAAGGTGTATGTCGGAGTCGCCGTTGGTGATGAAGCGCTTCACGCCGTTGAGGAGCCATGTGCCGTCGGGCTGCTCGGTTGCTTTGAGCATTACGCTTTGGAGGTCGGAACCGGCATCGGGCTCGGTGAGGTCCATCGACATAGTCTCGCCCTCGCACACACGGGGGATGAAGCGCGCGCGCTGATCCTCGTTGGCAAACTCGTAGATGGTCTCGGCGCAGTCCTGAAGGCCCCAGAGGTTTTCGAAACCTGCATCGGCACGGCTCACGATATCGGCGGCCATGATGTAGGGGGTGATGGGGAAGTTGAGACCGCCGTAGCGACGGGGCATGGCCATGCCCATGAGACCTGCCTTGCGGCATGCTTCGAGGTTGGCCTTGGTGCCGTCGGCATATACTACGCGGCCGTTCTCGACGTGTGGACCCTGGTGGTCTACATCCTCGGCGTTTTCGGCTACGGTGTTGGCGCAAAGCTCGCCCACAACATCGAGCACCTTCTCGTATGAGTCGAGAGCATCGGCATAATCGAGCGGAGCGTAGTCAAACTTCTCTGCGTCGGTATAGTCGCGCTCTTTGAGAGCAACAATCTTCTCCATCAGCGGATGGGTAAGATGATGCTTCAAATCGGGATTATCTGTATAAAAATTAGCCATTGCTGTCTGATATTTGTTGGTTGTATTGAGGATTGGGTGCTCTTACTTGCTGTTCTTCTTATAGTAATTGATGAGCTTGGGCACTACATCCTCTATCTCGCCGGTGATGACATAGTCGGCGATGGTGTTGATGGGAGCTTCCGGATCGGAGTTGATCGAGATGATGATAGAGCTCTCCTGCATGCCGGCGATGTGCTGAATCTGGCCCGAGATGCCGCATGCGATATAGAGCTTGGGGCGCACGGTGACACCGGTCTGGCCTATCTGACGCTCATGCTCGCAGAAACCTGCGTCGACAGCGGCACGGCTTGCGCCCACCTCTGCGCCGAGAGTGTTGGCGAGTTCGTAGAGCAGGTCGAAATTCTCTTTCGAGCCTACGCCGTAGCCGCCGGCCACGATGATGGGCGAGTTCTTTATGTTGACTTTCGACTTCTCGATGTGGCGGTCGATAATCTCCACGACGAAATCCTCGTCCTTGACATAATCGGCAGCGTTGAGGTTGATTACCTCGCCCTTGTGTTCGGGGTCGAAAATCTCCTTGCGCATCACACCCTCGCGGACGGTAGCCATCTGGGGACGGTGGTCAGGGTTGACGATAGTTGCCACGATGTTGCCGCCGAAAGCGGGACGAATCTGGTATAGCAGCTCCTCGTACTCCTTGCCGGTCTTCGGGTCCTTGTGAGGACCGATTTCAAGCGCGGTGCAGTCGGCGGTAAGACCCGAGTGGAGACACGAGCTTACACGGGGACCGAGGTCGCGGCCGATGCAGGTTGCGCCCATGAGGCAAATCTGGGGCTTGATTTCGCGGAAGAGGTTGATGAGCACGGCGGCGTGGGGGTTGGAGGTATAGGGAGAGAGGCGCTTGTCCTCGACCTTGTACACTACATCGGCGCCGTAGGGCAGAATCTGTTTCTCGATGTCGGCGAGATTGTCGCCTACTGCGATAGCTTCAAGCTTGACACCGAGCTTGGAGGCGAGGACGCGGCCCTTGGTGAGGAGTTCGAGCGAAACGTCGGCTACGCGGCCGTCCTCTATCTCGCAATATACTATCAGGTTGTTGTTGTCAGTCACTGTAGTAGGGATTTGATTGGTTGGGCCGTGTTAATCAGCCTATTGTGTGGTTGGCGATGAGTTCCTTCATCAGGTTGTCGAGAGCGGCTTCGTCGTCGCCGGCAATGTGGAGGTTCTCCTTGGCGGTGAACACTACGTTCTCCACAGTCTTTACCTTTGTGGGCGAACCGGCGAGACCTATCTGCTCGGGGTCGGCCTCAACGTAAGCGGCACCCCACTCCTTGATGTTGAGGGCGGGACGTGCGGCGAGAAGACCTTTGCGACGCTCATCGACATTGGCGGCCTCGGAGGTTGAGAGAGCGTATTTGAAGCGTTGGAGGAGCTTGGCGTTGCGCGGACGACATTCGGCGGCCGAGCCGTTGACGGTCACCACGCAGGGAAGCGGGGCCTTGACGGTCTCCACACCGTTTTCAAGACGGCGCTTAACGGTTACATGGCCGTTGCTGAGGTCGATGATTTCCTCGGCGTAGGTCACCTGGGGGATACCGAGCTTCTCGGCAATCTGCGGGCCTACCTGGGCGGTGTCGCCGTCGATAGCCTGACGGCCGCCGAGAATGATGTCAAATCCTTCGATTTTCTTTACAGCCTGAGCGAGAGAGTAGGAGGTGGCGAGAGTGTCGGCACCGCCGAGAGCACGGTCGGTGAGCACGATGCCACCGTCGGCGCCGCGATACATAGCTTCGCGGATGACCTCTGCGGCGCGGGGGAGGCCCATGGTGAGGATGGTGACGGTACTGCCGGGATTCTTGTCTTTGAGGCGGAGGGCCTGTTCAAGGGCGTTTAAATCCTCGGGGTTGAAGATAGCCGGCAGGGCTGCACGGTTGATGGTACCGTCTTCCTTCATTGCATCTTTGCCGACATTGCGGGTGTCGGGCACCTGCTTTGCCAGCACAACGATGTTAAGACTCATAAACTTATCAATGATGTGGTTATGTTGTTGTCACTGAAACAACGGGTATATGACCGCTCCGGCAGCAACCGGATACGGCCACACCCATTAAGGCCGCAAAGTTAGCAATTTTTTTCGGTTTTCACGACAACACAAGCGAAAAGCCTACTCTCAACTGGCAAGTGCAAAATTAGCTATTTGACGAAAGAAAACATTTT
>CAMWXJ010000008.1 GCA_947178215.1 uncultured Porphyromonadaceae bacterium
ATGCCCCAGACCCGCGAGCACATCCTTCTCGCCCGTCAGGTGAACGTTCCCCGTATCGTTGTGTTCCTCAACAAGTGCGACATGGTCGACGACGAAGAGATGTTCGAGCTCGTTGAAATGGAAATGCGCGACCTCCTCTCAAGCTATGACTACGATGGCGACAACACCCCCATCATCCGTGGTTCTGCCCTCGGCGCCCTCAACGGCGAGCCCCAGTGGGAAGAGAAGGTTGTTGAGCTCATGGACGCTGTCGACAACTGGATTCCCCTGCCTCCCCGCGACATCGACAAGCCCTTCCTTATGCCTGTCGAGGACGTGTTCTCGATCACTGGTCGTGGCACCGTTGCTACCGGCCGTATCGAAACCGGCATCGTGAAGGTAGGTGACGAAGTACAGATTATGGGCCTAGGCGCTGACATGAAGTCGGTTGTAACCGGTGTCGAGATGTTCCGCAAGCTCCTCGATCAGGGCGAAGCCGGCGACAACGTAGGTCTCCTCCTCCGTGGTATCGACAAGAAGGACATCAAGCGCGGTATGGTAATTTGCCATCCGGGCGTAGTTAAGCCCCACGACAAGTTCAAGGCTTCTGTCTACATCCTCAAGAAAGAGGAAGGTGGCCGTCACACTCCGTTCCACAACCACTACCGTCCCCAGTTCTACATCCGCACACTTGATGTAACCGGTGAAATCACCCTTCCCGAAGGCCGTGAGATGGTAATGCCCGGCGACCACGTCGAGATCATCGTTAACCTCATCAACCCCGTTGCTTGCGATACCGGTCTCCGTTTCGCTATCCGTGAAGGCGGTCGCACCGTAGGTTCGGGTCAGATTACCGAAATCCTCGAGTAATACCCCAAGAGGTTTACAAACTAAATAAATCATCTATCGAATTTGTCTGAAGGCCTGACAAGGTCAGCCGACATAACCCCAAAAAGCGAGCGGCTCGCATAAGCCGCGCAGCCGCCCGCTTTTTTATACACAGGTTTAGCTCAGTCGGTAGAGCACTGGTCTCCAAAACCAGGTGTCGGGAGTTCGAGCCTCTCAACCTGTGCCAACGAAAATCAGAAATGAAGAAACTGAAACTACTCACGGACATCGAGGAGTCTTATAACGAACTTCGCTATAAGACTTCTTGGCCTACCAAAGGGCAGCTAATCAAAAGCTCGATTATAGTGCTTATCGCTTCCATCATTATCGCACTCATAATCTGGGTTATCGATATGGCTATCAACGGTATCATGCACTTTATCTACGGACTCGGCAACTGACCACAAGTCAGCACGGCGTGCCCGTAATTTTTTCCCCTTACCCCAGTAAATCATCCCGCGACCGTAAGACGAATCAACCGATTACTTACTCTCCACACAACCATTTGAACAATGGAAGAAAGCAAGGCAACCAAACCTGAAGAAAAGAAAGCCTGGTACGTGCTCCGCGCCATTTCCGGCAAGGAAGCAAAAGTAAAAGAGGTGCTCGATGCTGCCATACGCAACACCGACCTCGGCAAATATGTCTTTCAGGTCCTGATTCCTACCGAGAAGGTCCTGACGATGCGCAACGGCAAGAAAGTAATCAAGGAGAAGAATCTCTACTCCGGTTACGTGTTTGTCGAAGCGATACTGCACGGTGAGGTGCTTCATGAACTCCGCAACACGACCAACGTCATCGACTTCCTTCGCGGACGCAACAAGACGGATCTTCCCGAACCGCTGCGTCAGAGCGAGGTGATGAGGATGCTCGGCGCTGCCGACGAACTCATCGACAACACCGACGACGGCGCCAACGACTACATGCTCGGCGAAACGGTCAAAGTCAACTACGGACCGTTTGTCGGCTTCACCGGCGAAATCGAAGAGGTTGACCGCGAGAAGAAGAAGCTCAAAGTCATGGTCAAGATATTTGGTCGCAAGACTCCCCTTGAACTGGAAAATTCGCAAGTAGAGCGCGTGTAAATCTGTCAATCCACCGGGGCCACGGTGATGTTACGCACCGCGACTTCAACCAATCACCGACAGGCTCACCGCTATTTGGTTTCAACATCTCAACACTCCCCAAATAAACAATAGATTTAACACAATGGCTAAAGAAATTGCTGGACAAATCAAGTTGCAGATAAAGGGAGGCGCAGCCAACCCCTCGCCTCCAGTTGGTCCCGCCTTAGGCTCCAAGGGTATCAACATCATGGAGTTCTGCAAGCAATTCAATGCCCGCACTCAGGACAAAGCCGGTAAGATTCTGCCCGTAGTAATCACTTACTACAGCGACAAGAGCTTCGACTTCGTCGTGAAGACGCCCCCGGTGGCCATTCAGCTGATGGAAGCGTCAAAAACCAAGAAAGGCTCGGCTCAGCCCAACCGCACAAAAGTGGCCGAAGTTACTTGGGAGCAGGTAAAGACAATTGCCGAAGACAAGATGCCCGACCTCAACTGCTTCACTGTCGAGAGTGCCATGCGCATGGTTGCCGGTACGGCCCGTAGCATGGGTATTACCGTAAAAGGTCAATTCCCCGGCAATAACTGATAAACTTCAATTGACATGAGTAAACTGACAAAAAACCAAAAGCTTGCTTTAGAGAAAATTGAAGCCGGGAAAGCATACTCTCTTGGCGAAGCCGCCGAGAAGGTAAAGGAAATCACCTATACAAAGTTTGACGCATCGTTTGACATTGACGTACGTCTTGGCGTTGACCCTCGTAAGGCCAACCAGATGGTACGCGGCGTCGTGACCCTCCCTCACGGCACCGGCAAGCAGGTTCGCGTTCTTGTACTCTGCAACCCCGACGCAGAAGCAGCCGCCAAGGCTGCCGGCGCCGACTATGTGGGTCTCGACGAGTACATCAACAAAATCAAAGGCGGCTGGACCGATGTCGACGTCATCATCACTCAGCCCGCCATCATGGGTAAAATCGGTGCCCTCGGCCGAATTCTCGGTCCCCGCGGCCTGATGCCTAACCCCAAGAGCGGCACTGTGACCAACGATGTAGCCAAGGCTGTTGAAGAGGTAAAGAAAGGTAAGATTGACTTCAAGGTCGACAAGAACGGTATCGTTCACTCGTCAATCGGCAAGGTCAGCTTCACCCCCGAGCAGATGCGCGAGAACGCACGCGAGTTTATCAACACCCTGATTAAGCTCAAGCCCGCCACTGCCAAAGGCACCTACCTCAAAAGCGTATATCTTTCGAGCACCATGAGCCCCGGCGTTAAGGTCGACACCAAGACTATTGCCGACTAAGCATTTATCAACCCCGACCATCACAACGCCAACGCAACATGAAAAAGGAAGATAAAGGTACGGTAATCGCCCAAATAGCCGAAACCGTAAAATCATATCCCAGCTTCTACCTCGTTGAGACCGCAGGTCTCAACGCCGAGAAGACCTCTGAACTCCGCCGTGCCTGCTTCAAGGCCGACATCAAGCTCCTCGTGGTAAAGAACACTCTTCTCCACAAGGCACTTGAAAGCCTCGACGCCGATTACAGCGAGATATATCCGGCACTCGCCGGCCCGACTGCCCTTATGTGCACAACAGTCGCCAACGCGCCTGCAAAGCTCATCAAGGACTTCGTGAAGAAAGACGACAAGCTTCCCCTGCTTAAAGGTGCTTACGTTGAAGAGACCGTTTACCTCGGTGCCGACCAGCTCGATGCTCTCTGCGCCATCAAGAGCAAAAACGAACTCATCGCCGACGTTATCGCACTCCTTCAGTCGCCTGCCAAGAACGTTGTTTCAGCCCTCACTTCGGGCGGCAGCAAGCTTCACGGCATTCTGGAAACCCTCTCGAAGAAGGAAGAGGCTTAATCCGGGCCAACGCCCGACGCCCTGTCCACTATTCCGAGCTTACATCCTCTCTCTGGCTACCCAACCCTAAGTATCAAAAAACAACAAAAAAATCCCCATACAACAATGGCAGATCTCAAAGCATTTGCAGAACAGTTAGTAAACCTTACCGTTAAGGAAGTTAACGAACTTGCTCAGATCCTCAAGGACGAGTACGGTATCGAACCCGCCGCAGCAGCCGTAGCAGTTGCTGCCGGTCCCGCCGCCGCTGGCGAAGCTGTCGAAGAGAAGAACTCTTTCGACGTAGTCCTCAAGTCTGCCGGCGCTAGCAAGCTCGCTGTCGTTAAGCTCGTTAAGGAGCTCACCGGTCTCGGCCTCAAGGAGGCTAAGGAGATGGTTGACGGCGCTCCCTCAGTTATCAAGGAAGGCGTTGCCAAGGCTGACGCCGAGGGCCTCAAGAAGCAGCTTGAGGAGGCCGGCGCTGAAGTCGAGCTCAAATAATTGGTCTGAACCACAGACCCTCAGGTAAAGTATCGCCCTCGGGGCTGATGCTTTACCTTTTTGTGTATAACTCACTTGCGGCAACTGCCGTGCTCCGCCTGCGCGCCTGAAAGCGCCGCGCAACTGCATGAATCTGCATGAGGGCGAAGATGTAGAAGTGTTGCCGCAACCTACCGCAGTGAGCGACCATGCAGGCCGGAAAGATTGTTCCGGTCCTGCATTGCCGCCATATATGAGTGTTCGCGCGATAGCGCACAAGCGCGACGACCCGCAGGCCGAATCCTCATAATCCAATCTATTAAAGCTTTCACCCCCGGCCAAAGCACGACTGGTCACAGATACCAGTCAGCCGAGCCGGATCCTCCCTCCCCGTTACTAATTCCAATCAGCCTCCCTAACAATAGATGTCAGTATCCACGAATAAACCCCGCGTCAACTTTGCTTCGGTGAAGAACCCGCTCCCCTATCCCGACTTCCTGGAGGTTCAGCTGCGTTCGTTCAAAGACTTCCTGCAGCTCGACACCCCTCCCGAGAAGCGCACAAAAGAGGGACTGTACAAGGTTTTCTCGGAGAACTTCCCCATAGCCGACACACGAAACAACTTCGTGCTCGAATTTCTCGACTACTACATCGATCCGCCCCGCTACACTATCGAAGAGTGTCTGCAACGCGGTCTGACCTACTGCGTGCCCCTCAAAGCCAAGCTCAAGCTCTACTGCACCGACCCTGACCACGAGGATTTCGACACCGTAGTACAGGATGTATATCTCGGTCAAATTCCTTATATGACCGAAAAAGGCACCTTTGTAATCAATGGTGCCGAGCGTGTCGTTGTGTCGCAGCTCCACCGCTCACCCGGCGTGTTCTTCGGCCAAAGCATCCATGCCAACGGCACCAAGCTTTACAGCGCGCGCATCATCCCCTTCCGCGGTTCATGGATAGAATTTGCGACCGACATCAACAATGTGATGTATGCCTACATCGACCGCAAGAAGAAGCTCCCCGTGACTACCCTGCTCCGCGCCATAGGCCTGGAAACAGATAAGGACATCATCGAGACTTTCGGACTGGCCGAAGAGGTAAAAGTCAACAAGAAAAACATGAAGGAGGCAGTGGGACGCACACTCGCCGCCCGTATAGTACACTCCTGGGTACAGGACTTCGTCGACGAAGACACCGGCGAAATCAGCCCCATGGAGCGCACCGAGGTAATCCTTGACCGCGAGAAGCAGCTCACCGAGGAGGACATCGAAAAGATCCTCGAAAGCGGCGCCAAGACTATCCTGCTCCACCGCGACGACGCCAGCTCGTCGGAGCGCTCAATCATCTCCGAGACCCTCAAAAAAGACCCCACCAACACCGAGCGTGAGGCCGTACAATACATATATACCCAGCTGCGCAACGCCGTCGCTCCCGACGACGCCAGCGCCCGCGAGGTAATCACCAACCTCTTCTTCTCCGAAAAGCGTTACGACCTCGGCGACGTAGGCCGCTATCGCATCAACAAGAAGCTCGAACTCGGCATTGACCCCGAAGTGCGCGTCCTCACCAAGGAAGACATCGTGGCAATCATCAAGTATCTCATCGAGCTCATCAACTCTAAGGCCGACGTCGACGATATCGACCACCTCAGCAACCGCCGCGTGCGCACCGTAGGCGAGCAGCTCTGCAATCAGTTCAACGTGGGTCTCGCCCGTATGTCGCGAACCATCCGCGAGCGCATGAACGTGCGCGACAACGAAGTGTTCACCCCCATCGACCTCATCAACGCCAAGGCCATATCGTCGGTCATCAACTCGTTCTTCGGCACCAACGCCCTGAGCCAGTTCATGGATCAGACCAACCCCCTTGCCGAGATGACCCACAAGCGACGCATGAGTGCCCTCGGCCCCGGCGGTCTGTCGCGTGAGCGCGCAGGCTTCGAGGTGCGCGACGTACACTATACCCACTACGGCCGCCTCTGCCCTATCGAGACACCGGAAGGACCTAACATCGGTCTTATCTCCTCGCTCTGCGTCTACGCCAAAATCAATGACCTCGGCTTCATCGAGACACCTTACCGCGTGGTCAAGGACTCCAAAGTCAACCTCAACAACGACGAGGTGGTATATCTCACAGCCGAAGTCGAGGAAGGCAAAATCATCGCCCAGGGCAACGCGCCGCTCAACGACGACGGCACATTCCAACGCGACCGCGTGAAAGCGCGTCTCGACGCCGACTTCCCCATCGTGGCTCCCTCCGAAGTTGAGCTTATGGACGTAAGCCCCACACAGATTGCCTCGATAGCCGCATCGCTCATCCCGTTCCTCGAACACGACGACGCCAACCGCGCGCTCATGGGCTCAAACATGATGCGCCAGGCCGTGCCCCTGCTCCGTTCCGAGAGCCCCATCGTAGGCACCGGCCTCGAAGGCCAGCTCATTCGCGACTCACGCACTCAGATTACCGCAGAAGGCGAAGGCACAATCGAATATGTCGACGCCCGCGTAATCCGCATCCGCTACGACCGCACCGAAGAGGAAGAGTTCGTAGCGTTTGACAGCGCCGTCAAGGAATACCACATGCCCAAGTTCCGCCGCACCAACCAGAACACCACCATCGACCTCCGTCCTATCTGCGAGGCCGGTCAGCGTGTGAGCCGCGGAACCATCCTCACCGAAGGCTACTCCACCGAAAACGGCGAGCTCGCCATCGGCCGCAACCTCAAAGTGGCGTTCATGCCCTGGAAGGGTTACAACTATGAGGACGCTATCGTGCTCAACGAACGCGTGGTGCGTGAAGACATCCTCACCTCGGTACATGTCGACGAATACTCGCTCGAAGTGCGCGAGACCAAGCGCGGCATGGAAGAGCTCACCAGCGATATCCCCAACGTGAGCGAGGACGCAACAAAGGACCTCGGCGATAACGGCATCATACGCGTCGGCGCACACGTAGTGCCCGGCGACATCATGATAGGCAAAATCACGCCTAAGGGCGAAAGCGATCCCACCCCCGAGGAGAAGCTTCTCCGCGCAATCTTCGGCGACCGCGCCGGCGATGTAAAAGACGCGTCGCTCAAAGCATCCCCCTCGCTCAAAGGCGTGGTCATCGCCACCGACCTCTTCCAGCGCGCCGTCAAGCGCGGCCGCACCTCCAACAGCGTCAACGCCCTCCAAGCCAAACTCCAGGAAGAGTATGACGAGAAGCTCCAAAACCTCAAAGACATCCTCGTCGAGAAGCTTCTCAAGCTCACCGACGGCCTGACATCGCGCGGCATCAAAGACTACACCGGCATCGACAACATCCCCGCCGGAGTGCCCTTCACCGCCGCCAACCTCGCCAACCTGAAATTCGACACAATCAATATCTCCAACTGGACCGACGACGAGCACGCCAATGAGCTCATCCACGCCGTGATAGTCAACTACCTCCGCAAATCGAAGGAAACCGAAAGCGAACTTCGCCGCCGCAAGTTTGACATCTCGATTGGTGACGAGCTCCCCTCGGGCATCATGCAGATGGCCAAGGTCTACATCGCCAAGAAGCGTAAAATCTCCGTCGGCGACAAAATGGCCGGCCGTCACGGCAACAAAGGTATTGTGAGCCGCATCGTGCGCCAGGAGGATATGCCTTTCCTCGCCGACGGCACACCCGTCGACATCTGCCTCAACCCTCTGGGCGTGCCTTCGCGAATGAACCTCGGCCAGATTTTCGAGACAGTGCTCGGCTGGGCCGGACGCGAGCTCGGCGAGAAATTCGCCACACCCATCTTCGACGGCGCAACCCTCGACGACCTCAACGAATGGACCGACAAGGCCGGACTGCCCCGCTACGGCAAGACCTATCTTTACGACGGCGGCACCGGCGAGCGTTTCGACCAGCCCGCTACCGTAGGCGTAATCTACATGCTCAAACTCGGCCACATGGTCGAAGACAAGATGCATGCACGTTCCATCGGCCCGTACTCCCTCATCACCCAGCAGCCTCTGGGCGGTAAGGCACAGTTCGGTGGTCAGCGCTTCGGTGAGATGGAAGTGTGGGCGCTCGAAGCATTCGGCGCATCACACATCCTCCAGGAGATTCTTACCATCAAGAGTGACGACGTGACGGGCCGCTCCAAGGCCTACGAGGCCATCGTCAAGGGCGACCCCATGCCCGTTCCCGGCATTCCCGAATCGCTCAACGTGCTCCTCCACGAGCTTCGCGGTCTCGGCCTCAGCATCACTCTCGAATAATCAGCATCCTCTACCCCTCTTATAATACCATATACTCCAAATGGCATTTAGAAAAGACAACAAGATAAAGACCGGCTTTACGAAAATCACCATCGGACTCGCTTCGCCCGAGGAGATTCTCGAAAAGTCGAGCGGCGAAGTTGTTAAGCCCGAAACCATCAACTACCGCACTTACAAGCCCGAGCGCGACGGCCTCTTCTGCGAGCGCATCTTCGGCCCGGTGAAAGACTACGAATGTCATTGCGGCAAATACAAGCGCATCCGCTACAAGGGCATCGTCTGCGACCGCTGCGGCGTAGAGGTGACCGAAAAGAAAGTGCGCCGCGAGCGCATGGGACACATCAAGCTCTCCGTGCCCGTAGCACACATCTGGTATTTCCGCTCGCTCCCCAACAAGATCGGCTATCTTCTCGGCGTGCCGTCGAAGAAGCTCGACGCCGTAATCTACTATGAGCGCTATATCGTAATCAATCCCGCCGGCATCCAGCACCGCAACGCCGAAGGCAAGGTTGTCGACCTCGAAAAACTCGACCTCCTCAGCGAGGAAGAGTATTTCGAGATTATCGACAATCTCCCCAAGGAAAAGCTCATGCTCGAAGACGGCGACCCCGACAAGTTCGTCGCCAAAATGGGCGCCGAGGCTATCCTTGAACTTCTCAAAGACATCAACCTCGACGACCTCGCTGCGCAGCTTCGCGACACCGCAGGACGCGAGGGCTCGCAACAGCGCAAGACCGAGGCCCTCAAACGCCTCCAAGTCGTGGAGTCATTCCGCGCCTCGCGTGGCCGCAACAAACCGGAGTGGATGATACTCCAGGCCGTGCCTGTCATCCCGCCCGACCTGCGCCCCCTCGTGCCCCTCGACGGCGGCCGTTTCGCCACTTCCGACCTCAACGACCTCTACCGTCGCGTTATCATCCGCAACAACCGTCTGAAACGCCTTGTCGAAATCAAGGCTCCCGAAGTGATTCTCCGCAACGAGAAGCGCATGCTTCAGGAAGCCGTCGACTCCCTTCTCGACAACTCGCGCAAGTCGAGCGCCGTGAAGAGCGACGCCAACCGTCCGCTCAAATCGCTCTCCGACTCACTCAAAGGCAAGCAGGGCCGCTTCCGTCAGAACCTTCTCGGTAAGCGTGTCGACTACTCCGCGCGTTCGGTTATCGTTGTAGGCCCCGAGCTGAAAATGCACGAGTGCGGCCTCCCCAAGAACATGGCCGCCGAGCTCTACAAGCCTTTCGTTATCCGCAAGCTCATAGAGCGCGGCATCGTGAAGACCGTAAAGAGCGCAAAGAAAATCGTCGACCGCAAGGAGCCTATCGTATGGGACATCCTCGAACACGTCATGAAGGGCCACCCCGTGCTCCTCAACCGTGCACCGACACTTCACCGTCTCGGCATCCAGGCGTTCCAGCCCAAGATGATCGAAGGCAAGGCCATCCAGCTCCACCCGCTGGCATGTACCGCGTTCAACGCCGACTTCGACGGTGACCAGATGGCCGTCCACCTCCCCCTCGGCAACGAAGCCGTGCTCGAAGCCCAGCTCCTCATGCTCGGCGCACACAACATTCTCAACCCCGCCAACGGCGCACCTATCACCGTGCCCTCGCAGGACATGGTGCTCGGTCTCTACTATATCACCAAGCTTCGTCCCGGCGACAAGGGCGAGGGCCTGAAATTCTACGGTCCCGAAGAGGCTCAGATTGCCTACAACGAAGGCCGCGTGACACTTCACGCTCCCGTATCGATAGTCGTTGACGACATCGACGAGAACGGCAACCCCATCACCCACCTCGTGGAGAAAACCTCCGTAGGCCGCGTGCTCGTCAACCAGTACGTGCCCAACGAGATTGGTTACGTCAACGAGATTCTCTCGAAAAAGAGCCTCCGCACCATCATCTCGCGCGTAATCAAACGCTGCGGTATCCCCCGCTCCGCCCAGTTCCTTGACGACATCAAGAACCTCGGCTACTACATGGCGTTCAAGGGTGGACTGTCGTTCAACCTCGGCGACGTGCTCATTCCGGCGGAAAAAGAGCAATATATCCAGGAAGGCTACGAGCAGGTGCAGGAAGTGATGAGCAACTATCAGATGGGCTTCATCACCAACACCGAACGCTACAACCAGATTATCGACATCTGGACACACGTCAACGCACGCCTCGCCGACACACTCATGAAGCAGATTTCAGCCGACCAGAAAGGCTTCAACCCTGTCTACATGATGCTTGATTCAGGCGCCCGTGGTTCAAAAGACCAGATTCGTCAGCTCTCCGGCATGCGCGGCCTTATGGCCAAACCTCAGAAAGCCGGCGCAGAAGGCGGCCAAATTATCGAAAACCCGATTCTCGCCAACTTTAAGGAAGGCCTCTCGGTGCTCGAGTACTTCATCTCCACCCACGGTGCCCGAAAGGGTCTTGCCGATACCGCTCTTAAAACCGCCGACGCCGGTTACCTCACCCGACGCCTCGTCGACGTGGCCCACGACGTAATCATCAACGAGGAGGACTGCGGCACACTCCGCGGCCTCGTATGCCGCGAAATCAAGGCCAACGACGAAGTAGTCGCATCGCTCGGCGAGCGCATCGTAGGCCGCGTCAGCGTACACGACATCCTCGACCCCGCCACCAACGAAATAATCGTTGCCGCCGGCGAGGAAATCACCAACGACGCTGCCGACCGCATCGACGCTTCCGACATCGAAAGCGTTGAAATCCGCTCGGTGCTCACCTGCGAATCCAAAAAAGGCGTATGCGCCAAGTGCTACGGCCGCGACCTCGCCAAGAACCGTCTCGTGCAGAAAGGCGAGGCTGTCGGCGTCATCGCCGCACAGTCAATCGGTGAGCCCGGTACACAGCTTACCCTCCGTACATTCCACGTCGGTGGTGTGGCATCCAACGTCGCTGCTATTTCAAGTGTGACCTCGCGCTACGAGGGTACCCTTGAATTCGACGAAGTGCGCACCGTAGCCACAGAGGAGGTCGACGCCAACGGCCGCCCCGTAGAGGTAGTCATCGGCCGCCTCGGCGAAATGCGCATCATGTCGGCAAAAGGCATGATGCTTACCAACGCCCAGATACCTTACGGCTCGAAGCTCTACTTCTCCAACGGCGCCGAAGTCAAGAAAGGCGACGTGATATGCGAATGGGACCCGTTCAACGCCGTTATCGTGTCGGAAATGGATGGTTTCGTACGCTACACCAACCTTATCGAGAACATGACCTACCGCGTGGAGGCCGACGAACACTCGGGCGTGTCTGAGAAAATCATCATCGAATCGAAAGACCGCACCAAGGCCGCCGAAGCTCAGATTGTCGACGCCAATGGCCAGGTGCTCCGCACTTACTCGCTGCCTCTTGGTGCCCACCTCATTCTTGAGGACGGCTCTGAAATCAAGGCAGGTCAGATTTTCGTCAAGACCCCGCGTTCGGCCGGTTCGGCCGGTGACATCACCGGTGGTCTGCCCCGTGTGACCGAGCTCTTCGAGGCACGCAACCCGTCGAACCCCGCCGTTGTGGCCGAAATCGACGGCGAAGTCACCCTCGGCTCCATCAAGCGAGGCAACCGCGAAGTCACCGTCACCTCCCGTTCAGGCGACGTCAAGAAATATCTCATACCCCTGTCGAAGCAGGTACTTGTGCAGAACGAGGACTTTGTCCGCGCAGGCACTCCCCTCTCCGACGGTGCAATCACCCCCGCCGATATCCTTGCCATCATGGGTCCGACAGCCGTGCAGGAATACATCGTCAACAACGTCCAGGACGTGTATCGCATGCAGGGCGTGAAAATCAATGACAAGCACTTCGAGGTTATCGTGCGCCAGATGATGCGCAAGGTCAACATCATCGACCCGGGCGACACCGGATTCCTCGAGCAGCAGGTTGTCGACAAGATGGCTTTCATGGAGGAGAACGACCGCATCTGGGGCAAGAAGGTTGTGACCGATGCCGGCGACAGCGAGACGCTCAAACCGGGCATGATTATCACCGCCCGCAAGCTCCGCGATGAGAATTCGAGCCTCAAACGCCGCGACCTCAAACTCATACAGGTACGCGACGCTGTGCCCGCAACCTCCGAGCAGATACTCCAAGGCATCACCCGCGCTGCACTCCAAACCACAAGCTTCATCTCAGCCGCCTCCTTCCAGGAGACAACAAAGGTGCTCAACGAAGCCGCTATCAACGGCAAGACCGACACCCTCGAAGGCATGAAGGAGAATGTGATTTGCGGCCACCTCATCCCCGCCGGTACCGGCCTCCGCGCTTACGAACGTCTTGTCGTAGGCTCGAAGGACGACATCAACGGCATGCTTGCCGAAGCGGAAAACGATGAGGCCGCCGTAGAGATAACCGGTTCCAACTAAACCGTGATTCTTAGCAAGACAAAATAATCCCAACCGCCGTCCGGGCTCTATTACCCCCCTCCAAGGGCCCGGACACATATCCCCTCAGGCCGGAGCGTCGTGACGACTGCGCCGGCCTGATTTTTTACTCTCCATCTATTCTCCCCCGATGCGACAACCGATGCCGGAGCAATGCCCTGAATCGTTTTTTTCATAAAAATCTAAAAAAATGCAACCGGCATGCAATATTCCGCGCAATCGTGCATTACATATCATAGCTGATAAAAATAAAGCAAACTATAACAACCATTCATATCAAATGAACAAGTTTTTCAAAACCATTCTCTCCGCTATTGCGGCCATAACTCTTACATCAGGTCTTACCGCTTGCAACGACAGCGACAGCGGCGTAGGCACCTTCACCGACACCAACATCTTCACCCCTCAGTCGAGCATGACCGGCGTGGTGCTCCGTTTCGACAAGACATCATCTGTAATACCCACCAACTCTGATCAGATCCTCACCGCCGTACCATATCTCTTCAACAGCGAAAAGCAGCTCCGCGCTCTCGCCTCCTACTCCTACGAAGTCAACGCCGACGAGCCCACCATGGACACAAGCGGCCGTCTTCGCGCTC
Source organism: uncultured Porphyromonadaceae bacterium (assembly GCA_947178215.1). Classification (GTDB taxonomy): domain Bacteria; phylum Bacteroidota; class Bacteroidia; order Bacteroidales; family Muribaculaceae; genus Paramuribaculum. Next base: position 13,472 of record CAMWXJ010000008.1, read on the forward strand.
AGGTATTAGCCATCGACAGCATCTGCACCACCAATGCCATTGTGGCACCCTTCAGCTCCGCCAACTTCGACAAGGGCGACAGCTTCAACCTTAACACCAACCGCTACACCTTTATCGCCGACGGCTTCCTTAACATTCACTACGAAATTTACTCCGACGGCACATGGAACGACCGCAAGAACGGCTCGCCCGACTTCATCCTCATGGCCGACGCCGAAAATCCGGGCAACTTCGAGCTCTGCTATTACCCCGGCAGCCACAAAGGCAGCTCGGTTTACAGCTATGTCGCTTCGTTTGACATCAGCCGCGTACCCGGCATCCAGAATGTCAAGAACATCACCGTGCGCTACAACAACAACACACTCAAATTCGAGCTCGGCGAAAACGGTATTTTCGGCGCTACCGCTCCTTCCTCCAATTCCTGACACTGAACCTATACTGTAACAACTCACACACAATCCACGACATTCATCTATAACTACTTATAGGTGAGCACCGAGCACACAGCCGTCGACAGCCTGCTCGCCCGAAAGGCATCAACAGGCGACAAGGCCGCAATGAAGGAAATCTACGCCCTTCACGTGCGGTATCTCACGGCTGTGTGTTCGCGTTATGTCGTAAACGCAGAAGATGTCAAGGACATACTGCAAGACACCTTTGTCAAAATATTCAGCTCGATAGCCGCTTTCACACCGTCGGGCGACGGCAGTCTGCGCTCATGGATGACGCGCATCACCGTCAACGAGGCACTCCAATTCATCCGCCGCAAGCAGCGGCTCCTGTTTACCGACCTCCCCGATGATGACCACTCGCCGGCCGAGCCACCTCCGCCCGACTGCGATGCCATAGGCGCCGACAGAATCCATGAGGAGATAAGAAAGCTGCCCGACGGCTATCGCACCATTTTCAACCTTTTCGCCATAGAAGGCCATTCACACAAAGAGATAGCCTCGATGCTGGGAATCACCCCGAGCACATCAGCTTCACAATTTCATCGAGCCAAAACGCTACTCGCCACAAGGCTCTCACACATCACACAATCAACCCCTTCAAAATCACCCATATGAACGACAAATGGCTCAACGACATGAAGCGTCATCTGGACAGCTATGAGACAGATGCCCCCGAGGGACTGTGGGAAGGGATTGAATCAGCCCTCTCCGAACCGAAAGCACCCGCCACACCGACTTTGCAGCAAACGACAGTACCGTCTACCGCTACATCCTCGGTGCACGTCGTGCGCCCCTGGCTACGCGTGGCCGCAGCCGCCGCAATCCTTGCCACAATCATCATTGGAGCCGACCTGCTGCTCCTTCATGACGACCACCTCGACCCGATTGATTCCCGGCTTGCAGCTATCGGCAGCCAGCATGCTGCCAAAGAGTCACCGATGGCAGCTAATGAGTCACAGACGGCAGCTAATGAGTCACCGATGGCGACTGTCACCGGCAGCCGTCAGGCTCCCAAGCCAACTCCGGCCCCTCCATCAGAATTATCCGAGCTGTCCGAATTGTCCGAGCAGTCCGAATCGTCCGAGCCGTCTGCACCTCAACACACCTCACACCCCCTCCCTACCCCCGACAGGCTTCCGGACGCAGGTCGCGGCAAGGGTCGCTACTACGCCGCCGCCACGCCGAGGCGCCAAAACACCGGCACAGGACGTATATCCATCGGTATCAACACCGGCAGCGGATTCATTGTCGACATCGACAGTCACGACTACGACTATGACAACTTCAACATCCCCAACGATAGCCCATCGCAAATCTTCGCCACCAACAAACTCACCGATTGCCTTAATGTAATACAGTCGCCTGAGCCGAGCTTCAACCCCAGGGCTGAGAGCGCGACCCACTCGCTGCCCATACACGTCGCCGCAACGGTGTCGTATGCAGTGACCGACCGTCTTTCGCTCGAATCAGGCCTTACATTCACCTCGCTCCATTCCGATGTCACTTACAGCTCCAATAGCTATTCCGCCGCTACGGGCCGCCACGACAGATACAACAGCTGGAGCGGTGACCGTAAACTCTTCTATCTTGGCATTCCCCTCACCGCACGCTACACCATAGCGTCAGGATCGAGCTTCGACTTCTACGGCGCCGGCGGCTTCACGGTAGAGAAATGCGTGGCCGGCAAAACCCGTATTTATTGCACCGACAGCGAGTTCCGCAACGCCGACCCTCGGTCGTTCACAAGCCGTGTCGACCCGCTGCAATGGTCGGTACGCGCCTCGCTCGGCGTACAGTGGCGCATCACTTCACAGCTCGGTCTCTATGCCGAACCGGGAGTATCCTATTACTTCAACAATCATTCCGACGCGTCGTGGCGAGCCCTGCCTATATCCACCTACTATACTGAGCACCCGTTCAACATCAGCATATCGGTCGGCATGAGGCTTATGCTTCCACGCTGAATTGCCGGGTGCGTCGACATATCCTATAATTAACTATCCCTATAATTAACTATCTTTGCAACAGCGTCGCAAACAAATGCGTCGCTGTTGCGTTGTTAATGTGTAGACGGCCAAGTGCATATACTCGGCACCCGTCACCGACCATCACATTCATCACCCTATACATCAACCGCTTACGTGGCAAAGATAATCAAATTCATCACTCGGTTCGTATGCCTGACCATCCTTTCGGCGGTCGGGTTGGTTCTGCTCGCGGTCATCGCACTCTACCTCCCGCCGGTCCAGAACTGGGCCAAGGAGTTCGCTGTCGGCAAGATAAAGGAATCGACAGGAATGGATGTCAGTATCGCCACGTTCAGACTCCGACCGCCGCTGCGGCTCGAACTTGGCGGCGTACAGGCCGTGGAAATGTCGGGCGACACTCTCGCTACACTCGGCCACGCCGAAATAGACCTCCTGCTGCTTCCGCTCATCAGCGGCTCGGCAGAGATTGACCGCGCCGAGATTGCCGATGTAGGTTACCGATTCAACAACCCCGACTCGGCACTCTACTTCACCGCCCGCGTCGACACGCTGTCTCTCTCCGACGCCTCTTACAGTTTCAAGCGCTCGATTATCGACGCACGCGGCCCCGTGCTGCTTGCCGGAGGCCGTATGTTTCTGGCTATGAACGACAGCGTGCCCGTACCGCCCGACACAGCCGCCACCAAGCCCTTGGACCTGCTCATCCTGGCACACGACATCGAGCTGAGGCGCATAGCCTACACCATGACCATGATGCCGCTCATCGACACGCTGAGTGCCGAAGTGCCTCTCGCGCGACTCATCGACGGCAAGGTCGACATGAAGGCCCAGACCGTCGACGCCCGATCGCTCGCAGTCGACTCAGTAACGGCAAACTACATCTATCCTGCTGTCGCGGCTGCCACAGCCGACGCCGACACCGCCGGCATAAAGACGTCGCTCCCCTGGACCGTCACCGCCAACCATATCACCCTCACCGCATCGGAAGCGGTGTATAAGCTTTCTGGAGCCACCCCCGTGGCGGGTCTCGACATGGACTTCCTCGCCGTACACGACGTGACCGTCGAGGTCGATTCGTTCTACAACCGCGCCATGGAACTGCGTGTGCCGCTGCGCCGCCTGCTCGCCACAGAGCGTTGCGGTCTGAGCCTGAACGCCGCCGGACTCTTTACTATCGACTCCACCGCGATGCGCGCCGACAACTTCCGCATATCCACAGGCCGCTCGCTCGTAAAATTCGACGGACTCATGGGTATGGGCAACCTCGCCGAGCAATCCAATCTGCCGCTCGGACTCAATGCCCGAGCCGAAATATCGCCCGCCGACGTCGCCCTCGCTTTTCCCGCAGCAGCCCCCATTGTCAACAACCTGCGTCAAACGCCATTACGCCTCACCACTGCGGTAAGCGGCACCTCGGGACGCCTCGACATCGACACACTCGCCGCAGCTATCCCCACCATAGCCGCGCTTAAAGCATCGGGCTCCGTGAGCAATCCCTTTGACTTCGATCACATGAACGGCCGCATACGCCTTGACGGCAACATAAGCGAGGCTGCCTCGCGGTTCAAGGGCCTGTTCCTCGACCCCGCCACCGCCAAGAGCATCAACGTGCCGCCGATAAGCCTGCGTGGCGACATCAACTACAAGCCGGGAGCCGTCGCCGGTAATCTCATCGCCATCACCGGCGGAGGACGCATAGACCTCGACGCACGCTGGCAGATGAAAGCCGAGGGCTACTCGGGACGCATAGTCATGAACCGCTTCCCGATACAGACATTCATGCCTGCACTCGGCGTGGCCGACATCACGGCAACGGCCGCCGTAACCGGACACGGCTACAACCCGCTCAAACCGTCGACTGCCATAGAAGCTGACGCCTCGATAGGATCGGTCACGCTCAACGACAGCCGCCTCACCAACATTATCCTCACAGCCTCCCTTTCGGGCGGCAACGCACACGGCTCTTTCATTTCCGAGAATCAGGAGGCGGAACTCGACGCCGACTTCGATGCTGTAATCACACAGCAAGGCTACACCTGGAACGTGACAGGCGACATCCATAACCTCGACCTGCTCGCGCTCGGCCTGTCGGCCACGCCTATGGGCGGCTCACTCTCACTCGCCACCACCGGCTCCATGAGCAGCGACATACGCGACATCGACGCCACGCTCAATCTCACTGACATCACATGGCACATGGGCACCGAACAGTTCGAAGCCGATACCTTGCTCATGACGCTCGACACCGACTCGGCGACACACGCGTCGCTCATCTCAGGCGACCTCGGCCTGCGCCTCGAAGCCCCCGTGCCGCTCATGACCATGACCGACAGCCTGTCGCTCATCTCCGCGTTCATCGACACCACCCTCGCACGAAAGAAAATCGACATAATACGTCTGCAACGGCTGCTGCCACCCGTCGACGCCCACCTCGCCGCCGGACGCCGCAACTGCCTCTCCGACTATCTGCGCGAGTCGGCCAACGCCTCGTTTGACTCAATCACCCTCACTCTGCGCAACGACTCCCTGCTGCATTTCCGTGCCCGCGCGCTCGGCGTCAGCATAGGCGACAACCGCCTCGACACCCTCGCTTTCGACGCCAACCAGAAGGGTAAATATCTCGTGATGCGCGGCTCGCTCAACGAGCGTCCCGGCACTCTCGACAACTTCGCCCACGTCACAGTCAATGGATTCATCTCCGCCGACCAGCTGTCGGTGTTCCTCCGACAAAGCGACATCAAGGGGCGTACAGGCTTCAACATCGGCACTAATATCACCGCCAACGACTCCACCGTCACGATGCGCTTCGTGCCGCATACCCCCACAATAGCATACAAGCCGTGGACCATAAATCCCGACAACTACGTCAGCTTCGACTTCGCACGCAAATTCCTCTCGGCCGACCTCGCTCTCCGAGGCGAGAACAGTGCCGTGAAGCTATACACCAGCAATGAGACTCATGGTGCCGGGCAGGAGGACATAATGGTGCAGCTCGACAGTATCCACCTCCAGGACTGGCTGTCAATCTCGCCGTTCGCGCCCCCGATTAAAGGCGATCTCGGCGCCAACCTCCGTTTCCACCTCGCCAAGGAGCAGATTACCGGCAAAGGCTACGCCGCGCTCGACAATCTCTATTACGGCCGCGACCGAGTGGGCTCGTTCGGGCTCGACCTCGACATCTCCAACTCGCGCAGCGGTGCCCTCAACGCCAACGTGGGCCTAATGGTCGACTCCGTAAAGGTCATCACAGCCACCGGCGCGCTCAACGACTCCACAGCCTCCAATCCGTTCCTGCTCGACTTCTCAATGATACGTTTCCCGCTCGCTACGGTCAATCCGTTCCTGCCCAAGGAAATGGCTCAGCTCAAAGGCACACTGTCGGGCCACATGGACATCACCGGCACCATGACGGAGCCGATTTTCAACGGCAAAATCACTTTCGACTCCACGTCGTGCAAAGTGGGGATGATAGGCCAGGACTTCCGTTTCACACCCGATTCCATTCCGGTCGACAGCAACCGCATACGCTTCGACAACTACCAGATTCACGGAGCCAACGACAATCCCCTCGCCATAAACGGCATGGTCGACATGCGCAGCCTCACCAATCCGCGCTTCGATCTGTCGATGACCGCCGCCGACATGCAGATAATGAACTCCAACCGCGCCCGCGGAGCCGATGCCTACGGCAAGGCCTTCATCAATCTCGACGCGTCGGTAAAAGGCAACATGGAGTTTGTCAACGTCAATGCCGACGTCGCATTGCTCAGCGGCTCCAATCTCACCTACGTCATGACCGACGCACAGAGCCGGCTCACGAGCCAGTCAACCGGCGACATGGTACAGTTTGTCGTCTTTGCCGACTCCGGCGCCGTGGCTATGGCCGACACCGTAGCCAACCGCATGAACATCAACGTGGAGGCGCGACTCGAAATACAGGAAAACACCACTATCGGCGTGGACCTGTCGGCCAACGGACGCGACCGCGTGCAGATTCTCGGCCAGGGCAACCTGTCGTACACCCAAAACCCGATGAACGACGGACGCCTTACCGGACGCTACAACATCAACAGCGGATTCGTGCGTTATAGCCCGCCGCTCATGAGCGAAAAGCTGTTCAACTTCCAGGAAGGGAGCTATGTTGCGTTCAACGGCGACATGATGAACCCGCTGCTCAACATCAAGGCGGTAGACCGCATGCGCTGCAATGTCACCCGCTCAGGCGAGGACTCGCGCCTGGTCAACTTCGACGTGAGCGTAGCCCTGTCGGGCACCCTACAACAGATGGACGTAAAATTTGACCTCTCCACCAACGACGACATATCAATCGAGGACGAGCTTATGTCAATGAGTCCGGAGCAACGCGCCAACCAGGCCATGAACCTGTTGCTCTACAACGTCTACACCGGCAGCGGCACCCGCTCGGCCACCAGCAGCCTCGGCACCAATCAGCTCTACTCGTTCCTGTCGAGTCAGCTCAACTCATGGATGGCCAACAATATTAAGGGCGTCGACATCACTTTCGGCATCGACCAGTACGACACAAGCTCCGGAGGCAACTCCTCCACCGCCACATCTTACTCCTATCAGGTGAGCAAGACGCTGTTCAACGACCGCTTCAAGATTATCGTTGGCGGCAACTACACCACCGACGCCGACGCCGACGAGAACTTCGAGCAGAACCTCATCAGCGACATATCGTTTGAATACATGCTCAACCGCTCCGGCTCGATGTTCGTGCGCATCTTCCGTCACACAGGCTACGAGAGCATACTCGAAGGCGAGATTACCTCCACCGGCGTGGGCTTCGTCATCAAACGTAAACTCAACACCCTGCGCAACCTATTCCGATTCCTCCCCGGCATAAAACCGAAGGCAGTCAAAAACCCTGAACCCTCTTCAAGCGTTGAAACCGCAGAATAATACGCCCGGAGTCATCACTCCGTCAACACAGATTCATCACCACACTACAGCTATCATGCGACAACCATTTGCCATATCGGCCCTCATAGCCGCACTGCTGCTCACGCTCGCAGCCTGCTCCACCACGAGCAAGCTTCCGGCCGATGAAATCCTGTACACCGGAGTGAAGAAAATCGACATCAAATATCCCGACAAGGACACCGAGAAAGCCCCCGGACTCGCCGGCGACGTCAAGGAGGCCGTCAACGTGGCGCCCAACAACTGCCTCGTGTCGCCATATCTGCGCTACCCGTTTCCGCTCGGACTGTGGGTCTACAACCACTGGCCCAACCCCGAGAAAGGCTTCCGCCACTGGCTCTACGAGAAACTTGTCGCCGAGCCGGTGCTAATATCCGACGTCAGGCCCGAGGTGCGCACCAAGATGATTGACGAGATTCTCGACAACAACGGTTTTTTCCACGGCGCGGCAACATACGAGCTGGTGCAGGGCAAGAACAAGCGCAAGGCATCGGTGCGCTACAACGTCAACACCGGCAACCCGTTTCTTATCGACTCGGTAGAGCTGCTGCCTGACACGTGCCGCCTATTCCACCTCATCGACTCGATAGCCGCGAGAAGCACATATTTTCGACCCGGCTCGCGCTATTCCACCGATTCGCTCGCAGCAATGCGCATCGACCTGACAAACGCCGTCCGCAACCGCGGCTATTACTTCTTCAAGCCCGACTACATCGAATTTCTCGCCGACTCCACAATTACCCCGGAGCGCATAGCCATGCGCCTCACCGTGGCCACCAACACACCCAAGCCGGCACTGATGCGGTGGCGAACCGGCAAAATCACCACTACCGTGTACCGCAACCAGGGCGACGGCACCCCGGACACGACCATGACGCAACGAGGCGAACTGATAGTGATGCGCCCCGCGCGGCTGCGCAACGGCCTCATACCGAGCTGCATCACATTCCGCAACGGCCGCACGTTCTCTGTGCTCGACATGAACCGCACACAGACCAATCTCTCGCGTCTCGGCATATTCAACGGCATCGACATATCGGTTTTCCCCGACACGGCGGCCAAGGATCCGACGCTCGACGTCGCCATACAGTGTACTTTTGACACTCCCCTTGAAGCGTCGCTCGAAATCAACGCTACATCGAAGTCCAACTCATATATCGGCCCCGGACTCATCTTCTCGGTGACAAACCGCAATCTTTTCGGCGGAGGCGAACAGCTGTCAGTGGCGCTCAAAGGGTCGTATGAATGGCAGACCGGACGCGACCGCGGCAAGTCGGTGTTCAATTCCTACGAGCTTGGGCTATCTACAACGCTGTCATTTCCACGACTGATAGCGCCGCGCTTCATACCGCGCTCGCGACGCGACGTCAACTGGACACGCATAAGCCTGTCGGCCGACTTACTCAATCGCCCACACTACTTTCGCATGGCGCAGTTCAACACCGCCTTCTCCTACGATTGGAGGGTAAACCGCCACATGGTCAACACCTTCACTCCGCTTAAACTCACCTATACCAAGCTCATACACACCACCCACGAATTTGATTCCATCATGGCCGCCAACCCGGCCATAGCGCAGAGCTTCATGACCCAGTTCATACCGCAGCTGATGTATGGCGTGACCTACGACCGCATGATCGACCGCAACAACAGCATCAACTGGCAGGCCACGGTGCAGGAAGCAGGCAATGTGCTGTGGGCCGCCTACCGCGCTTTCGGCAATAAGGGTGAGAAGCGACTGTTCGGCACACCGTTCAGCCAGTTCATCAAGGCGTCGACGCAACTCGTGTTTGGCTGCCGCATCAAAGGCAATTCGTGGCTATACTCGCGCGTGGCCGTCGGAGCGGCGCACGCCTACGGCAACTCCACCCAGGTACCTTACTCGGAACAATTCTATGTCGGCGGCGCCAACTCGGTGCGCGCTTTCACCGTGCGGTCAATAGGCCCCGGCAGCTATCATCCCGGCAAAGAGGTTATTAACGGCTACTTCGACCAGACCGGCACATTCAAGTTCGAGGCCAACCTCGAATACCGCTTCCCTATCTACGGCCCGCTCCACGGAGCTGTGTTTATCGACTCGGGCAACGTGTGGCTGCTCAAAAACGACCCCCAGCGCCCCGGCGGCAAGCTCGAAGGCAGGACATTTCTCAGAGACCTCGCCCTCGGCACCGGCGCCGGCCTGCGCGTCGACATAGGCATGCTCGTGATCAGAGGCGACCTCGGCATCGGCATCCACGCGCCCTACGACACCGGACGCTCGGGCTACTACAACATGACGTCGTTTGGCAACTCGCTCGCGTTTCACCTCGCCATTGGCTACCCCTTCTGATTCGGTCGCGCACCGAACAAAATCCCGCGCCGACACGTAATATAAGTAATCCTCTTAATCGTCTACTGATATGAAAACCTCAGGCAACTACTGGCTGACAATACTTGTAGTATTCGTTGCAGGCATCCTGCTCATTGCGTGGCACTCACGCATAGATATTCTCCAATGGGTAGTCATCACGGTGGGCCTCGTGCTCATCATACCCGCCCTTTACAGCTTCATCATAGCGCTCGGCCGCAACCGCCGCGGCGAAAACGGCGAGACGGGACGCACCGCACGCACCTCGACCCTATGGGCCAATGCCGCTACCATTCTGCTCGGCATCTGGATGGTGGCCGACCCGACATTCTTTGCCGGAGTGCTTGCCTACATCTTTGGCGCCGTGCTGCTGCTCTACGGCATCTACCACATAGTGCTGATGTGCTATTGGCTCAAACCTGTCACATTCCCGTTCTGGTTCTACATCATTCCGGTACTCATGATTGCGAGCGGCATTGTGATACTCTGCTCGTCGGTGCGCGAGATGAACTCCGTGGTGGTCCTCATCACAGGCATAGCCCTCGTGGCCTCCGCTGTCAACTCGACGCTCGAATATGCCTCATGCTCCTCCGAGCGCCGCGCCATCAAGCGGGCTCAAGAGGGAGCCGCCCGCATCGAAGAGAGCGACAAGTAACACCCGTCCCGGCGCCATACATATCACCGCGAAGCAGTTTTTTGGCCGCGACAAGTCCCTTAATCTATAATTTGAGTATATTTGCAATCGGTAGTCCCGACTCAGAGGCTACCGGTTGCATCTTTTTTATCCGATATGACCATACTGTGGGCCGACGACGAGATTGACCTCCTCAAACCGCACATAATGTTTTTAAAGGCGAAAGGCTACGAAGTTGTCACCGCGTGCAGCGGCGCCGACGCGCTCGACATGGCCGACAGAGCGCCTTTCGACCTCGTGATTCTCGACGAAAACATGCCCGGAATATCGGGTCTGGAAACGCTGAGCCGCCTCAAACTGGCGCATCCGCAGATTCCGGTCATCATGATTACCAAGAGCGAGGAGGAAAACATCATGGACCAGGCAGTGGGAAGCAAGATTGCCGACTATCTCATCAAGCCGGTCAACCCCAGCCAGATACTTCTGTCGATAAAAAAGATACTGCACTCCGACGACCTCGTGACCAACCGTGCCGCCGACGACTATCGCCGCGAGTGGCCCGAGCTGTCGGCCGCGATAGGCTCTGCCGCGAATCTCGACGACTGGATGAAGCTATACCGACGCCTCGTGTACCGTCAGACCGACATCGCCGCCGCCGGCTCCACCAACATGGACGGCATGCTCGCCGAACAGATGCTTGAAGCCGACGCCGGATTCACGCGCTTTATCCACCGCAACTATGAGGGCTGGATAACGCGTCTTATTGCCGACCCCGGCGACAGGTCGCTCCCGCTTATGAGTCCCCTGGTGATGCGCCGCAAGGTGTTTCCGCTGCTCGACGCCGGAGAGAAGCTGTTTTTCGTGCTCGTCGACAATTTCCGCCTCGACCAGTGGATAACCGTGAGGCCGCTGCTGAGCCGCTTCTTCAACATCGACGACGACAGCCTCTACTGCTCTATCCTCCCCACTGCCACACAATATGCCCGCAACGCCATATTCTCAGGCCTTATGCCGGAGGCAATCGAGCGGATGTTTCCCGAACTGTGGGTCGACGAGGAGGCCGAGGAGAGCAAGAACATCAACGAAAGCCCGCTGCTCGCAACGCTGTTTGACCGCTTCCGCCGCCGCGTGAAATTCTCCTACCACAAGCTCAACGACTCGGCCGGCGCCGACCGCCTGCTGCGCGACCTCCCCTCGCTCGCCGCCAACGACCTCAACGTTGTCGTCATCAACTTCATCGACATGCTGTCGCACGCCCGCACGGAATCCAAGATGATACGCGAGCTCGCCTCGACCGACGCAGCCTACCGCTCGCTCACCGAGTCGTGGTTCCGCCACTCGGCCACGCTTGACCTGCTCGCCGCCATAGCGTCGCACGGCTACAAGGTGGTGCTCACCACCGACCACGGTACCGTGCGGGTCGCCAACCCGGTCAAAGTGATTGGCGACCGCAACACCAACACCAACCTCCGCTACAAGATTGGCAAGTCGCTCAACTACAATCCACGCCAGGTGTATGAAGTTAGGCGCCCCGAGCGTTTAGGCCTCCCCCGCGCGGGACTGGCCTCGACCTACATCTTCGCCGGCGGACGCGACTTTTTTGCCTATCCCAACAATTATAACTATTATGTACAATACTACGACGGCACATTCCAGCACGGAGGCATCTCGCTCGAAGAGATGCTCGTGCCGATCGTGACCCTTTCGCCAAAGCAATGAAAGCACCCGCAACTATCACCATAGCCGACGAGACCCGCATCGCCGACGCCGCATCGCAGTTCATCGACCTCATGGAGGGCTACACCGTATTTGCATTCAACGGCCCCATGGGCGCCGGCAAGACCACCTTCATCAACGCCCTCGCCGGACACCTCGGTGTAGCCGCCGACCCCACCGGCTCCCCAACTTTCGCCATACTCAACGAATATGTAGGTTCGTCGGGCAAGCCGATATACCACTTCGACCTCTACCGCCTCGAAAGCGAGGAGGAGGTGGCCGACACCGGATTCATCGACTATGTGGACTCGGGCAACCTGTGCTTCATAGAATGGCCCGACCGCGCCGGCTCGCTGCTCGACCCATCGGCCACAGTCGAGGTCTACATTGAGGTCGACCCGCTCACCGACGCCCGCACCCTTACACTCCGCTATCCGGAATGAAGGTAGCCACACTGATACTGGCGGCAATCTTTGCCGTCGGGGGCGCCACGTCGCTGATTGCCGGTCTCACCGGAGCGCGCTGGTTCTTCTCGGCGGCAGCCTCGCGCACCTTTACCGGGAGGCGCCACCGCATCGCCGCCCGCGTGGTCTACTCCGTGGCGGGAGTGCTGCTTATCCTCGCCGCCCTGCAACTTTTCGCGTCGGTCTGACACTGTTTTTTTCGCACCACGACCAACTTTTTTTGCTCCGGGTTGTAGCCTCGGAGCTTTTTTTGCGTCATATATACAGCAGGGACGTTCAGTGAGTCCCTGTCATAACCCATTCATCCACCGAAATCATCATCCTCACCGTAATCATGAAATACATCGTTCACGCCCTAATCGCCGTAATGCTCTCGCTTGTGACAACGGCATGCTCCATCTCCGACCTTACCGAAATCGAACCTACGAGTTGGGAAAAACGTGACTTTGAGAACAACGTGGCTCGATCTGTTCGCAAAGCCGTACACACCCCCGGCATAGACAACGGCTCGACACTCATTGTCACAACCTCAGGCGACACATTGGTGGCGCCTACCGACTCCGTGTTTGCCTCCGCTCCACTGCGCACCGTCTACGTCGACATTCAGTCGCCGGTATATCCCAGGAAGTTTTCCAAACGCTCCATCGAACTTATTATATTGACCTGCATCGTAGGAAGCATAATACTGTTTGTTCTTCTCATCCTCCTGGGCATATTCATCATCACGGTGCGCCGCCAGCATGGTCGCAACAAGATAATCAACCATGCCATAGCCGACAACTACAACCTGCCTGAATCCTACTTCACAGGTCAGCCTCAGCAAGCTCCCGTGACAATCAACAACATCACCTCCTACATACCGCGGACCGCCACCGACCGGCCCGAGTCGGGCAACCGGGAGCCGGGCAACCAGCACTCGGGCAACCCCGGCGCGGCACAGGAACCTCCATGTTTCAACAACGGTAACGAACCTGTCGACACGTCAAATGTCAACGAGTTTCTGCGCAATCTCGGCATTAACAACTCGCCCGAACGACTCAAAAAGTTCCGAAACGCCATCGTCATCATAGGTCTCGGCATCATCGTCTTCTTCACCTTCGCTGTCAACCATAGGCCCGGGCTCGGAATATTCGTGGGAGGCATACTTGTGCTCCTTGGAGCCGCACAGCTCCTCACCCTCCTGCTCGGCAAGAAATTCTGACCTCTCCACCTGCGATTAATCCACCCGAAATGCTTACGAAGGTTCAGGAACTCAAACTGATTGCCCTATGTGTAGCGGCCGATGACCGCCGCGCATTCGGGCAGTTGGTCGAGGCGTATGCCGACGACGTGCGCCGTCTGCTCCTGAGCCTTACCAAAAGCGACGTGGCTCTCGTCGACGACCTTGCGCAGGAAACCTTTATCAAGGCATATCTCGCCATACGCTCGCTCGAAGGCATAACGCGCTTCCGCACATGGCTGATGCGCATAGCCTACCACGAATTTATCTCGCACACAAGGCGCAACCGCAGCGACAAGACAATCGTCGACATAGCTGACTGCGACGTCGATATGCCCGACGACGACGGTGACGACGATGACAGACCCGTCACCGACGCTAATGTCGCCGACGCCCTAATGCAGCTACCCGCGCCACAGCGCGCCGTGACACAGCTCTTCTATTTCGACGGATTCAGCGTAGCACGCATATCCACCGTGACAGGACTGCCCTCGGGCACGGTACGCTGCTATCTCACCAGAGCCCGCAAGCGGCTCGCCAATCTCCTCGACAAACACAGATACTGATAACTTGTGACTATGAAAACTGACCGACATGGCATCAGCGACACAGACCGCCGCATCGCCGACATGGTGCGCGGCGAAGCATCGCCTGTTCCTCGCGACGAGTGGTTTGTAAACAAGACCCTCAACCGCCTCCCGCCGCGCTGCGAGCGCATACTCGGACTACCCGAAATCATCGCCGCCGGCGTGGTGCTCGTCATCTCCGGCACGGTAATGGCCGTAGAGACACGCCACCTGCTCCAACTGGCCGAATCGACCTCCGACAGTGTGGCCGATCTCAACCCCCTGATGCTGCTTGCCGCTGCGGCGTGCGCCCTGTGCGCCGCCCTATACCTCGCCATCCCCGTGCTCAAAAACGCCAATCCATAATTGTTGACATACAGAAGGTAACGGCACTCCGCACAGTGCCCGGCCCCGACAGCCGCCTCACCGGGCGGCCTGTCGGGGTCTGCCGTCAAAAAATAGGGGCGTCGGGAGATGAACCCGCGCCCGCTGCAAGGCGTTTTAATTTAGTCAGCAAGGCACAACACTCCCTGCCATGACGCTCATGCTATGAAACTTGTCTACACACTCCGTGGGGCACTCGCCGCCATTGTAATCGCCGCGGCCCCGGCCGTAATGGCTCAGGTTGCCCTTCCGGCGGGCAACACTCCCTATTATCCCACCGGCGTTGGCCCCGCTGTTTCAGGCTCAGTCAACATCGGCAAGCTGCCTGAAAAGGCGATGAAATTTATCGGCACCAACTTCCCGCAGGCCGTCATCACCGGCATTGAGGAGAAGTTCAATTCCCGCACTTTCGAGGTCGACCTCAACGACGGTACCGACCTGGAATTTAACTCGGCCGGCGACTGGACCGAAGTCGACGCCGGTCACGGCACATGCCTCGCCCCCTCGCTTGTCAAGATTCTGCTTCCAGCCAACTCCTACAACGAGATTGTGAACATGAAGCTCACCAACGCGGTAGAGACCGTGAAGCGCGACTCCCGGTTCTACAAGGTCGAGCTCCGCAGCCCGGAATACGATGACCTCCGTTTCAACTCGGCCGGCGTTCTGGTGGAGATTGAAATGGACTGACCACAGTACAGTACATACCCGTATATAGCAAGCCGGGGCTGTCATCGCGACAGTCCCGGCTGCAATTCATCATTATTCTTGTTGTCTGATGGTGCTTTTTATTTCTTTTCGACCGAAGCCTTGGCACGTTCCAGATACTTCTCAAGATCGAGACCCTGGGCGGCGCCATAGTTGGGATAGCGGTCGATAATCTGCTGCCACAGCTCGGCTTCGGCGGTAAAGTTGCCGAGGGCGCGGTCTACGGTAGCTTCCTTCATCATGAAGAAGGGAGTATAGGCGGGATTGTTGTCGGAAAGCTTCACGGCTTCGGCGAAGCATTTGCGGCCCTCTTCGAGGTTGCCGAGGTTGACGTAGCAGTCGCCCATGAGCGAGCGGCTGGCAGCGCCTATGATGCTCTCTTTGGTGTCATATTTCTTGAGGTAGCTGATAGCCTCGTTGAGCTTGGCGTCGCGGCCCACGGAGTCGTTGGCGGCCTGATTGTAGAGGATAATGGCGGCGTTGAGGGCGGCGCGGTTGCCTGCGGCATAGCCGTAGTTGTCGGCCACCTGCTTGTACTGGGCGAGAGCCACGGAGTCCTGGCCGAAGCTCATCGAAGTGTCGGCCTGGCCGATAGCATTGTCGGCAGCCTGGATGCCGGGTTGACGGATAGCGAAGATATAAACGATTACGATGACCACGATTGCGGCTAACGCGATTGTGAGCCACATCATCACTTTCTGCGACTTCCTGGTATCGTTCTCTTCATGGGCGATTGCCTCGGCGCCCTCCTGCTTGGCGAGGGTATCGGGTTCTTGGTTTGTTGCCATATTTATGTTAGGTGTTTTATTATTTGCACATATGACGCGCAATAGCCGTAAAGGCATGGCGCGAAGCGACTGCAAAGTTAATAGTTATTCGCCATATACAAAAATTTTTATTATCCATTGACGAAATTGAGCGAAATTGATCCTTCGATTTTTTGGAAATATGGAGCGAAAGGAGTAGATTTGCGCATAAATCCTAACGGCCGCCCGACCTAACGGGCATATTATACTGAATACACCCCACCTGTCACTTAACCAAACATTCCCGCCATGAAAAAGCATAACTTCTATGCCGGCCCGTCAATCCTGAGCCAACACACAATCAAGGCTACCGCCGACGCTATTATCGACTTCGCAGGCACCGGCCTCTCCATACTTGAAGTCAGCCACCGCTCGAAAGAGTTTCAGGCAGTGATAGACGAAGCATCGGCTCTGGTAAAGGAGCTCCTCGAAGTTCCCGAAGGCTATTCCGTGCTCTGGCTCGGAGGAGGCGCGTCGATGCAGTTTGCCATGGTGCCCATGAACCTGCTCGCACGCAAGGCCGCATACACCGACACCGGCACATGGGCTCACAACGCCATAAAGGAGGCCCGCCTCTTCGGCGAGGTCGACGTAGTAGCTTCTTCCGAGGCCGAAAAATACACTTTCATTCCCAAGGGATTCTCAGTGCCGCAGGATGCCGACTACTTCCACTTCACAACCAACAACACTATCTACGGCACCGAGATACGCACCGACCCCGACGCAGGCAAGGTGCGCCTCGTGGGCGACATGTCGTCCGACATCTTCTCGCGTCCCGTCGACGTGTCGAAATATGACCTCATATATGCCGGAGCCCAGAAAAATCTCGCTCCCGCAGGAGTGACCCTTGTCATCGTGCGCGACGACGCCATGGGTCATGTCGACCGCCCCATACCCACCATGCTCGACTATCGCACACACATCAAGAAGGGCTCGATGTTCAACACCCCTCCCGTGCTTCCCATCTACTCGGCCATGCAGACTCTGCGCTGGTACAAGGAAATGGGCGGCGTAAAAGAGCTCGAAAAGCGCGACCTCGCCAAAGCCGCTCTGCTCTACGACGCTATCGACTCGTCGAAGATGTTCGTGGGCTGCGTCACCGACCCCGCCGACCGCTCCATCATGAACGTGACATTCCGCATGGCTCCCGAATATGCCGAGCTTGAAAAGGAATTTGTAGACTTCTGCTCCGCACGCGGCATCGTGGGAATCAAGGGCCATCGCTCTGTGGGCGGATTCCGCGCATCGCTCTACAATGCACTCCCCATAGAGAGCGTCGAGGTGCTCGTCGAGGCCATGAACGACTTCGCCAAGTCAAAGTAATTCCCCACCCGTAATCCAGCAACAGTCATGAAAGTACTTGTCGCCACCGAAAAGCCCTTTGCCGCACAGGCCGTGGAGGGCATCCGCGCCGAGATAGAGGGAGCCGGCTACGAGCTTGAACTCTTGGAGAAATACACCTCAAAAGAGGAGCTCCTCGACGCAGTGACCACCGCCGACGCCCTAATCATCCGCTCCGACAAAGTAACACCCGAGGTCATCGCCGCCGCCCCCAACTTAAAGATTGTGGTGCGCGCCGGAGCCGGCTACGACAACGTCGACCTCGCCGCCGCCACGGAGCGCGGCATCGTGGTGGAGAACACCCCGGGCCAGAATTCCAACGCCGTGGCTGAACTCGTGTTCGGTCTCGCCGTGATGGCCGCCCGCAACATGCTCGACGGCACCTCAGGCTCTGAGCTGAAAGACAAGCGCCTGGGTATCCAGGCTTTCGGACAGGTGGGCCGCAACGTAGCGCGCATCGCCAAAGGATTCGGCATGGAGGTGAGCGCGCTCGACCCCTACTGCCCCGACGAAGCCATGACAGCAGCCGGCGTAACCCCGGTGCACGACCTCAAAACACTCTATGCCGACAACCGCTACGTGAGCATCCACATACCCGCCACCCCAGAGACCCGAGGCTCCATAGGCTACGACCTCATCACCCTCATGCCCAAGGGGGGCGTGCTCATCAACACCGCCCGCAAAGAGGTGATTGACGAAGAGGGCCTCAAACGCGCACTCGCCGATCGCCCCGACATCAAATACGTGGCCGACGTGGCCCCCGACTGCGCCGCCGAGCTCCAAGAGGCCTACGGCAAGCGCGTGCTCTTCACCCCGAAGAAGATGGGCGCGCAGACAGCCGAAGCCAACATCAACGCAGGCATCGCCGCCGCCCGCCAGGTAGTGGCATATCTGCGCGACGGCATCGACCGTTTCCGCGTCAACAAATAACGAAAACAAGAAAGTAGCATACAGCAAAAAAGCAACATCAACGATTCTTACACTCCGTGACCGGCATCATTCATGAAAGCCGTAACGGAAAGTATCGCACCGCGGCCCGCGACGGGTAGCAGTGCGATATTTGTTTTCTATTCCCAAGAAAGTAATTTTTGTGATTTTCAACAAAATAACTTGGCTTATTCAGAATAATCCGTTATATTTGCGGCGAAAGCATATGTGAACTCCTGGTTTTCATAAATGCCAACACACAAACTATCCACCAATCAACTAATCACTATCTCTATGCTACGACTCTTCAACAAGTTTATCCCGATTGTTGTCGGGGTGCTGACCGCCGCAATATTTGCGGCCTGCTCAGATGAATCCGTTTTTGACAACGCTTCTGATACTATCATAGATCCATATGGTTGCACTGTAAATTCACCCGTGGAATGCGACTTTGGCATCTATACTGCTGTGTGTCATCTGTTGGATGAAAAAATCAAAGGCTATTATGTTCTCGCGGCAGATTCCATACAGCGAATCTCAACCAAAGAACTCAAGCCGTTTGCATCTTGTCCTATTCTTATTGACAAGAAATATGGACATTTGTTGTCCGAGGCTAAATCATCATCCGATATTATAATAAAATATTGGTATTATGGTGTGAAATCCACTACAATTGATGGTAAAGAGTATCAGCTCGTTGAGCTGATTGATGACAACGCCATCATTCCCATTACAAGGACTAATCCCGACCAATTGTGCGGCACGCCCCCGGTTTCTGACTATCCCACTCCAGATAAGCTTAGTTTCCGCGTCAACAAATAATCGCAACAGAAGTATTATAAGCAGAATATAATACAAACAGCAACAACAACGATTCTCACATTCCGTGACCGGTTTCACGAGTGACGCCGGTCACGGAAAGTATCGCACCTCGGCCCACGACGGGTAGCGGTGCATTATTATTTTTGCCTTTTGACGGTTTTTCATTACCTTTGTCGGTGAGGCAGTATGTGCGTTGATGCATGGCGCTGTCTCACACATCATTATGGACAACTTTCGTTATCTTAGCATATCAGCCGGAAACTCCACCGGCGTCCTTGATTTCTTCGTTGCCGGCACAGAAGAAGTATATGTCATAACGCCGGTCGACCGCGGCTGGCGTTTCAGCCGCGTCACACGCCGCGGCTCCATATCGGTCACGGTGGCCGATGGGCGGCTTCTCTCCGGCGCCCGCATCCTCGACGCTCTACGCATCGCCGCCGCATGCCCGGGCGGAGGCGACGAGCTGTTCCGGGCCCTCAAAACGGCCGAAATCCCCGCTACCCCGCTCCGCGCTCCCGACGATCTGCTCCCCTCGGCCCAGCAGATAGCCAACGCCGCCGGCACCGCCGTACGCCACTTCCTTTCAGGCCGTGACATCGAGCGCATGCTCTCGTTTCCGGCACAGAAAGCTACCGAGCCGTTTGCCCGCACCGTCATAGCTCCCGCTACGGCCGCAATGCGCCCGGCAGCCGAGGAAGACCCGTCGATAGTGCGTGTCGACTCCCCCGTAGAGCGCCGCTATGCAGTGATTTATCCCGAAGGAGTGCGCCCGTCGTCGCGCGAAGCCAACGCCGGCGACGAAATCACACTCACCTATTTCGCCGACGGCTGCAAGGATGCCACCAACTCGTTTATCGCCGGCAAAGCAAGCCCATTCGTCGAATACGACGGAGCCGCCATACGCGTGCGTCCGCTATCCGATCTCGGCATAAAACTCGAACCTGTCGCGCCCCCGGCCGCCCCCGAACCCAAGCCCGCCGGCGCCGCAAAGAGTGTGGTTGCCGCCACCGACCGCCGAGTCACCGATACAAAGGCCGACTCGACACACCGCTCCGTGTCGCTCGTGATGCGTTTTTCCGACGACCGTATAGTGCGCGCCAACATGTCGATTGAAAAAGAATCGTCGGAGTATCGCCTGCTGCGTGCCGGCACATTCCACGGACGACGCGCCCGCCGACTCGCCGTCAAGACTCGCGGCGACGAAAGCTACCTCATCGACCTCCGCGACGATGCCACGCTGCCTGAACCTGCCCCCGCAGCACCCGACAAAGCGACCGAAACGACGCCCCACGACACCACGCGCCCCCGCAGGCGTTCGTCGTCGGCGTGGCTCTGGGTGCTCCTCACCTTCGTGGCGATTGCCCTCGGCATAGTGGCTGTGAGCTACCTCCCCGACTTGTTCGCCCACGTCGACACTTTCGACAGTACCGAAGAGGGCGTTAACATTGAAGACACCGACGTGGAGCCTATACTGCTGTCAGAAGCCGTCGACACCCCTGTCGACACACAGACAGCACCCATGACCGATACCGTGGCCACCTTAGACGCCGTCACCAACACCGACGTCAACACCGCCGCCGAAAACGCCATATCGCCCGATGCCGACTTCGAGTATTTCAACCGGTCAAACGTGTGGTGCCGAGACTCGCTCCGCTCCACCGAAGCCCTCGCGGTGTTCGACTCTTTCGCCACAGGCAACCTCGCCGGGATTCCCGCAGTGCCGTTTTTCGCTTCGGGCAAATGCACCAACCAGGACGTGCTGAAAACCGTGCGCCTCATCTGGCAGGCCAAGGGCTCGCAGACACAAACCGGCAATGAGCGCGCCCTGCGCCGCTTGCAGGGTGCCGCCACTATCGACTTCAACGCGCTGTTCAAAGAACTTGCCGGCATACGTCCGGCCAACCCCAACAACCGTCCTCTACCATCTATCACTCAATAATATATCCATGAATCACCTCCGCAACGCATTTCTTGCTATCGTAGCCGTTGCGGCCACCACAGCAGTGGCCGTCGAGCCCACAGAAGAAGTCCGCCGCATGGCCGGCAACTATTACGCTTATCCCTATCCCGCCAACCCACTGCCCGAACTCACCGCAGCCCCAGAGGGTTACACCCCCTACCATATCGAGCACTATGGCCGTCACGGCTCGCGCTGGCACATAGGCGAACATGTCTACTCGCGACCCGTCGAGACCCTCGCCAAGGCCGAAGCCGCCGGCAAGCTCACTCCGCGCGGGCAAGAACTGCTCGCACAGCTGCGCGTGATAGCCGAGAAGGCCGTGGGACGCGACGGCGAGCTCACCGACATAGGCGCTGAGCAACACCGCGGCATCGCGCAGCGCATGTATGCCAACTTCCCCGAAGTGTTTGCCGACGGATCGCGTGTCGACGCGCGCTCGACAGTCGTGATACGCTGCATCCTATCCATGGACAACGAGCTGCAAGAGCTCAAAGCCGCCAATCCGAAGCTCAACATCACTTCCGACGCGTCGCACGCCGACATGAAGTATATGAACCGCACCGACAAGCTTGCCAAGAAATCAGCCGCCAACGCCGACTCACTGGTGCGTGTGTTCTATTCCACACACAACTACATGGGCGACTTCCTGCCCAAGCTCGTTACCGACACTGCGTGGGCCAACGACAGCCTCAACGTGCCACAACTCTTCGGCGACCTCTTCATCATCGCCGGCAACGCCCAAAGCCACAAGGATCAGAAAGCGCCCTACGACATTTTCTCCGACCGCGAAATCAAGGAGAGATGGGAGTATAACAATGTGTCGTGGTTTACCGACTACGGCAACATGGCCTTGACCGGCCACAACGCTCCGTTCCGCCAGAAAAATCTTCTACGCAACATGGTGGAGAGCGCCGACACCACTATTGGCTCAACTTTCCCCTCGGCCAATCTCCGCTTCGGCCACGAAGTGGTGGTGCTACCCCTGGTGACACTCATGGAACTCGACAGCTTCGGCGACGAAATCAACGACCTCGACCAAGTAGCATCGCGCTGGAAAAACTACGATATTTTCCCCATGGCCTGCAACGTGCAGATGATATTCTATCGCCCGGTCGACCCGAAGTCCGACAAGCCGGTGCTTGTCAAGGTACTACTCAACGAAAAGGAAGCGGCCCTGCCCGTCAAGCCGGTTTCACGCACTTCGCCCTACGTTCGTTGGAGCGATCTGCGCGACTACTACACAAAGAAGCTCGACGCCTACGACCTCAAAGAGCAGCCCGAGTGATTTGCAACACGGTTGCGCCCGCAAGGTCATAACTTTGCATTGTCGTAAATAAAAAAAACAGTCTAACAATGCAAGTTATAAATTCACTCATAATCATGCTCGCCGAGATGGCGCCCTACATTCTGTTGGGCTTCCTCATCGCCGGTCTGCTGCATGCGTTCATCACTCCCGCTACATTCGCTCGTCACCTATCCGGCCGCGGCTTTAAATCGGTAGTCAAAGCCGCCGCCGTGGGTGTGCCGCTCCCGCTCTGCTCCTGCGGCGTACTCCCTGCGGCGATAGCCATGCGTCGCGGCGGCGCCTCGAAAGCGGCCTCCACCTCGTTTCTCATCGCCACGCCGCAGACCGGTGTCGACTCCATAGCCGCTACGGCGAGCCTGCTCGGCCCCGCCTTCGCCGTGATAAGACCCGTGGCAGCGCTTGTAACCGCGCTGTTCGGCGGTCTGGCCGTAGGCAAGACCGAAAGCGGGAGCGAGAAGGCCGCTGCCGGCACATGTAGCGTAGATGCAGCCGTGGCAGTCGAAGAGGAAGAGCATTCCAAGTCGTTCGGCGCCAAACTCGTGTCGGCCCTGCGCTACGGTTTCGTCGACCTTGTAGGCAGCATAGGCGGCTGGCTCGTCGTCGGCCTAATTATCGCCGCGCTCATCACCGTCTATGTGCCCGCCGACGCTTTCGCCGTGCTCGGCGACCGCCCGCTGCTCGCCATGCTCGCCGTGCTCATCGTGGCCGTGCCGATGTATGTGTGCGCTACCGGCTCCATACCTATCGCGCTATCGCTTATGCTCAAAGGCCTCTCGCCCGGCACGGCCCTGGTGCTTCTCATGGCCGGTCCCGCCGCCAACTTTGCATCGTTCGCGCTCATCTCGCGCGAGATGGGTCGCCGCGCCGCTTCGGTCTACCTCGCCTCAATCATCGTCGGCGCTCTCGCTTTCGGCCTCGCAATCGACTACCTGATGCCCGCGCACTGGTTCGACGTGTCGGCCCGCATGGCCCACGGCTCGTGTCATCCCGCCACGATAGGCTGGTTCCCACTTGCCTGCGCCGCCCTCCTCACCGTGCTGCTCGTTGTGGCACTAATCCGTAATCACCGTCACACTCACACACATACAACCGAAATGACTACTGTATATAACATCCAGGGTATGAACTGCCCCCACTGCCAGGCCACCGTCACCCGCGCAATATCCGCCGTTGAAGGCGTAAAATCGGTCGAAGTAAGCCTCTCCGGCAAGAACGCCACCGTAGAGGGCAATCCCGTGCCCGAAGCAGTAATCGCTGCTGTAAGGGCCGCCGGCTTCGACGCCTCCCTCCCCGCCTGACCGGCGCAATAATTCCGCCTCATCGACGTTATATCCACATGTATATGAGGCGCCATTACCATATCAGCTTACTGACAGTGGCCGCGATTGTCGCGGCCACTGTTCTGCTTGGTTCATGTTCACTGAAAAAGAACACCGCCGCCTCGCGCAACTACAACGCCTTTATTACCCGCTACAACATCTACTTCAACGGCGACGAGCACTACAAAGAGACATTGCGGCAGATGGAGAGCGGCTACGAAGACGACTACACGCGCCTCATACCCGTACATCCCGCCAACGCCTATGCCGACGAGGCGCTCGCCAAACCGTCGGGCGACTTCACCCGATCGATTGAAAAAGCGCAGAAGGCGATAGAGCTGCGGTCGATAAAGAAAAAGCCGAGGCGCAAGGCCGGAAAGCGCAACGACGCGGCCTACCAGCGCTGGCTCAAACGCGAGGAGTACAACCCGTTTCTGCACAATGCCTGGCTCATGCTCGGCCGCAGTCAGTTCATGAACGGCGACTTCCTCGGCGCGGCGACCACGTTTGCCTATATCGCCCGCCACTTCGCCTGGCTCCCCGCGACGGTGACCGAAGCCAACCTGTGGCAGGCGCGCTGCTACGCGGCCATGGGCTCGACTTTCGAGGCGGAGCGCCTGCTGGCGCGCGTCAGGGACACTGACCTCAATACACCGGCCATGCGCTCGCTCTATTGCCTCGCCGAGGTCGACATGCTTGTCAAGTCGGGTCGCGAAGCCGAGGCGGTAGCTCCCCTCCGCGAGGCCGTCGACCTCGCAAAAGGGCCCATGAAGACACGGCTGCGTTTTCTGCTCGGCCAGATACTCCAGCGTTCGGGCGACCGTGCCGGCGCCTACGCCGCTTTCGGCAAAGTGGCCGGGTCGTCGTCGGCACCCTACCGCACCCGCTTCAACGCCCGTATCAAGCAGAGCGAGGTATATACCGGCGGCGACATCGACGGCGAGACCAAGTCGCTACGCTCCATGCTCCGCTTTGACCGCAACCACGAGTACGCCGACCAGATTTATTACGCAATAGGCAACCTCTATCTCTCGCGTCGCGACACCGCCAGGGCGATTGACAACTATATCCTCGCCGCAAAAAAGTCGACACGCAACGGCATCGACCGTGCCCTCGCACAGCTCAGGCTTGGCTCCGTCTACTTCGACCGCCGCCGCTACGACCTTGCCCAGCCCTGCTACTCGGAGGCCGTGCCTCAGCTTCCCGCCGATTTTCCCGACCTAAAACAGATACGACGACGAAGCGAGGTGCTCGACGAACTGGCCGTCTATGCCGGCAACGTAGCTCTCCAAGACTCGCTGCTGCGCCTGTCGCAGCTCTCTCCTGAGCAGCAGCTCGCCGTAGCCAACCGCCTTGTAGAGCAGCTCAAACAACGCGAAAAGGAGGAAGCCGAGGAGTTGCGCCGCACCGAGTACGAGGCAAGACGCGACGCCTCGTCGTCGGCCGTTCCACAGACGCAGGGCAACACTCCTGCCACGTTCAGCATCAACAACGACCGTAGCTGGTACTTCTACAACACCGCCGTAAAAAACGCGGGCCGGACAGAGTTCCAGAAACGCTGGGGTTCGCGAAAGCTGGAAGATGACTGGCGACGTCGCAACAAGACATCATTCTCGTTCAGTGACTTCGACACACCCTCGGAGGGGGACAATGAAGCCGCGGCCACTGACACGCCCGACAATCAGTCGCCGAGCGACATCGCCGCCGCGGAGGGCGCCGACGATCCCCACAACCCCGAATATTACCTCGCCGGGATACCCTCTACCGACCTCGAAAAAGCTACTGCCCGCGAGGTAGTGCAGGAGGGACTCTACAACATGGGCCTTATACTCAAAGACAAACTCGACGATTTCCCCGCCGCCGCCACACAGTGGGGCATCCTGCTCCGTGACTACCCCGACAACATCTATCGCCTCGACACTTACTTCAACCTCTATCTCATGTATATGCGCATGGGCGACACGGTGGAGGCCGAGCGATGGCGCCGCCGCATCCTGAGCGACTTTGCCGAGAGTGAACAAGGCCTCGCGCTGCGCGACCCCGACTACATAGGCAGTCTTCGGCGCATGAACGAGCGCCAGAACGCAGTGTACGAGGAAGCTTACGCAGCCTTTGTCGACGGCGACAAGGCAACGGTGCGCCGTAAGGCCGCCGAAATGGCCGATTCATTCCCTATGAGCCCTATTATGCCGAAAATAATGTTTGTCGAAGCGCTGACGTATGTAAGCCCGGCAACCTCCGACGAGTTCGCAGGCAAGATTCGCACACTACTCCAACGCTACCCCGAGGCCGACGTCAGTCCCCTCGCCTCAACTTGGCTCCGCGACATCACGCAAGGGCGGCGACTGGAAAGCGGCGAGGTCCGAGCAATGGTGTGGGAGCAGCGCCTGACCAACGACACGACCCTCATCCTCGATCCAGAAGAGATGCCCGACTTCGACCTTACCGACAACGGCAATCCTCTCTTCATCCTCACCTACTCCACCGACTCCGTGTCAGCCAACCGGCTACTCTTCGACATAGCTCGTCACAACTTCTCGACATTCAAGGTCAAGGACTACGACATAGAGATGATGAACTTCGGCCGCCTCGGCCTCATCGTAATAAGCGGCTTCAGCTCCGTAACGGAGCTCGACCACTACCGCGCCACACTTCCGCAACTCGGCCCGAAGATAAGGCCGGTGACGATAAGCCGCAAGAACTTCGACCTGCTGCTCGGCATGGGGCGCTCGTTCGACGACTATTTCCGAGCCGTGCAGTCGGCGCGCGTCGACAGGCTTGAAGACGAGGCCGGCATACCGCCCGAAGCCGCCGACAACGACAATCAGCCGCACGACCAACCCGACACTACCTCAAATGAAGAATAATCTCCTCACCTGCCTTACTGCCCTGACAGCTTCACTGCTGTTGCAGGGATGTATCAACGACAATATCA
Organism: uncultured Porphyromonadaceae bacterium; assembly: GCA_947178215.1. Taxonomy (GTDB): domain Bacteria; phylum Bacteroidota; class Bacteroidia; order Bacteroidales; family Muribaculaceae; genus Paramuribaculum. The sequence goes on from CAMWXJ010000008.1 coordinate 40,304, forward strand.
CCACATCGCCCGCCGACCAACCGGAATTTTCGGTCGACACACTCAGGCTCGGCACGGTGTTCACCGGAGTACCGACACCGACGGCGAGCTTCACCGTCTACAACCGTCACGACGACATACTCGTACTCGGCAGTGTGGGCATACGCGACAGCGAGCACTACCGCCTCAACGTCGATGGCACTGCTGGCAACGACATCGCCGGCATCGAAATCCGCCCAAACGACTCCGTAATGGTATTTGTCGAGGCGACACTTCCCCGCCTCGGTCGCCCCGGTACGATCCGGACTCTGACTCATATCGACTTCACCGTCAACGGCGTGAGCTCGTCGCTCCCGGTCAGCGCTGACGCCTGCGACATCATCACCCTCACGGGCCGCACCGTGACCGGCAGCGAGACGTTCACCGCCGACTACCCCTACCGCGTCATGGACTCACTGCATGTGGCTCCTGGCGCCACGCTCACGCTCGAAGCCGGCACGCGGCTGCTATTTCACGACAGAGCGACAATGCGTGTCAGCGGCACGCTCCGCGCCCTCGGCACTCCGGCCAACCGCGTCGACATGACCGGCGACCGCACCGGATTCGTGGCAGCCCGCATACCCTACGACATCATGTCGGGCCAATGGAGCGGCGTCACGTTCGAACCAGGCTCAAAAGCCGACCTCGCCTTTACAGTGATACGCAACTCCACCAATGGCGTGCGCGCCGACGGCGCCGACATTACGCTTGCCTCATGCGTACTCCGCAACGCCGCGGCCAGGCCACTCGACGTAACCGGCTGCTACCTCACCGCCACCGGCTGCGAGATAGCCGAGGGGGGCGACGGTGTCCTGGCCGTCAAGGGGGGCGAGACCATTATCGACCACTGCACGATAGCCAACTACTATCTCTTCGGCCCAATCACAAATCCGGCCCTTGTAGCCGACGCCGACACCCTCCGTGTAGCCAACAGCATCGTCTACGGCCTCGGCACCGACGTGGGTCTTCCGTCGGGTACGCTGCCTTCCGGAGTCAGCTTCACACGCTGCATATTCAAGTCGACGGGCGACAACGACGGCAATTTCCACAACTGCATCTTCGACGCCGACCCGCTTTTCAGCGTCGACCGCGAAAAATATATTTTCGACTACCGGCTGAAAGCGGGCAGCCCCGCCCTAAACGCCGTCTCAGACCCCGAAACGGCACATGCCACGTCGCCCGACGGCATCGAAATCACCCGCCACATAGGGGCTTATGGAACGGCTTCTAACGATTAGCCACAACTTTCCATTGCCGATTTACATTTTATAAGTAAATTTGCACTCGGAATAGCAATCCAATAGATACCCACCGACATTATGGTTCGACCTAATCTAACCGGTTTGGGCGTTGCACTTATAACCCCCTTCCGCGCTGATAAATCCGTTGATTACGACGCCCTTGCGCGCCTGCTCGAATATCAGATTAAAAACGGCACCGACTACCTCGTAGTGCTCGGCACCACAGCAGAAACTCCGGCCCTTACCCCCGACGAGCGCCGTCGGGTGCGCGATTTCGTGGCCGACCGCGTAGCCGGGCGCGTACCGCTCGTCCTCGGATGCGGAGGCAACTGCACTGCCGCCGTCGTGGAGGAGCTTCAGACCGTGCCGCGCGACAAATACTGCGCGGTGCTCTCAGTGGTGCCCTATTACAACAAGCCGTCGCAGGAAGGCATCTATCGCCACTATGCCGCCATAGCCGAAGCCACTCCGCTCCCGGTAGTGCTCTACAACGTGCCGGGCCGCACAGGCGTCAACATGACCGCCGAGACCACACTCCGCCTCGCGCATGAATTTCCCGGCACTATCGTGGCTATCAAGGAGGCTTCGGGCAAAATAGACCAGGTCGACGAGATTATCAAGCGCAAGCCTGAAGAGTTTATGGTGATTTCGGGCGACGACGGCATAACCTACCCACTCATCACCTTAGGAGCGGTGGGCGTCATCTCGGTCGTGGGCAACGCTTTCCCACGCGAGTTCGGACGCATGGTGCGCCTCGCCCTCGAAGGCGACTATCCCCGCGCGCGAGCTATCCACTACCGCTTCAACGACCTCTACAACCTGCTCTTCGTCGACGGCAATCCCGCCGGCGTTAAGTGCGTGCTCAACGCCATGGGATATATAGAGAACGAGCTTCGCCTCCCGCTGGTGCCTACACGCATCACCACCTACGAGCGTATTCGCGCCGTTCTCGACTCGCTCCAATAAACCATTCGTAGCCGGCGGATGTTAGTACCTTAGCAAGTACAACTCTAACATTCCCCCTTAGCTATGAACGATTTCGACAAGATAATCAACGATACCAAGCCCACGCTCGTCGACTTCTTCGCCACATGGTGCGGCCCCTGCCGCCTGCAAGGCCCTATTCTCGAAGATGTCAAGAAAAAATTCGGCGACACAGTCAACATCATCAAGATAGACGTCGACAAAAATCCCGAACTCTCGGCAAGATACAGCGTACGCTCAATCCCCACCCTCATCGTCTTCAAGGCCGGCGAAGCACTGTGGCGCGGCTACGGATTGCATCAGGCCGACCAGATTGAGGCCAAACTCAACGAGCATCTATAATGAGCCGCGGCGACATCCGCCACGTCATCCTCGCTCCCGCGAAAGGCTTTCAGCACTCCTTTTGCGGGAGCGTTGGCATTTTTTCACAATAGCAGGCTATGTCTATTAAATCGCGTTAATTTAAAGCTTTTTAATAGTGCACCAATTAAATATTCATCTACCTTTGCCGTCACATAAGTATTGATTTTTAACAATACCTAATTAACATTTGTCACCTGCATGAACGGTAAATCAATCCTCCTCACAATAGCCATTGCGGCTGCAAGCAGCATTGCCACCTGTGCAATCGTAGGCTCGCCACTCGGAGTGAGCGAAGCCACCCCTCATAACGACACTTTCATACGCGAAGCCGACGGCTTTCGCCGTACAGCATCGACCCCCCCGGTCAATACCGACTTTACCCGCGCCGCCGAATCGACCGTAGGAGGCGTGGTTTCAATCAAGAGCTATGCCGATGCATCGCGCCGCCGCAACAGCCGCGGCAACGCGCCTCAGGGCTATTTCGACGACCCATTCTTCGAGTTCTTCTTCGGAGGCACTCCCCGCCGCCAGCAGCAGCAACAGCAGCAGGAGCCGCAGGAACAGCCTCTCGGCCTGGGCTCAGGCGTCATAATCTCGCCCGACGGCTATATTGCCACCAACAACCATGTAATCGACGGCGCCGACCGCCTCGAAATCACCCTCAACGACAACCGCACTTTCGACGCCACCGTAATAGGAGCCGACGCCGCCACCGACCTCGCCCTCATCAAGATTGAGGCCGACTCGCTCTCTGTAATTCCTTTCGGCGATTCAGACGCGCTCCGAGTGGGCGAATGGGTGCTCGCCGTAGGAAACCCCTTCGGCTTCACCTCCACAGTCACCACCGGCATCGTATCGGCCAAAGCCCGCAGCATATCGTCGGCAGCGGGAGGACGCTCCATGGGCATAGAATCATATATCCAGACCGACGCCGCCGTCAATCCCGGTAATTCGGGAGGCGCCCTCGTCAACATCGACGGCGAGCTCGTAGGCATCAATACCGCCATTTATTCGCAGACCGGCAACTATGCCGGCTACTCATTCGCCATTCCGGTATCGATAGTGGCTAAAATCATGTCGGACATGAAACAGTATGGCGCCGTGCAGCGCGCCGTCCTCGGCATCGTGTTCCGCGAACTCACCCCTCAGCTCATCAAGGAAAAGAACATAAGCGGCCTCAACGACGGCATCTATGTGGCCGAAGTCACCGAACGCTCGTCGGCCTCCGAAGCCGGCATCTCCCAGGGCGACATCATCACCTCCATTGACGGCAACCCGACGCATACCGCCGCACAGCTGCAAGAGGCACTCGCACGCCGCCGCCCCGGCGACCGCATACCCGTGCGCGTGGTCCGCAACGGCAAGACACTCGACCTCGAAGTCGTGCTTCGTAACTCGCAGGGCAACACCGCCGTGACCAAACCCGGCTCCGTAGAGTCGCTCGGCGCCACTTTCGGCAAGCCCTCAGCCGACACCCTCGCCAAGCTGCAGCTCCGCTCCGGCCTCGAAGTGACCTCGGTAAGCTCCGACGGCCTCTTCCACGCCGCCGGCATACGCAAGGGCTTCGTCATCACCTCCATCAACAAGCAGCGTGTCACCACTATCGATGAAGTGCGCGCCCTCTACCGCTCAGTCATGGAGGCCGACGGTTACGACCGCGTATTATTCATCGCCGGCTTCTACCCCGACGGCGTGAAAAAGTATTATCCCGTGCCGCTCGACTGACCCCCGGACGGCCCGCTCTCAGGCAGAGCATCATCAATCCCCCTGATCTCTCCTCGCGGGCGCTCTCCCGCCCCGTCGGGTCGCCAAGGCGCCCGGCTCCCGGTCATTCTCCTCTCTCCACCAAAGGCGTGCCCATTATCGGGCACGCCTTTGATATTTTTTTACTAATTTTGCGACAAAATACCATACCCCCGCTATGACCTACGATTTTGATACCCCCGTCGACCGCCGAGGCACCCATGCCATGAAGCTCGAAGCTCTCAGCGATATGTTCGGCCGACCCGACCTCACAGCCCTCTGGATTGCCGACATGGACTTTGCCTGTTGCCCCGACATTATCGACGCCCTGCGCCGTCAGTGCGAGTGTCAGGTGCCCGGCTACTGCTCCGTGCCCGAATCGCTCTGGACCTCCGTCCGCAACTGGCTCAGCTCGCGCCACGGCGTCAACGCCGACCGCGACTGGCTCGCCTTCGTGCCCGGTATTGTTCGCGGCATAGGCTACGCAATCAACTGGTTCACGTCGCCCGGCGACAGCATCGTGATACAGCCGCCGGTCTACCACCCCTTCCGCAATCTTACCGTAGGCAACCGCCGCCGTGTGGTCGAGAACCCGCTTATCCTCGACGAAGAGACGGGCCGCTACCGCATGGATCTCGCAGGCCTCGAAGCCGCATTCAAGGCCGAGAAGCCCCGCATGATGATTCTCTGCAACCCCCACAACCCGGGCGGAATCCAGTGGGATGCCGACACTCTTCGCGAAGTGGCGCGCCTGGCCAAGGAAAACAACGTGGTGGTGGTGAGCGACGAAATCCACGGCGACCTCATGCTCTTCGGCGAGCGTCACATACCATTCGCATCCGTATCGCCCGAAGCCGCCGAAGTGTCAATCACTTTCGGCGCACCCTCCAAGACATTCAACATCGCCGGCCTCGCCGCGTCATGGATGATGGTACCCAACCCCGAGCTCCGCAAGCCGTTCTACGAATGGATGGAGGTCAACGAGTTCTCGACCCCGTCGTTCCCCGCTTTCACCGCAGCCGAAGCCGCCTACAACTGCGGCCGCGAGTGGCTCGACCAGTGCATCGCCTACATCGAAGGCAACATCGAGGCCACGGAGCGCTACTTTGCCGAAAACATCCCCTCGATACGCCCCGTGCGTCCGCAGAGCTCGTTCCTGGTATGGCTCGACTGCCGCAAGCTCAACCTGCCTCAGAGCAAATTAGTTGACCTATTCGTCAACCGCGCGCGCCTCGCCCTCAACGACGGCACGATGTTCGGACGCCAGGCCGAAGGCTTCATGCGTCTTAACGTCGCGCTCCCCCGCCGGGAGCTGATGAAGGCCCTCGAAAGTCTGAAATGCGCGCTCTCCTGATACTCGTCACAATCATTCTGTCGGCAGCGGCGAGGCTCTTCGCCTCGCCGCCCGACATCAACTTCACCGACGACGGCCGCGCCGAGGTATCGCCCGACCTCACCATACTCGGCGACGCGCAGGTATCGGTGGAGGCAATGTGGACTTTCGTGGCCGAGGTCAACCCCGACTTCGACCCGGCCATAGCCGAAGCCTACTACCGCATAGGCCAGCGCTACGGCATCCGCGGCGACGTGGCCCTCTGTCAGGCCATAATAGAGACCGGCTGGTTCACGTTTAGCGGCGGCACGGCCGTGACACCCGACCAGCACAACTACTGCGGCCTCGGAGTGACCCGCCTCGGGCTGCGCGGCCACTCTTTTGCCGACGTCGATGAAGGCATCACGGCACAGATACAACATCTCTACGCCTACGCCACCAACGCCGCGCTCCCGGAAGGCGAACGCCGCATCGACCCACGCTTCCAATATGTCAAGCGCGCCACGGCACCACGCTGGGCCGACCTCGACAACCGCTGGGCCGCCTCATCCACCTACTCCGCCTCCATACTGAAACTCTACGCCCAGCTACTCACCTACTGACCGCATCACGCCACACATTAGCAGCTACAATAACGTGTGATAATTTGCGGATGCCGAAAAATATGGCTACATTTGCAGCCTGAAAATCAACAATCCTCAAGCACATAATTCTCTTACGATGAAGAAAAGCGCTCTGCAGATAGCCCGCGCCTCATATCAGCCCAAACTCCCCGTGTCGCTCACGGGCGCAGTGATTGCTGTCGAAGGCGAACCCACGCAGTCGGTATCCGACCGCGACGAGATTAAAAAATTATTCCCCAACACCTACGGCCTCCCCGAGCTCGTATTTGAGCGCAACGCCAATCCCGAACCCGGCAAACCCGTCAACGTGGGTGTAATCCTTTCGGGCGGCCAGGCTCCCGGCGGCCACAACGTAATCTGCGGTCTCTTCGACGGCATCAAGAAGCAAAACCGCGACTCACGCCTCTTCGGCTTCCTCATGGGCCCCGGCGGTCTCGTTGACCACGAATATATCGAACTCACCGCCGACATCATTGACGAATACCGCAACACCGGCGGCTTCGACATCATCGGCTCGGGCCGCACCAAGCTTGAGAAGAAAGAACAGTTTGACAAGGGCCTCGAAATCCTCAAAGAGCTCGGCATCACCGCTCTCGTTATCATCGGCGGCGACGACTCCAACACCAACGCCGCCGTACTCGCCGAGTACTACAAGGCAATCGGCGCCGGCGTACAGGTAATAGGCTGCCCCAAGACTATCGACGGCGACCTCAAAAACGACGTCATTGAGACATCGTTTGGCTTCGACACCGCCACCAAAGTTTACTCGGAGCTTATCGGCAACATCCAGCGCGACTGCTTCTCAGCCAAAAAATACTGGCACTTCATCAAACTCATGGGCCGCTCGGCCTCACACATCGCCCTCGAATGTGCCCTCCAGACCCAGCCCAACGTATGCATCATCTCCGAAGAGGTAGAGGCTGAAAACATGACCCTCGCCGACGTGGTCGACTACATCGCCGACATCGTGGCCGAGCGTTCAAGCCGCGGCCTCAACTTCGGCACCGTACTCATACCCGAAGGCCTCATCGAGTTCATCCCCGCAATGAAGGCTCTCATCGCCGAGCTCAACGACCTCCTCGCCCGCACTCCCGAATTTGCCGGCCTCTCCGCCGAAGAGCAGCGCCGCTTTGTGATCAGCAATCTCTCGGAGGCCAACTCGCGCATCTTCTCCGGTCTTCCCGCAGGTGTGGCCCGTCAGCTCACCCTCGACCGCGACCCCCACGGCAACGTACAGGTGTCGCTCATCGAGACCGAAAAGCTCCTCTCGCAGATGGTGGCAACCCGCCTCGAAGAGAAGCGCGCCGAAGGCAGCTACTCCGGCAAGTTCTCGGCCCTCCACCACTTCTTCGGCTACGAAGGCCGTTGCGCCGCTCCCTCCAACTTCGACGCTGACTACTGCTACGCCCTTGGCTACAACGCATCATGCCTCATCGCCGCAGGCGTCACCGGCTACATGTCGAGCCTCCGCAACCTCACCCGTCCCTCCGTGCAGTGGCTCGCCGGCGGCATACCTATCACCATGATGTTCAATATGGAGCGCCGCCACGGCGAGATGAAGCCCGTGATACAAAAGGCTCTCGTGAAGCTCGACGGCACACCCTTCCGCCGCTTCGCCGCCAAGCGCGACGACTGGGCCATCAACACCAACTATGTATTCCCCGGCCCGATTCAGTACTTCGGCCCGTCGGAAGTGTGCGACCAGCCCACCCTCACGCTCAAATACGAGCAGCTTGGCAAGTAAGCCGGTCAGCAACGACTTTACAATCCTTCCACAGCTTGCATAAATGAAGGACAGGAAGCCCCGGCGCAACGTCGCGCCGGGGCTTCTTTTACCTTGTCTTGATAATCCGAACCTATGATTGAGACCATAACGCTCAGCGACCTGCTGCCCAAGGTGTTCGACGGCATGCAGCACGAGCCGGCCATTGCCCGCTCCGAGGTGTGGCTGCAACAGTCGCTCACGTTCAGCCGCGGATGCCGTATAAGCATCGAAGCCGAGAGCGGCGGCGGAAAGTCGAGCCTCCTCGCTTTTATCTACGGCAACCGCACCGACTATCTCGGCACAATCCGTTTTGACGGACGCGACACAAGCAGCCTCGATATCGACACACGCTGCGGCCTGCGCCGACGCTCACTCGCGCTACTCCCCCAGGAGATGAGACTCTTCGGCGAGCTCACCGTCATGGAAAACATCTTGCTCAAAAACAGGCTCACAGACTGCAAGAGCGAGCGGGAAATCACCACCATGCTCGAACGCCTCGGCATAGCTGACAAGGCCGACACGCGCGCCGACCGGCTCTCTATCGGACAACAGCAGCGCGTGGCCGCCGTCCGCGCCGTGTGCCAGCCATTTGACTTCCTGCTGCTTGACGAGCCGGTGAGTCACCTCGACGAATGTCGCAACCGCGAAGTGGCCTCTCTGTTTGATGAGGAAGCACGTTCGCAGGGTGCCGGAATCATCACAACCTCGGTAGGCCACGCCCTACTGCTCGACAATCTCACCGTTATCCGACTATGACCTCACACACCTCAACCTCTGCCGGCGCCCCGGTGCGCCACCTGTTGCGCCGCAACATCTCCCCCGCGCAACTCATCGGCTATGCCGTGGCCAATATTGTGGGCCTTTCCATTATACTCACGGCCCTGATGTTTTATGCCGATGCCACCATCACTCCCGGTGGCTCAGCGGGCACCGACCCGTATCTCTCGTCGTCGTTTGAAGTCATAAGCAAGCGCGTGGAGGGAATCGGCCTTACCGGCGCCGCAATGTTCACCCCTGCCGAGATAGCCGACATCAAGGCACAGCCGTGGGCGAAACGCGTGGGCGAGTTCACCCCCTCGCAATTCACCGTCAACGCCTCGGTAAGCCTCGGTGGACGCGGCCTGTCGAGCTATCTATTCATGGAGTCAATACCCGACGACTTTTTCGACATCCACCCGCGTGACTGGGATTTTGACCCGACACACCCGTTTATCCCCGTGGTGCTCAGCAAAGATTATCTCGCGCTCTACAACTTCGGCTTCGCCACTCCGCAGGGGCTGCCGCAACTCAGCGAGGGGGTCATATCGTCGGTACCGGTCACGTTTACGATAACCGGTGTCGACGGCCGGCCCGTGACTATACCCGGCGGCATAGTGGGTTTTTCGTCGCGCCTCAACACCATAGCAGTGCCGCAAAGTTTCATGGACTGGGCCAACAGCCGCTTCTCGCCCGGAGCGCCCGCCGTTCAGCCCGGACGTCTGATTGTAGAATGCGACCCCCTGCTATCGGCCGACATGGACCGCTACCTGATTGACCACGACCTCGACACTTCGGCCGACCGCGCCGACGAGGGGACGGGCCGCATAGCACGCTTCACTGCAATAGCTTCGGGCGTGGTGAGCATAATCGGTATCGTAATAAGCGCAATGGCGGTGGGAATACTATTTTTGAGCATCTGGCTCATACTCCAAAAGAGCCGCAGCCGTCTTTACCGTCTTATGCTGCTTGGCTACTCTCCGCGCGACGTAGGGCAACAGCTTGAACGCCTGGTGGCTCTAATCAATCTGGGTGTCACCGTGACGGCAGTTGCGGCAATGTTTGCCGCTCGCTCGTTCTGGCGCCCCGCCCTGGCCGATCTCGACCTCGGAGGCGCCTCCGCACTCCAGGAAATAGCGGTAGCCGCTGCGTTTTTCCTTGTCGTCACCGGTGCCAATATAGCTACAATCCGCCGCCACCTCCACCGCCTCTGGCTCCACGGCGCCTGAGCGCAGGTGACGCCCGACGGTCAGAGCTGGCCCTGCTCCACCGCAACGGCTATGCGCTCGATGATGGAATCCTCGCGATTTGTGTCGGGCTTGTAGTCGGAGCGGAGGTTGACGCCGAAGAAGCGGCCGAAAGTCTGCCAGAATCCGGCTCTGAACGAACCGAGAAACGCCTTTATAATGTTGTAGCTGCTCTGGTCGGTCTCGCGCTTGATGAGCTTGATGAGCAGCTTTGCCTGTCGCTTGCTGAAACGCTTCAACACCGGCTTGTACTGCTCGAATATGGCGCCCTCCATCTGTTTGAGGTAGTCTTCGCGCTCTTTCTGGGTGGGAAAAGTCTCTATGTACTCGTAGGTCTCGAGTATGGTCTCGCAAATCAGCTTGGCGTAGGGAAGAGTCAGCTTGACGTCGCGCACTGTGCGCCAGTAGTTCTCCTCCTCCTTCTTGTTCTTGAATTTAAGTGGCGGAAAAACGGTGACTTCGTTGAGCACTATCACCATAGCGTTCTTGTCCTCACCCATGTCGGCGTGATAGTAGCCTCTGGCAAACTGCATGCGGCCGTCGCCAAGGTCAGGCAACACCGGTGTCTGCGCCGCGGCTTTGCCGGGCGCGACAAACGATAGTATGCCGGCAGCAACGACTGCACGGGTCAACAGGCTGGGAGAGAGAAGCATCGTAACGACGTTGTCAATTATATTTATAGTGTAACGGGATTCTTTATCGGATGAGTCAATTACGCGGGTAATCGAGCGAGAAGTGCAGACCGCGGCTTTCGTGGCGCTCCTTAGCCTGACGCATTATGAGATAGCCTACGTTGATGATGTTGCGCAACTCGCATATCTGGCGCGAAGCTTTCGAGCACTTGAACAGCTGCTCGGTCTCTTCGTAGAGAATATCGAGACGATTCCATGCGCGGTCAAGGCGAAGATTCGATCTCACTATACCAACATAGGTGCTCATAATCTGGTTCACCTCCTTGGTGCTTTGGGTGATAAGCACCATTTCCTCAGGGTGCGACGTGCCTTTGTCGTCCCACTCCGGGACATCGGTGCGGTAGTCGATGTGACGTATAGCCTCGGCGGCATGGCGCGATGCGGAGTCGGCATAGACCACTGCCTCGATGAGTGAATTTGAGGCGAGGCGGTTGCCGCCGTGGAGGCCGGTGCAGGAACATTCGCCCACGGCGTAAAGGTGGCGTATGGAGCTCTCGCCGTTGGTGTCGACCGCTATGCCGCCGCAAAGATAGTGGGCGGCGGGAGCGACGGGGATATAGTCTTTCGTGATGTCGATGCCGAGACTGAGACACTTGGCATAGATGTTGGGGAAGTGGCGGCGGGTATCGTCGGCGTCCTTGTGCGTGACATCGAGATACACGTGGTCGCTGCCGCTCTGCTTCATCTCGGTGTCTATGGCGCGGGCCACGATGTCGCGCGGGGCGAGGCTCAGACGCGGGTCATACTTCTGCATGAACTCCTCGCCGTTGATGTTGCGGAGCACGGCGCCATAGCCACGCATTGCCTCGGTGATGAGAAACGATGGACGGTCGCCCGGATGATATAGCGCCGTGGGGTGGAACTGAATGAACTCCATGTCGCGCACGGTGCCTTTGGCGCGATACACCATTGCGATGCCGTCGCCGGTAGCCACAAGAGGATTGGTGGTGGTGGTGTAGACAGCTCCCACGCCTCCGGTAGCCATGATTGTGGCGCGGGCGAGGAAGGTGTCGACGCGGCCCGCCACACAGTCGAGGATATACGCGCCGTAACAGGTGATGTCGGGGGTGCGGCGCGTCACTATCTTGCCGAGATGATGCTGAGTTATTATCTCTATTGCGAAATGATTCTCGAACACGGTGATTGCGGGGCATTTGCGCACCTGCTCGATAAGGCTCTCCTGGATCTCGAAGCCGGTGTTGTCGGCGTGGTGGAGGATTCGGAACTCCGAGTGGCCACCCTCGCGGTGGAGGTCAAAGGTGCCGTCGTCGCGGCGGTCGAAATCGACGCCCCAGTCGACGAGCTGACGTATCTGGCCCGGCGCGCCCTCCACCACCTTGCGCACAGCGTCGGGTGACGAAAGCTGGTCGCCGGCTATCATCGTGTCGCGGATATGCTTGTCGAAGCAGTCTACTTCAAGATTAGTCACAGAGGCCACGCCGCCCTGGGCGAGCGCGGTATTTGCCTCCGGCATAACGGTTTTACAGATAAGCGCCACGCGCCCTGTCGCAGCAGCTTTAAGGGCGAAGCTCATGCCGGCTATGCCTGAGCCTATCACGAGATAATCGAATTGATGTGTCATCTCTCGGGTGAGATTGGTTTAACGCCCGCAAAATTAATCAAAAAAAACGGTATCGCCACCTATCAGAATTAAGAAAGGCCCAGTCTCACGACTCGGCCTTTGGGTTTTTAACTTTTGTAGTTAAAGTGTATACAGGGATGTTTCTTTTGTTCCAAATAATATCTCTTTGGCTCTTCTTCTTATTTTCTTTCGATGCAAAGGTAAGCGCAAAAAATGCCAAATCCAAATTTTTTCGCTTAAAAATGCAACAAAGGAACAAATTTGGCACGATTTTTGTTTAGCCGTTATCGATTGGAATGTGTAATCACCAGTTTTACGATATGGAAAAAATACAACCCGGCAAATATGTAGAGCTCGGCTACGACCTCTACCGTGTTAACCCCGACGGGAGCGAGACTCTCGTCCACCAGACCGACAAGAGCGATCCCGAGCGCATCATATTCGGCGTGACCCGCGGCATGATACGCCCCCTTGAAGAGGCTATCGAGGGTCTTGAACCGGGCGGCAAGTTTGATGTTGCCGTCAAGGCCGCCGACGCTTTCGGCATGCCCGACCCCGAGGCGAGAGTCACTCTGCCGCGCGATGTGTTTGAAATCGACGGAAAGTTTGACAGCGAACGCGTGAAGCCCGGCTCCGTGCTCCCGATGATGACAGCCGACGGTCACCGCATTTCGGGTGTAGTGACCGAAGTCAACGACCAGAACGTGATAATGGACTTCAACCATCCCCTCGCCGGCGACGACGTGCGCTTCAAAGGCGAAATACTCGTGGTGCGCGACGCCACTCCCGAGGAGCTCACCCCGGCCAACGGCTGCCACTGCCACGGCGGCGAGTGCGGCGACGACTGCGGCTCACACGAGGGCGGCTGCTGCGGTAGCTGCAACTGACAACTACGCGCCGCGGCAACAGCTACCGCCCGCGACTATTTCGTTGTCAATTCCGTTTTTTTGACCCTATTTTCAGCAACAACCCGCATAAATCGCGCGATTTATGCGGGTTGTTCGATTTTTATTTGTAACTTTGCCCACATTTTGGCTACTGCGCCCGCGCGGAGCCTAAATTACGAGCCAAGCATTACAATCAAGCAACAAGCAATATACAAAGCAACCCAAGCTGCAACCAACCCCATTTATGCTCAAGACATTTAAGAAATCCATCTTCCTGCCCGACGGCCGTGAGATCACTCTCGAGACCGGCAAACTTGCCAAGCAGGCCGATGGTGCAGTAGAACTACGCATGGGCAACACGATGATGCTCGCCACCGTAGTCACGGCAAAAGAAGCCGGCGAGGGCGTCGACTTCATGCCCCTCCAAGTGGAGTATAAGGAGAAATACTCCTCATTCGGACGTTTCCCCGGAGGATTCCTCAAACGCGAAGGTCGCGCATCCGACTATGAAATCCTCACCTCGCGACTGGTAGACCGCGTGCTCCGCCCCCTCTTCCCCTCCAACTATCACGCCGACACTTTTGTCAACATCACCCTTTACTCGACCGACGGCAACGACATCCCCGACGCTCTCGCCGGCCTCGCCGCATCGGCGGCGCTTGCAGTGAGCGACATACCTTTCGAGGGTCCTATCTCGGAAGTGCGTGTGGCACGTGTAGACGGCGAGTTTGTTATCGACCCCACATTCGAGCAGCTTGAGCGTGCCGACATGGAGCTCATGGTCGGCGCCACCTACGAAAACATCATGATGGTGGAAGGCGAGATGAACGAGGTGAGCGAAGCCGACCTGCTGGCCGCTCTTCGCGCCGCCCACGACGCCATCAAGGTTCAGTGCCAGGCCCAGAAGGAGCTTGCCGAAGAGGTTGGCTCAACTGTGAAGCGCGAATATTGCCACGAAGTAAACGACGAGGCACTCCGTGAGGACGTGCGCGCCAAGTGCTATGACCGCGCATACGCAATAGCCAAGACCGGCAGCGCCGACAAGCACTGGCGTGCCGACTCTTTCGCCGCCATCTGCGACGACTATATCCAATCGCTCCCCGAAGAGGAGCGCGACGAGAAGACTCCTCTCGTGAAGCGTTACTACCACGACGTGGAGAAAGAGGCCATGCGCCGCTGCGTCCTCGACGAGGGCATCCGTCTCGACGGCCGCAAGACCAGCGATATTCGCCCCATCTGGGCCGAAGTCGACTATATCCCCGGCCCTCACGGCTCGGCCGTGTTCACCCGCGGCGAGACCCAGGCGCTCGCAACTGTAACCCTCGGCACCAAGCTCGACGAGAAGATTGTCGACGACGTGCTCAACCAGGGCCGCGAACGTTTCCTCCTCCACTACAACTTCCCCCCGTTCTCGACCGGCGAAGCCAAGGCACAGCGCGGCGTAGGCCGTCGTGAGATAGGTCACGGCAACCTCGCCCACCGCGCCCTCAAACGCATGTTCCCCGACGACTTCCCCTACGTGTGCCGCATCGTGAGCGACATCCTCGAAAGCAACGGCTCCTCGTCGATGGCTACCGTATGCGCCGGCACCCTCTCGCTCCTCGACGCGGGCGTGAAGATGAAGAAGCCCGTCGCCGGCATCGCCATGGGTCTTATCACCGACACCGGCGTCAACCCCAAATATGCTGTGCTTTCCGACATCCTCGGCGATGAGGACCACCTCGGAGACATGGACTTCAAGGTTACAGGCACACGCGACGGCATCACCGCCACACAGATGGACATCAAGGTCGACGGACTAAGCTACGAGGTGCTTGAAAAGGCCCTCAACCAGGCCCGCGACGGCCGTATGCATATCCTCGACATCATCGAGCAGACAATCCCCGCTCCCCGCGAGGACTACAAGGCCAACGTTCCCCGCATCGTCACCATGACCATACCCAAGGAGCTTATCGGCGCCGTAATCGGCCCGGGCGGCAAGGTTATTCAGGGTATCCAGGAGGCATCGGGCGCCACAGTGTCGATCGACGAAATCGACGACCACGGCTACATCGAGGTCGCCGCTCCCGGCAAGGAAGCCATCGACCGCGCCCTCGACCTCATCAACGCCATCGTGGAACTTCCCGAAGAGGGCAAGACCTACACCGGCAAGGTGCGCTCGATACTTGAATTCGGCGCTTTCGTAGAATTCATGCCCAACCGCGACGGCCTGCTCCACATCTCGGAGATTTCATGGGACCGCCTGCCCGACATGGAGGCCAGCGGCCTCAAAGAGGGCGACGAAGTCACCGTCAAGCTCATCGAAATCGACAAGAAGTCGGGCAAGTACCGCCTGTCGATGCGCGCACTCCTCCCCAAGCCCGAGGGCTATCAGGAGCCTGAGCGTCGTCCGCGCGGCGAACGCCCCGAGCGCAAGGATGGCGACCGCGCACCCCGACGCGAGCGCCGCGACGGCGACCGTGGCGACCGTGGTCCCCGCCGCGAACGTGCTCCCCGCCACGAGTAATCACCGATTACGCCATAAAAAATACAGCAGCCCGCTCTCACGCCGAGAGCGGGCTGCTGTCGTATTGTTCAGCCTGACGCCGCTGCGGCAATCACACGACTCTTATCTCGGCCGGCGCGCCCTGACCGGCACGGTTGACCTCGATACGTACCGGCACTCGGTCGGCCAGTCCGGCCACATGCGAAATTATACCTACACGGCGGTTGGTGCGCCGGCGCAGGGCCGAGAGCGTAGCCATTGCCGATTCAAGGGCGTCGGCCGAAAGGCTGCCGAAGCCCTCGTCGATAAACAGAGTATCGACACGGAAAGTGGAGCCTATGTCGCTGAGGGCAAGGGCAAGCGCCAAAGAGACAAGGAAGCTTTCGCCGCCGCTCACCGTCGACACCGGGCGCGATGCATAACCCTGCCATGCATCCTCCACAAGAATGGCAAAACTGCCGGGGGCTACACGCAATCGGTAGCGGGGCGCGAGAGTGGCCATGTAGTTGTTGGCGCCGTCGACAAGCGAGGCGAGAATGAGGCTTTGCGCTATGCGGCGCATCTTGGCGCCGTCGGCACTGCCGAAAAGAGTGTTGAGTGCCTCCCATCGGTTGGCCGTCTCGCGCAATCGCGCCGCCTCGACTTCGCGCTTCTGCGCGAGCTCGCGGTTGGCATCGTTCTGTGCAAGCGAGGCTTTGACGGAGGCCGCCGTGTTGCGCAACTCCTCTACTGCCGCTTCGGCCTTGGCCACACCGGCTTCAAGCATGGCGCGATCCACGTTGGCCGTCTTGGCCGCCTCACGCCGCAGACGCCGCAGGTCGAGCAGACGCTCGGCCAGAGCTTTTCGCGCCGCCGCCTTCCGCATGGCAAGCCGCGCTGCCTCATCGCGCCAGCGGCTTATGTCGGCTACCTTGTAGCCCGACAGCGCAAGCAGCTCCCCACGGGTATAATCGCACCCATCCGCGGCAAGAAATTCCACCACCACAGCCTCGTTGCCTGTGCGGGCGGCATGCGACACGGCGAGAGTCTCCCCGAGGCGGGCTATCCGCAGAGCCAGTGCGTTGAGCGGCTCGGCGGTACGCGTCACGGCAGCAGTCTGAGGCAGCTCCAGAGGCGCCATTGTCGCTGAAATGGCGGCGAGGGCATCGCGGGCTTCGGCTACCTTATGCTCCGACAGGCGTAGCTTGCCGCGGGCGTCGACAAGCTCGCGGTCTAACCTCACAAGCTCTTCGTTCGCGGCACACAGGCGCGACGCCTCTTCAAGCGCGGCTTCACTGCTCCCGGAAAAATCCCACAGCGTGGCAAGTGCGGCGGCAAGCCCGTCGCGGCGGGCGGCAAGCTCGCTCACGCTCTTCTCCGCCGCCGGTAACGACCGGCGGTCAATCTCGGCAAGCGAAGCTTCAATGCGCAATTTCTCTCTGAGACGGGTATCGGCTTTCACCTTGGCGTTCTGCCAGTTTTCACGCGCCTTGCGGGCCTCCTCCTCGATTACGGCCTCAGCCGGCGGCAACTCAGCGACCCGCTGACGGCACACGGGGCAAGCACAGCCTTGTTGCAGCGTGGCACGCATTGTCTTGGCGAAGCGGTCAACACTGTCTTTCAGCGCAGCATACACACCCTCGCACACCTCGGCCTCCCTCCGTGTCATCTCGGCGTCGGTCACGGCCACGCGGAGGGCTACTGTCAGTCCGTCGCGTTCCTCTTTCAGCTTTTTCACCGTATCATGAGCCACGCCAAGAGCCTTTTCGGTGTCGGCAAGCGACATCAGACTGTTGCGTATGTCGACGGCGCGAGAGAGCTGCTGTCGGCGTTCGGGTGTCACCGATGTAAGCCGTTCCAGCTTCCCCACCTTTTCGCGGAGCGCGTCGAGCGAGCGTTGCGACTTGTCGGTTTCGGCCTTATGCCGTTCCACGGCGTCACGCAGACCCGCGAGCTCGGCGCCGGCACTTCGGTATGTGGCCGATGCGCGCTCAGCGGCGTCGAGAGCAGCGCGGACCTCGACCGTGGCCTCACGTCGCTCCGCAATCCGTAGGCGCGCGGCGACACGTCCGTCGGCCGCCGCAGCCGTAGCCTCGCCGAGTGTCATGCGGGCGGCCGCCACAAGGCGTTCCGTCTCGTCAAGCCGCGCTACGAGCATCAGCACCTCCCTCAGCCTCTCGGCCTCCTTGCGGCGTGTCACGGCTTCGGCCTCGGCCACGGCAAGATTGCGCCTCAGCTCCGCCTCGGCTTCAGGGGCGAGAAGAGGAGTGGCGTCGGCAAGCTGACGGGCGTGTTGCCACGCCGCCGTATGGCTTCGGGCGTGCTCGAATATCGCCGCTCCTATGCGCGAATAAATATCCACGCGGGTAATCTTTTCAAGAAGCGCAGCCTTGTCACGATCGTCGGCTTTGAGGAAGCGCGTAAACTCGCCCTGCGGCAGCATCACCGTGCGCAGGAATTGCTCGTAGGTGAGCCCTACGGCCTCGGCAATCTCCTCGTCAATCTCGCGCTTGCGCGTCTTTACAGTGCCGTCGGCCACACGTTCGAGTGTGCGCGATGTGTCTTGTAGTGTTCCGCCCGGCTTGTTGCGTGCCCTGCGCACCTGCCATGTGGCCTTATAGTCGATGCCGTTACTTCCGAGGAAGCTCAGTTCGACAAACCCCTCGCCCGCGCCTCGCCGCAACATATTGCGCGCGTCCGACGCCCTTACCTCCGAGCCCTGTTCGCCCGCCACGGCCTCGCCGGGAGCTTTGCGGAAACGCGGAGCAGCATCGTAGAGCGCCACGCATATGGCATCAAGCAAAGTGGTCTTGCCGGCTCCCGTGGGGCCAGTAATGAGAAAGATACCCGCCTCAGCAAGCGGTCCGGTCTCGAAGTCGATAGCTGCGTCGGCTATCGAGGCTATATTATGTATGATGAGTCGACGTAGTTTCATGGTGTCAGTTTTCAGAGATGGTTGACAGTTCGCGCATCACTTCGGCAAACAGTTCTTCGTCGAGCGTCGCGCCTACGGAGGCTGCGTAGCTGCGGGCCACCTCCATCGGCGAGGCCATGCGCAGCTCCTCGACTGTCATCGACTGCTTGGAGCGGTCGGCGGCGACGGCGGCGACACGCCGCGCGTTGATGAGACAGAAACGGCACCGCTTGCCGGCGACAGCGCGCGCCGCGTCCTCATTGGCCGAAGCCGGGAGCATCCCGTAGGTCAACACGTTGAGTCTTACGTATGCATCGAGGCTGTCGTCAAGCCCGGCAAGCATCTTTATCCCCTCGTCCAGCTCCACGAATCCCGACGCCGGCACGCTGACGGCAGGCCTGGGCTGCTCTACGGCTATCTCGCGCACCGCGGGCATGGCACCGCTGGCCGCTATCTCTACCACGCTCACCGAGTGGCCGTAGGCCTCGTCGAAACTCACCTGCAAAGGCGAGCCGCTGTAACGCACGCGCCCCGATGTCCCCACCCACTGAGGGCGATGGATATGGCCCAGAGCAAGATAGTCGTAACTCCCTTCCGGGCCAAAACGTTCCGGTGTCACCGCTTCGAGCAGTCCTATCGTCGCGCCGTCGTGGCCGGTAAGGTCACATCCCATTACCGTGGCGTGGCCGGTAGCCACTACCGGACGGTCGCCTGCCCTGCGCCGCGCCTCGGCAAGCAGCTCGGCCGTCGACACGGTTGCAGCGATATAGTAAGGAATGGCTGCTATTACGCCTGTGCCGACATCAACAAGGAAACGGTCGGGATAGCCTGCGCCGTCGACGAGGCGTCCTGTCATCGTGACGCCTATTGACTCGTATATGGCCGCATGGCTCTCATGCCGCGAGGGGCTGTCGTGGTTGCCTGCCACTGCTATTACCGGCAGACCGGGCAGCTCGTCGTGGAGCGTGGCAAACGTCTCGGCCATGAGCCGCTGGTCGGCCGCCGAGGGATGGTCGTTGTCAAACAGGTCTCCGGCCACTACGAGGGCATCGGGGCGCTCGTCGACACAGATGTCAATCACCCGGCGCGCCATAGCGCGATGCTCGTCGCCGCGGTCGTAGCCGTAGAGCTTCTGGCCTACATGCCAGTCGGAAGTATGCACTATCTTCATAACCCCACAAATATACGCAATAATCTCCGCATCCGGCGAAAAAAATCCACCCCAGCCGGGGACGTTTGCTTCCACGCCGCGACAGACTACACCGCTGCCGACGGCACAAATATCCATTGCGCTCTATCCTTGAATTCATTGTTGTACTCAGGCCCCTAAGAAAAAGCGGCTATTTTGCGTCCATTTGACGATTATTCACTAAATTTGCGGAAATTTGCGGCGGGAGTGCCCTCCCGGCGCCATTGCTTCATTTTTTGACCAACCATATCCAATGGCAACCAATATACTTGAACTTAGCGAACAGGAAATAGTTCGCCGCGGAAGCCTCGAAGAGCTCCGCAAACGCGGCATAGACCCCTATCCCGCTGCCGAATTTCCCGTCAATGCTTATTCAGATGATATAAAGGCCCGATTTGCCGACGATGCTCCCCGCCGTGAGGTAAGCGTAGCCGGCCGCGTCATGAGCCGTCGCGTCATGGGCAAAGCCACCTTTATCGAGATACAGGACTCGCGCGGACGCATACAAATCTACATAAGCCGCGATGACCTCTGCCCCGGCGAGGACAAAGACCTTTACAACAGCGTTGTGAAGCGCCTGCTCGACATAGGCGACTTCATAGGTGTGACAGGCTACGTGTTCCGCACCCAAACGGGCGAAATCACCGTACACGCCGAGACACTCCAAGTGCTTTCAAAGGCCCTCCGCCCCCTCCCCATAGTCAAGGTCAAGGACGGTGTGACCTACGATGCTTTCGATGACCCCGAGCTCCGCTATCGCCGCCGCTACGTCGACCTCATAGTCAACGATGGCGTAAAGGATATTTTCTTGAAGCGCACCAAGGTCTACCAGACCATGCGCGACTACTTCAACGAACACGGCTATCTCGAAGTCGAGACCCCGATACTCCAATCGATTCCCGGCGGCGCGTCGGCACGTCCGTTCATCACCCATCACAACGCTCTCGACATTCCGCTCTACCTGCGCATCGCCGACGAGCTCTACCTCAAACGCCTCATCGTGGGCGGCTTCGAGGGTGTGTACGAGTTCTCCAAGAACTTCCGCAACGAGGGCATGGACCGCACCCACAATCCGGAGTTCACCTGCATGGAGATATACGTCTCCTACAAGGACTATAACTGGATGATGAGCTTCACCGAGAAGATGCTCGAACGCATCTGCCTCGCCGTCAACGGCACCACCGAAGTCAAGGTAGGCGACAACGTCATCTCGTTCAAGGCGCCTTTCCCCCGCGTCACAATGCGCGACGCTATCCTCTCACACACCGGCTTCGACATCGAGGGCAAAAGCGAGGAGGAACTTCGCGCTGCCGCCCGCGGCATGAACATCGAGGTTGACGAGACCATGGGTAAGGGCAAACTCATCGACGAGATTTTCGGCGAGACCTGCGAGGGCACCTACATCCAGCCCACTTTCATCATCGACTACCCGATAGAGATGTCGCCCTTGACCAAACGTCACCGCAGCAATCCATCGCTTACCGAGCGCTTCGAGCTCATGGTCAACGGCAAGGAGCTGGCCAACGCCTACTCCGAGCTCAACGACCCGATTGACCAGTATGAGCGTTTCGTAGAGCAGATGCGACTGAGCGAAAAGGGCGATGACGAAGCCATGATTATAGACGGCGACTTCATCCGCGCCCTCGAATACGGCATGCCCCCCACGTCGGGCATGGGTATAGGCATGGACCGCCTCGTGATGCTCATGACCGGACAGACCACAATCCAGGAGGTGCTCTTCTTCCCCCAGATGCGTCCCGAAAAGACCGCTCCCCGCGACCGCGACGAAGCTTTCACCGCCGTAGGCGTGCCCGCCGAATGGGTTGCCCCCGTACGCAAGGCCGGCGCACAGACCGTGGCCGCCCTCGCCGCTACGGCGTCGGCAGGCAAGCTCCATCAAGAGCTCTGCGGCATCAACAAGAAGTATAAGCTTGAACTTCACGCACCGTCAATCGACGATGTAAAGGCCTGGATTGAAGCCGCCGTAGCCGCCACCGGCACTCCCGACGGCGACGAAGCCTGAACCGGCGCGAGGCGTCGAGCGTTATATCCCTCACAACCAACACCTCTCACCTATCCCGACCAATCGTGAGTTTTCCCGGAAAAATAGCAGTTATGGGAGGAGGCAGCTGGGCCACCGCACTGGCAAAGCTGCTTCTCCAGAACTGTGACTCCATAATCTGGTATATGCGGCGCGATGACCGCATAGCCGACTTCAAGCGGCTGGGACACAACCCGGCCTACCTGACCGACTGTGCCTTCGACCTCAACCGCATTACCTTTTCGAGCGACATCAACGCCGTGTGCAGCGAAGCTGACACCCTGCTTATGGTAATGCCCTCGCCCTACTTCAAGTCGCACGTCGACAAAATCACCGTCGACATCTCCGACAAGGCCGTCGTGTCGGCCGTAAAGGGCATAGTGCCGGATGTCAACGAAATCATATCCCACTACATGACGTCGCGCTTCGGCATTGCCGAATCACGCATGCTTGTAGTATCGGGACCGTGCCACGCCGAAGAGGTGGCGCTCGGACGCCCGAGCTACCTCACCGTAGGCTGCCACGACGTGTTCCACTCGCAGCAGTTTGCCAAGTGTATCGCCGGTCCATGCCTCCACACCATAATATCGTCGGACGTCGACGGCATCGAGTATGCCGCCGTGCTTAAAAACGTCTACGCCATTGCCGCAGGCATAATCCACGGCATCAAGAGTGGCGACAACTTCCAGGCCATGCTCGTGTGCAACGCCATACGCGAAATGGAGCGCTTTGTCGACACCGTGTGCCCGCGTCCGCGGCAGATATGCGACTCTGTGTATCTTGGCGACCTTCTGGTAACGTCCTACTCGCGCTTCTCGCGCAACCACAACTTCGGCTCCATGATAGGCCGCGGCTACTCCGTCAAGGCCGCACGCATGGAGATGGAGCAGACGGCCGAAGGCTACTACGGTACCAAGTGCATCCATGAAATCAACCAGCAGTATGGCGTGGAGATGCCAATCCTGGAAGGTGTCTACGACATCCTCTATCGCGGAGCGTCGCCTATGGAGACGTTACGGTCGGTCTCGGCCACATTTATCTGACACACAACACATATCATACCTCTCAAACCAAAACAATTACGATGAAACAGATTAAAGTTGACATCACCGACACTCTGTCTGCCATCACACGCGCCGACATCGACGCAGCCATGACGGAAGCCCGTCAGAGTCTCGAAACAGTCGACACCGGCAGCGGCGCGGGCAACGATTTCCTCGGTTGGAATCACCTCCCCTCGCAGCTCCTCGCCGACAACGCCCTCATCGAGCGCATCGAAGAGACCGCCAAGCGCCTCGCCGAAAAGTGCAAGGTAGTGGTGTGTATCGGCATAGGTGGCTCATATCTCGGCGCCAAGGCCGTGCTCGAAGCACTCAGCGACACTTTCGCCCCCTACCGCCCCGAGTCGGGCCACCCCCGCGTGATTTTCGCCGGACAGAACATAGGCGAGGATTACCTCTATGAACTCATGGACTATCTCCACGGCAAGGAGTTCGGCATCATCGTAATATCCAAGAGCGGCACCACCACAGAGCCCGCTATCGCCTTCCGTCTGCTCAAAGACCAGCTCGTCAAGGAGCAGGGCGCCGAAAAGGCTGCCGAGCGCATCGTGGCAGTGACCGACGCAAAGCGCGGCGCACTCCGCTCGATGAGCGACACCGAGGGCTACACCACCTTCGTAATCCCCGACAACGTAGGAGGCCGCTTCTCGGTACTCACCCCTGTGGGTCTGCTCCCGATAGCCTGCGCCGGCTTCGACATCCGCGCACTCATCGCCGGTGCCGCAGCAATGGAGGCGTCGGACCAGACCGACTCGCTCCTCTATGCCGCCACCCGCAACGCACTCTACCGCTCCGGAAAGAAGACCGAGATTCTCGTCAACTTCTGCCCCAAGCTCCACTACTTCGGCGAATGGTGGAAGCAGCTCTACGGCGAGAGCGAAGGCAAGGACAACAAAGGCATCTTCCCCGCATCAGTCGATTTCACCACCGACCTCCACTCAATGGGTCAGTGGATTCAGCAGGGCGAGCGTACAATATTCGAGACGGTGCTCTCAGTAGAGACTCCTGAGCATGAGGTAGTCATCCCCACCGACAACGACAACCTCGACGGCCTCAACTTCATCGCCGGCAAGCGCGTCGACGAGGTGAACAAGATGGCCGAACTCGGCACCAAGATGGCTCACGTGGACGGCGGCGTGCCCAACATGCGTATCACCATCCCCGCCCTCAACGAGACCTATCTCGGCCAGCTCATCTACTTCTTCGAGAAGGCTGTCGGCATCAGCGGCTATATGCTCGGCGTCAACCCCTTCGACCAGCCCGGAGTGGAAGCCTACAAGCGCAACATGTTTGCCCTCCTCGCCAAACCCGGCTACGAGAAGGACACCGAAGCCATCAACGCGCGCCTCGCCCGATAACGGCGCAGCCCGCCCGGCATAGCATCCCATCATAAACGGTCACCGGTGGCATTTGACCTGAGTCAAAATACCGGTGACCTTCTTTTTTTATCAACCGACGCTGTCACACCCATAATGAACCTACGCATCACTCCGCCCGACAACATACTCGAAACACGTGTAGCGCTGCCATTGTCAAAAAGCATTAGCAACCGCCAACTCATCATCAATGCCCTCACACCCGGAGCGTCGCCGCTCAAAGAGACGGCGAAATGCGACGATACCGACGCCATGACGGCCGCCCTCGCCGCCACAGACGCCGATGAAATAAACATCGGTGCCGCCGGCACCGCAATGCGTTTTCTCACCGCCTATTTCGCCACACGCGAGGGGCGCACTGTGACCCTCGACGGCTCGGAGCGTATGCGTCACCGCCCTATCGGACCGCTTGTCGACGCACTGCGCGCCGCCGGAGCTGAGATAGCCTACGCCGGCGAGGAGGGATTTCCGCCGCTGCGCATCACGGGCCGCAACCTCACCGGAGGCGACGTGGCGATAAGCGCGTCGGTGAGCTCGCAATATATTTCGGCGCTGCTCATGGCGGCCCCGACAATGACCGAAGGGCTACGCCTCACCCTCGAAGGGGAGATAATGTCGCTACCTTACATAAAGATGACGCTGAGCCTCATGGAGCAGCGCGGCGCCGATGTCGACATGGAGGGCAATGTAATCACCGTGCGCCCCGGCAGCTACGACGCCACGGCGCCGCTCACGCCCGAGGCCGATTGGAGCGCGGCCTCGTTCTGGTATGAGATTACCGCGCTCACGGGAGGCTGGGTAACAGTCGACGGCGACAACCTCGCCGCACCCGGACGGTCGCTGCAAGGCGACTCGGCCTGCGAGGCCATTTTCGGACGCCTGGGAGTCACGACAACGCGCGACGAAGGGATGACCGAACTCTCGGCCAATCCCGACGCCGACGCACGCTTCGACACCGACATGCGCGCCACACCCGATCTGGTGCAGCCCGTGGTGGTGACCTGTGCCATGCTCGGCATACCGTTTACGATAAGCGGCCTCGACAGCCTCCGCATCAAGGAGACCGACCGTCTCGACGCACTGAGCCGCGAGCTCACAAAAATAGGCGTGAGAGTGGAGATAACCCCCGACCTGCTCCACGGACTCACCATGAGCTGGGATGGACGCCGCCACCCTATGATTGAGACGCCGGAGTTTGACACCTACGAAGACCACCGCATGGCCATGTCGCTCGCTCCCGTGGCCGCCTACATACCCGGCATCGTGATACGCGATGCCGGCGTCGTGAGCAAGTCATATCCCGGCTACTGGGAGGCCTTGCGTGAAGCCGGCTTCACGATTGAAGAGACCGACTGACCGCCGCGTTATCGCCCCGCTACAACTATCCGGCGTCCTGAAATCCGTGCTATATGCGGATGACAGGACGCCGGACTTAGTATATCTGTATATAAGTAATCAGCGGGCAATGAGGCGACCTATGAAATAGACCGCGGCCTGGAGCAGCACTATAAGCGCCGAGCAGGGCACGTCGATAAAGGTCGCAAGCAGTAGGGCGCCCACGCTGCAAGCAACGCTCACTGCGCACGACAGCATGGCTATGCCATCGAAGCGACGCGCGAACAGTTCGGCGGTCATCTGGGGAAGCGTAAGCATCGACATGAGTAGCATTATGCCTATCAGACGTATCGTAAGCACTATGCCCACAGCGATAAACACGGTCATGAGGCAGTTGATGAAACCAACGGGGAGGTGTATCACGCGGGCGAAGTCGCGGTCAAAGGCACAGGCGATGATTACGCGCCGCTTCCGGAAGTAGAACGCGAGGAGCGCTACCGTATAGACGGCAAACGCGATAAGGTCGGCATGACTCACGGTGAGCAGATTACCGAACAGAAAGGTGTTAAGCTCCGGGACATAGCCCGGGGTGAGAAACACGAAGATTACTCCCGCGGCCATTCCAAGGCTCCATATCACGGCTATCGCCGAGTCCTCACGCACACGGGCACGACCCGACATCCACTCGACTCCGAGACCCGACGCCACGGCCACTGCGGCAGCCATTGCTATCGGATTCAGGCCAAGGAAATAACCCAGACCCAGACCTCCGAAGCAGGCGTGAGTGATACCGCCCGATATGGCAACAAGGCGCCGCGTCATGATGTAGGTGCCTATCACCGCACTCGCAATGGCTATGATGACCACGGCCGCGAGAGCGTTGCAGAAGAAGTCGTAGTGAAAAAGGTTAGTCATATCAGTATGGTGGAAGGGTCGCCCTGAGAGATTATGCGCCACGAGGCGCGGTGAAGATTGTTGGCACGGTTGCCGAGGTTCTTGACGAAGCCGAGGGGCAGCCCGGCGTGGATTAGCATGACTATGCCGCGCGGAGTACCTTCGGGCAGGCAGAGAGCTTCGCGGCGCAGGAACGCCACGGCGGTGGGGGTGTCGGTCTCGACCGTCGGGAATGTGCCGGTGGCGAGTGCCGACGACCACGCAAGCGACGTGTCGGGGATGATGTCGCGCCCCTTGACGGTGGCGGCACACACGGCGGGACGGCATATTTCGGCAATCGCCGGCGGCAGCAGAGGCGAAGCCGGCACAAGATCGAGCGCATCGCCGCGCTCACGGAGCGTGAACGCCGACGGGTCAGCGAGCCATGCCTCGACGGGCGACGCCCTGCGCTTGTCGCGCGTGTTGCTCGCGCGACGCCCTTTGCCGCGGCATTCGCCCACACTTTCGGGGAGTGTGCCCGGCTTGCGTACGACGGCCGCAAACAGCCCCTCGCCGCGAATGAGACCCGGGATAAAGCGCATCGCCGGAAGCGAGGTCCCTATCGCGCCTGCTATCCCCCACGACGCCTCAATCGGTATCTCTACCGGCTCGGCCCCGAGCTCGGCGACGAGCCATGCGAGATTATCTTCGTTCTCGCGGGTGTTGAATGTGCAGGTGGAGTAGACGAGATAGCCGCCGGGGCGAAGCGTCACCCAGGCGTCGGCCAGTATCTCGCGTTGAAGAGCGGCACAGCTGCGGGTGAGGCCCTCGCTCCACTGCGTGCGCGCGTCAGCGTCCTTGCGC
Organism: uncultured Porphyromonadaceae bacterium; assembly: GCA_947178215.1. GTDB lineage: Bacteria > Bacteroidota > Bacteroidia > Bacteroidales > Muribaculaceae > Paramuribaculum. Next base: position 67,655 of record CAMWXJ010000008.1, read on the forward strand.
ATCATTCCCTCGCCCGAGCAGGGGGCGTCGACGGCCACTATATCGAACGACTCGGGTGCCCGACGGGCGAGCTTGCCCACCGGCTGCGACGTCACCACGGCATTGGGATTGCCCCACCGGGCGAGATTCTCGGCAAGCGGAACCACGCGCGATGGTGTAAACTCGTTCGCCACCATGACGCTCCCCTCGGGAAGGGCCGCGAGAGCCGCGGTGGTCTTGCCACCGGGCGCGGCACACGCATCAAGCATGGCGAGAGGGCGCGAGGGAATGGCAGGAAGCAGAGTGCGCGTTATAAGCCCCGTTATCATGCTCGACGGGTCCTGGACGTAATATGCGCCCTGGTGCAACAGGGGGTCGAACGTAAATGCCGGCCTCGCCGCGAGATAACGGCCGAGGGGTTCCCAAGGCACTACTCCGTCGGCGAGAGCGGAAACCACGTCGCGTCCGGCTGCTTTCGCGGGATTGAGCCTGACCGCAATCGACGGCGCCTCCCCGTCGAGAGCGGCGGGGAGGCGGTCGAAAAGCGGTGTGCCTGCCGCAGCAAGCATATCGAGAAATGACTGTGGCAGCGGAGTATCCATCAGATGGACAGGCGACGGAGCACGTCGAGCAGCGAGCGGTTGATGGGCTTGTCGTTCTTGATGGCCTTGGAAAAAGGCACATAGACGATGTCGTCGTTTTTGATGCCAATCATTACGTTGCGCTGGTCATCGTTGATGGCGTCAATAGCGGCCGCGCCCATGCGCGAAGCAAGAATACGGTCCTTGGCGGTGGGGGAGCCGCCACGTTGGAGATGGCCGAGAATCGACACGCGCACGTCGTAACCGGGATATTCGTTCTTCACGCGCTCGGCGAGGGCCATGGCACCTCCGGTTACGGGGCTTTCGGCCACGAGCACTATCGAGGAGTTCTTCGACTTGCGGAAGCCGTTCTTTATAAGCTCGGCGAGCTGGTCAACCTCAGTGGAGATTTCGGGGATGATGGCTGCCTCGGCACCGGAGGCGATGGCACCGTTGAGGGCGAGGAATCCGGCATCGCGTCCCATTACCTCGATGAAGAAGAGGCGCTCGTGGGAGGTGGCGGTGTCGCGGATTTTGTCGACACACTCCATGATGGTGTTGAGAGCGGTGTCGTAGCCTATTGTGGCGTCGGTGCCGTAGAGGTCATTGTCGATGGTGCCGGGAAGGCCGATGCAGGGGAAATTGAACTCGTTGGCAAACACACGGGCGCCGGTGAGGGAGCCGTCGCCGCCTATCACTACGAGGGCGTCTATCTCGTGGCGGCGGATGTTGTCGTAGGCGAGCTGACGTCCTTCGGGAGTGGCAAATTCCGGACAGCGAGCCGTCTTGAGGATAGTGCCACCCATCTGGATGATGTTGGATACATTCTGGGTGCGGAACTCGACTATCTCATCCGAGATAAGGCCCTTGTAACCACGATAGATACCTTTGACCTTGATTCCCGAGAAGATAGCCGAACGGGTGACGGCGCGGATGGCAGCGTTCATACCCGGGGCATCGCCGCCCGAGGTGAGAATACCGATACACTTAATTTCTGACATAACACATATCCGGCCATTTGCCGGCAATTGAGGGTGAGTACTGTTGGGAGAGAAAATGGACTGATGAAAGCGAAACTCCCTTCCGTCGCACGGGCCGGAGGGCAAGGTCACGGAAAGGGAGTTTCGGTTATGGTGTGAGGTCGCTGACGCGAAGCGGGGATTATTTATCCTCGGCTACGCAGATTGCGACACGGTTCTTCTCGATACCGGGGAAGGGCTGTACGGTGTCGCCCTTGGCGTCGGTGGTGATGCGGTCGGCTGCGATGCCTGCGGCTTCGAGAGCCTTGGCCACAGCAGCGGAACGGCGCTTCGAGAGGGCCATGTTGTAAGCGGGATAGCCGGTTTCCTTATCGGCATAGCCGGTGATTTCGACGCGGGCCTTCGGGTGAGCTTTGAGGTATTCTACGAGCTTGTCAATCTTGACCTGCTCCGACTCGCGGATAACCGAGCTGTCGATGAGGAAGAATACGTTCTGGGTCATGGGCTCTACCTTGGGAGCGGGAGCGGGGGCGGGAGCAGGTGCGGGTGCGGGAGCGGGTTCGGGTTCCGGCTCGATGATGATTTCCTCGTAAACGGCGGGAATGGTCTTGTAGCCCTTGCCGAACTTGATGGTGAGACCGATGAGGCCGTTGAACTGCCAGTCGATGTTGGAGTCCTTGCCGTGCTTGCTGTTGAAGTGGTCGGTCAGACCGTTGGCGTTAGCTTCGACATTGAGGGCGACGATGTCGCTCAGACGAATGTTGACACCGAGACCGCCGCGGCCTGCGAACGCCCACTTGTGGCCGTCCCAGAGATAGCTGAAAGGATAGCCCTGCTTGGCGATGGCGAGCGCCTCGTCGTTATGGAAACGGTCGTTAGCGCCTACGCCTACGAAAGCGTAGAAGTCGAGGGTGCGGGTGGGATTCCAGCCGCAGAAGAGGTTGGTGAGGCTCAGCATAGCGTCGACGTTGGCCTGCACATAGTCAAACTTGTACAGGTGATTGGCCGAATTATAGTGAGCGGCGCCTTTGGCGCGCCAGCCGCTGGCACCTGCGCGGAGCGAGAACACGGGGCTGAAACGATAGCCGATATTAAGAGCGGCTGCCGGCGAAATGAGGTCGCCGAAGGAGGCTTCGCCTACGGTAAAGGCGCCACCGCCCTGGGCCTGCATGAACCAATGGGGTGCGAAAACGGTCTTTTCGGGTTCTATAAGTCGACGCTCAATAGTCTGAGCGGAGGCGGCAAACGAGCTTACCAGCACCGCGCCGGCCAGAATGAGAGACTTAAACTTGTTCATATCGTTGAATAATGGTTTGACGCCCGCGGGGCCGGAGAGGCGTCCGACGGACTATTGTTAATAATTGCACGTGAACCGAAATCGGGGGAACGTGAGGACCCCTCATTTCATATTATTTTACAAAGATAACAACTTATTCAAAGAAAATGGTTAAATAAGGGCTACTTTTTTCTGAAAATTTTATCTGACCGTTCCAGACAACAGCCACACAACACCTTAACAATGCATATTATACGCACTGTCGCCAAAAGCCATTTTGACATAGCGACACCCGTAGGCACCGTTAATTTTGCAGTACGGAGCCTGACACCGCTCGCTCCTCGAAACCTGTATCAATCCCAATCTTTAATCTTATCCCTAACACTATGGAGAAACTTATCGACATCTTTGACAAGGCCGCACGTATCGCGGCAATCGTCGCCCGGTTTATCACCGCACTGCTCGGCGTCACCCGCAGCGACGACTGACCCCTCGCAGCCGCTGCCACCGCATGAACCCGCGGCGACTTGAACCACAAGTGATAAATCGGCAATTTCGGCTCCACGCGAGCCGCAATTGCCGATTTATTATTACCTTTGCACACTCTCTCGCCTTGACAACACGAGTCAATAAACCACATCACACATTATATAATTGCCATGCAGCTCTCGCCGCTTACCGCCATCTCGCCCGTCGACGGACGTTACCGCTCCAAATGCGAAGTGCTCGCCGACTATTTCTCGGAATTTGCACTCATCTGCTATCGTGTCCGCGTAGAAGTCGAATACTTCATCGCGCTCTGCCGCATACCCCTCCCCGCCCTCGCCGGCGTGAGCGAGGCCAAGCAGCAGGAACTTCGCGACATCTACCTCAACTTCACCGAAGCCGACGCACTCCGAATCAAGGAAATCGAAGGAGTGACCAACCACGACGTCAAGGCTGTGGAATACTTCCTCAAAGAGCATTTCGACAACCTCGGCCTCGCCTCATGCAAGGAGTTTATCCACTTCGGTCTCACCAGCCAGGACATCAACAACACGGCAGTGCCGATGAGCCTCGCCGAAGCCCTCCATAACGCCGTTTATCCCGCCATTGAGAGCATCATTGCTTTCCTCGACGAAAAATCCAAGCTGTGGTGGAACATACCCATGCTCGCCAAGACCCACGGCCAGCCCGCATCACCCACACGTCTCGGCAAAGAGCTAAAAGTGTTTGCCTACCGACTGTCGACACAGCTCGCCGCACTGCGCCGCCTCCCGGTAAGCGGCAAGTTCGGAGGCGCCACCGGCAATTTCAACGCCCACCTCGCTGCATTCCCCGGCATCGACTGGCGCGCCTTCGCTGCCGACTTCCTCAGCCAAAACCTCGGCATCGAGCGCGAAGAGTGGACCACACAGATTTCCAACTACGACAACTTCGCCGCCATATTCCAGGGCCTCGAACGCATCGACACCATACTCATAGACCTCGACCGCGACATCTGGCAGTACATCTCGATGGACTACTTCAAGCAGCGAATCAAAGCTGGCGAAGTAGGCTCGTCGGCAATGCCCCACAAGGTCAACCCCATCGACTTCGAGAATTCCGAAGGCAACCTCGGCATCGCCAACGCAATCCTCAACCACCTCGCCGGAAAGCTCCCTATAAGCCGACTCCAACGCGACCTCACCGACTCCACCGTGCTCCGCAACGTAGGCGTGCCACTGGCACACATCCTCATCGCATGCGCATCAACACTCAAAGGCCTCAATAAACTCATACTTAACGAGGACGCCATATCGGCCGACCTCGACAACATGTGGAGCGTTGTCGCCGAAGGAATCCAGACCATCCTCCGCCGCGAAGGCTACCCCAACCCTTACGAAGCACTCAAAGCGCTCACCCGTGTCAACACAGGCGTCACCGCCGAGTCTATCTCCGCATTCATCGACACCCTCGAAGTGTCGCCCTCGGTAAAAGAAGAGCTTCGCCGCCTCACCCCCCACACCTACACCGGATATTAAATCCGTGACCATTACCGGCTGACTAACATGATTTTTGCGAAGTGATACGCCGACCTGTACCACGAGTCAGGCGCATCACTCCGCGAAGATTCCAAATCTAAGCGCAAAACTCTGAGTCAGGAGACAGCGCAGAAAACGCCCCCGCGCTCCGTGGCAAACCGGACCCAAGAAGGTTGCCTGTACGGACGGCGCGGGGGCGCTTTATATTTAGTGAAGTTCTACTATGTGTGCCGGAGACGAGATTATTTCAGGTCGAGGCTGTGGCCGGGAGAGGCGAGGCAGTAGCTGTGACCGGCGGCTGAGGCGTAGTCGGCAAACTGACATGCTTCGTCGGAGCGGCCGTTGAAGTGCATCGGGATGAAATTGTCGACCTTGACACGGTCGAGGAACTGGCGGGCGCCGCGGGCAAAGTCGCTGCCCTGACGCGGGTCGACGGCCATCATGGCGAGGAAGATTTCGGCATTGTCCTCAGCGATACGGTTGAGAATCTTGGTGAAAGCCACGTTGGCTGCTTCGACTTCCTTGAAAGTCGACTCGTCCTGCCAGTGCCAGTTGTTGAGGTCACCGCCGTGGAAAATCTTGCGGCCGTCGGGGAGCGTGACGAGGTAGCTGACGCCTTCGTCGGTCGAGCCATAGGCCCTGACGCTAAGACCACCGGGGAGGTTCTCTACATAGTCGCCTTTGCTCATGCCCTGCACTTCGAGTGTCGAGGGCACTTTCATAGCGGGGATGTCGTTGCTCAACACATACACGCGGCGGTGATTCTGTGCAATCTCGTAGATGTCGGGATTGTAGTGGTCGGGATGACGGTGTGATGCAAAGAACACTACGGGTGTCTCGGGCATATTGCCGAGGATGTGGTTGAGCGAGTGTGACGGGTCGCGGTAGTAGTCAAACACCATTATCACCTTGTCGGTGGTGATGACAAAACCGCTGTTGTCGAGATATGTGACTTTCATTATGAGGCGGGTTGATATTTATACGGATGTTTCGACGGTCATCCCGTCGAAACCGAGCACCACACCGTCGGGGAGCAGACGCGACGTCTCGGCATGGAGGCCGATGCCGTGGCTCATGTGGGTGATGATGGCTTTTCGGGGAGCCGTTTTCCGTATAACGTCAAGTGCCTGTTTAAGGTTCATGTGCGTTGGATGTAGCGTGTGGCGGAGAGCGTTTATCACAAGGGTGTCGAGCCCGCAGAGGGCTTCGACGGTCTCGGGAGGCATATCCTTGCAGTCGGTGACATAGCCGAAGCGGCCTATGCGGAAGCCGAGAATGGGGCGCGGGCCGCCATGGCTTATCGGCAGAGGCATCACGTCGACGCCCCCCACCGACACCGTCTCAAACGGCATGGCGCGGACGACGGCGAAGCGGGGCACGCGCGGCGACGCCACCTCGCGGAAGCAGTAGGGAATGCGTGCGCGCAAATCGGCCTCGACGTCGGGGGCACACACCAGCGGGAAGCCGTCGGGCAACCCGCAGCAGTAGGGGCGCAGGTCATCAAGACCGCCCACGTGGTCGTAATGGCTGTGGGTGATGAGACAGGCGTCAATCCGGGGCGAGCCGGCGGCGAGGAGCTGAGGGTGCAGGTCGGGGCCGGCATCGATCAGTATCGACGGGCCGCCGGCAACGTCAAGGATAGCCGACGACCGCCGTCGACGGTCGCGAGGGTCGACAGAGAGGCACACGGAGCACTCGCAGCGCAACTGCGGCACACCCGACGAGGTGCCGGTGCCGAGAAAGGTGAGTCGTGCGCTGCTCATCGTAACGTGCGCGACAATATGCCGTCGACAAATATCAGGCGTATGCCGTCGGGGTAGGTCCATGATTCATACAGGGCGTTGTAGCCGGGATTGCGCGATATCTCAGCTGGCGAGCCTATCGACAGGCGGCACTCGTCGCGCGTCATGCCCGGCACCACGCGGCCGGCCTGTATATTGGCCCAGGCCGCATCCTCGATTTTAGGATAGCGCAGGCGCGGGTCGGTAAAGCTGAATATGTCGGCAAAGGTGCGCATCGAGCTTCCGATGTCGGCGCCGGGCGACGACATCGGAAGCGTGAAGTAACGCCGTTCGCCCTTGTCTTTCAGGGTCGTGCCGGGGTTGACGAGAAATTTGTCGGAGGGTTCGTAAGATAGCAGCAGCCGCAACGGATAGATGCCGTCGCCGGCCGCCACGTCCTCAATCTTTACAGAGATATTCTTGATGCCGCGCAACGACTGGCCGGCCAAATCATTCCACACCGAGGTGATGACAAATACGTCGCGCCCTTTGAGGCGGCTCCTCACCGAGTCGACGGTCACCTGCTCTACCGTGTATGGAATGGTAAACGATGCGCGGCGCGACAGCGAGTCGGCCGATATGTCGGTGCGGTAGCTCACACGGCCTGCCGGGGAGTCGAAGCGCAATATAGCCTCGGGGTGTCCGGTGATAGAGGTTGCCTCGTCGACGCCGGCGTAGGTTATCACCGCGTTGGAGAGGTCGGCTCCAAAAAGGCGCTCCGACCGCGGATCAATCACTTTCCACGCCTTGCCCTGACGCCACTGTGCCGGGGGCTCGGGCAGTATGTCGGCGAGAAAGCTCTCCTCGGGGCGCTCGGCATGCTGCACACGACGCAGGTCGCGCTCGCTGATACGCGGCGTCGACTCCACTCCGGTAAAGCAACTCTGCATTAGCGTCATGGCGGCAAACGCCGCCATGACGGGTATGTTTAGCTTACGGATAGTCAAGGCCGGTTATTTAGTGGGGTCGATGCCCATGTTATAGAAGATGAACGCATAGCGGTCAGCAAGTTCGCCGATAAGCTTGCTAACGGGTTTACCCGCGCCGTGACCAGCATCGGATTGTATGCTGATGAGTTTGGGGGCGTCGCCGGTATCGGCGGCTTGAAGCGTGGCGGCATACTTGAACGAGTGGGCCGGCACCACGCGGTCATCGTGGTCGGCCGTGGTGACCAGAATTGCAGGATAGGGAGTGCCGTCGTTGCGGATAGTGTGGAGAGGCGAGTAGCCGAGGAGATAGTCGGCCATTTCCTTGGAGTCGGCCGAGGTGCCGTAGTCGTTGGCCCAGTTCCAGCCTATGGTGAAGAGGTGGTAGCGCATCATATCCATGACGCCCACACCGGGAAGCGCCACCTTGAAGAGGTCGGGGCGGAGGTTGACTGTCGCACCCACGAGCAGACCGCCGTTCGACGCTCCCTCAATAGCGAGATAGTCGGGCGAAGTATAGCCCTCGCCGATGAGATATTCGGCAGCGGCGATAAAGTCGTTGAACACGTTGAGCTTATTCATCTTCGTTCCGGCCTGATGCCATGCCTCGCCATACTCTGAGCCGCCGCGCAGATTAGCCTGGGCGTATATGCCGCCGTTTTCGAGCCACACCAGTCGCTGGCTGCTGAAACCGGGAGGCAGGCTTACATTGAAACCGCCGTAGCCGTAGAGATAGACGGGGTTCTTGCCGTTGCGCTCGATGCCTTTCTTATAAGTGAGAAACATCGGTATCTTCGTGCCGTCGGCCGAGGGGTAGAACACCTGCTCGGTCACATAGTTGTCGAGGTCGACGCCCTTGATTGTCGGCTCGCTCACAAGCGTGCTTGCGCCGGTGGCAGTATCGAAACTGTACACCGCCGAGGGGTAGGTAAACGACGTGAAAGAGTAATATACCTCGTCGCTGCCCTTGTCGGTGCTGAAATAGGCGGTGCCGAATGTCGGAAACTCGACGGCACCAAGGCGGTTGCCCTTGCGGTCGTAGACATAAGCGCGGCCCGACGCGTCCTGCTCATAGCTCACAATCATTTTGTCACTTCCGGTAAGGTCGACGGCGGTGAGCACGCCCTCTCCTTCTGGTATAACTTCGGTCCAATTCTCCTTGGCCGGCTTTTTCGGGTCAGCAGCCATGAGGCGCTTGTTGGGCGCGTTGTAGTCGGTGATGAAGAGAATTTTGCCGTCGACCACGTCGACGGGAGTTATCTCGTAGTCCTGCGAGGGCTCCATGACGGTCCAGGCGTCGGGCTTGCCGTCGGCGCGACGGAATATCACCGAGTTACCGTTGCCCTCACCCGCTCCGAGGATGAAGATATACTCTTCCGAGTCAGGCACCCATGAGGTGTGGAAGTGGAGCGGCTTGGAGGGATTCTCGTATATGAGCGCATCGGCGCTCTGCGGGGTACCGAACTTATGGTAATACACCTGGTGGTTCTCGTTGGCGTTGCTGTACTCCTTACCCTCCTCAGGACGCGGATAGGCGCTGTAAAGGAAGCCCTCGCCGAGCCAGTGCGGCTCCGAGAACTTGGCCCACTCGATATGGTCGGGCAGCAGCTCGCGCGAGTCGGTATCCATCACGTATATCTCTTCCCAGTCGGAGCCGTTGCGCGATATGGTGTAGCCTGTGTAGCGGCCCTTGCCCACATTCGATCTGAACAGGCCCGAGAGCGCCACGGTGCCGTTGTCGCTGAGAGTGTTGGGATCGAGAAACACCTCCCCCTGGCGACCCACCGAATCGGTGCGGTAGATTACCGACTGGTTCTGGAGGCCCGAGTTGGCATAATAGTAATAGCGTCCGTCGGCGGCACGTTCGGGCACGCCCACACGCGGATAGTCGAAGAGCTGTGTCAACCGTCGGCTGAGGCTGTCGCGGAAAGGTATCTGCGACATATATTTGCGCGTCACGGCGTTTTCGGCCTTGACCCATTCGAGGGTGGCTTCGGCCGTGTCGTTTTCGAGCGGACGGTAAGGGTCGGCCACTTCGGTGCCGAAATACACGTCGACAGTGTTGTCCGACGGTGCCTCAGGATATGAGAGCGCCTTGTTGCCGGAGCATCCTGTGCCGATAGCCGCGGCCGCGCCCAAGGGGAGCATCATAAGCTTTATGCGGTGGTTCATCGTTGTTAAGCGATAATTAAAGTTAGAGGGAGATGTGAAAATTTTTGATTTAAGCTGCAAATATACCTATAATATGAAGATAACAGGCCGTCCAAAGCTCGCTTAACCTTATTTAACTAATAAAAGAGCTGCAATATTTGGCAGCGCAGAAAAAAGGTCGTACCTTTGCACTCACAAACGAAACATCGCGGGGTGGAGCAGTGGTAGCTCGTTGGGCTCATAACCCAAAGGTCGTAGGTTCGAGTCCTGCCCCCGCCACCAGTAAAGCGCCGAAGGCATCAGCCTCCGGCGCTAACTTTTTCCGCCCTGCCCTGCCGCATCATAGCGCCCGACGATATTGCGGACGAGATTAAGGTGGACGCGCTTTATCTACCTCTCGGTTGAATAAGGCGCTGAGAAACTGTTCAAATTTTATTGAATAAAAGTCAAACAGTTTCTCAGACAGCCTTATGTGTTTTCACCTACTCAGGACGAGGCGAATCTGACCATAGCAGGGTAACGACGGGAGCGCTTTGCAGTAGTTGCCCCATGCTATCTCGGGATAGTCCCAGCGATTGTCGGCATAGAGCGACAATACTCCTTCTTCATCATGCGAGAGGCGGCATGCTACTTCTGCATCAGGCGATATGACGGATATCGATGGCTTGTCTTGCCCCTGGCTTAGTGTGTACCAGTTTACATTCTCTTTCATCGCTTTAGCGGCCATAGTGAGCGGCCTGTCGCATGGAGCGCCGCGGTCAGACCAATAGTAATAGTCATGCGTATCGCGAGCCCACTCCTGCTCGGGACGCATGCCATAAGCGGGCACATAGGAATTGAACAGATCTACCGAACCTGTATTGCCCGACATGGAGCCCTCGGGATAATTATCCCAATATCCTGCCCGATCCCATGAGAGAGTACGATAAGTGTCAGGCAGAATAAACGCAAGGCCCGTCTCACGCAGATACCCGTCGGGGAGTCCATCGACAGTGTAATCAACATTGATGTTTCCGTTTGGACTCACCGAGATTGCGTATTGTACCTGAATGTCGTTATATGAGCCGGTGATGTTAACAAGGATATTTTTGCCTGCTTTATTCCATGAGAGCGACTCCTTGACCCAATCGGCAGGATTTATTTCTATATGATCGGCCATCTTCCTGACCTCAGCTCCGGTAAGATGATTGAAGTTGACGTAGGCATTGAGATACGGCCCCTTTTCAATCACTTTGACACCATCGACCTCGGCGCCGGAAATCAAGCCGGTGACGTGGTCGAACGGCACTGCAAACCCATCGCCATGTATCGTGATTCCGTCAGCACCCTCGGTGACCGACAGGGATTTTGAGGCATTCAGTCCGTCGGGATAATCGATTGTACGGTCGCCAATCGTAAACAGATAGCTGTCGATGATAGCCTCCCGGCAATCCATGAACTCAATGAACAGTGAATCACCTGACTGATAGTCAATCGGAGGTATATGAAGGATTGCTTTCTGATGAGGGGCGGCCGCAGGCATTGTCAGGGGAATAGTGCGCCCCTTATAGCGGGCCTGCGACTTTACCTCACTGAGATTGGTGTGGTCGAAACGATTGAACACCGTGAGCTGCAACGGTAGTCCCGCTATGGGATGAATAATCCGTTGATTCTCTATGCGTATGGGCGAATAGGCCTTCTTGGTGGCCCAGAACTCAGGTTTAGGACGGCGCCATATATCCACTATACCCCAGTCACCGTAGCCAACGCAATCCCCACGGAAACCATCAGGCTTTGCCGTATGTGCAAATTCCTTCCAATAGTCGGTACCATATCGGGGTCTGGGCAGGTGAAACACTTCGTCGACATATCCCCAGATGGCTCCACCAAGCGCACCGGGAGCATTGTAGACACCATTCCACATCATATCGAGCGACTTGCCCCAGAACTCACGTATATTAGGGTCTTCACGAAGAGTAGCATAAGTATAACATGCGGGGTGAGCCCACTCATCGAACAGGGCGGGGATGCCTTCACCCTGAAATCCTGACGTATGCTTGCCCCATTGCCACAGATTGCCGTTCACATCCTGATAGTGCATGCTCAGCAAATCATATATCGGTTTAGTATCGGCCGGCTGCGAGCCGGGATAGCTGAAAATTATCGGACGGGAAGCATCATAATCTCTCAAGAAGTCATGGCTGAGTTGGAAGTTGGTCCCATAGAGACTTTCATTGCCGATGCTCCAGAAGAGGATTGACGGATGAGGCTGAAACGACTTGACCATCTCCTCGAGTTGTCCGAGATATTGGGCCGTAAACGTCGAATCGTTCTGAGAGGCACCCGGCGCATAATTCTTCTGCCGGTAAGTATCGACAAAACATGCGGCAGCCTCACACTCCACATATATGCCATAGCGATCGCAAAATTCAAGGAAACGCTCCGTAGGAGGATAATGTGATGTACGTACAAAATTCATATTGGCCTCCTTGAAGAGCACGGCGTCAATACTGTCTATTTCACGCGTTGTGGCGCGTCCGAGCTCGGGATGGATGTCGTGGCGGCAAGCTCCGCGCAGTTTCACAGGCTTGCCGTTGACCAGCATCCGGTCGTTGTCGATTCTTATCTCACGGAAACCTATCTGCTTTGTCATAGAGGCTTCTGTCTTGCCGGATTTTATCAGATCAAGCACCAGCCGGTAAAGATTGGGATGCTCGGCGTCCCACTTCGCAGGATTTGCTACATGAAGCGTGAGATGATTCAATCCATTGTCAAGACTGATTACCTTCCGAGCCACTTTGAGACCCTGTGGTGACAGAAGAGAGACAGCCAGTTGGGCCTGCGGCTCACCTTCATAATCAAAACCGATTTTCAAATCTGCATCGCGGTAAACGGAGTCAAGCGACGTCTCAACATGAAGATTGCTGATATAGTCAACGGGAACCGCATACATTGTAACATCGCGCAATATGCCGCATACAGGATGATGAGCATAGCCCGATGCATACGATATTTCCTCGACCGGATCAATCAGGCTCAATTCTATAACGTTCTTTTTGCCCGGGTGTACAAAGCGGGTAATATCAGTCTCCCAGCGACTGAAACCACCGCGGTGTTCGCGCACGGTCTTGCCGTTGACGACAAGAGTAGCGTAGCTGTATGTGCCATCAAATCGTAATATTATCTTGTGCCCTGCGAAATCCTTGGGAATGTCCACGGAGCGTCGATAAGTCACCGCCTCGTCATGTTGCACACCGTAACCCTGCATGGCGATTTCGCCCGGAACATTGATTTTTGTCCACTTCGACGAAGGCGAGAATCTAAAATCCCACTTGCCGTTCAGGTCAATGGTGTGGCGCTTCACACCCGTCACCGTAGTGGGAATTATACGACTGTGAACGGCATATGATTCGTATGGTGCATATGCTGCACACTCGGTCACTCCGTAGCCCAGCGCCACGATAAGCGTAATCACTCCGGCAATAAAGTTTCTTATGTTCATGATTGGATAATTTAATTCTTCAAAAAGAAATACTCTCAGCTCAGTATACCATAGGAGCTATTCCCGTTATATTCACCCATTGTCTGACTCAAAATCTCACAGATGTCCACTTTCCCGCAGGGAGATCTACGGTAAGCGTATCGCCACGGAACGCAACTTTGAATCTGCCACCCCGCTCTCCTAACATACGGACATCAGCGAGCTGTCCGTTCTTAATATCTGCGCTGACCAGCACGGCTCCCTCTGCACGAAGTCGGGTGAAGCCTACATCAGTCCAGTCGGAAGGTATGGCCGGAAAGAGACTTATGACACCTGTATGGCTCTGCAACAGCATCTCCTGTATGCCTGACGCAAAAGCAAAATTTCCTTCGAGCGTGAAAGGGCGGTAAGTGAACCGTGATAAACCCGAGGCCGTCTGGTCGCCGTTGACGTGAAATGTATTTGGCAGACAAAAAGCGCGTGCGAATGTCGACAAGGCCTTGGCTGCGCCATCGCCGTCGGCATTACGGGCCTTCATGTTACCGAGCCACGCATAGGAGTATCCGGTCCAGTAGTCAGGGCCGATTGAGTCAAGACGAGCTATTGTCGCCTCGATTATTGCGGCCTCTTCAGGGCCGTGACTCCGGTCTATAAGCCCGAGCGGATGAATAGCCATGGCATGCGAGAAGTGGCGATGCGACACATTATAGGGATAACCGGGGGCGAATGTCAGCGAACCGTCATCACCAAGATCAAGCTGCGGCAACTGGGCAAGGTCGGCGCGCCAACGGCGGCTGTCATCGGAAAGTCCTAAACTGTCGGCCATCTCAGCAGCAATGCCAAACAGATAGCGCGTCAACGACAAGTCGTAGTTGGTCATATCCTTGAACCATGCAGTAATGTCGTTGTCATTTATCTCTGGGCTTGAACTGAATTCCAGTCTGCGTATTCCGTCGGGAGCGACCTCGGTCTGCTGTTCAAGAAAGACAGCAACATCACGGGTAAACGGATAAGCCCGTGAGCGCAGGAACTCATTGTCGCCGCTGTAACGCCAGTGCTTGTGGAAATGCTGTGCAAGCCACGCGCCGCACACCTGCGACATGCTATACTGTATCCAGCCACCCATCGGCTCTCCGGTGAGAGTGACCACACCCGGCACATTCATGCCTTCTTTGCCAAAATATTCACGGGTATATTTCTTATACACATCGCGCTGTTTCCAAAGCGTGTTAAGATAGCCCAGACCTTCTTCAAGATGATTGCCGGCATAGACAGGCCAGTAGCTCAGCTGTGTATTGAGGTCATGATGATAATCTCCTTTCCACGGGGGGAGATAACCGTTGTCGGCCGTCCATACGGCCTGAAGCGATATGGGATAGGAATCGGCACGGGATGCGCTTCCGAGCTTGTACATCTCGTTGTCATACTGCTTTTGCAGCAACGAATCCGGCAGACGCACCGACGATGCCGTATTAAAAGCATTCCAATAGTCAAGATGTGAGCGAAAATCAGCCTCCATACCGCGTTCCAGAGCCTTACGCACCTCATCGACAGCGTTATTATCAGTGAATGTCGACGTAACACTCCATACGCCGCGAAGCGTCGACCCGTGCCGTTCTGAAGCCGACGCCACATCATAAGCAAAGTTGCTCCAGCCAGGCTGGTGATAGAGTTCCACACCGTCGTCAAGGCGCTCTATGGTGCCTTGCTCATAGCCCAGCCGCCCCAAAGCCGCGCCCGACTGGTCGGTGCCTCTACTGTCGTTAGGCACGGAGTAGACAGGAGCCACTATGACCGGGGCTGGCAGCACCGAGTCGGGCAAGTTGGTAAACTCGTACCACCCCACCGGCGCTCCGGCATGGACAAATGTGACGAGCCTCACGCCCGAGGGCCAGATTACCTCGCAGGCGGCATCGGCAAGCGATAGCCTTACGCTCCGCGGCTTGCCGAGTGCGGCTATGTCAAATTCCAGAGCCGCCCCGGGAATCTTCGACGGCGCAGCCTCTATGTCATAGGGTAAATCCATTTTCTTCTGGACAGGAGAATAGTCGCCACGGCGAATGTGCTCCTTAACCCATTCAAAACTGTAATTGGGTCCGCTCAGCGAGTCCGACGCGCGAAGATCCCACAGATCTGTACGATCAAGCGACATACGCAGGCGGTCGCCATTACGCCACACCAACGCTCCCACAGTAGCGTTTCCAAGTGGCACAGCCTCATCCCAACGCGTGGCCAGCGAATCGAACACAAGATCACTTTCACCGGCATGCACTTGCAGATTCCTTGAACCCGTACAGGATATTAAGGCCTGAAATGCAATAGCAGTTGCACCTATGACAGATAATAGTATTCGCATCTGTAAATTGTTTAATATTTATGGATTGATATTGGTTTTTTATGTGATAGAAGAAAAAAACATTTCTCGACAAAATATTTCCTGAAAATTAATATCTGATTCAAGAGCGCAAAACTTAATACGGTTCAATATCTCCGGAATCCGATTTCTCTCGGTGTGCCTGAGATTGGCACAAGCACCGGATAGAGAAGAATTAACGATTTTGCAGAACTGTCCTATTTCAAAATTTTTAAACAGTCCTAATGCTTGCATTTTGGCGAGATTGATGTGATAGCCCATACCTCCGGTGAGATAAATCGTCTTTAAACGCGACGGCTCTATCCCCGCTTCTTTAAGCAATAATTCCACACCTGCCGACAAGGCTGCTTTGGCAAGCTGAAATTCTCTAATATCCTGAATGCTGATATACACATCAGGGGCAAACGAATATAACTCAGTCTCAGAATCGATAAAAGCTCCCGTGAAATCAATTTTTGCTGACGACAATAGATACTCTATCGCTTCGATCAGACCACTGCCACAAAAGCCTCGCGGCTTGTCACCCGCAACCGTCAGAAGCTTAGGCCCTTCATCTTCATGCTCTATTGCATACACCGCGCCGGCCGAGGCCCTCATCCCACATGATATGTTAAGACCCTCAAATGCGGGGCCGGCAGCCGTGGAGGTGCAGAAAATACTGTCGCGGCAACCTAATGCTATCTCTCCGTTCGTGCCAAGATCTATCAGCATCTGCCATTCGTCACTGTCAGCGATACCACAGGCCTGAATGCCACACAGAATATCACTCCCTACAAAATGACTGATATTAGGGAGCAATTCCACTTTACAGGATTCCTGCAACATATCCCAACCAAGCTGCGAAGCTGAATAAGAATAGGAACCGTTGGTCAACGAACAAAAAGGAGCACAAGACAGCCGCTCCACATTAAGCCCGGCAAAAAAGTGGTGCATCGCAGTATTCCCTGCAATTATCACACCAGTAATATTTCCGACATGGATATGATTATGAAGCAGACGGTAGATGTGGTCGCTTATGCACTTCCTTGTCATATCCGTGAGCGACTGGGCATGTGATGGTGATTTCATTGCGAATGCTATACGCGATATTATATCAGCACCGGCCGAAGTCTGGGGATTTATGCCCTCCGACGAAGCAATCACCTGCTGTGTGGAAAGGTCAATGAGCTGCGCAACGATAGTTGTGGAACCTAAATCAACAGCTATCCCTGCCGGATGTCGACTTTCAATGCATGGAGCAATCGGATTAGTAACACCCGGATTGATCAGCATATCATTAGAGGGCAATTCTATCACAATATCATCTTCAATCCTACTCATACAAGCCAGATACCACGAGTCATCAAGATGCTTCCGCTCAATGACAGCTTTATGTCGCCGGTTTTTCGCAACAGTACCTTTTATCACACGCACCTTACAGTTGCCGCATACGCCCCTGCCCGCGCATGGCATCTGAAGATTATATTCAGAGAGAATATCAGACAAAAGTGTACCGTGTGCGACACTAATGGTTTTGCAATCAGGATACAATGTGAGTTTATGGTATTTCATCTGCACTGATTCCTATAAAAACAATAATCAAGACCACAATCCGAGCAACCGCTAACATGATACTTTACATCATATCCGATTCCAATCACTCCGGCCAACGACTTCATAGGCAACATCAACATCGAATCTGTCAGCGAAACGAGTTTTTCTGCTCCCGGGATGAGACTAATAAATTGACATTGATCTGAAAGCGGCCACCGGCAATATCCGGGCCCCCAGTTAGAGGTTATAGACATTCCCGATTGTGCCGCCATCTCCGAAATCCCGGTTCTGATATGGTTTAGCATCCTGTCAACAGCCACATTTGCCAGCTGATCAAGCCAATATGCCATAAGGTAATCATAACTGTCCTGCAATCTGTTGTAGCACTCCGTAACTTTGTCACCGAGGGTTGCTACAAATACCGCGGCAGATACAGCTCCTTTAAGCGCGCCGGCAATTCTTGACCCACATTCAAAACATTTGCCTCCCAACGATATGGAAGTCTCACCGACTTCCATATCGTTGTAAAGGGCAATGAGTGATTTGCCTCTCATCGTACCGTTCAACAATGTCGAAACGGCACGACACTCGTCAAGCATCGCATCAGAGGGTTTAAGAACTCTGATGGCTTCACTTGAATCGAAACTGAGATTGAAATTCACCTCATGGATTTTCATGGCATTGCACGTAACCATTGATTACCTATCTAACCTATCATCTATTATTATACCTATCGGTATATCATCATTCCCTGAACAAGCCAGACCTAACTATTTAAGTCAACTCGGGGATGCGCCGTTATACTCCGACAATGCTTCAAAAAAAGCGTCTATATTCTCTAAGGGAGTATGTGGCGGCAGATCGCATCCCGTAGAAAGCACAAAGTTAGGATGACCGGCAACACGATTAAGAAGGTCAAGAGTCACCTCCTTGACTCTTTCAGCTGTCGATTGCTTCATGATGCCGACAGGATCTATATTGCCCATGACAATCATATCCGACGGACATTCAGCAAGAGTACGTTCCATATCGATAGCATTGCCGAAATGAAGACTTGCCGCACCACTCTCAATCATGGCCTGAGTACATTGACCCTTGTTGCCACAATCGTGGTTTATAATGGCAAAACCATTGTCCTGCAACTTATCGGCTATGGATTTGATATATGACGACGACCACATAACGCAATCTTCATTCGACAGCAGGCCGGCCGCCGGTTCAGCCATGAGGACACCATCTACGCCTATCTCTTTCAATGCTTTGCAGTACTGATAGATAAAGTCGGCGCACTTATTGAGCAGACGCTCTATTACATCCGGTTCGAGATAAATATCCGTCATAATCTCGGATATGTCGTACAGACGGCCGGCAAGTGTGAACGGTCCGATGCATCCTGCTATAATAGGACGATCTTTTATATTCTGTACAGCCAGACGCGATGCTTTCAGGAACTCGGGGAGCCTGCCGGATTCAAGCGTCGGCACTTCAAGACGGTCAACCGACCCGGCATCCTTAACCAGTCGGCCGATGACATGGGGTATGTCATCGCGTTGAAATTCCACCGTTGCTCCAAAAGCCTCCGCTTCCACGGTGAGATCCATGATGGTGCAACATGCGGCTGAGTCATATCTGTCGGCCAGATATTTCAATGCCTCATAATGCACGCTGCCGTTTTTGACGGCTTCTTCCACTGTGTGGCCTGTGGCTTCTATTCCGGGATGGGTCATTACCGGAATCGCCAACGTCTTTTTGTTGTCGAGTATGTTTTGTAGCCAGGTAACCATAGTTAGCAAGCTGTTAAGGAATTAAGTATTTCCACAAGTTCCTGTGGACCGTCGGTATAATAGTCGGCCTTGATTTGCTTTGCAAAATCGGCAGTCACAGGGGCGCCACCGACAAAGGTCTTGACATTAGGGTCTACCTCTTTAAGCATACGGTTTACAGTCTCCATGTGGGGCATCGTAGTGGTGAGCAATGCCGACATGCCCACGAATGCACCGGGGTTTTCACGAAGTGCATCAACAAACCTATCGGCCTTGACATCAACTCCCAGGTCAATCACCTTATAGCCGTTGCCTTCCACCATCATCGTGACCAGATTTTTTCCTATATCATGAAGGTCTCCTTCCACGGTTCCGATTATGAATGTGCCCGGACTCTTCATACCGCCGGATTCCGAGAATTTAGCTTTAAGATGGCGCATACCCATAGCCATAGCCTTGGCGCTCATCAGTACCTGCGGAACAAATACTTTGTTGACCTTGAATTTGACGCCTATACGTTCCATTCCAAGAATCAGTCCGTTAGTGAGAATATCATCGGCACTTATGCCGTTTTCAAGTGCCTGTCGGGTCAGTTCATCAGTGCCGGGCTCTCCGGGCATTATTCTCGGAGGGATATTTTTATTTATCTTTCCGTTTTCGACCGCCGTGGCGATACGTTCCAATATTGTATCCATATATAGTTTTTATATTATATTTTACCAAAAGAATGAGTATATCATCACAAGAATGAGCACAATCACAAGACTGAGCAGTTTAAACAGTCTTGATGTCTCAAACATCCTTCGCTCAATTTCTATGTGGCGAGCGCCGGGATTTCTCTTGAAGCACAACCCGAAAATTACTATCAGCACCACGCAGATCAGGAATGTATAAGCCATACGGTCGATAAAGCCCACCTCAGGCACCCATATCTTCATTATTATCGAAACGACAAAGGTCCCGATTGCGGCGGCGATAGCTCCGTGTTCTTCTGAACGTTTCCAATAAAAGCCCATGACGAATATGGCCAAAGCACCCGGGCTGACAAAGCCTGTAAATTCCTGAATAAACTGGAACACCTGTTCGAGATTCGACAGCAACGGAGTGATGGTTACCGCGATAAAGAGGCTCAGGCCACCGACAATACGTCCCACCTTCACAAGACTGCGTTCGTCTGCCTCACCCTTCCTTATTGTCCTGTATATGTCCATCGTGAATATTGTAGAGATACTGTTGACCATCGAGGCCAGAGAACTTATGACAGCGGCAGCCAAAGCGGCAAATGCCACACCCTTGACACCTGATGGAATAAAATTGTGCATAAGCCATGGATAGGCTTCATCAGGTTTGTCGATGGGTGCATCGAGTGCAAAGGCCACAATACCGGGTATAACCACTATTAGTGGCAGGATGAGTTTCAGCAGACCGGCAAATACCAGCCCCAGCTGTGCCTCACGTATACTCTTGCCCGCAAGCGCACGCTGGATGATATACTGGTTACATCCGAAATAATATAGCGCGCTTATCCATAGACCTCCCACAATCACACCTACTCCCGGCAGATATTCATAGTTGGGATCTGAACGGTCGAGAATCATGTCAAACTTCTCAGGAGCAACGGACAGAAGCTTTACAAAACCGGCAAAAGGACCTTCACCGGCCGCAAAATAGTCAAGTGCAAACCATGTGGTCAGTATGCCACCGCCTATCAGGAATATGACCTGGACTATGTCTGTCAGAGCCACAGCCTTTAAGCCACCATACACGGCATAAATGCCTGCAAAGAGCGCTAAGCCTATGATACTCCACACAATGGGTAGTCCTACAATCTTGTTTATGGCGAGGGCGCCAAGATAGATAATCGACGTGAGATTGATGAATATGAAGACGAGCAGCCAGAAGAACGCCATCATCATCCTTACAGTCTTACCATAGCGCAACTCCAGAAACTGCGGCATAGTATAGATTTTCTCTTTAAGAAAGACAGGAAGAAAGAACACCGCAACAACTATAAGTGACGCCGCTGCAATGAACTCATACGACGCTATTCCGAGACCTATTGCAAAACCGGAGCCCGACATGCCTATGAATTGCTCGGCAGAGATATTGGAGGCTATGATCGATGCGCCGATCGCCCACCATGCAAGACTGTTGCCGGCAAGGAAATAATCTTTGGAGTCTTTTTGAACTCCTTTTTTACTTCTGCCGAAGCGCAATCCCATGGTCATAATCATAATTGCATATGCAAAGATGATCGCATAGTCTATTGTCTCAAATGAAGTCATGGTGGTAGATTTAAAGGCATTGAAATGCTATTACTGCTTGACGTAATGACAGTGCATTGTCGCGCCGGTCATTCAATTCTTAGTGTCACCGAGCCGCTCACCTTATCTCCGGTTTTAATGGGATTACGATAAGGAGCATAGTGCCCTGCCAAAAAGAGTTCATCTCCGGCTGTGACAAAGTCGGCCACAAGGAACCGGGTTGAGTCTCCCTCACGCCAGGAACGCCAGTGCTGATTACCGTCGGATACTGCCGTGACTTTGCCGGCACCGGATTCGTTTTCCAATCCTGCGAACCAGATATTACGACGGGTGGCTCTGAAATCGTTGCTTCCAAGCTCGTTTGAATCATGGCTCCATGACCATGCAGGAGCCACACGAGGATTCTCTACTGCCGGCACCTCAGCATAATGACTGCTGGCCTTTCCGACAGGACGGCTTATATGGTCATCGGGATATACGCTCCATATTCCATCTCTGCGCCAGAATGTGGTGTCGTATCCTTTCGCTGTCGCAAACACAAGGCCTACCTGACGGGGATTGACATCGGTCTTGCTTGTGAAATCATAGTCGACACGAATCTCTCCGTTGGCGTTGACAAGCATTGAATATTCACCTTCAAATTCATTATAACTGCCCTTGACAATCACTCTTACATCATCGCCTTCGGTTTTAGCCTCGACCGACACCGCCTGCCACTCATGACAAGTGTCATTGAACACCGGAGTATTTGCGTTATGGTTGGGGTAGCATCCACCCCCGGTAAGGGGCAACGCCATCAGCCACGGGCCGCCTGCCAACACGGTATGTCCGTCCTTTACCATCGACAATATGGCGCCGGTCACAGCACTTATCTTGCAGTTGAAGTTCTTGCCACGTATTTCAAATACTTGTTTCCCTTTTTTCAGACGGGTCTTCTCACTCGCCTGAGCAGGAAGCCGATTGAGCGTCTGCTCGCCTACGGGTATAAGATACTCGTCAGCGACAAAACCCCTTGGATCCACAAACTTAATCGACAGCTGGCCGGAGCTCCTACGGTCATCTACCGGGATAGTGAATTGACCCTTATGTCCGGGAGCGAGACTATAAACAACCTTACCATTTTCCGGGCCGAAAGACCACTGTATGTCTACTTCATCGAGGTTTGTGAACGTATATCGGTTTTCCAGGTCAATGACAAAAGGCTTGTTCGGGTCAAGACTCTTCGTGCCAAGTTTCACCGGCGTGAAAATCTTCTTCATATCCCAATACTCCGGTTTAGGTCGGCGCCATCCGTCAATAGGGCCCCAGGCTCCATAGCCTACGGCATTTCCGTCAGGAAGCTGGAAAATATCATCAATACCCGACCATATCGAACCTCCGAGCACGGCATCCGTAACATACATGTTTTCCCACATAGGTTGCAGAGCAAGGGCCCAGTCACTTCTGATTCCGGGGTCAGTGACGAGTTCGCTACGGTTGTAAACATTCAGATGACAGAACTCTCCGTAAGTCATGGGGCGGTCTTGCTGGGCTACCGTCTTATATCCATTAGGGCCGGGATAGTGGATATTGGCAATAGGTGTGTCGCTGCCCTGATTGTTGAATCCGCCATAAGCCTGGTCGTGGAACGAATACGGGCGTGAAGGGTCGGCTTTCTTCATATATTCCGAAATCTGGGCAAACTCTTTATTCCAGTATGACTCATTAGCCATCGACCACATGATGACAGACGGATGATTACGATAGAAATGCACGGTCTCCATATTGGCCTGCAACACATAATCATAATACTGAGGATCGTCATAGCGCAACTTCTGCCAATTTTCGTTAGCTCCGTGCCCTATCCAGCACACCGGAGCTTCAAGCTCTACGAACAGGCCCATTTCATCGCAATAATCGATAAACTCCTCGGCGGGTGGATAATGGGATGTGCGTATGAAGTTGCAGTTTGCCTGAAGATAAAGCTCGGCATCCCTACGCCACTGTTCGTCGGTAAGAGAGCGTCCGAGAAGTGGATGCGCCTCGTGGCGGCACACGCCACGTAGCTTGACGGGCTTGCCGTTGACCAGCACGCGCGTACCCTTAACTTCGATTTCCCTGAAACCGATGCGTTTCTGAACCTGTTCCAGACTTCTACCATTTTCAGAGAGGCTGATATTTACGTCATACAGGTTAGGATGCTCGTTATCCCACAATTCCGGTCGCTTTACCGGGACATTTATCAATCCCGTCCATGTCTTTCCGGGCGCTATCTCCGGAATCTTCACTGATGCTGACGCCGTGTGCCTGTCAAGAGTAACATCAAAAACAGCCGAATTTACAGGCCTTGATGTCATGTTTGTCACAGAGGCATGCATCTGCATCACAGCATCATGGTAGGTGTCGTCAAGATCGGTCACGATACGCAGATCACTGATATAGACATCGGGTACGACATAAAGTGTTACCTTTCGCAGAATCCCTCCCATCTGATGTGCGGCATACTGTGTCAGGCTGCCCAGCATATCGGCCTTTGACTCGCTTCGTACCTGCACTTCAAGTTCGTTTTCACCGTTTTGCAGGAAAGGAGTGACATTAATCTCGTAGGGGGTCATGCCGCCCATATGATAACCGGCCTTCTTGCCGTTGACCGATATGGTGTATTCACTGTGAACGCCATCAAAGCGCAACATCACCTGATGACCCTTCCAGTCCGTCGGGATTTCAAACTTGCGCTGATAGCGTGCGAAAGCGGCTGAGTCAACCTTAAATCCCTGCATGACCCATTCACCCGGCACTTGAATAGGATGCCAGTCGTCGCCATGCGATTTCTCGGAAAAACGCCATACGCCGTTGAGCGACACCGAACTGCGGTAGACACCGGCAACACTCTTTGCCATAGGCGTATACGAAGGCAACACCTTCTCTACGTCAACATCTGTATCTACAATATAAGCTTTTGTTGATTTCAGCGATTCACGCGCCTCATGACTGAAAGCCGACAATCGGGCCGGAGCATCCGAGAGCAGTCGGATCTTGCTCACCACAGCATTGGCACCTTTTTCCGGCACAATCACCAGTACCAGCTTGCCATAGGCATACGAATGACGCGGCAAATCTATCACCTTGGTTATCACCTCGCCTTCCGGCAACTCTACCGGCTCGCACACCGCATTGCCATCGGCTATTAGACCAATGCGCCTGTCGTGGTCGGCCAGAAAGGTAATCTCCATCCTATACCTGGCCTGAATATCCATGCCATCATAGGCATATATCACCTTACCACCGAAATTACAGCTCCGGTCGGCCTCTGACGCCTGATACTTATCGGGCATCATATAATTCTCACCCAGTACAAGGTGTGGCTGGGCCGCAGGATTGCCGCTGTCGTCAAACGCCACCTCAACATATTCCGCTTCCTGTGCCTGCATATTGATAGAGGCAAGCATGACGCATAGCGGAGCAACTATCCAATTTCGTAATTTTGACTTCATATTAATCAGGGCTTTCCCTCTGCCATTACGGGTTCAACATACTCACAGCCGATAGTTTTCAGCATATGGAAGAAATTATCCATAGGCGTGTCAAGCTGCACATGGTGGGTCGGAGCGCATATCCATCCGCTATTTCTGCCAAGAGAGCCTGACAGACGCTTATATTCATTCTCGATATCTTCGTGAGTTCCCATCGGGAGTGTTGACTGTACAGCCATACCTCCGAAGAAACAGAGCTTGTCGCCATATTTATCGGCAAGAATCTCCGGACTCATACACTCTGTCTGAATAGGGTTGAGTACATCAAGACCGATTTCGATAAGATCTGGAATAATATCATAGATACATCCATCGGAATGATAGGCCACCTTTATATCCGGTTTTATCTCTTTTACCGACCGAATTATTTCAGCCATACGGCCTTTGAAAAATTCACGCCAGAGATCAGGATCAATCAACATAGCATCCTGTGCGCCCATATCGTCACCCAGCCATATCATATCCACCCCTATACGGGCAAGGTGCATCGCACATTCCTTATGATACCCGTATGTCTCATCAAGAATATGGTTGGTCAGATCGGGATCACAATAAAAATCCGTCATAAGTGTATCAAGACCGCGCAGAGCCCATGCCGACTCAAAAATCGTGCAATGTATACGTCCTATGATGTAATATTCATCGCCATATTCCCTCACAAGACGTCTTACGTTGTCATAAATCTCAGGCCTGTGTGGGTCCGGAGCTTTAAAGGCCATGGCTTTTGCATCATCATTGCGCAACGGATTGCGGGCAATATTGGTATAATGTCCTACACCATACGGGGTTTCGTATGGATCGACTTTCCACTCTACCCCCCATTCGTCCGTATAATTCTCAGATTTAAGATAATAACCTGTCGACCAGCCTACACTTGCTTGCAGCAGGTCCTGGCAGGTTAGCTCTTCAAGCTTGTAGCCATACCATTCACGATGATGAGGTTCTGAAAATTGTTCAGGCAGCCCGTACACACGTCGCAGCCGGTCGGCAAATTCCGGTGTAAATGTTGCCTGAAACGGTGGCCGATCAACGGGTTGATGATTCAGCGCCCGTATCACTCTATCTCTGTGTTTCACTGATTTAGGGTTAAATGTGGAGATTTTACAACTTATGCGGTTATCCGCAATATCATATTGCAAAATTATAATTTGCAAATAATATTTCTATCAATTATATTTGCATAATAATCCTCGATTTTTGCCGGATTGCATTTTCTGGACAACTTCGGGAATATATCCTTATTCATAAATACCATGGCTATAAAACCAACACGTGAAATAGTCAATAATGCCGTCAACACATCGTTTGTCTTGACCCATTACGTCAATTCCTACTTCGAGGCCCCGTTTCATTTCCATCCCGAGTATGAACTGATACTTATAGAGGAGGGCGACGGAGTAAGATACGTAGGAGATTCCGTGCACAAGATGCGCCCGGGTGATTTTATGCTTATAGGTTCCAATCTCGCTCATTTATGGATGAGCGACGACCGCTTCTATATGCCGGGGTGTAAGGAGACCTGTCATTCGATCTATTCCCAGTTCAGTCCCGAAGTCTTGCCCGGCAATCTGTCATCAATACCTGAATTTCACAATGTAGATCATCTTTTGCGCGAATCGGTACGCGGGCTTTTATTCACAGGCGACAATCTTGAACGTCTGGCCCAACAGTTTCGCGATATCGTCGACAGCAAAGGGGTACGACGATGGACATGTCTTCTGACACTGCTTGATGATCTCAGCAGTCATTCCGAATATAAATATCTTACTACCAGCTCATATGATGTCACAACCAATACCTGGTCAGATAAAATCGTGGAGCGTGTCAACCAATACATAGCCGTGAACTACTGTCAGGATATTACTCTTAAAGATCTATCCGACATAGCACACATGAATGAAAGTTCATTATGCCGCTACTATAAGCGAGTTACAGGGCGAAGGATTTTCGATTATCTGGCTCAGTCACGCATAGAATACTCCCTGAAATTACTGCGCAGCACATCCTATCCCATATCACAGATTGCAATGGAGTGTGGCTACAACAGCCCGTCACACTTCTATCATCAGTTCAAGACAATTACCGGGTATTCCCCTACCGAATATATCAACCGTGTATTGAAAGTCAAAAGATCGACCGCAGGCCTGAACTGAGACCCTTTTAGCAAAAGACCGACACTTCCGACCCGAAAGTTATACGGACCGGAAGTGTCAAATATGTCTATAACCGCAATTACAAGGTTAAATATCTGAATCTCGCTTTATCAATAAAAAGACAGAGATACGCTGCCTTTTACTTTATCTCCGGGACAAAGCGGCCGATAATCCGCCTCAGCATGTGACACCAGATAGGTATCACGGCCACCATTCGTATAGTCGGCCACAAGGAAAAAAGTAATGTCATTGTCGATCCAGGGACGCAGATGCTGGGTGCCGTCGCTAACTATGTTGATGCGGGATGAGCCGTCGTCAGTCGACAGGCTGGCGCGACGGATATTGCGTTTTGTCGAGCGGAAGATAAGCGCCCGGATGTAGCAACAAAGCCGCTAACGATAGTGATAAATAACTGAATACTTTTCTCATTACAATATATCTTAACTATGATATGCAACAACGGCGGGAGGAGATACGCCTAATGAATGGTGTAATACCTCCTCCCGCCGGGTTGCGGGGTTTTATATACTTAAAATCCTTTTATCGTTCGGATGATATACTCTTTCTTATCGCCGTTGGCCGCACGTACACAATAAAACCGGTCCTTAGAGAAATCGCCGGGCGCCCCGAATCGTGGCGAACCCTCGATGGGAGCGACGACAGCAGCATCGGGAATCGACACATAGACCACCAGACGCGAAAGTCCTTCGGCGGCTATTTTTTCCTTGAACATCTCGTAGAGCTGAGCTTTGGTCACCGAACCCTGGGGGCCTGTCTTCTGGACGCAGTTGATGTTGTGGCTGATCGTTGTTGAGAAACCGGAGCGTCCCTCAACCTCGATTTTTGAGAAATCGTCTTTTGTAAATATCACCTCACACACGCGGTCGTTCTGGATTTCCTCGTTGGCCGTACCCTTTTTAATCGTATCATTATAGAAGAATCGATAGGTGTAGGTCACGTTGGTCATTTCGTTCTTGTCGGAATCGATGATGTCCTCGGCTCCGTATGATAGGCAGCTGCTCACGACAAAAGTCATCAAACAGCCTATTACTATGTTTATGATTACTTTCATGATAGTTCAGTAGATGGAAGTCAGATTATTGTTGACACTGATATGTTCGTTATTCCCATCCGGGATTCTGTTTTATGCCTGCACGGATTGCAAATGCTCTGTTGACAGGCAACAGATAGCGCCTGGGAGAGAACTTGGCCTCGCCAAGCGGATTGGTTGTCTCGAAGAACTCATAAGATGTGCCGTCGCGGGATATTTTTATACCGTGCATCACACCTTGCATCTCGGGTATTACAAATCCGTTCTGCGCATACGAGCCGTCGCCATATCCGCCACTCTGCCGGATACCCCAACGCAACAGTGACCAGTAACGGTCGTTACACTCATATACCATTTCCACATTCCTCTCTCTTTTATAAGCCTCAAACAAAGAGTCGAAGTAACCGTTGCCGCTCAGCGGTGCAAGATATTCATGAGCCTTGTCGGCCGAAAAGCCACCGTGCTTTACCATTGTCGGTATCATGAAGTCTTTGGCTGCCTCTTCGTTGCCTTGCATGAGATAGGCTTCGGCCATGTTCAGGTAGGCCTCTCCATATCGAAGAGCGACGAAGCAGTAGTCGAGCATCTGTTTCTGCGGTTCGGCCAGGCTTATCACATTATCGTAGTGATACTTAATCATAGCATAACCGGTGTCGGAATTGTAGTTGTCGCGGTCACCTGCCTTATACCCGTATTCTTCTTCTGAACCGGCATTGATCGGACTGTTGGAATTGGATGCGTTACCGTCGCGACGGAAAAAGATTCGCTCCGACTTGTTGAAATACAGACAACTGTCGTATAACACCGTAGCATAGAATCGCAGATCGCGGTGATGCGCATCGCTGAAATACATTTTCTGGTCGACATTGGCTCCGGTATTGACGTAGGAGGCTTCCTGCCACAGCTTGATCGAGCCATCCGTATCGCGTACCATATAATCATCAACCAGATCCTGAGTAGGCCACGCACCTCCGTCCATTCCCCAGAAGTTCATTGTCTGGTTTATAGGAAAGTGCTGTTTTGCATATTCCGATATATTGCCCGTATACCACAGGCCCTGATACTGCATCGGCACACCATAGAGCGAAGTAGTCAGTTTTGACGCATCGACAGGCAGAATGATTTCACCCGACGCAACAGCAGTCTCATAAGAGCTGAACATGTCGGCATAAGGACTCAGCTGCGACCCCGATTGATTAAGGCCCAATGCCTCACCGGCACGGATAGTCGTAGTGTAATATCCGCTGTCGGCCTTGCCGCCATCGACGTAGGCCGCCGCAGTGTTGGCCACACGCATCAAAAGTGCATACGCGGCCTCGCGGCTCAGACGGCCACGCTTTACATCCGACCACCGTGGTAACAATGAAGCTGCCTTCTCAAGATCGGCTATGATGAAGTCATAAGTCTCCCTGATGTCTGAGCGCGGAATTATCATATCATCTTCAATAGTAAGCACTCTGTCGATGAGTTGTAGACCTCCGTACTGACGAGCGTAAAGGAAGTAGTGCGCTCCGCGCAGAAAAGTCAGTTCGCCCATCTTTTCGTCGATAAACGACTGCGGGAATATCTCGTTTTGTGAAAGTTCATCCATCGCGGTATGAATACGCCACAACGTATTATAGCTGATCCAGCCATAGTTGTCATCATTGGTTAGCCCCTCTGCCATGTCTTTGGACCAGTATGAGCCGTTGAGAGTGCCCTGACGAGCATTTTTAGTACTGCTTTCCGAACGCATCGCATACACACCGCTATATCCGGAGAGCCACAGGTTTTCAGTGAGCACACTTGAATAGATAGAGGTAACGAATGCGTCGGCGAGCTGTTGGTTTGACCATGTCTGGTCGCCTATTATCTTATCGTACGGTTTGGTATCCAGAAAATCATCTGAACATCCGGTATTCACTGTGGCTACCAACAGCGCCAGAAGAAAAGTTACAGGATTATATATGAGTTTCATTGTAGTGCTGATTATATGCTATTTAGAATCCCAACTGGAAACCTACTGATAGAGTGCGCATCATAGGATACGTGTATGAATCAAACGAGGTAGCCTCAGGATCTGAATATTTGACTGACGGTCCTACGGCAAACAGGTTCACGCCCGACACAAAAAGAGTGGCGTTGGAAATCCAGTCCCATTTGCGTAACACATATTCTTTGAAGTTATAGGACAGTGACAGCGATTTAAGACGGAAATACTGAATATCCTGTGCCCACCAGTCGGAACCCGCAAAGTTATTTCCGCTGTTGACAGAGTTATTGGTGGATCTGGGGAAACGTGCATCAGGATTATCAGGCGACCAGGTATCAAGCTGATACTGGAAATCAAGTCGACGCTCGCCCTCCTGAGCCATAGGATAACTACCCATCAACCGCTGAGCTTTACCTATTCCCTGGAAATTTGCATATAAGCTGAATCCTTTCCAGCCGAGTGTGAAGTCGAATCCATATATGAAACGTGGTGACGATGAATTGCCGAAGCGGCGCTGATCCTGTCCGTCAATCTTACCGTCACCGTTAAGATCCTGATACCACAGGTCGCCGGGGCGCAGATCCTTGGAGGTTTCACGTCGTGGATTATTGAGTATCTGCTCAGGATTGGTATATATCTTAGTGCCTACATATCCTGTGCTGAGGAAGTCGCGGTAGGTGCCCTGGGTGCGCGTCCATGGATTGCTCAGGGATTCTTTGGTCTCGTTTGTCTTGAAGGCATAGGTCTGATACCATGTGAAATTCACTCCGGCAGAGAATGTGAAATCCTTGCCAAAGTTATCGCTGTATTTTAAAGACCCGTCTATACCCTGCTGACGATCTTCTGCGTCAGATACAATCTGAGGAAGGGAATATCCCAAGGGATCAACAAAGTCATAGGCCGGCGAAACGAGATAGCCTCTCGTTGTCTCGTAAAAATAATCCAGCGAGCCTGAAAGATGACTGTGTAGGGTTGAGAAATCAATACCTATGTCGGTTTTTCTACGTTTATACCAGGTTATGTTTATACTTGGTGTCGCACCCGGAGTAAGCGAATTTACAAGCTGGCCATCAAATACGTAGGCGTTATTGTTGTAATTGAATGTCGTAAGGTAGGCGTAATTTCTACCTGCCCCGTTGATACCCACTTCTCCATAAGAGCCTCTGACTTTCAGAAAATCAAACAGGCCCATATCTACGAGAGGTCTGGCAAAACTTTCACGTGTAGGCACCCACGCAAGCGCAAACGATGGGAAAAATCCATATCGACGATTCTTCGGGAAGCAATCGGAGCCGTCATAGCGACCGGCAAATTCCGCTATATACTTCTCATCATAGTTATACGTCACTCGGCCTACATAGCCCTCGGAAGCAGCTTCACTCTCGCTGCTTGAGCCCCAGATGCTTTCTGCATCGCCTTTCTGCACCAGCTGTATTGCAGAGGTATAGAAGGTATTGGAACCGGTGGAAAGAGAATATCCGTGATAATATTGACGGTTGAACACCAGGGTCACACCGACACTGTTAAGGCCGAACTTGTTGTTATAGTCAGCACGGAAATTATAGTCATAACGGTGCTCGGAATAGGCAGATCTACTGATAGAAATATCCGACGGAGCCTGGGGTGTGCCATTTCCTTCCGCATCATAATAAGTGGCTTTTTCAAGCCAGTCCTTTCTGTCTTGGGAAGTATGATTGTAGTTGCCGTCGAATCCTACGCTGAGACCTTTTATCCATGGAAGACTCCACGAAATAGAGCCTGTAACCTGATTATATACAGTGCGCAGCTTAATCTCACCTGGCGATCCAAGAATAAGTGCGGGATTGTCAAACTGATTGGAGATTGTGCCGTCTTCGTTATAGGCCCTTTCGAATGGAGTGCGGTCTTTAATACGTGAGAATATGGTCCAGGCACTTTCAATCGGGTAATTTTCATCGAACAACTGACCGTTGGCACCCATCCTTACCTTTACACCTATTTTTTCAAAGTTGCCGGTACCGTTCACGCGATAATTATATCGCTGCATATTGGTGCGGTCAGCCTTGAAGATACTGTGTTGGTCGAGATAGTTGAGCGAACTGAAAATGTTGACAGTCTGATTTCCTCCGCTCATAGCTATGGTATGCTCTGACTGAGGCGCACTATTACGTAGCATCTCCTGTTCCCAGTTGGTATAGTCGCCTAAATGTGACCGGATATCGGCAAGCTCGGATTCATTCTTGAATGCATAAAGACCATTGCCGGTGGCCGACCACAACTTGTTTACAGCCGTTGCATATTCAAACGCATTCATGCGTTCCGGAGTATATGACTCAGAGTTCCATGCAAAATTTGACTGATAGTCTACCTGCAGCTTCCCGGAGGTTCCCTGTTTGGTTGTCACAACGATAACACCGTTGCCGGCATTCATTCCGTACACAGCAGTCGAGGCCGCATCTTTAAGAACAGTCATCGACTCGATGTCGTTCTTGTTGAGCCTGTTGAATTGAGTGGCTGTCGACACGAACCCGTCAATGACGAAAAGAGGAGCTCCATTACCACGGATTGAAATACTCGCTCCGTTCTGACCCGGCTCCGCACTGCCTTGTACAACAATCACTCCCGGCACTCGTCCTTGAAGAGTTGAAGTCATATCTGAAAATGGCACTTTGATTGACTTCTCGTTGTCGATTTTTGTTACTGCGGTTGTACTCAGTTTGGGAGTGGTAGTGCTATAACCCACCACAATTACTTCGTCAAGAATCGTTTTGTCCTGAACGAGAGTGATATTTAGAGGCTCCCCATTTTTAACCTTGACTTTTACCGGTTTACAACCTATATAAGCCACCTCAATAGTTGACCCCACAGGAACATTGATATTGAAGTTTCCTTCTATATCAGTCACAGCGATTACCGCACTTCCGGCTGCCTTGATATTAGCACCTATCACCGGTTCTCCATCCGAGTCTACGACATGTCCTCTCACCTTCACGAGTGCTCGGTTCTCGGTCGACAAGCTTGGCCATGGAGAAGCATGTCTGCTTTCGGTAGCATTGACGGAATATATGCCACCCGTCACGCAAGCCGTAGCAATGAGAATTTTTAATACTTTACTCATACTTTTTTTGCCGTATATTGATTGGTATGTTTATGTAGTTTCATGGAGTTCAAGGTCATTTCCACAACCTCAGATGTCAAACCCCTTTTTGGGGCACTGATATTGACTGCCACAAATTTCCTGATAATTTCCCTGCCCGGTCAGTTATATTTTGACCAATGCATCAATTATTTTTGCTTACAGAATTTAAGCATCAAATCAATCAGCGGCCGGGAAAATATCAGTCAAGTGCCATGTAAGCAAAAAGAGATGACAGGACACAGCCAAGGAGGCGTGCGCGACATATACGTCACTTATCGTCCTCCTTAATATGACCGGCAAATCATACCGCATTAAAGAAACTCAAGAACACAGGGTTGGCGGTAGGTTTTGTAGTGATGATGGTACTTGAAGTAGTGTTGGGTTAGACGTTTACCCTATTGTTAGTAACTCTTGACACATCAATAATGAACACTATTTTTGTTTGTTCATTGTTTGCGGCTTATCTGATTGATTTACAATTAACAATCGGCAGCTCACCACTATTATGTATTGTGTATTCAGCTGTTTACGAGTAATTTTGCAACGAATTACAGAACGCAGTTCTTTTATGCAGATTCTTAAACAGGATATAAACCGCCGTATTCTCGATGTGGCCCGGCAAGAGTTTTCACATCGTGGATTTTCAAAGGCTTCCATGCGCGACATCGCCGCCAAGGCCGGTGTAGGCGTGGGAAATCTGTATAACTACTATCCAGGTAAGGATGAGCTTTTTTGTGCCGTGCTTGCGCCGGTCGTTTCAGCCTGCTATGCCATGTTTGACAAACATCATGGCGAATACGGGCAAGATGCTCTGTCTATGACACAGGAAAATTATCTGCTTTCTGCGGTGGCGGACTATATGACTATATTGAAAGGGAACAGGACATTGTTGAAAATCCTTCTTTTCAAAGCGCAAGGTTCATCACTGGAGAATTTCAAAATAGTGTTCACCGACCGGGCTACGGTGCAGGTCAAGACATGGTTCGCCAATAATAAGTTGCGTCATCCCGATATGAATATAGCAGTCAGCGACTTTATGATTCATCTGCACACTGTGTGGATGTTCACATTGTTAGAGGAGATAATAATGCACCGTCTCACCGGCGATGATATGGTGCGTGTGATTGAGGAATACATAAAATTTGAAATCAACGGATGGAAGTATTTATTAAACATCGGATAGAGTTTCCAATACACAATAATGTGCAGGAGAGAATTTCGACATTGAGATTCTCTCCTCTTTTTTTGAACAAAATTGCATATTGTTCATTATTGAATCTTTTTTCCTATTCGAATCAATATTATGGAACAATCTAAAATAAAACCGATTGAGCCACAGATTGAAGGCATTAAGACAGCGTTCTTTGCTGAATTGAGCACTCTGTGTGGCAGTGCAAAAGCACAGGAGATAACCGAAATGGCTTGGAAACAATTTCAAACCAACATACCTCTGATCCCTGACGTCAGCGAAAAGTCGCCGTGGATTAAAAACATTATCGTCATCTGTTTTGAAATTGGTATATGGAGACAACTTGAGGCAGAAGGAATGTCGCTCTATGAAATATCGGCACTGACTTGTAAAATACTAACAATGGCACTGAGCAAGTTACCGCCAAAAGTCATAGAAAACTCGCAAAACATGATGCTGTCCGGAACGTATGTGGGAAGAATTGCTGATGACTCGGAAAAGCTCGATAGCAGTTGTAACTGGAAGATCAAAGCGATATATCCTACGGAGTCAGACACATTTGATATTGGAATGGATATACTTTTGTGTCCTGTAATTGCTCTATGCAATAATCTTGGAGTCGCTCGCTACGCTCCCTATCTTTGTCAGAATGACTATGCAACACATTCGGCTTTCGGCATAAGACTGATAAGGACACGGACTCTTGCAGAAGGTGGGGATAGATGTGACTTCCGACTCTCAAAAGAACCTATTACAACAAATAAGATATGAATCAATTCAAAAACAAAGTTTCGGAAACTCTTTTGATTCCGCTTTATATGCGAGCGAAAGAGAGTAGCCGAGCCGACGCAATAGTTCGCGACCCTGTGGCGCAGCGCATTGTCGAATCTATTGAATATGACTATTCAAAGTTCGACACAGCCAAAATGAGCGAGATCGGCTGTGCCATCAGATGCCGTTTCTTCGACGACATGGTGACGGAGTTTGTCCGAAACCATAAAAATCCGGTAATCGTCAATCTCGGATGTGGACTTGACGCCCGTTGCCAACGTACCGTGGAAGGAATATCGGATGTGGCATTCTACAGCCTTGACTTGCCGGACACCATAGACATGCGTCGTTCATTCATTTCCGAGGCATCCAACGAATCCTATATCTCGAAATCGATGTTTGATACCGTCTGGATGGATCAGATTAAGAGCGAACATCCCTTCGGCGATATCCTGCTTATAGCCGAAGGCGTCATCATGTATTTTGATGAAGCAACTCTCCGACAATTCTTTAACGACTTATGCGATCGTTTCAGCAATGCCGAAATCTGGTTTGACACCATGGGAACACTTGGCGTTAAAAATCAGAATAAACACGATGCCATTAAAAATATGGAAGCAACTTTCAAATGGGGCATCAACGACGGAAAAATCCTCGAATCATGGAATCAGCATCTATCTCTAATAGAACAGATTTCTCCAGGACGCTTCTTCCGCTCACGTCAGACAATACTTATGCGTGTATTATCATTATTCCCCGGTATTTTTTTCAGATTTTATTCTTATTTAGGATATCGAATTTCATAATCAGACTCGGAAATCTTAACTTTTCAGCGTGTCATCTGAAAAGTCGTTACTCTTGGCGAGGATGAGGTTAATTTGTGTTAATCATTGCCGGTTATACACGTATTGCTTTAACTTTGTAATTTTCATACCAAGCTCAGCGCATAAATTATTAATCAGTGCATACAATTCTAAATTCAGTGCATAAATACATATTAAGAAATGTCTGATTCCAAAAAGTTCCTGCTTCAGGAAAGCGATATACCCACTGCATGGTACAACATCATCCCGGCCATGCCTACCAAGCCACGCCCTTTTCTCCACCCCGGCACCAAGAAGCCTCTCACGGTCGACGACCTGACTCCGATTTTCAGCGAGGAGGCGTCGCGTCAGGAGCTCAACACCACCGACGAGTGGATAGAGATACCGGAAGAGGTGCGCGACATATATAAGATATGGCGCCCGACACCGCTGGTGCGCGCCCGAGGCCTTGAAAAGATGCTCGACACTCCTGCCCACATCTATTTCAAGAACGAGAGCGTGAGCCCCGTGGGCTCCCACAAGCTCAACTCGGCCATACCTCAGGCATATTATTGCAAGCAGGAAGGTGTGACCAACATCACCACCGAGACAGGCGCAGGCCAGTGGGGCGCGGCACTCTCGCTCGCATCGCGCATGATGGGTATCGACCTGGCAGTATATATGGTGAAGATTTCCTACAACCAGAAGCCTTACCGCCGCTCCATAATGCAGACCTACGGCGCCGAGGTCATAGCATCGCCCTCGATGTCGACCAAGGCCGGACGCAAAATCATCACCGACCACCCCAACTATCAGGGCTCGCTCGGCACAGCCATTTCCGAGGCTGTGGAGCTCGCACTCGCCACGCCCAACTGCAAGTACGCGCTCGGCTCGGTGCTCAACCACGTCGCCCTTCATCAGACCGTAATAGGCCTCGAAGCTGAGAAGCAGATGGAGATGGCCGGCGAATATCCCGACGTGGTTATCGGCTGCTTCGGCGGCGGCTCCAACTTCTCGGGCATAGCCTTCCCGTTCATGCGCCACAACTTCGCCGGCGCGCACTCCACACGATTTATTGCGGCCGAACCTGAATCATGCCCCAAGCTCACGCGAGGCGTGATGCAGTATGACTTCGGCGACGAGGCCGGCTACACTCCCCTCATCCCGATGCTCACGCTCGGTCACAACTTCTCGCCCGCCAACATCCACGCCGGCGGACTCCGCTACCACGGCGCAGGCTCCGTTGTGAGTCAGCTCAAAGTCGACGGTCTCATGGATGCTGTCGACATACCTCAGCTGGAATCATTCGACGCCGCCACACTCTTCGCCCGCGCCGAGGGACTGATTCCCGCCCCTGAGAGTGCCCACGCCATCGCTGCCGCCATACGCGAGGCCAAGGCCGCCAAGGAAGCCGGCGAGCAGCGAGTGATTCTCTTCAACCTATCGGGGCACGGTCTCATCGACATGACATCTTACGACCGTTACTTTGCCGGCGATCTCGCCAACTACCAGATACCCGATTCAGAGATTGCCGCCAACGTCGAAACTCTCGAAAAACTCATCTGAGGCACGCTTTTCAGGCAGAATATATAAATCTATCAATCAAATTATTGCAGCAATATGTAACAAGATTGCAAACAAATTAACATTCGTTAACCTGAAAAGATTTGACACCGGTGGAGGGCGTTGTAATTTTGCAATGTCGGAAGTCGATAACACCTCCCGACGCTCATCACAAAATC
>CAMWXJ010000009.1 GCA_947178215.1 uncultured Porphyromonadaceae bacterium
TCCAAAGTGCATTGCGTTTCGCCTGATTCGGTTTCCGAGAAATTAAACACCAACGACACTTTCATTTGCCCCAAATTCAGATCTCCGCGCCAAGAGCCGCTTAGTCCGTGAGCATCGGCAGCCGACAAAAATATTGCGACAACCGAAATAATAGCGAAGTTTAGTTTATCCATCTTCATAATAAATTCTCATTAAATTATATGTTTATGATGTAGCAAAGTTACTATATCCTTCCGTAATTGGCTGCACACTTTTGTGTGCATTATAAGGTCGCAGAGGCTTCGAGAGGGCATTTGCACACAAAAGTGTGCATGAAATTCGGTGTTAAACACCTAATTTTGCTGCAAATAATAATGATTATGAAAAAATCAGACGGTCTTTCAACCGAGTTGAAACAGAAAATAAAGGGTACTAAGGTTGCCATTATAGGCAGTACGGCTGTTAACATGATAGCTGAGGCAATTAGGAAGCTGGGCTTCGAGGATATTGTTGTCATGTCGGATTGCTCAAAGCTCGACTTATGTGATATTGTGATATGTACCTGCACCGAGAAGGGGGCTTGCCGTGATGTGATTGCACATTGCTATAATATATCGGCGCCCGTGATTTGTGCTTTCAACTTTGGTATAGGCGGTTGCGTCACGGTCGTAATGCCGGAAAAGCGACTGCCGCATTTTGTTGAGGCGAAAGCTGATGATGACACTGTAAAGGCTATGCTTGACTATACGAGCGGATACAGCCGTTTCTGGAATCTTCCCGGCAATGGCTGGATTGACTGCGCAATGAAATGGATTGCATCGCCCGAAGTCAGTTCATCTGTCGGCGAATACACCATAACCGCAATGGCAGCACATCTGTTGATAGCAATCACCGCCGGAAACGAAGTCAAGACATATCCGAAATTCTATCTCTCGACCATCGTCAACGATGTAAATTAAAGGAGCTTGTAATTGGTAGCATACGAAATCGCCTCTGAGATGTTGTTTACCTCCAGTTTCTCAAACAATCTGCGGCGAGCGGACTTCACGGAGTCAACTGCGAGGTGTGCTTTCTCGGCGATAGCATTGATTGTAAATCCTTGGATGGAAAGCGTCAGTATCGCTTTCTCCGTTTCGTTAAGAACGGGAGCTGCATGTTCCTCCCATCGGTGTAAAGAGAGGTCATATTCCCAATATCCGGCTCTGTCGCGGCAGTGCATGGTGATTTGTCCGGCATTGGAATGAGTCGACAGCGACACAACTGAGAGTCCGAGCCACACGGAGCCGTCGGGCTGATAGGCAAGTCCGGTCAGTTTATGATTGATAAGGAGTTTTTCGTGACCGTTGACTATGTGGAAATCGTAGGATATGGTGTATTTCTTTCTCTCAGCGGGTGGCATTCTGTTGATGAAAGAGAACCCCGCCTGATTTATTTCCAGCAGCATATCGACTTCATCAGCAGGCACATGGTCGAGATAGAACTGATAGCCAAGATTCTTGACCTTATCGGCCGTCATACCACAAAGAAACAACGGATTGTGCGACACATACAGGAAATTCTTGCGGTAATAGTCAATGATATAGACGCTCTGATATGTGGCGTTGGCAAATGCCTCGGCAATGCGCACAAAAGTATCGGCAAGCCCGTAATCAGGTTCGCCACTCACCGCGTTACCGGCAAAGAAGAAGTCATTGACCTTGTTATTCATATTCAGTCAGCCGTTAAATCTTACAAAGTAACATATAATAAACGACAAAGGCTGTGACAAATGTCACAGCTGACTGAAAAAATCGCTTTTTCGGGGTATTATTCGTTGGATTTGTCCTCTTCGGCGGTCTCGCCGGCTATGGTTTCGCGTATGCGATGAAGCGTTAGCCCTTTGTGGCGAACCATCGACAGGACAGGCGTTCAAGGGCATGAGCAAATGCCTAAAGATATGGAAACAACATCTACCCCCATTCCCTCATTTGACACTCTCCCCAAAATCGTTGCCGGACTGTGCGACAAACTTGAAGCCATCGACCACAAACTTGACCTACTTATCGCAGCTCCGCAGGAACACGCCGACCAACACGTAATGCTCGACATCAAGGAGGCAAGCGAGCTTATCGGCAAGACCATCAGAACAATCTATTCCCTCACAAGCCAAAAAGCAATTCCTTACAGCAAGAGGGGCAACAAACTCTACTTCTTCAAAGACGAGCTTCTTGCTTGGATTAAAGCCGGAGGAAAGGCTGACATCGACTTCCGAAATGACGATGACAACGAGGCTTTTGATTTGCGTTTTTGTAGTCCGCACGGTAGCAACTTGAATTACGATTTTACATATTCGAGTGATATCCATAAGTGGTGTGGAACCAAAATTTGGTAAAACAGTGGAGAAGAAAAACGTATTTGAATCTTTGTTTATTAACGGAAGATTGTGGTTTTGCCTCTTATTTGTACTTTTTCTTCATAATGTACGCATTTTTAGGGCTTAATTTTTTTTGCATTCCAACTGATTTGTGTAATTTTGTAATTGGATGAGCTATCCTCAGTCCGCGACATCTCGGGGAAAATAAGAAGCCTATCTTGTAGTTTGAGAATGTTGAAATTCCTAAACCTGTGCGAGATATAGCCTTACATTTGAGAGTCCCGACTGTGATTTAATTATCGGTATCTACTCTAACCCATCCAATAATATAATATTGACATGACAAATTCCAATGAAATGAACAATCAGGATGGGCTGTCGAACTCCGATAGCCTTAAGTTTAAATGTTCCTTATCCAAGAAAGCTATAAAACGTAACGCTCTGATACCATGGCTTTACCTTGCTCCGTTCTTCGTTTTCTCAGGATATATCTGCACTGCTACGGGATCATGGATGTTGCTATTCGGCATAATCATATTCTTCTGCTTGCTGTCAGCTTTTAGTGTTTGGTATACAGGAAAGCTGGAGGAAGGATATCTGGAAATTACTTGCGACAACGAGTTGAAATGTAAATACTTGTGGGGGCCAAAGGTGAGTTTCCCAATAAAAGAAATTAAATCCATTGAAGCGATATCTCGAAAAGAAGCCGAGGAAAGATATGCCAGATATCCGGTAGCATTAAATATCAAAGGCGAAGATTTGTATCCTGAAAACGGAGTCTTAATCACTTTCAACCGCTCTTGGATTAAAAGCATCTTTCCCCTATACTTTAATCCGCAGGACATTGAAGGATTCATTGCAGCCATGAGGGAAAGAATGACTGATTCACATATGAATATTTAATAATTTTATTATATTAAAAAATCCGATAATCCAATCAGTAGAAATATCTTTATTGTGTCCAATCCGGAAACACCCTTGCAATGGGAAACCCCTCGACCCGATTAAACATGAAGACAAGAGCCTAAATTGGCTCAACAGCCCTATTGAGCACCCAAAATCGTCCTGTTTTACCACGCACATAAAGGTCACCAGACCATATTCCACTTTGAGGAAAAATACATAAAACACCAAATATTAGGCCTAAAATTGATAAAATGGTTCTTTCATATAATTGAAAGTTCATTAATGTCCCATTTGATAGAACTGATAGCCAAGACTCTTGACCTTGTCGGCTGTCATTCCACAAAGGAACAGCGGATTGGGCGACACATACAGGAAATTCTTGCGGTAGTAGTCTATGATATAGACGCTCTTATATGTGGCATTGGAAATGCCTCTGCAGCGCGCACGAAAGTATCGGCAAGCCGTAATATGGTTCGCCGCTCACCGCGTTTCCGGCAAAGAAGAAGTCATCGACCTTGTTGTTCATATTCAATCAGCCGTTAAATCGCCCAAAGTAAGATATAATAAACGACAAAAGCTGCGACAAATGTCACAGCTGACTGAAAAACTCGTTTTAGAGGACTATTATTAGTTGGATTTGTCCTCTTCGGCGGTCTCGGCGGCTATGGTTTCGCGTATGCGATGAAGCTGACGGCGCGAGATATTGAGGTAAGTGGCAATCTCACCGAGAGAGACGACATCAAACAGACGGGGATAGCGTGAAAGCAACTGGCGGTAACGCTGCTCCGGCGTCGAGCGGTAATCATTGAGCATGTGTTCATACGCTTGCTCAAACAAGGCATCAGAAAAACGTATGTGAAGAGTCGGATCAGACATCAGCCACTCCAGAATCATTGAGGCAGGGATTATAAGCACGTCCGATTCCTCCAAGGCAATTATGTCGGTAGGCAGCCTCTTGCCGTGAGTCGCACTGAGATAGTTGGCAAGAATGGAACCCTCGAAAACGAATCCCACAGCTTTGGCATTTCCGGCATTATCAATGAGTGAATGTTTGAAACCGCCCGACACAATCCACCCGGCATTCTTTATGACTTCGCCTACACGCGCGAAATACTCCCCACGGCGATAATGCCGCAGTGTCCCGTGTTTCTCGCACAACTCTCTCATTAACGAGAAATCAATAGCCTCTTCAAATGTGTTGAACTGTGCCATACTATTAATCCCAGTCATTAAGGTTGGCGATGTCGATAGTGGTGTTCTTGCTGATGTTACGGGCGATTTTCTCCGCTATCAGTTTCACCACAAATGAGTCGAATCCACGGAGATACACGTTTTCGCCATGAGCAAGGCTGTCCTTCGCAACGGTCATAAACTGTTCTATAACAGTAACAACCGCAGCTTTGTCGATACAGGCTGCCTTTGCGATTTGCGATGAGTCCGAATGCTTCGCATCGCGCACCGGCTTTGTCAACATGCGCTCTCGGCTCATGCGCGAATATATTTCACTCGCTATCTCTGCTTTAGTCATTTTCTGTGCTGCTTTGAATTTGGTGAGTTTTAGATTTTACTCAATAATGATAAGCATTCTATGTACCCCACCTGCTACTTTCTACATTTACCGCCATATTTTCGCTCGAAAATATCGAAGTGCTCCTCGCCCCATTTAAGCATCTGGTCAATAATCGGGATAAGCGACTGACCAAGTTCTGTGATTTTATACTCTGAGCGGGGCGGAAGTTCGGGATAGATTGTCTTCGTGATGAGTCCGTCTTCTACCATTTCTTTTAGTTGTATGTCGAGGACGCGCGGCGCGGCTTCCGGCAGACATTTGTGTATTTCACTGGGGCGCAGAGGCTGTCCGTTTCTCAACTCATCGAGGATGCATGACTTCCATTTCGACTCAATCAGGCTCATTGTAAGCCTTAGTGGGCAGTCCAGATCCACGGGTATTTTCTTTTCGTATGCCATTTGTTCAATTTTATTATTTCTTTCCTATGCAAAGTTAGTCAATAACTGTCTAATTTCCATATACCGAAAAATTTTTCGGTATATGAATAATTTTTCGGTACTTGGTTTTAAGACATTACCATTGTAACTTTGCATTCAGATAATCAAACAAATATATAAAGATATGAGAAACGAAATCAAAGAATACGAAGCAGTGGCTAAGGCCGCCGAGAAGTTTGTAAAGAGCGTAGCCGAGGGCAACAGCGAGTACGCAAAGACTCTGTTCACTGACGATGCTGTGCTGTTCGGCATACTGAACGGCACTGTTGAACGCGGCTCAATCGAGCAGTTCTACCACAATGTGGACACCGTTGGCGCAGGTGCCGAGTTCAAAGCCCGAATTGACGTGCTTGCGGTTGAAGAGACCGTAGCAGTGGTGCGTGTCCTTGAAGAAGGCTGGGGAGGTTGCATCGACTTCACAGATTTCCTTCTGCTTCTCAAACTCGATGGCGAGTGGAAGTGTGTGGCAAAAGCATACAACCAGCACTCAAACACCATCTGCAAATGAAGGTGTTGATAATCAACGGCAGCCCTCACCCTGCGGGCTGCACCGCTACCGCACTAAACGAAGTTGCAGATACGCTCCACAAACATGGAATAGAAACTGAGATATTGTACCTTGGAAACATACCGGTTGCCGGTTGCATAGCATGCATGAAATGTTTTGAGACCGGACATTGCTTCCGTGACGATGCTGTGAAGGATATACAACAGCGGCTTGATGAGTTTGACGCTATCGTACTCGGCTCCCCGGTGTATTATAGCCAACCCACAGGACAGATCACGTCGTTTTGTCAGCGTCTGTTCTTCTGCAAGGAGGGTGAGATGGCGGGAAAACTCGGAGCTTCTGTTGTATCGTGTCGCCGTGGCGGAGCCTCGGCCACCTTTGAGCAACTCAACCAGTATTTCACAATCTGCAATATGCCGGTTGTATCATCGCAATACTGGAACTCTGTTCACGGTTTCACACCCGACGATGTCCGCAAAGACAGGGAAGGGCTCCAGACCATGCGCTCACTTGGTGAAAATATGGCATGGATGCTTCAAGCATTGAAAGACAAACCGCACCCCCAATACGAGCCTCGCCTAAGAACCCATTTCATACAAGACAAGTATTAAACGGATATGAATAAAATGATTATAGCAGGATTGACTGCTTCTATTATAGGACTATCGTCATGCGGCGTCAATTCTGCCAAATGTAAAACCGATTCAGCCGCCAAGTGCGACACCGTTTGCGAAAAGCAGCCCTGCTGTCAGGCAACTCCCGATGAAATTGCCGGAATCAAGAAGGCGCTCGGATATTATACAGAAGCGGCTGTAAAGGGCGACAGCAAAATCGCCATGCAAGGTTTCGCTCCTGCGGCAACAATGTCGTATGCCGAGGGCGATAGCCTTGTGACAGTACCAATTCAGGCTCTCTACGACTATTATGACCAGACGGGTCCCCACAACGCTACATACAAGATAGCAGGCTGTAGCGTGGCAGGAGGTGTCGCTATGGTGCGCATCGAATCAAAATTCGGCGAAAACGAGTTCACCGATATGTTCACTCTTGTCAAGGACGGCTCCGACTGGAAGATTGTCAGCAAAGTTTACCAAGTAAAATAAGATATACAACATCTAACGGCCGCCTTTTGGCGGCCGTTATCGCCTTGGCGCTTTACCTCGGCACATAATTTTTCTGGCAAGATGAAGGTGACGGAGGCCTTATGCTCCGCCACCTTTATCGCTGATATGGCATTGGCTATGCTCTTTTTAACTCGTCATTGTTATCTTAAACGGAAACTCGTCTACTTTCAGTTCTTTCTGCAAACATCTTCTTGTTGGCGTTGATGATGCCGGCTATCTGCTCTGCATAAATTGTTGTTGATTATACAATAACAGGAACCACGACTCCGGCACGGTGAATTGAAAATCGCCGCTCAAAAAATTGACGCTCGCGGCAAAACACGCGGCTACATATTCGCAATGAAATCCCGTGGAAAATCGGTAATTTTGCAGTATGAGACATTCCTTAGACATAATTTCAGTCAGGTCACAACCTGAGTATCTTGAACGGGCAATAGGCTACTTTCAAGACAAATGGGCCTCACCCGAGTCAATGGAAGTTTATGACGACTGTTTACGCAAATGTATAGTTGCCGACAATCCATTGCCTCAATGGTATCTATTGCTTGATGATGGAGAAATCGTTGGCTGCG
The DNA here is from genome assembly GCA_947178215.1 of uncultured Porphyromonadaceae bacterium. Classification (GTDB taxonomy): domain Bacteria; phylum Bacteroidota; class Bacteroidia; order Bacteroidales; family Muribaculaceae; genus Paramuribaculum. The sequence goes on from CAMWXJ010000009.1 coordinate 7,450, forward strand.
CAGGATTGATCACCAACGATTTCAACTCGCGCATGGATTTATATCCTTGGCTCGCGGCTCTCTATGTGGAGGAAACCCACAGAGGAAATAACTTCGGAAATCTTCTGATTGAAAAAGCCAAAGAAGATTCGATGCGAATGGGGTTCAAAACGCTGAACCTATGCACCGACCATATTGGCTATTACGAAAAGTTTGGCTTCTCCTATATTGGCGAATGCCATCATCCATGGGGAGAAAGCACAAGAGTTTATCAGATAAGACTATGAACCGTAATTGCAAAAATATCGAGATAAGGAGTTTAGAGTGTATTGATTTTGACACGCTCTTTCGTGGATTTGAAAATGCTTTCTCTGATTATGAGATAAGTTTCGACAAGGAGGAAGTACGCTCAATGCTGATAAGACGGGGATATGATCCACGTCTCTCTTTTGCCGCATTTGTTGATGATGAGATTGTGGCGTTTACGTTAAATGGAATCGGTCAGTTCAATGGTATTCCGACTGCATACGATACAGGGACGGGCACTGTTATAGATTTTCGTGGACAAGGCCTTGCCGGAAAAATCTTCAGTTACTCTTTGCCATTCCTGAAGGAGGCTGGCATAAGGCAATATCTGCTTGAAGTGCTGCAAAACAACCATAAGGCGATTAATGTGTATCGTAAAATGGGATTTGAAACTACTCGTGAATACGACTGTTTCAGACAGAATATTGCGGAAATCAGAAATCCGAAACCGACCGAATCGGATACAGACATTCGGATAGAAACGATTGATGTGGATGCTGTAATATGCGCAAAGCCATTCTGTGAGTTCACTCCTTCTTGGCAAAATAGTTTAGAGTCAATCCAAAGAGGTAAACCGGGACTTACTTGCATAGGTGCCTTTAATTCTGACAGACTTGTCGGATACTGTGTGTTTGACCAAACAACGGGCGATCTGACTCAGATAGCCATCGACCGTGAATTTCGGCGCAAAGGCACAGCCTCCATCTTGTTGCATAAGGTGTCTATGAAGATGACGACAGACTTTATAAAAATCCTGAATATCCCGACCGACGATTCCACACTACACGATTTTCTGAAAGACAGGAATATACCCCTGATGAACAGACAGTATGAAATGATTTTGACCTTCTGACAGCTATGTGCAGATTTGAAAGCAAGACAATCCTGTATATAGCCGTGAGCGTTGACGGATACATTGCCGATGAAAATAGCTCGGTCGAATGGATAAGCGGTCATGATGATAATGTGCCGACAGAGGACACTTTTACCCCTTTCTTAGAAAGTGTCGAAAGTGTCTGATAGACGTGAGATTTCACGTCATCCATCATCTTTTATTATGACTTGAATCAGGAATTATAAGCGACATCTTGCCATGGAACTTATTGATCGTATAACACAGGTGAAAAGAGTGTTACATGGGGGCGATTGCTCCCATGTAACGTAAGGATGAGTCGCTAAACTTCTTAGCATCATGAGGACAATCACTCCGTCACGACACGCTTGAAAGCGTTGCCTGAACGGGTGATATATATGTAGACTCCGGCGGGAAGCGTGCCCGACGCATCTACTTTAACTCCCGACAGCGTGTAGACCGCGGTTATCTCATCTTCCTGACCACGATAAACCGGTGAATCGATGCCGCTCACCGCACTGTTGACCAGAACTACGAAAGCGCCGGGGTCGAGAGTCACAGAGCCGTCAGCCTCAATAGCCGGAGCGTCGATACCTGCCGAGCTTACGGCCACCGAACCGCCGGCCATGGGAGTGGCTATTGTGAGCGAGCGGTCAGTGAGCGGATTGGCGGCGACAAAGAGCTTTTTACCGTCGGCCGCTTCAAGGAGGATAGTATAACCGCTTTCCCAGTTGGCCGGCACGGCGTTGACCTCGGGTGTAACGTCGGTGCCGAACAATGACGGATTGCTGTTACGCAGCGACATCAGTGACGCGTATGTGTCATAGAGCTGAGCGTGGAGTGGATTGTCGAGCAGCCCCCAGCACGATTTGCGGGCATCGGTATTATTGTCACCGTTGGACTTTTTGACGGGCTGCGCGTCGCCCAGCTCTTCAAACTGCCAGATCATGTGGCTGCCGGGCGTCATCAGCATCATAGCAGCAATGGAGCCAAGACGACGCATCTGCTGCTGCTCATTCCCTTTGACACCTGTGGTTCCCCACTGTTGCTGCTTGTAGGCGCAACGCTCTTCGTCGTGGCTCTCTGCATACGATACGGTCGATCCGGCCGGGCGTCCCTGATCGTAGGTAGCGGAGAAGCGCGACAAGTCTGCATTATCTTTCCAACCCATGGCCCACTGGCAAGCTCCGTTGTTGACGTTGGCCCAATCGACAGCACCCAACGAGAAAAGCAACTTGTCTTCCGCCACTGTGGCAAGGTCCTCACATATAAAATATGTGCCGGGGGCCGTGGTGTAAAGCTCCTCCCTAAGTCGGCCTATGCGCTCGGCACGCGAGCTGTTGAGGGCGTTGGTCGAGGCTTCGGTAGGAGCGTCAAACGAATTTGTAGCGCGGTTCCACTTGATGCCATAGCTTCCGTTGTCACCAAGACCTTTGACAAGGTCGAAGCGGAATCCGTCGAAGCCGTAGGCTTCAACCCAATAACGCAGCGCATCGGCCCACTGCCGGAACACAAGGGGATTGTCCTGATTCCAGTCGTGGAAAGCATTATAGGCATGCGGAGGAGTAGCGTTGAAAAATGGATTCTGCGACGGCTCATACATAAGCTGCCACGGGTTGCGGTCATCGGCATGGTTGAATACTACATCGAGTATCGCCGCCATTCCGCGCGAGTGAATCTCGTTGACAAGTCGGCGATAGTCTGCAGGGGTGCCGTAGACCTTGTCGGGAGCGAAGTAGAAGATAGGATTGTAACCCCACGAATCGTTGCCGTTGAACTCCATTATCGGCATTATCTCCACTGCATTTACGCCGAGCGACTGTATGTAATCGAGCTTCTCGATTACTCCGTCGACAGTGCCGTCAGCCGCTCCTGTACCTGTAAAATCGCGTATAAGCAGCTCGTAGATAACCAGATTGTCCAAAGCGGGCTTATCGGCGAGCTGGCGTGGTGATTCAGTCGCCGTCGCGGTCGAAAGGACAGACATCATTGTGCCTTCGGGTACTTTTCCGGTAGGATATTCAGGCATATCGGGATAGACCTCGGGATTTATAAACCTGTCAAACTGAGGATCGAGCACAAGATTGCAGTAAGGATCGCCGACTGCAATCTTGCCGTCTACGAGATAATAATAGGTGTATTCCTTATCGGGTTCCAGGCCGTCGACCTCACACCAGAAATAAGGGTCGCGAAGGCTCCATGCGTTCTTTATATATGAAGTGTCGGCAGGGAGTGCTACCTGTTCATCGGCGCGTTTCATCTGCTGATTCGGAGTAAGTGCGAAGTCGTTCCATGAGCCAACAAGCAGAACCGACTTCTTGCCGGGAGCAGCCAATGCGAATGTGGCTGCGCGGCGGTCGGCCGACAGTTCCGCGCCCAACTTGACCTTATCGCCGGGATAGGCGGCGACTGCCATAGTGCCCAGACGCAGAAAATCCACGCAGTCCGTCACTTCCGAGTCGCCGAGTTGTGCCGTTGCCGTAGCCATGTATCTGCCGGCGGAGGTAAACGCTTCGACAACCGACACCGTGCCTGTGCCAGAGGCCGTCTTCGAGCCTACCGCGAGTGTGACGGTGGCCGCGCTATTGGAGGCCGTGGCGGTAATGGTGACAGGAGCGTTGTCGGAAAACACGCGGCTGTCGGGCACGGTCGAGATAGTGACATAGAAGCCGGGCTGCTTGACATCCACAGCTATATCACCACCTGTCGACGTCTTGCCCTCACGGGTTCCGTTGGCGTTGCGAAACACAAACATCAATTTGGTTACCGTGGCGAGTTCCGCGTCAGTCAGGCCGTAATACTCTTTTATCGAGGGAATGGTAAGGGTCCATGTATCTGTGCCGGCGTATGTCAGACGGTATTTCGAGTCATTGTCGAGCCAGTTGGTTGCATATTGCCAGTCTGTCGCCGACACCGAGGAAGTAGTTATTAGGCCGGTATGGGCGTAGACAGGCGTTGATGCCGTCAGACCGGCGAGGCCTGCACTGCCCCTGTCGGCGTGGAATGTGATGACGATAGGCGAGCTGTCGGTGGTGACGACTGTCGGCTCCGTGGTGACTACCGGCCCTGATGTCGCGGCATAGGCGGCCACGACAGAAAGCCAAAGACACATCAGGGTAAAGGTTCTCATGAATAAATGTAAGTATGAAATAGTTAATGATATATGTAAGAAAGATTCAGAAGGTAGAAACGTCAACTGCCATACTGCACGAATATTGGCAGTATGGCAGCGGTATGTATCAGTCGCGACAAAGAGTGACTATACTTGTCAGTGTCAATGTCAGTCGTCGAGGGCGCTCTTGTCGGTAGACGGGTTTCGGAAGTAGAGCTTGTGGTCGATATACTCCTGTGTTGCGATGAGAGTAGGCTTCGGCAGCTTCTCGTAATAGCGTGAAATCTCGATTTGCTCGCGGTTTTCGGTTATCTCTTCGAGGTTGTCGTTGAGAGTGGCAAACTCCTGGAGCTTTTTCTCAAGGTCATGCTTCATCTCGCCGGCAATCTGATTTGAGCGTCGTGCAATGACACATACGGTCTCATAGATGTTACCGGTCTGTTCGGAGAGCTCCACCAAATCGTGAGGTTGGGTGTTTATGGGAGCGTTTGATTTCTTGTAGTCCATATATCGGTTGATGATACTTTGTTTTCAGTTGACAGGCAGGCGGTCAATCGCCTACGTATGATGAGGCTATCTTGCTGATACGGTCCGCCTCCTCGCGCATGGGCGAGTCGGGATAGTTGTTTATAAACGAATAATATTCGTCAAGAACCTCGCGGTAACGGTCGGCCTTGCGCTCTTCAATAGAGGCTTTTGCTTCCTGATAGCGGCTTTTGAGGATTATCATTTCAAGGTCCTCCTTATAGCGCGAGTAAGGATAATCCTTAATGGCGTTCTGGGCTACCACAATGGCGCTTTCATAATTGTTGTTGGTCATGAAAAAGCCGAGGTTGTAGTAGAGCTGCGCGTTTTGGAGCTGTTTGAGCGTAAGCTTGTCCTGGAGCTCGAAAATCGCGTTCTGGGCGATGTTGACCCTGTCGGAGCGAGGAAAATAGTCGATAAATCCTTGCAGCTCCTCGATTGCCTTCATGGTGTCGGTCTGGTCGAGCTGCGGGTCAGGGCTTTCGAGATAATATCCATACCCCGAATAGAATCGCGCAAGCTCAGTGTACTTGCCCTTGGGATAGCGCTGGTAGTACTGCTTGAAGCACACTCCCGAGTTAAGGTAATCCTTATTTTCGTAATAGCTCAATGCGAGCAGATACAAAGCCTCTTCGGCCTTTTCGGTACCACGCAATTGCTGACCTATGTCGGCAAGCACGGTCGAAGCCTGTGCATAACGCTTCTCTTCGAACGCACGGCGTGCGAATTCGAGCTTCACATCGGGGTCGGGATTCTTGAGAACACGCTGATACTCCGTGCATCCCGTGAGCGATGCAGCGGCGGCGAGGGCAAGAAGGTAATATTGTAACTTTCTCAAAACTTGTCGATTAAAAAGGTGGAGAGACACATAGCGAGAAACGATGCCTTCGTGTCGGCAATAGTTTCAACCGTGCAAAGTTAGCAATTATTGCTTAAATGAACAGCTCTGATGACAATATTTTTGTAATTTTGCAGCTCAAACATCCCACCCATGACAACTGATAAGCCCCGCAACAAGACCCCGAAGACAGGCCGCAGTCCATTCGTCAAAAAACTCCTCATTAACCTGTGCTGCATGGCGGCCGCAGGTTTCGCTATCGTGTGGATTGCGCTCATGTGGCTCGATGTGTGGACCGACCACGGCAACGAAGTGCCGGCCCCGGCAGTGTGTGGCCTGGACTATGCCACAGCAGTCAATACACTCGAGTCGCGCGGATTTACGGTGGAGCTTATTGATTCCGTCTACGATACGACCCATCGCCCCGGCACAGTAACCGACCAGAGTCCCAAGGAAGGCTCCATGGTAAAGGCCGGACGCGAAATATACCTCACCATCACGGCTTTCAACCCTAAGATGGTCAATCTGCCCAAGGTGACCGACGTTTCCGAGCGTCAGGCCCGTGCCATGCTGGCGGGTGTCGGTCTCAACAACATCACCACCGTCACCGTGCCAAGCGAGTACAAGGACCTGGTGGCCGGCATACGTGTCGACGGCAAAAACGCCACCCCGGGCACACGCGTGCCGGTGACTGCCAAAGTGACTCTTGAAGTGGGAGGCGGGCCCGCCGAGGTGCCGGCAGACTCTGACTCTGAGTCACTCTCGACCGAAGCGGAAATAAACTCTGAATTTGACTTCTGACAATCATGGCCGAAGAAGAAGAATATTTCGACGACCGGGAGCTTGACCTCGAAGATATCGGAGCGACTGCTGACGGCGAGCGCGAGATGTACGAACATTTCCGTTTCGTGGCCGACAAAGGTCAGGCGCTGCTGAGGGTCGACAAGTATCTTGTGGCTGTGATGGGAAAGCAGAGCAGCCGCAACCGCATACAGCAAGCAGCAGAGGCAGGCTGCATACTTGTAAACGGCAAACCGGTAAAGAGCAACTACCGCGTGAAGCCGCTCGATGTGGTGACAATAGTAATGGACCGGCCCCGTTACGAACTTGAAATTACAGCCGAAGATATTCCACTCGCCATAGTGTATGAGGACGATGACGTGCTCGTGGTCAACAAGCCCGCGGGCATGGTAGTGCATCCCGGCCACGGCAACTACAACGGCACGCTGGTAAATGCGCTCGCATGGCATTTCAGAGACAATCCCGACTATGATTCCGATGACCCCCGTATGGGGCTCGTGCACCGTATCGACAAAGATACGTCAGGACTGCTCGTCGTGGCGAAGACCCCCGACGCAAAGACCAACCTCGGCCGTCAGTTTTTTGCGAAGACCACCAAGCGCGAATATGTGGCTCTGGTATGGGGCATACCTGAGCCGCCGCAAGGGCGTGTGGAGACAAACATCGGACGCGACACGCGCGACAGACTACGCATGGCTGTCTACCCCTCCGGAGGAAGTGAGGGCAAGCACGCCGTCACCCACTATTCGGTCATAGAACCGCTGGGGCATGTGGCACTTGTGAAATGTGTGCTTGAAACAGGGCGTACGCATCAGATACGTGTACACATGCGGCATCTGGGGCATCCGCTGTTTGCCGATGCCCGCTACGGCGGCGACGAAATATTGCGAGGAGTGCGCTCGTCGAGCTATAACCGGTTTATTGCCAACTGCATGGAGCTGTGCCCGCGACAGGCACTTCACGCCCGCACTCTCGGCTTCATACATCCACGCACAGGCAAGGAGATGTTTTTCGAGGCCCCGATTCCCGACGACATGACGGCACTCATCGAGAAATGGCGCGGCTATGTGGGCGGTTCCGGCTCGTTTCAGAACTGAACCGGCCCCGAATCATACTTATCGGCCTATCTCAATATAATCAATCTCCGGCATAGAGTCGGGCGAAGCGAGGCGCACCACGTTGGCGCCTGCATCCAGACGCACACCGAGGGTCAGTGTCTCCCAACCGCGTCCTTCGGCCTCCACCACTTTGCCGGCACCGCCATTGACATAAACAACAAAGCGGCTTTTTTCGGGTGCGTACACACATAGAGTCATGTCGTACTCCCCTGCCCCCGGCACCGTAACATCGCGCCAAATGCAGTCGTTGCCGGGACGGTTGCCGAGATTTACCGCCACCATGCCGCCCGACGCGCCTTGACGCGGAGCATAGAACGCCGTACCGGTTTTCAGCGGGTCGTATATCTCCTGATATGACGACAGGAAAGCCTGCTCCCCCTCATAACGGCGACGCAAAAGCCGCTCGCTACCCGCAGCCGAATAAACGCATGTGCCATGCGCCGGCACCGACACCCTGAATGAGCCGTTGACGACGCCTACATCGCGTCGGGCAGTCAGGTCACGCAGCGCAATGTCGCCGCCAAGCTCCACATCGGCAAAATCAAGCGTCATATCCGCCGCGCTGTCAGTGGGATTGTACAGCGCCACCGCCCTCGTCGGCCCGTTCGCTTCGATTATATCCTTAACCAGTATATACGTGCCGTCGGGATTGGCGCGTGCCACATACGCCTGGCGGCCGAGGGCGTCCTGATTGAGAGCTATAAGTTCTTCATTTCTGAGCAGTTCAAGCGTAGAACCACCAAGCTCGGTGAGGTCGCAACCTATCAGCAGCGGCGACGACATCATGCACCACATCGCCATATGGGTAGTCTCTTCAGCCTGCGACAGTCCGCGCCCGAGTTCAAGCATATCCATATCGTTAAACCGTCCTTCCGTCGCATACGGAGCGAGATAAAGGCTTTGCTCTATGATACTTTTTACAGAACCCCACGAAGGATTTATGTCGTGGCTTATGCGCCATGAGGTGGCAACGTCGCTCACCCAGGTGCCGGGATAATTCCATCGGCACACATTAAGACGCACGTCGTCGCGCCCCGTGGCAGCTATCGCATCGGCAATCGCCGCGTAGCGTTCGCGCGGTTCAAGATAGTAGTGGCTGTCGTTCTGCCATGTGTCTGCTCCGCAAAAATCCACCTTTATGAAATCAAACCCCATGTCGCCGAAGAAGAACTCGCAGTCGCCGCGCTCATGCCCCATAAGCCCCACATTGCGAGCTATCGTGTCGTGGTCCCAGTAGTTTCCGCAGGTATTCGCGCCGGCATCGCTATAAATGCCGGCTTTCAGCCCGAGCGCGTGTATATGATCGACCACGGGCCGAAGGCCATTGGGAAAACGCACGGGATGAATCATCAACTGGCCCGTAACCAGGTCGCGTCCCCCGAAGTAGCCATCGTCGATGTTTACGTACCGGTAGCCAAGCTTGTCGAGTCCGAGCTCGACAAGAGCGTCAGCCTGACGCATGATGAGCGAGTCGGAGATATTGACGCGATATGTGTTCCATGAGCTCCAACCCATTGTGGGGGTTTTGTCGGCAACGGCTGCCAATGTGGCCGCCAAAGCAGCAGCCGCTAATGCCATGCGTTTCATTTTCTGCCAGATTTTTGCTGTTCGTTCCATGCCTCGCATGCCTCGCAAAGCTCTTCGTACCACTCACGGCCGAAGCGTTCAATCAGCGGCTCTTTCATAGCCTGATAGAGTCGGATGCCGAGACGGCGGCCATTGGCTACTGCAGGGCGGCATATCTTCCAGCGGTGGTAGTTGACCGCCGTGAAAGTGGGATAATTTGTGAGTCGCAAAGGATAGAGATAGCACGAAATCGGTTTGCGCCATTTCACGCGCCCTTCTCTATATGCCTTGTCTATTGCACAAAGACATTTTCCACCCTCGGCATAACATGAGAACGCGCAGTTGCGGCCGTCGATTATTGTAGTCACGAGGTCGCCCTCTTCGTCAGTGTATGCTACTCCCGACTCGCGTATCTCGTCGACAGCACGCGGCAGCAGGTCGCCCTCTATTTCCGGAAGCACCTCTTCAAGCCGTTCGAGCTCGTTGATTTCGAGCGGCGCGCCGGCGTCACCCTCAATGCAGCATGCGCCGAGACATTGGTCGAGATCGCAGCAAAAAAATTCTTCGGCGAGGTCGAGGCTCACCAATGTATCCTTTATCTGTAACATGAATATCTGTTGTTCGTCAGTAGAAATTTCAGTCATATGCCTGAATAAATGGAAGTAAAGCCGACAAGTCGGTCGGAGCGTTCGCCGGGGTGACGATAATATACCGCGACATCGTATCGGTTGGAGGTGCGGTAGTCGTCACCCTCGACAGGGCCTGTAAGTGGCGTGGTGTCGGTGTTGCCGACAAGCAGATAGCGGTAGTTGTACGACCCCTGTTTAAGCGTCAGAACCTTTTCGTAACGGTTGGTGGCGCGGTTGAATATCATCACGCCGGGCGATGCCGCATCGGTACGCCGCCCGGTAAGGTCACCCTCTATCACAATCCGCGCTTCGGGCTGCTCCGGGAAGTCGAGTGAGAAATGCACCATGACATACTCTGCCTCCGTGTCGGGGTCGTTGCTGTTGTCGGCATTGACTGCAAATGCCCCGTACTGCGTCCGGTCGTACTCATAACTGCGGCCCGCGCGTGGCTCGTCATCATAAAGCTTGAAATGATAATACGGCTCACTGAAAGCCACCAGTTCAACACCCATAGGCAGGTAACGCTGCGTTGCGACTGTCTCAAAACGCCGGTACTCCTTGCCGGCAGGAAATGTCAGTTCCGGCACATGGGCAAAGGTGGCAACTGAGCCGTTGACGCGCAGCGGTCGGCTTATTGTGCGTCCCAAAGCCGGCTGGCCGTTTGGAATGACGGTGACTCTCAGATCGTTCCACGGGTCACGCACGTCAAGCCCCGTTAGGTCGACAGCCACTTCAAGCTGTTGGTGAGCGCCGTTATAATCGTAGTCAGTGCGCGAAGTCGTCGACGCCACTACCCTCGCTGACTGCTCCGTAACCATAAACGGCACGCGTAGCAACGGCAACTCAGGCTCCTCTTCGTCGTAGACCGTGACGATATAGTTGCCGCTCACAGTAGGCGCTACCTCATCGTTCGGTAGCGAGAGCCGGTAATTTACATAGGGAGTAAGCGTTCCCTGCGAATATGCGTAGTCGTCAATCCTCCCATCGTTGAAACCGTGAGTAAACTCTATCGGCATCAGATTATCGGGACACCACGAGGCATCACAGTGCATCAGCGAATAACGCATATACCGCCTTTCGGGCTCACGGAGGTCAAAGCTTATATTAAGAGGGATATCGCCCGACAGCGGTATTAACGCCGGGGCGAGAGGTGTACCCTCGGGCTCCGCAACGACAGTCGCCGCCTCGGGCGCAAGAGCGCCCGTAATCAATGGCCTGCTGCCTGTCGCGGTAAACATGGCGACAAGCAGCGATGATGTCGTTGCGACGATACGGCTCACCATACAATAGGCGTTTTGCCCTGTTGCACAAGATAGTCGTTGGCCCGACTGAAATGGTGATTACCAAAGAAACCTCGCGAGGCGCTAAGCGGTGACGGATGAGGCGATTCGAGTACAAGATGACGCTGACGGTCAATGAGCGCACCTTTGCGAGAGGCATAGGCGCCCCAGAGGATAAACACCAAGCCGTCGCGGCCGTCATTCAACGCCTTGATTGCAGCATCGGTAAACTGTTCCCAGCCGTGCCCCTGATGCGAACCGGCCCGATGAGCCTCTACGGTAAGAGTCGAGTTGAGCAACAGCACACCCTGACACGCCCAGCGGTCGAGATTACCGTCGGCGGGCATCGGAGCGCCTGTATCGGCCGACACTTCCTTGAATATATTGAGGAGCGACGGTGGCAGCCTCACGCCGGGAGCCACTGAAAAACAAAGTCCATTGGCCTGTCCGTCGTCGTGGTAAGGGTCTTGACCCAAAATCACGACCTTGACATCGTTAAACGGACAGGCGTCGAAAGCGGCAAAGATGCGTCCCGCAGGAGGAAATATTTTTTTTGACGCGTACTGGTCGCGCACCCATTCGGCTAAATTGCTGAAATAAGGAGCGTCCCATTCCGAGGCCAAAGCCTCGCGCCATGAAGAGTCGATTCGTACATTCATCGTCGGTCAAGATTTTTTGCAAAGCTACAAAAACTTTACTAATTTTGCATCACAAAACTGCCCGCGTGCAGTAATGTCGCCCTTGTAGTTCAATGGATAGAACAGGTGATTCCGGTTCTCCAGATTAGGGTTCGATTCCCTACGAGGGTACAATTAATCCTCCTTAACTTCATGAGTTAAAGAGGATTAATTATTTTTTAATATGCAACTTTCAGTCGCATATAGCCAACCAAATTCGTGTCGGATGCTGTAACAAAGCCCCGCCTATCCATCTCGGAGCTGCGAGGCTACTCAAATCTATGACTTATAGAGTCACTGCAAAGGTAAGACTTTTTTCTGAGGAGACAAATAAAAAAACATATAGCGGGCGATTATCTCACTGCCGCCTTTCAATAAGCGACGGCGCGGCATGTCGTGTCCCAATTTTGTGGATAATATGCTGACGCCAGAATCTTTTTCTCCATATATCACGCAATGGTGTGGTTACGGTTGTATATCTGCAATATATTGCTTATCTTTGTACTTGCTTAAACCGATACCATCATTAATAATGAGATTAAAAACTCTTGCACTTATCTGCGGATCACTGTTATGCACAGGCACCGCATCGGCGCAGCGACACAGCCGTGTGTGGTTTGACACGCCGAATCCGTCTGTTTCAGTACCCGTTTGGGGTACAGGCGAAGTAGCTCCCAACGCGGGTAGCGGATTCGTCAATCCCGATCGCAACTGGGAACACCATTCGCTCCCGATAGGCAACGGCAACATCGGCGCCAACATCATAGGCTCGATTGGCACCGAGCGCTTCACGTTCAACGAGAAGTCGCTCTGGCGCGGAGGCCCCAACACCACAGCGGGGGCCAAAGCTTACTGGGATATCAACAAGCATTCGGCGGGTGTTCTCGACTCCATACGTCAGGCGTTGGCTAACGGAGACAATGAGCTTGCTACCCGGCTGACTCAGGAAAACTTCAACAGCGAGGTACCCTACGAGCCTACTGATGAAAATCCATTCCGCTTCGGCAGCTTCACCACAGGCGGCGAGTTCCGTATCGTCACCCCTGTCGACGAAGCGTCGGCAACCGGTTACAGCCGTTCCCTCTCGCTTGACTCGGCTGTCGCCACTGTCAGCTTCTCGCAGGGCGGAGTCGACTACAAGCGCACATTTTTCATCTCCTATCCCGCCAATGTAATGGTGGTGCGCCTCACTGCCGACAAGCCCGGCATGCAGAGTTTCACCCTCGAATACTCCCCCAACCCATTCTCAAAAGGCAAATTCAAAGCCACCGGCAAAGACGGCTGGCTCTACGACGGACGCCTCGACAACAACTCCATGCAGTATGCCGTACGCGTCAAGGCTATCGCTGACGGAGGCAAGACCCGCATCGGCAAAGACGGGCGCCTCACCGTGGATGGCGCCAATGAGGTAATGCTGCTCATCACTATCGACACCGACTATAAAATCAACTTCGCCCCCGACTTCAACGACCCCAAGACCTACGTGGGCGTAAATCCCGTCAAGACAACCGGCGAATGGATAGACGCCGCCTCGCGCCTAAGCTACAATCAGCTGCTCGCAGAGCACTATGCCGACTACTCGGCGCTCTACGACCGCACAAGCCTTGAAATCAATCCGGGCATCAATTCGGAGCTCGACCAACTTCCCACCCCTGCCCGACTCGACCGTTACCGCACAGGCGCACCCGACTATGGCCTCGAATCGCTCTATTTCGACTTCGGCCGTTACCTGCTCATTGCAAGCTCGCGCCCGGGCAATCTCCCCGCCAACCTCCAAGGCGTGTGGCACAACCACGTCGACGGCCCATGGCGTGTCGACTATCACAACAATATCAATCTCCAGATGAACTACTGGCCCGCGCTCCCGACCAATCTCGCGGAGTGTCAGGAGCCGCTCACCGACTTCATCCGCAGTCAGGTAAAGCCGGGCGAAGTGACCGCCGCCAACTATTTCGGCGCACGTGGCTGGACTACATCCATTTCGTCGAATCCTTTCGGCTTCACCACACCACTCAGCTCCCACGACATGAGCTGGAACTTCACCCCCGTTGCAGGTCCCTGGCTCGCCACACATATTTGGGATTACTACGACTACACCCGCGACCTCGACTATCTCCGCAACAACTACGACATCATCAAGGGAAGCGCCGACTTTGCCGTCGACCACCTCTGGCACCGTCCCGACGGCTCATATACCGCCGCCCCCTCCACCTCGCCCGAACACGGCCCCATAGACCTCGGCACAGCATTCGCCCATAGCGTAATCCGACAGATACTCACCGATGCTATCGCCGCCTCCGAAGTGCTCGGCGAGGACGAAAATGACCGTAAACAGTGGCAGGAGGTTCTCGCCAACATCCCGCCGCTCGAAATAGGACGCTACGGCCAGCTCATGGAATGGTCGGCCGACATCGACAACCCCCTCGACGAACACCGTCACGTCAACCACCTCTTTGGCCTCTACCCCGGCAACACAATCTCACCCGTCACCACTCCCAAACTGGCCAAGGGCGCCCGCACAGCCCTTGAACACCGCGGCGACGGCGCTACCGGGTGGAGCATGGGCTGGAAGCTCAATCTTTGGGCACGTCTGCTCGACGGCAACCGAGCATACCGCCTCTACGGCAATCTGCTCAAGAACGGCACAAACGACAATCTGTGGGACAGCCACCCTCCATTCCAGATTGACGGCAATTTCGGAGGCACAGCCGGCATAGCCGAAATGCTGGTCCAGAGTCATCCCGACTTCATCCAGATACTCCCGGCACTCCCCGACGTGTGGCACGACGGCTCGCTTAGCGGCATCCGCACAAGGGGCAACTTCACTATCGATATAGCCTGGCACGACAACAATCTCACCGAAGCCAAAATCAACTCAGGCTCGGGCGGCCCCTGCACTCTGCTCTACAAAGGCGACCGCCTTACATTCGACACCGCAAAAGGTAAAAGCTATACTGTGACCTACCGCGACGGCAAGCTTGCCCTGCGCTGAACCACAGTAATAGACATAATCAGAGCGGGCGACCACTTGGGCCGCCCGCTCTGATTATGTCTATTACTGATTATTCGCGGTAGTAGATGCGCTTCACACGCTCGCTCACCGATGTCAGAATCTCATATGGTATGGTGCCGAGGATGTCGGCAAGTTCGGAAGCAGGCACATGGGGACCGAAAATCTCCACACGGTCGCCGGGGCGACACGACGGAAGGTCGGTTACGTCAACCATGCATGCATCCATGCAGATATTTCCGACCGTGGGACAACGGTGACCGGCTATCCATACACTCATTGCACCGCGGCCCAGATGACGATCAATTCCGTCGGCATAACCTACCGGGATAGTGGCTATGCGGCTTGGGCGCGTCAGCCTGCCATAGCGGCCATAGCCCACAGTAGTGCCCGGCTCCCAGTCATGCACGGCGATGACCGACGTGTAGAGTGCGCTCACAGGACGCAAACCATCCTCCGAACCGTCGTCGGTGGTAGCTACACCATACAGGCCGATGCCGAGACGCACCATATCGTACTGATGCTCCGGAAAACGCACTATACCGGTCGAATTGAGGATATGACGCTTTATGTCGTAGTCGGGCAGCAGTGAGCGGAGCCGCCCCGATGCTTCCTCGAAATAGTCAAACTGCATCCGGGTATAGGCGTCCTCGTCAGGACAGTCGGCCACCGACAGATGACTGAACACCGACGCCGGGCGCAGTAACCCGACATTCTCGGGAGCGAGAAGCACGGCGGCGAGGCGGTCGAGGTCCTCGATGCGGAAACCGAGGCGGTGCATACCGGTGTCGAGCTTGATATGAATCGGGAAATCATGCTCACCGCAGCGACGGGCCGAGTCAAGAATGTCGGCGAGCAGGTCAAAGGAGTACACCTCCGGTTCGAGGCGGTGGGCAAACATAGTGCGGTAGTTTGCCACCTTGGGATTCATCACCATGATAGGCATGGTGATTCCGGCATTGCGCAGCTGCACTCCCTCGTCGACCACGGCTACGGCCACATAGGCGGCGCCTCGTGTCTGGAGCGTCTTGGCTATCTCTACTGCACCAGCGCCATAACCCGACGCCTTAATCATACACACTATTCCGGTCGACGGCTTGAGCTTGGAGCGAAACCAGTTGAAGTTGTCGGCCACGGCATCGAGATTGACTTCAAGCACCGTCTCATGCTGGCGTGCCTCCAAGTGATCGGCGATATGGTCGAAGTGAAACGTCGGCGCGCCCTTGACAAGTATAAGCTGCGACTGAAAACTATCGGGCGCTGCGTCGGCGATGAAAGCGTCGACTGTGGGATAGAACGCGGCATTGCCGCCCCATGAGGCAAAGGCCGCCGCATTTGCGGCTATCTCTTTGCCCACGCCTACTACGCGGTCGATATTGAAGCGTCGGAGCAGGTCGGCGGCCTCGGCGTAGAGGGCCGACGGCGATAGCTCGCGGGCGTCACGCACCAGGTCGGAAAGTATTACGGTGACAGCTCTCGCAGAGGTGCGGCGGCGGTTGAGGAAGTCAAGAGCCGACGGCAACGATTGGAGGTCGGAGGTAAAGGAGTCGCGGATAAGCAGTGAACCGCCAACGCCCTCCATGACATCGAGCCGGGTGTCGACAGCGCAAAGGCGTGCCATGCGGCCCGCTATCTCATGATAGGGCACACCGAGTAGACAGAGTGTGGCAAGACAGGTAAGCGCGTTGTCAATGTCCTGCCCCTCGGTAAACGGAATGGTTATGGTGTGTTCGTCGCTGCCACGCCACACATAGCTTAGCGACGTCGACCTGAGCACGGGATTTATAATCGTGTTGTCGATGGTAAGCGCAGCCTCAGGCACACCCTTGCGCGTCCACCCTGCGAGCGCCACGGTGTCGGGGAGCATGGCGGCGCGCAGTTCGGCGGCGGGAGTGCTGTCGGCATCGTATATCAAGGTATCGCATCCGGCAAAAAGGCGCAACTTCTCACGCAGCTTGGCACCGCGCGACGCGAAACCCGAAGCATGCTCCGGCCCTATGTTGGTGAGTATGCCTATCGCGGGACGTATCATGTCGGCCAAAGTAGCCATCTCCCCCTCACGCGATATGCCGGCCTCGATTATCGCGATGTCGTCGGCGCGCTCCATCTGCCAGAGCGACAACGGTACGCCTATCTGCGAATTGAAGCTGCGGGGAGAGCGTGTTATGACGTGGTCGGGGCCGAGAAGCTGATAAAGCATCTCCTTGACTGTCGTCTTGCCGGCCGAACCGGTCACAGCAATCACTTTGGGACGGTTGTGGAGCGTGCGGTTGGCTGACCCGAGAATTTGCAGGGCACGCAGCGGGTCGTCGACCACAATGAACGACGCCCCGGGCATCGCGGTCGCCGGCTCGCGCGAAGTGACAAAGGCGCGTACACCTTTGCTATACAGGTCGTCGATATAACGCGAGCCGTCGCCACGCTCAGTGGCTATGGCGAAAAAGAGTGTCGATTCAGGATAGATGAGCGAGCGGCTGTCGGTAAGCAGACGGCTTATCTGGCGGTCAGGAGCGCTGATTATGGCAGAGATGGTGACAGGTGCGAGAATCTCGGCTATGCGGGCTAATGTGAAAGTGGTCATGAGTCAGTGAAAATTATATAAGGGGGCGGTGAGCGAGGCGGCGGTGCTCGGCCAGAGCACGTGAGGCCGTGGCGCGGGTATCAGCTGTCGCATACGCTTCTTCAAAGATAGCGTAGACATAGTCGGCCGCCTGCTCGGTAGGATGGGTCATGTCGGGTGTATAGAAGCGGTAGTCGCGCAAATCGTCGACCAAAGTTTCAAAGGCCGGGAAATAGGTTACGTCGGCCGAAGTCACGCTGTCGGCCGAGAGGCGGAGAGTGGCTTTGGAGAGCGAGTTGCCGTCAAGGCCGTCGGCCAGATGGCGGATAGGACTGACCGTAACGATGGTGTGACTGCCCGGGCGGCCAAGTGTGGCGATAGTGTCACGCAACGAGTCCGTCACTTCGGCAAGGGGCATAAGGCGGCGACTGAAACGTGCCGCCGGCACTTTGTGGCAGTTGGAAACAGTAAGGCCGCTGCCGTCGTTGAGGGTGAAAGCCCATGCGGTGCCGAGGGTAAGGCAAAGCAGCGGCGCTACGGGGTCGGCAAGCAACGCTCTCACCCGGTCGAGCTCGCGGTTTATGGCCGCGGCAGCCTCGGCACGATTGGCACGGGCAAGGAGGGTGTGTGCGAGCCAGTGACACCACAGTCCCTTATGCTCGAAAAGCGAATCGGGCTCAACTGTCGCACATGAAGCGATAAGATGCGCTTGAGCGGCCATAGCGGCCGCGTTGTAGACAGGCCCGAGCGGATTATAGCACACCGTGAAGCCTCGCTGTGCCAGCCGGCTTCCAATATTATCGCTGAAACATGAGCCGAGCAATATTATCGGCCTGTCGTGGGTCAAAAGTCCCGGACGCGGATTGACCCGGATTTCGGTGCGCAGTTTCAGTTGCATGGTTCAGTACACTTCATAGTCGGTTGAAAGCACCTCGAATTCGGTGCGTCTGTTTATCTGGTCGGCTGCCTCGCGGTCGTCGTCATCGAGTGTCGAGACATATTCCTCGTCAAGCACTGTGCCCTCCGGAAATTGCGGATATTCGCGGGCTATGCGCTTGGTGACTGTTTTTGGCCGGCTCTTGCCGTAGCCGCGGTAACGCAGACGGTCGGGAGAAATGCCTGCGGCGATGAGATAGTCGACTACGCTCTTGGCACGTCGCTCCGACAGCCGGTCGTTGTAGGCATCGCTTCCCACACGGTCGGTGTGCGAGCCCATTTCGATAGTGATGTTTGGATTGTCGCGGAGCATCACGACAAGCTCGTCGAGCGCGGCAGTACTTTCAGGGCGCAACGTAGCCTTGTCGAAATCGTAAAATATATTCTCGACAATATTGGGCTTGTTGACAGAGGCAAGCAAAAAATCCACATTATACTCCGCGTCCTCCTCGGCGATGTCGGAAGTGAACTCCTGTTTGGCGTTGAGATAACCTTTTGCGCCGGCGAGCATCACATAGCTCACGCCGCGGTCAAGGGGGAAAGAGAATGAGCCGTCGTCGCGGGCCACTGCCTTCTGATTGGAACCGTCATCGCCCACAATGCGTATCATGGCGCCCCGCACAGGCTCTTCGTCGAGGTCAAGCACATGGCCTGAAATGAACACTTTCAGGTCGGGCAGCTCAAACGAGAATATGTGGTCGTAACCGCGCGCGTCGTTGCGGTTGGAGGAAAAAAAACCGGCCTCGCGTTCGGGGGAGAAATAGGTTATGCCGAAGTCGTCGGCCGAAGAGTTGACTGGCTGTCCCATATTCTCAACCCGCCAGCCTCCGGAGCGTGTCATAGTGGCACGAAACAGATCAAGCCCTCCATAACCGGGATGACCGTCGGAGGCAAAAATGATTACTGAATCGGTGAGGCAATAAGGAAACACCTCGTCACCGGGAGTATTAATCCACGGCCCGAGATTCTCAAGCGAACCGTCCCTGTCGCGCAGATTGACGCGCCACAGGTCGCGCCCCCCCTCGCCCGGCATATCCGACGAGAAGTAAAGCCAGTCGCCCGACGGACTGACTGCGGGGTGTGCGTGGTTGCTCACTGTATCAGAGGTTATCTCAAACATCTGTGGCGCGCTCCATTTGGCGTCGGAGCGACGCGAGGTCCATATCGAAACGCGCGTGTCGGCGTCAGGACGGCGCACCGCACGCGTCAGAAACATAGAAGTGCCGTCAGGAGAAAAACTCACTACGCCCTCATCGTGTTCGGTATTAAGCTCGCCCTCCACAGGTTCGGGCCGCTGCCACTCTCCTCGTTCGTTCTTGCGCGACATCCACACATCGCCACGTTTCATGCCTGTAATCTCGCTCTTTGAATCGCCCGTCACTTTCTCATTGGTGGTGGTGAAGTAGAGTATGTCGCCTTGAATCATGGGCGAGAAATCGCTTCGACGCGAGTTGAAAATCTTTGCGTTGACTACCTTGTAGCGAGTTCGGGCTACTTTGCCGGCCAGGGCCGAAGCGGCGCCGTCGCGGCCTGTCAGTGCCTCATGGTTATCTGGCGCCAGCGCAAGAAACTCGTCGTAGGCTTTTAGCGCTGCGGCATATTTGCCATCGGCGTGAAGCGACCGTGCCAGCCTCAGTGCGGCAGTGGAGTCGGGATAGCCGTAGCGTATGGCGTTATGATAGGCTGCTGCCGCACGTGCGCTTTGGCCGAGCTTGTCGTGACATTGTGCCATTTTCCATGCAATCTCGCCACGGAGCAAACGCTCGTTGCGCGGCGTCTTGTTGTAGACGGCGCGATATGTGCGGGCGGCGTCGAAGTATTCGCCGCGCTGCATCTGCTCGTCGGCCACGGCAAGCTTCGGACTGCGACACGACACCGCTGTCAACAGCATCGTCAGTAATAATATGGTGTGGGCACAGAGTGCCCGTGTGAATGTAGGATTCATCAACTTTATAAACGCCGGGCGCGCGACGATTATTATTTTCGATGCAAAATTAGCCCATAAAAAGCAATCCCGTAAAATAATCTTCAAAAAATGTTGCTCAAACAAGAATAAATCAATACCTTTGCACCTCGAAAGCGCCGACCGCGGCCGCCTCAACCCTTTTCAGAACAAACAACAACAAGATACCAGGCAATGAAACGTACATTTCAACCCTCTAATCGCAAGCGCGTTAACAAGCACGGCTTCCGTGAAAGAATGTCTACCCCCGAAGGCCGCAAGGTCCTCGCTCGCCGTCGTGCCAAAGGCCGTCTGCGCCTTACTGTAAGCGACAGCATCGCTTCCAAGTGAGTAACGGCTTAGCGCTTTTTTCATCACGCAACTCACTCTACGACGCTGCTCCTGCCGACTCACCGTCGGGGAGCGGCGTTGATAGTTTTTTATACCCCTCTGTCTGAATGAAGATTGCCATTGTCGGCACCGGATATGTAGGTCTCGTGTCGGGTGCCTGTTTTGCCGAAGTCGGCGCCGATGTCACTTGTGTCGACGTCGACAAGACTAAAATCGACCGTCTCCGCCGGGGTGAGATACCCATATACGAGCCGGGGCTCGACGCCCTTGTCACGCGAAATGCCACCGAGGGACGGCTACACTTCACCACCAGTCTCGCCGACTGCATCGATGATGTCGAGCTTGTGTTCTGCGCCGTAGGCACTCCTCCGGGCGAGGACGGCAGTGCCGACCTGAGCTACGTCGAGGCTGTGGCGCGCAACTTCGGTCAACTCATCAACCGCTACTGCATCTTCGTTACAAAGAGCACTGTGCCGGTAGGGACATCGCGCATAGTGCGCACTGCCATTGAGGAGGAGCTGAGAAAGCGAGGCGTGGAAATTGACTTCGAGGTCGCGTCCAATCCGGAGTTCCTCAAAGAGGGCGCTGCCATCAAGGACTTCATGTCGCCCGACCGCGTGGTGATAGGCATCGAGAGCCGCAGAGCGCAGAGCGTCATGGAACGCCTCTACCGCCCATTCCTCCTCAACAACTTCCGTGTCATCTTCATGGACATACCCTCGGCCGAGATGACAAAATACGCGGCCAACGCCATGCTCGCCACCCGCATATCGTTCATGAACGACATCGCCAATCTGTGCGAACTTGTTGGCGCCGACGCCGGTATGGTGCGCAAAGGCATCGGCACCGACGCGCGTATCGGCACCAAATTTCTCTATCCGGGCTGCGGCTACGGCGGCTCATGCTTCCCCAAGGATGTCAGGGCCCTCGCCACCACAGGACGCGCCCACGGCTACCGCATGGCTATTATCGAGGCTGTCGAGGAGGTCAACGAGCGGCAGAAAGAGATTGTGTACCGCAAACTGCGCAGCGCGCTCGGCGACCTCCGAGGAAAGAAAATCGCCATATGGGGACTGGCTTTCAAGCCTGAGACCGACGATATGCGGTGCGCCCCGTCGGTGCCCGTCATAAACCGGCTTCTCGCCGACGGAGCCACCGTGAGCGTCTACGATCCCGTGGCTGCCGACGAGGCCCGCAAGGTATTCGGCGACACCGTGACCTATGCCTGCGACATGTACGACGCTGCTGTCGACGCCGACGCCGTAGCACTCATGACCGAGTGGAAACAGTTCCGCATGCCGTCGTGGCGCGTGCTCGCCAAGTCAATGAACGGCAATCTGATAGTCGACGGACGCAACATCTACGAGCCGGCCGAACTACGCGAAGAAGGATTGCGTTATATGGGCATAGGCCGCTAAAATCTTAATCCATACCACCGACAGTCATGAAGCTCCAACATGCCTCGGCCGACCTCAAAGGCACCGCCGTAATATTTGACCTCGACGACACCCTCTATCTTGAAGCCGAATACGTCGACTCCGCGCGACGCGAGATTGCGCGACGCATTGCTTCGCGCTACCCGAATTGCGGGCTTACCGAAGCGGAGATGACCGGAATAATGAACCTGTGGCCGATACACGGACCGGGAGCTTTCGACGCCCTTCACGCGGCATTGCCGCGTGATGTAGCCACCGAGGCCGATGTGCTGTGGATGCGCAGGGTATATCGCTCACACACTCCCGACATAGCTCTTCGCCCGGAAGTGGAAAGCACGCTCCGCGAGCTTAAAGAGCGAGGAGCCACACTCGGCATCATCACCGACGGCCGTGTAGAAACTCAGAGCCTCAAACTCCACGCCCTCGGGCTCGCCCGCTTCATCGATCCGGCCCTCATGTCGGTATCGGAGGCTGTGGGATCAGAGAAATATTCGGCCGCGCCGTTCATGCGCATGGAGGCGCTGACACCAGGCTGCTCGCGCCGCTTCTATGTTGGCGACAACATACAGAAAGACTTCATCTGGCCCAACGCCATGGGCTGGAGTAGCGTGATGATTGTGCACTCGCCCGACAGCCGACAGCTTTTCGGTGCCGACATCGAGTCGGCGCCGAGGTCACACCGTCCTGCCGATGTCATCACTTCACTGCCCCTGCTGCTCGATCTCATAGGCTGACATCGGGCAGCACCACACGGTGTGTGCCATTATGGCAGTTCCGGCGCATCGGCACACAATTTGTATGATATGGAAAACGAGGAGTCGAAAGGCTCCATAAACTATTGTCGCTACATGTTTGTTAATGACTATGAAGCGACATTCATACACACACGTTTATAATCCTTCAATCCATATTATATGAATTTCAACAATTTTACCATCAAGTCGCAGGAAGCCATCCAGAAAGCGGTGGAGCTGACGAGAAGCGCAGGCACTCAGGCCATCGAGCCGGTGATGATTCTCAAAGCCGTCCTTGCAGAAGGTGACTCGCTGGTGAAATATCTGTTTGCGAAGGTGGGAGCCAACGCCTCGGCCGTCGACAGCATGATAGACCGCGAAATAGAGAAACTGCCCAAGGTGAGCGGAGGCGAGCCCTATCTCAGCCGCACCAGCAACGACGTGTTGCAGAAAGCTCTCGACATCACCAAGAAAATGGGCGACACATACGTCACTCTCGAAGCGCTCCTGCTCGCCATATTTGAAATCAACTCGCCGGCAAGTTCCATCCTTAAAGATGTAGGACTGAGCGCCCGCGAACTTGAAAGCGCAATCAACGAGCTTCGTAAGGGCAAGAAGGCCACCGACCAGAGCGCCGAGGATACTTACAACGCCCTTTCAAAATATGCCGTCAACCTGTGCGAACGTGCCCGCGAAGGGAAGCTCGACCCCGTGATTGGCCGTGATGAGGAGATACGCCGAGTGCTCCAGATTCTGTCGCGACGCACCAAGAACAATCCCATGCTCATAGGCGAGCCGGGCACCGGCAAGACAGCCATCGCCGAAGGTCTCGCTCAGCGCATCGTGCGTGGTGATGTGCCCGAGAATCTCCGCTCCAAGCAGATTTTCTCTCTCGACATGGGCGCTCTCGTCGCCGGAGCAAAGTATAAGGGCGAGTTTGAAGAACGACTCAAAGCCATTGTTAATGAAGTGACGCAGAGCGACGGCGAAATCATCCTCTTTATCGACGAGATACACACCCTTGTGGGCGCCGGCAAAGGCGAGGGTGCCATGGACGCCGCCAACATCCTCAAACCGGCGCTTGCCCGAGGCGAACTCCGCTCAATCGGCGCAACCACACTCGACGAGTATCAGAAATACTTCGAAAAGGACAAGGCCCTTGAACGCCGATTCCAGAAAGTGATGGTCGACGAGCCCGACGAGGCTTCGGCCATTGCAATCCTCCGTGGACTTAAAGAGCGCTACGAGAACCACCACAAGGTACGCATACGCGACGAAGCGATTATCGCCGCCGTGACCCTCTCGGAACGTTACATAACCGACCGTTTCCTCCCCGACAAGGCTATCGACCTCGTCGACGAGGCCGCCTCGAAGCTCAAACTCGAAATTGACTCCGTGCCGCAGGCTCTCGACGACATCACGCGTCGCATCGCGCAGAAAGAGATTGAGCGCGAGGCTATCAAGCGCGAAGGCGACAAGCCCAAGGTAGCTGAGATCGAGAAAGAGCTCGCCACCATGCGCGAAGAGGAGAAAGAATACAAAGCCAAGTGGCAGGCCGAGCGCGAGCTCATAGGCAAAATCCAGCAGAATAAAATCGACATCGAGCAGCTCAACTTCGACGCCGAGCGCGCCGAGCGAGAAGGCGATTACGCCAAGGTGGCCGAAATCCGTTACAGCTCTATAACCAACAAGGAGAAGGAAAACGAGCAGATTCAGGAACAACTCAAAATGATGCAGGGCGAGAAAGCCCTCATCAAGGAAGAGGTCGATGCCGAGGATATTGCCGACGTGGTGAGCCACTGGACCGGAATCCCTGTAAGCAAGATGGTGCAGAGCGAGAAGGAGAAGTTGCTTCACCTCGAAGCGGAGCTGCACAACCGCGTAGTGGGGCAGGAGGAGGCCATTGCCGCCATAGCCGACGCCGTGCGCCGCAGTCGCGCGGGCCTCAACGACCCCAACCGTCCCCTTGGCTCTTTCATCTTCCTCGGCACCACAGGTGTCGGCAAGACCGAGCTTGCCAAGGCGCTCGCCGAATATCTCTTTGACGACGAGAACATGATGACGCGTATCGACATGAGCGAGTATCAGGAGAAGCACGCCGTGAGCCGACTCGTCGGAGCGCCTCCGGGATATGTAGGCTACGACGAAGGCGGACAGCTCACCGAGGCAGTGCGCCGCAAGCCTTACTCTGTGGTGCTGTTCGATGAGATAGAGAAAGCCCACCCCGACGTGTTCAACATACTGCTTCAAGTGCTCGACGACGGACGACTTACCGACAACAAAGGACGCCTCGTCAACTTCAAGAATACCATAATCATCATGACCTCCAACATGGGCAGCAACGTCATACGCGACAACTTCGCCAAGATGACGCCCGAAAACCGCGAGGAGACCATCGAAAAGACCAAGGAGCAGGTTATCGAGATGCTTAAACAGACCATCCGCCCCGAGTTCCTCAACCGTATCGACGAGACTATAATGTTCACTCCACTCAACCAAAACGAGATTGAGGAGATTGTAGGACTCCAGATCCGGTCGGTCAAGAAGATGCTTGCCCGCAATGGAATCACTCTCGAAGTGACCCCCGCCGCCCTGCACTACCTCGCCGAAGAGGGCTACGACCCCGAGTTCGGCGCCCGTCCGGTTAAGCGCGTCATACACCGCCTGGTGCTCAACCGTCTTTCAAAGGACATTCTCGCACAGAAAGTCGACGGCACACGACCCATCGTGATTGACATCGACAAAGAGGGCGAACTGACCTTTAACAACTGATTGTCACGACAGTCGGCGAACCATCCGGCTCGCCGGCTGTTGTTACACTGAGGCCGATGCCGCACTCCGTACCCAAACACACATATATACACACACTTACAATCACCTACATCTTATCAAACACTCACACCAACTATTATGAAGAAGTTACTTTTCCTTCTCATGGCTTTGCCGCTCCTTGCCATAGGTTTTACCTCGTGTAGCGATGATGACAAAGACCTTCCTGATGTAAACATCGGCTTCACATACTCCGGCGGCACATACGTCAACAACAAGATGTATGTCGTCAAGGACAGCGTCTTCACAGTCGACAGCATCTACTGCGAGCCGGCTCCCGGCACCAAGACGGCCGCTATCACCAACGTGACCTACTTCTTCGCCGGCCTGCCCCAGTTCTATACAATCGTGCAGCCCTTCGGCGCAAGCTTCAACACCACCGGCATCAATCCCGGCGCCTATCCTTTCAACATCAGCATGACCGTGCTCCAGGTCGACAAGAGTATTGCCAACGCCGCAATCGGTATTCCTCTGGTGATAGTCAACGACGCATCTGAGATTCCGGCCGCTCCCGACCCGTCGGCAGGCAGCACTTTCCATGGCACAGCTTCGCCCGTGAAGTGACACAACGCCATATGATATGACACTCGTCCCCGCCCTCCGGACAACCTCCGGGAGCGGGGATTGCTTTTACAAGGGGCCAACCGGCCTGAAAACAGTTATTTTTCGCCATATCACATTAAAAAAGACCATTATTTGTTAACGAATCTGGAAAAATTGTGTACTTTTGCGTATCAATAAGTCATATTCCCCCAAATCCTGAAAACCACTATGGAAGAATTAGTAGCAAAAATCGCTGAATCTTACGCAGAATTCATCTCCGACGCAAAGCTTCAGTCAGAGAAAGGCAACAAAGCAGCAGGCACACGCGCACGCAAGGCATCGCTCAACATCGAAAAACTCCTCAAAGAGTTCCGCAAAGCTTCGATTGAAGCGTCCAAGTAAGCGGCGCACCCTCTGCCACCCCGCGTTGCTCTCTCCAACCGCACACATTAAATGACACACTGTCGGCCAACAGGCACTCCGGACCACCGGAGCCGCCCAAGCCGACAGTCTTTTGTGCGTCGACCTTCCATAGCCAAACCATAAGCATCATACTTATGAAACCTACCGTACTCGATTATAACGACATCGTTGAAATGGCGCCCCGCCTGCGAGGCCACGAAAAGCTGGTCAACGGGCTGCTCCATCTCTTCTCTATCGACAAAGTCAACGACCTGCACCGTCACAACTGCGCCACGCCCGGAGTGCCGTTTACCACCGGACTCCTCAAAGAGCTCAACGTGACCCTGCGCGTCGACAACGAGCAGGCTATTCCCTCGATGGGCGACAAGCCGTTTATCACCGTCAGCAATCACCCCTTCGGAGCGCTCGACGGCATCGCGCTCATCAACCTCGTGGGCCGTCACTACCCCGAATACAAAGTGATGGTCAATATGATTCTCAACCATATCACGGCGATGCAACCATGCTTTATCGCCGTCGATGCCCTCGCCTCCGACGACCCGGCAAAGAAAGCCGTGTCGATGCAGGGCATACGCAAGGCTATGATGCAGGTGCGCCGCGGACAGCCGCTCGGATTCTTCCCGGCAGGAGCGGTAAGCAAGGTCGACAATCATCTGCGCCTCGAAGACCGCGAGTGGCAGGAGACCATTCTACGCCTTATCGACCAGCTCAAAGTACCCGTAATCCCCATCTACTTTCACGGCAGCAACTCGTGGTGGTTCAACCTACTCGGACGCATATCATGGCAACTGCGCACCCTGCGTCTCCCCGCCGAAGTGTTCCGCAAACGCAATTCCACCATACACATCTCTGTCGGCGACCCCATTTCTGTGGCCGACCAACAGGCACACGCCTCTACGCCCAAGGAACTTGGCGACTACCTCAGAGCCAAAACCTATGCACTACGCGAATGGAAGTAACCCGCCTTAACGACCCGGAAATCACTCGCGCCCGCCAGCGTTTCTCTATCATAGGCAACGCCCCTGCTCTCACTCAGGCCATAGAGCGGGCCATACGCGTGGCGCCAATAGACCTTTCGGTGCTTGTCACCGGCGAGAGCGGTTCGGGCAAGGAGTTTTTCCCGAAAATCATCCACGCTTACAGCCCGCGCAAACACGCCAAATACATTGCCGTCAACTGCGGCGCAATACCGGAAGGCACTATCGACTCGGAGTTGTTCGGCCACGAGAAAGGCTCGTTTACAGGGGCCGTGGCCTCACGAAAGGGCTATTTCGAGGAGGCCGACGGAGGCACCATATTTCTCGACGAAGTAGCCGAGCTCCCACTCACCACACAGGCGCGACTGCTTCGCGTGCTTGAGACAGGCGAGTACCTGCGCGTAGGCTCGTCGGAGGTACGAAAGACCAACATACGTGTCGTGGCGGCGACCAACGTCGATATGCTGCGTGCCGTCGAGGAAGGACGCTTCCGCGAGGATCTCTTTTACCGACTCTCTACTGTTACCATAACCGTACCGCCCCTCCGCGAGCGCGGCAACGACATACGGTTGCTCGCGCGAAAATTCAGCACCGACTTCGCGCAGCGTTACCGCACGCCAGAACTCGAGCTGAGCGACGATGCCATGAATGTACTTATGGTCTACCGCTGGCCTGGCAACGTGCGACAGCTCAAAAACATAATCGAGCAGGTATCACTTTTCGAGGGGGGCAAGGGCATCGTAAGCGCCGCCACTCTCAACAACTACATGCCTTCGGGCGCCGGCTCCAATGCGCCGGCGCTTACCGGACAGCGCGTTTACAGCTACCAGGAGGAGCGCGACATACTCTTCAACATGATAATGCGCATGCAGCGACGCCTTGACGACGTTACAGCGGAGCTGAACGCACTGCGCCGCAACGACGCCCACCAAGGAGCGCCTGCCGTGCAATCCACTGCCCCGCTCATCAAAAGCGACTCATCGCTCACCGAGCATATCCTGCCACGCTTCACCGCGAGCTCCGACAACCGCTTTCACCACAGCGTTGAGGATGCAACCCCGGTGGAAGCCGAGGAGGTGTGGCCCGACGAACCGATTGCCGCCTCACCCGCTGCAAGTCAGGGCGAGCCGCGCACACTCGAAGACACCGAACGCCGCACCATAGCCGAAGCCTTGGAGCGAAACGACGGTCGCCGCAAAGCCACTGCCAAAGAGCTCAACATATCTGAACGCACACTCTACCGGAAAATTCGCGAGTACGGACTTGAATAAACCAAAACCGGATTCACACATACCAAGTCATCCCCGATTGACCTTCTTACCGGCCAATCGGGGATGACTTTATAGAGGCGCCTGTGGGACTCGCATACGCGCTTAAAAGCGGCATCTCCCGTTGCGACAAGAGTTGCAACGGGAGATGCCGGACTATTTTTTATAGACGCAAGCTATCAGAGCAGCTTGATTGAGATATATCGCTTGGGGTTGCGCTTTACATCAATGAGCAACGAGTCGAGCGACGCCACCGATGCATTAAGATTACGGTAAAGCTCAGGGTCATTCATGAGGAGACCCAGTGTGCCGTTGGGCGAGTTGAGATTATCGGCGAGAGCGTTGAGCTGCACCGTGAGCCGTTGGATGTTGGCGAATGTCGAGTCGACAGGCAGGCTGTTCATGGTAGACGTGAGAGTCGACAGGTTGCCTGAGATATCCTTAACGTTGCTGAGCGTGGCCTGTGCATCGGAGGTCACGGCGGGCATTACTGCCATCGAACGGCTCAGAAGAGCTGTGGAGCGTTCCAGGTTTGCGGTGATTGCATCAAGACGCTTCACAGACTGAGCGAGAGCGGGGTCAGAGGCGAGGGTGACGGCAGCGGCAAGCAGCGAGTCGACTTTCGGCAGAATCGACGAGATAGCAGGCATGAGGTCGCCGGAGATGCTCGACATGAGTCCGCCGGCATTCTTGGCCGGAATCTTCGCGCCGACTTCGTAGTCGGCCGAGCCGGTACCCATATGTAGCTCGATGGAAGAGGTGCCGAGCATATCAGTGGCAAGAACGGCGACAGTGCCCTCGGGGAGGCGGAGCTTGCGGTCGAGCGACAGCTCTACCCTCACATGGCCGGGATTGTCATATTCGTATTCGATTTCACGCACCAATCCTACCTGAAAGCCGTTGACGGTAACGGGCGCACTTTGGGCGAGGCCGGCGACATCGGTGTAGGATGCGTAGTAGTAGTTGCTCGCTT
Source organism: uncultured Porphyromonadaceae bacterium (assembly GCA_947178215.1). Classification (GTDB taxonomy): domain Bacteria; phylum Bacteroidota; class Bacteroidia; order Bacteroidales; family Muribaculaceae; genus Paramuribaculum. The sequence goes on from CAMWXJ010000009.1 coordinate 37,116, forward strand.
TGAAGATGTTGACACCCTTGAGATAGTTGATGCCGAAAAAGAGAATCAGCAAGGCTATTATAACCGAGAAACCTATGGTTAGTTCCTTTTTCATATTTCGTGAGTGTGGTATGTGTATAGAACAAATTATTATTATCGTTGTAGTGTCACAGCCGCGCAGCGCCTTTCGTACGAATCACAAAAGCATCGGAGTACCGGCGTCGCACCTCGCTCAGCGCAGCCGTGGCCTCGGCTTCGGTGAGGTAGCGCCCTGTGACATATTTCACAGAGCCGCCGTGACGGTACCAGTTGACCGGCGCCGGAAGTCCTTTCAGTCGCTTGTCGCCTTTTGCAAGCACCTTGGGCGAGGTCATGAACTGTATGCGGTAGAACACCGAGTCGGGGACGTCGTCGAGCTTCCCGCCGTCGGCTGTCTGTTTCTTTGTCGAGGTGTGCGAGGCTGTTTTCACCGCTTTATCCGATGCCTTTGCCTCCGGTTTCGCAGTCGACGACACAGGCTTCACGCGCGACGGAGTGGCTTTACCGCCTCCGTCAATGGCGGCTCGTGCACGGTCGACGCCCTCCTTGTAGGTGCAGATACCTGTGGCTATGGCGCGGCCGAGCTCTTCGCGTCCTTTGTCGGATGCCATGTAGCTTTCCTGACGGGGATTACAGATGAAGTCGAGCTCTATGAGAATCGCCGGCATGGATGTGGCGCGCAGAACCAGAAAACCGGCCTGACGCACACCGCGGTCGACACGCGAGGCCTGAGCAATCAACTCGTTTTGAACAGCCTTTGCGGCCGATATACTCTGGTCCATATGCAGGTCACGGTCCATTTCAAAGATAATGTAGCTCTCGGCACTGTTGGGGTCAAAGCCCTCGTAAGTGGTGGAATAGTCAGGTTCGAGAGTCATTACAGAGTTCTCACGCATCGCCACGGCAAGGTTTTCGTCTGACCTGCCGAGACCGAGAGTATATACCGATGCGCCCGCCACAGTGAGGCGGTTTGGATTTTTCTTGTCAACGGAATTAGTGTGGATGCTGACAAACAGGTCGCCACCGGCCTTATTGGCTATGTCGGCGCGGCCATTGAGGGTCACAAACTTGTCGGTCGAGCGCGTCATCACGACCTTGATTTCAGGAGCTTGCTCGGCCAGTATGTCGCGCACACGCTTCGCCACTCCGAGATTGATGCTCTTCTCGTTGGTCTTGGCTCCGATTGCTCCGTAATCCCCTCCGCCGTGTCCGGCATCAATCACCACCACAAACTCATCCGCTTTTTTATTCGAGCCTTTCGAAGGGAGCGCCGCCTCGACGGCTAATGCGGCGAGGAGAACCGAGAGTATGAGTGATAAATGCTTGCGAAACATAGTTGGCGTGAGGGCAAAATTCAGCGCGAAGATACTAATTTTTCGGCTTAATGTCAGTACACGGCGGCACAAAAGTACCCTTCAAGCCTATTAAAATGTCGTTTTAGGACAATCCTTACTCTCAGCTATGGCGTTGGAGGAGTTCGCGCTCTATATCGGAGAGGGTGACGTTCATCTGCTCCATAAGTACAAGCAGGTGATAAATGAGGTCGGAAGCTTCATATATGAAACGGTCGCGGTTACCGTCGACAGCTTCTATTATCGATTCCACAGCTTCCTCTCCCACCTTTTGCGCAATCTTTTTCACGCCTTTGATAAACAGTCCGGTAGTATAAGAATTGTCAGGCATTTCCGCATGTCGCATCTCAATGAGCCGGGACAGCGCCCGTATAAACCCGTCCTCGGCAGGCGTATCGAAGCATGCCTCTGTGCCGCGATGGCATGTGGGGCCTGCCGGTATTGCCTTGATGAGCAGAGTGTCGCCGTCACAATCGGCATACATTTCTTTTACTTCAAGGAAATTTCCGGAAGTCTCTCCTTTGGTCCACAGTGTGCCTCGTGTGCGGCTGAAAAATGTGACACGCCCCTCGGCCACGGTCTTTTCAAACGCTTCCTCGTTCATGTATCCGAGCATGAGCACTTTAAGCGTCACCGCATTCTGAATAATGACGGGCAATAGTCCATCGGCACATTTATCGAGTCTGAAATCAGAAAAATTCATATTGTCGTGGTTATAGTCTTACAGGTATGTTGCGCTCGGCAAGCTGCCGTTTTAGAGCGTCGATGGTGATTTCTCCGTAGTGGAAGATGCTTGCAGCAAGAGCTGCATCGGCACGTCCGTGTGTAAGCACGTCGGCGATGTCGCTGACGCTACCTGCTCCGCCCGACGCAATGACCGGTATATCGAGCGTCGACGCAAGCGCAGCGTACGTAGGGCATGGATAACCCGAGCGGGTGCCGTCATGATTCATGGATGTGAACAGTATCTCTCCTGCGCCCAGTTCCTGCACCTTACGCGCCCACTCGAAAAGCTCTATGTCGGTAAGACGCGAACCGCCGTGGGTCGTGATGCGCCACGTGCCGTCATCAATGGTACGGGCATCTATCGCCACCACCACGAACTGGCTACCGTATCTCGCCGCTATTTCACTTATGAGCGACGGATTAGCCACCGCCGCCGAATTGACCGTTATCTTGTCGGCTCCTGCATCAAGCAATGCTGCGGCATCGTCAACCGACGATATGCCGCCTCCCACCGTAAACGGTATGTTCACACGGTCGGCCACACGTTCAACCATTCGGGTGAATGTCGACCGTCCCTCTTTTGACGCCGTGATGTCGAGATACACAAGCTCGTCGGCACCTTCGAGCGCATACCTGGCACCCAGCTCCACCGGGTCACCGACATCGGAGAGCCCCTCGAAATTAACACCCTTAACCGTGCGTCCGTTCTTGACGTCAAGACATGGGATTATACGTTTTGCTAACATAGTCGTTGAAGTTCTTTAAGCGTTACATGTCCCTCATAGAGCGCTTTGCCCACTATGACACGGCGCAATCCGAGTTCCGCGCACCTCTCCACATCGCCGAGCGACGATATGCCGCCGCTGACAGTGAAATCGACCTCCGGATAACGGCTCTGTATCTCAGTATACAGACTGAAAGCAGGCCCTTGCAGCATGCCGTCGCGCGAGATATCGGTCACGATTGCCTGTGTCAGTCCGGCAGGGAGAAACCGCTGCACTATATTGTCAAGTGTGATGTCGGTGTCGCCGAGCCATCCCGACACCGCCACCTTGCCGTCACGCAAGTCGGCGCCAAGCAACATCATGCCGTTTCCATATCGCATGAGCCAGTTGTCGAAAAGTTCAGGCTGCTTGGCGGCCACGCTGCCTATCACGGCAAAAGCACACCCGGCATTGACGCAATCACGCATGTCATCGTCGGTCTTTATGCCTCCTCCCCACTCTATACGGGCATCGGCGCTTGCCGATGCCAACTGTTCGAGCACCCGCAGATTGCACGGATGGCCTGCTTTCGCACCGTCGAGGTCTACGGCATGAATGCGCGTAAAACCGTGGTCAGCAAAACGCTTTACCATATCCACCGGCGACGCGTCATAAACCGTTTTAGCGTTATAGTCGCCCTGCGACAGCCTCACGCACTTACTGTCGATTATGTCAATTGCCGGAATTATTTCTATATGCCCGTTCATAGACTGAGGAAATTTTTCAATATCTGTTCGCCCACGTCACCGCTTTTCTCCGGATGAAACTGTGTGCCGTAGAAATTCTCATATTTCAGAGCGGCGCTAAACATCATGTTTCCGGTGCCGTAACGTGTAGTAGCAATAGTGTCGGGACACAGGTCGGCACGATATGAATGTACATAATATACATAGCCGCCCGGCTCTATCCCTTTAAACAGCTTGCTTTCAAGATTACTGATGCTATTCCACCCCATGTGAGGGACTTTATCGCCTGGCAGTGGCCGGAAACGACGCACACGCGTGTCAAACAGCCCTATCCCGTCGGCATCACCCTCGTCGGTATGGCGGCACATCACTTGCATGCCCACACAGATGCCAAGCACCGGCCGGCGCAGACGTTTTATCACCTCGTCAAGTCCGGCTTCACGAAGACGCCCGATTGCCTCGCCGGCATGACCTACTCCCGGAAGAAGCACCCTGTCGGCACGACGTATCGTTTCGGCATCGGCCGTCAGCATCCATTCCGCGCCAAGCCGGCCAAGCGCATTCTCGACCGAGCGCAGATTGCCCGTCTTATAATCAATTATAGCTATCATCTTTGTTGTATCGCTTATTATAACACACCCTTGCTCGAAGGTAGGTCGTAGCTGAACGGATTGCGGCTCACCGCCTGACGCAGAGCCCTTGCAAACGCCTTGAACACTCCTTCGATGATATGATGATTGTTTTTGCCGCGGGCGGCCACATACAGATTGGCATGCATTGCCGAAGCGAGCGACTTGAACAGATGCTCATACATCTCGGTTGGGGTGTCGCCTACATATTCACGCGTGAAATTCACATCCCACACAAGCTCGCTACGGCCACCGAAATCAATCAGCACCATGGCGCGGCTCTCATCCATCGGCAGCACAAAGCCGTAGCGCTCGATACCGCGTTTAGAGCCTAATGCCTGAGATATGGCCTCACCCAGAGCTATCGCCACATCTTCCATGGTGTGATGTTCGTCTACATCGAGGTCGCCACGACAGATGATATTGAGCGTGACACCACCGTGGTGAGGTATCTGATTGAGCATGTGGTCGTAGAACTTCAAGCCGGTATCTATTCTTGAAGGAGCACCCCCGTCGAGATTGAGATAGAGGTCGATTTTCGTCTCCGATGTATTGCGGACGATATGCGCGTCGCGCCCCGTCGAGAGTATGTGCCGCGCTATTTTCATCCAGTCGGAAGAAGCCATGACACACCCCTGCGGCAACTCGCTTGACTCCCCTACCATTATGCCCTGCGCGCCGAGGTTGACCGCAAGCTCCATATCGGTGAGCCTGTCGCCTATCACAAACGATGCGCCCAAGTTGTAACTGCCATCCATATAACGGCGAAGCATGCCTGTGCGCGGTTTGCGTGTCGGCGAATTATCCTGCGGGAAGCTGCGGTCAATGAGTATATCGTCAAACTCCACCCCCTCGCCGCGCAAAGTATCGAGCATCATATTGTGTGCGGGCCAGAAAGTTTCCTCAGGGAAAGAGGCCGTGCCGAGGCCGTCCTGATTGCTGACCATGACGAGTTCGTAACCCTTTCCTGCAAGGGCGCGCAACGCGGATATGACGCCGGGCACGAAGCGCAGTTTTTCAAGAGAGTCGATTTGCTCGTCGGCCGGCTCCGTGAGTATTGTGCCGTCGCGGTCGATGAATATGGCTTTTTTCATGATCACTGCTTATTATTTTTTGCTAAATTTTTTCAATAACGACATCACACGACGATTCTCCTGCGGAGTGCCTATTGTCACACGCAGGCAGCCCTCGCAGGCAGGCAACCGGCTGCGGTTGCGCACTATGACTCCATTGGCCAGGAGATAATCATATACCTCGTCAGGGCTGTCGACCTTAACAAGGAGAAAATTGGCATCGGAGGGAAACACCTCGCAGACAAAGGGCAGGCTACGCAATGCCGCCGCAAGCGTGTCGCGCTCACAAATGATTTCTGCGACATGCTCCGTTATATCATCGCCGGCGATATACTCCGTTATTTTTAGTTGCGTGGGACCGTTAACATTATACGGATATTTCACCTTGGCAAACAGCGCGGCCACCTCCTCGCAGGCAAATGCCATACCCAGACGTAGCGATGCCAGTCCCCACGCCTTGGAAAATGTCTGGAGCACTATCACATTGGGATAGCTGTCAAGCAGATCGAGCATAGAGCCATGTTCAGAGAAATCAACGTAAGCCTCATCAACCACCACAATGCCGTCAAAAGCCTCGGCCACACGCGCTATATCGGCGCGTGGGAAAGCATTGGCTGTCGGATTATTGGGCGAACAGATCCATATCACTTTGGTGCGTTGGTCGGCTGCATTGAGAAGACCATCGACCGGAAGTGAGAAATCGCTCAGCAGCTGCACTTCGCGGTACTCCACGTCGTTGATTGCCGCAGCAACGCTGTATACTCCATAACTCGGAGATATAGCCACGACATTGTCTTCGCTGGGGCAGCAGAATATACGGTAAACCAAATCAATGGCCTCGTCGGAGCCTGCGCCGCCCACAAAAATCCGCTCGGGACACACACCTTTCAACCGGGCAATATACTGTTTCAGCTGATACTGATGCGGGTCGGGATAACGGTTAACGCCATTGTCGTAAGGACTCTCGTTGGCATCGAGCCACACAGAGATGTCGCCACCCTTGAACTCGTCGCGGGCGGTTGAATACGGCGCCAGGGCCAGTATGTTGGGCCTTACATAGTCTAATGGATTTTTCGTCATTATATATGATGCAGACAATGTGATTAACTCAGTCGTTACTTTTCAAGACGCACCTTAACTGCCAGCGCATGGGCATCAAGCCCCTCGGCATCGGCCATCGTCACTATCACCTCGGAGAGCGAGCGGAGACCGTCGCGAGTCAACTCCTGATATGTGATTTTTTTCATAAAGCTGTCGATATTGACACCGCTGTAAGATGCAGCCCACCCGGAAGTGGGAAGCGTGTGGTTGGTGCCGGAAGCATAATCGCCGGCACTCTCGGGCGAATAGTTGCCGATGAACACACTTCCGGCCGATGTGATTTTATCGGCAACGTCCCATGGCTCGGACATTGATATTATAAGGTGCTCGGAAGCATACTTGTTGGCGAAATCAATCATGTCGCCACGCGAACGCAACACTATGAGCCGGCTTTGCGACAGCGAGCCTGCCACCGACTCCCGACGCGACAGATGTGCGGTGAGAGTTTTAACCTCGTCAGCCACCCTGCGCGCCATGTCGGCGCTGTCGGTGACAAGTATGGCCTGCGAGTCGGGGCCGTGCTCAGCCTGCGACAGCAGGTCGGCCGCCACATAGCGGGGCAACGCCGTTTCATCGGCCATCACCATCACTTCGCTCGGCCCCGCGGGCATATCAATCGCCACAATACCTGCCACCATCTGCTTGGCGCATGTGACAAAGCGGTTGCCGGGCCCGAATATCTTGTCGACACGCGGTATCGACTCGGTACCCTTAGCCATCGCCGCGATTGCCTGCGCGCCCCCTACCTTGTATATCTCGTCGATGCCGCACACTTTTGCCGCATAGACTATCTCGGGGGCTATCCCGCGGCCGGCAGTGAATGGCGTACACAATATGCGGCGCGGACAGCCCGCTATCCTTGCAGGGATTGCAAGCATAAGTACCGTAGAAAACAATGGCGCCCGTCCACCCGGAATGTATAATCCGACAGTGTTTATCGGCACCTGACGCTGGATACACCTGACGCCGGTGGTCACCTCGACATCAACGGGATGCGCCATAAGCTGCGCCGCATGAAATTTCTCAATATTGCCGGCGGCGCGACTTATCGCGTCGGCCACTTTCGGGTCGACACAGGCTACCGCAGCCTCAATCTCTTGCTCCGACATGCGCAGGCTATCGAGCTCTACGCCGTCATATTTCATCGCCAACTCACGCAACGCGGCATCACCCTCGCTGACCACTTTGTTTATGATCTCTATTACCTTGCCGTCAATCGACTCCTCTTCGCGGAAATTGCGGCGACACAGAGCGCCCCAGCGCTCCCGCTCAGGATATTCAAATATCTCCATCAGCGTATGATATTTTCAAGCGCGAGTACAAGTATATCCTCGGCTCCCAGCGCTTTAAGTTTCTCTATCTTCTCCCAAAGCTCGTGCTGGGGTATCACCACATGCATCGAAAACCAGCCCTCCTCTGAGAGCGGCATCAGCGTGGGGCTTTTCATACCGGGCAGAAGCGCCACGGCGGCCGGGATGCAATCCTTCGGTATATTCATCAGCACATATTTCATGCAGCGGCTGTCGAGGATAGAACTGAACCGAAATTTCAGCTTCGCAATCTCAGCGAGCTTCTCTTCATCGAGATGTTTGTTGGCTATAAGCACGGCCTCGGACGCAAACACCTGTTCCACTTCGACAAGACCGTTCTGTACGAGCGTGCCGCCCGATGACACGATGTCAAAAATCGCATCGGCCATGCCCACGGCGGGAGCCACTTCTACGGAACCTGCAATCTCGTGTATCTCCGCGCGGATATTCTTTTCCTCCATAAAGCGACGCAATATATTGGGGTATGATGTAGCTATGCGGCGGTTGTCAAACCACTCCACGCCTGTGTAATCAGCATCACGCGGCACCGCAAGCGAGATGCGGCACGCTCCGAAACCGAGACGCATGGCCACCTCAACATCCTCGCCTTTTTCCGCCACCTCGTTCAGCCCCACTATGCCTATGTCGGCCACAGCCATTGCCACAGCCTGAGGTATGTCGTCATCACGAAGATAGAGCACATCCATAGGAAATCCCTTTGCATGGGCTATCAGCTTACGATTACCGCCCGACATTCCGATACCGGAGTCAGTCAACAGTGCGAGACATTCCTCATTAAGACGTCCTTTCGCTTGAATTGCGATTCTCAGCATATCGTTTCTTTACCTTATTGATTGACTTTTATTGTTTGATTCTGTTGTCATGAATATACAAACATTAGACACGGCAGAATATATCTGGCAAATTTACACAATAAATTTAAATTCCCTATCATTTTAACACAAAAATCACCCCAAAACAATTATTCAGCAACATCCCTATTCTCAATCGGCAATCCCGGCCATTTCTTTTCTCGCTGTCTTAGGATGGAGCAAGATGAAAATTTCACACTTAGCAATAACAACAGAGAGGCGGTCTGTAGCACTCAGCCGCCTCTCCGATAATCGAAACCTTATATATGAATGTCAACAACAGTTAGCTGTCATTTCTTTGTAAATACAGTTTTCAGCGGACGGCCAATCCACACCTGAGGCGTTTCGAGCCGGAAAATGTGGGCGATAGTGGGCGCAATGTCAAATTGCATCACGCTTTCGCTAATATCATGGCCCCGCTTAACATTTTTGCCTGAGATGATAAGCGGAGTCTCCATTTCCACCATGGTCTTGCCGCCATGGCCTTTGTTGATTCCGCCGTGGTCGGAGGAGAGAATGAATATCGTTTCGTCGAGCATTCCGGCATCCTTTACAGCCTGAACTATCTCACCCACGTAGCCGTCGAGCACTTTGAGCTTAGCGTAATACTCGGGGGTGTCGTGACCCTTGGAGTGACCTACGCCGTCGGGCTCGTCATAGATTATGCCCACGAGGTTAGGCTTTTTCTCACGGATATAATTTACAGCGGTATCGGTACAGCCGCGGGGATTGTCGTCGGTCACATACACGTTGCTGCTGAAATTCATGGCCTCCTGTTCGGCAAGATATTTCATGCCGCCCCACTCGTAGATATAACCTATCTCCGCGTCAGGGTTAGCGTCGCGCAGCAGTCCCCATACCGAGGGGAATATGCCGTAATGCGAAATCTCACGCGAAGGGAGTTCGGGTGTCTGCGAACCCCACTCGGTGTAGCCGTGGAGCTCCGGACCGGCGCCCATAAACATCGAGGCCCAATTGACAGCACTCGACGAAGGTAGCACCGTGCGTTTCTGCAACGTAAGGGCGCCGTCGGCAGCAAGTCGCTTTATGTTGGGAATCTCAGCTTTTTCATAGCTATAAGCGCCCCAGCCGTCGAAGCCGATGAGCACCACATGCTTTGCGAGAGGCTTGGCTGCCGAGGCCGTCGCGGCTGCAACGGTAATAAGCAGCGCTGTGATAATGGTTTTAAGTTTCATGGTCGATATGAAAGTTATACTGAATGTAATGATTGGATTATGTCGCGGACTGCGAGGATTCTTTTACTATAATGACGGAAAGCAGAGCACAAAGTACCGGATTAGGCCGAAAAAAAATCTGCCTGCCACACACTTTTCTGCCGCAGATGCCAAAAGATCGTGACACAGTTCTATGCAAAGTTGCCGGTTTTGAACAGAAATATGCAGTCCGCATAGCAAAAATCTGCAACACATTGCGCGCAGCCGTTCAGCGTAGACAATATTTTGAGTAATTTTGCACCGTTATGAGCAAGCCCACCTATATCCTCGGCATAGAGTCGTCGTGCGACGACACTTCGGCCGCCGTCGTCACCGACGGTGCCCTGCTTCTTTCAAATGTCATTGCCTCGCAAGCCGTACATGAAGAGTATGGCGGCGTTGTGCCCGAACTCGCTTCACGCGCACACCAGCAGAACATCGTTCCGGTGGTCGACGCCGCTATCAAACGCGCAGGCATCACACTCGCCGACCTGTCAGCCATAGCGTTCACACGCGGGCCGGGTCTCCTCGGCTCCCTGCTCGTAGGCACATCGTTTGCCAAAGGGCTGTCACTTGGGCTGCGCTGCCCCATGGTCGACGTCAATCATCTCCACGGCCATGTGCTCGCACACTTCATACGCCGCGACGAAGCCGACCGCGTGCCCTCATTCCCGTATATTTGTCTGCTCGTGTCGGGCGGCAACAGCCAGATAGTGCTGGTGCGCTCGCCCCGCGACATGGAGATTCTCGGACGCACTATCGACGACGCTGCCGGCGAGGCTTTCGACAAATGCGCCAAGGTTATGGGACTGCCTTATCCCGGCGGACCGCATATCGACCGCCTGGCTTCGGAGGGCGATCCCAAGAGGTTCAGATTTGCCAAACCGCATATTCAGGGTCTTGATTACAGCTTTTCAGGTCTGAAAACATCTTTCCTCTACACCCTCCGCGACAACCTGCGCGACGATCCACGGTTTATCGAGCGCAACCGCGCCGACCTCGCGGCGTCGCTCCAAGCCACCATTGTCGACATACTGCTCGACAAACTCTCAAAGGCAGTCAAGCAGACCGGCGTAAAGGCCGTTGCTATCGGCGGCGGCGTGGCGGCCAACAGCGGCGTACGCAATGCCGTACAGGAGTTTTGCGACAAGCATGGTATAGAGGCATTTATACCCGAGCGACTTTTTACCACCGATAATGCCGCCATGGTAGCAACAGCGGGCTACTTCAAGTATCTCGACCGTGAGTTCTGCCCCTACTCGGCCACACCCTACGCCCGCGTGACCGTGTAAGCCGTCAACCGACTCTTTATTATCCCTCAACAATGAAAGTTACCGTTATCTGCATAGGCGACGAGCTGCTCATAGGGCAGGTCATCGACACCAACTCAGGCTTTCTTGCCCGCACCATAGCTCCCGAAGGCTGGGAGATAGACCACACGGAGATTGTGGGCGACAACGCCGCCGACATCACCGACGCGATAGAGCGTGCCTTTATGCGTACTGACGTCGTGCTCACTACCGGAGGTCTCGGCCCTACGGCCGACGACATCACCAAGCCTGTGCTATGCGGAATATTCGGGGGCGGTATGCGCTTCGACAAATCCACCGAACGCAATGTTGAGGAGATAATGCGACGCCGTGGCCGCGAGATGAACGAACTCACCCGTGCCCAAGCCATTGTGCCCGAAGCCGCCACCATTATACGCAACAGCGTGGGCACAGCGCCCATTCTCATGTTTGAGCGTGAGGGCAAGACACTCGTGGCGATGCCGGGAGTGCCGTTTGAGACACAAGAGATGTTCACCTCGGAGGTGTTTCCACGCCTGCTGCGCAAATACACATCCGACACCGTCACGGCACACCGCACATTTATCGTGGCCGGACTGTCGGAATCCAACCTTGCCACTCACCTCGCCGACTTCGAGGCGTCGCTGCCCGAAGGACTTCACCTCGCCTATCTCCCCCGTCCCGGCATAATACGTCTGCGACTTGACGGTCACGCCCCCGACCATGCAACCCTTGACCCGTTCATGGATAGCTACGCCTCGCGACTGCGCTCGGAAGTCGAACACTGGCTCATTGCCGACGAGGACTTACCCACCGCCGCCATACTTCTCCGTCACCTCATCGACCGCCGGCTCACAGTCGCCACTGCCGAGAGTTGCACCGGTGGCAACATAGCTCACGAGATAACGCTTGTTCCCGGCTCGTCGGAGGCAATGCTCGGCGGCGTGGTTAGCTACTCCAACGAGGCCAAACAGAATCTGCTCGGAGTTTCCGGAGAGCTTATCGCGGCCCACGGTGCCGTGTCGATTCCGGTGGTTGAGGCCATGGCCTCGGGCGCGCGCAAGACTCTCGGCGCCGATGTCGCTATCGCCACAAGCGGCATAGCCGGTCCCGGCGGAGGCACCCCCGAAAAGCCGGTCGGCACCGTATGCGTGGCCGTCGCAGGTCCGACAGGCATATGCTCTACCACACTTCACCTCACCGGCACGCGCGACCGCATCATAACGCGCGCCACAAGCGAAGCACTCCTCATGGCTATCGGCGCGGTCACCGCTCTCTGAGGTCGATGTCGCCTAGGCCAAGCTCGGCCCGCAATTTCTTTGTCAGCCCTTTTGCTGTCTGCTCGTAAGCGTGGACTATAAGCTCACGCTGCAATTGGTCGGGCACATCGCCGGTATAGTCTACCGACACCCAGTGCTTTTTGTTCATGTGGAATCCCGGGCGCACCGACATATATCGCTCCTGAAGCAACAGTGAATACTCCGGGTCGACTTTAAGATTAAAAAACTGCCACTTTCCCGTAAGATCAAGCAGACAGAACTGCTTGCCGCCAATTTCCAGTACGAGGCAGTCGGGGCCGTAGGGCTGCCGCTCAGTCGTATGGGGCAATGAAAGGCCGTAATCTCTTATTTCATCTATATACATAATTCAGCTTTTGAAAACCTATTGAAACGATATATTTAGATAAAAAGGGGCGCCTTCGCGGCGTCCCTTCTTATGAGTTTCCAATAGGTACAATTTCTAAGGTAAAAAAGATTGCTTTATGTTCGTGTCACAAAGTTACACTCAATTTCTTCCTTGACCCAAAAAATTAATATGTTCTTTAACATGATTTACCAACTCATTCTTGCCGAATCGGGCGAATTGTAAGCTGCATCACATTAAGGATTAGCCGTTTATAAATCATAGAGCAGGCGTCGCGCCAAACCGCCGATTTGTGTTAAGTATTGTTAATTCACTCATCATGGCCGATTTTTCCAAGCTCTATGCTCTTTCCGTCGAAACTTGCGTAGCTCATGGCGCTGTAACAGTCGCCAAGAGTCGTGAGGACGCTGCCCGACGCCAACCGGCACTGTCCGGCATAATGCAGATGCCCGAAAACGAAAAAGTCGACCTTGCCGTGCGCCGCCTCGTAATCCTCGGCCCAACGGACCAGATTGTCAACAGCCGACGCACCGCCGGAATAGCCGCCCTGCTTGCGCGACGAATGGCTCCATGCGTGTGCGAACCCCACTGTCCAACGCGGATGCACCGCCGCATAAAACACACGGGCGGTACGGCTACGGAACAAACGGCGCATGGCACGAAACAGCAGCGGACGCCTGCCCACTCCGTCTCCATGCTCCATAACGAATCTGCGGCCGTCGATAACGGTGTCGACCACGCCGTCGACAACCCGACATCCTATCTCCGAAGTCAGATAATCGGTCATCCATATATCATGGTTGCCTTTGAGCCAGGTTATCTTCACGCCACTGTCGGCAAGACGCGCAAGCGCGCCCAAAAAGCGGGTAAAGCCACGCGGCACCACGTTGCGGTACTCAAACCAATAGTCGATAATATCGCCCAGCAACCATAACTCGGTGGCGTCAGCGCCTATGGAGTCGAGCCATGACGCAATCTCACGCTCCTGCTTTCGGCCGTCGGCTATATACCCGGCGCCGAGATGCGCGTCGCTGAGAAAATATATCATGCTGCTTGCTAAGGCTTAGAGAAAACCAAGTTCGAGCTTCGCCTCCTCAGTCATCATATCCTGATTCCACTCAGGCTCGAACACGAGCTGAATGTCGGTCGACTTCACGCCCTCGATAGATTCGAGGCGTATGCGTATATCCTCCATAAGGAACTCAGCCGCCGGACACGACGGGGCTGTGAGAGTCATATCCACGTGCAGGCAACGCTCTTCGTCGAAGTCAATCTTGTAGATGAGTCCGAGACTGTAAATGTCGACCGGAATCTCCGGGTCATATACTGTTTTGAGGAGCTCTACGGCGCGCTCCTCTACACGAAGTTTTTCGTCGGGAGTAACAGGATTTTCCATATCGCGGCAAGGGAGAGAATAACGGTTATCAATCAAGTTTTATTTCAGCGTTGCTCATCTCGTCGTATTCGGCCCACTCAGAGTCGTTCTCTGCCGAGATTTCAAGCGGCAACACCGGCATATCGGCAAGCGCCTCGTTGAGCTTGCGGCCGAAGATGTTGAGCGACAGTGTGTAGAACACCCAGTTGCGCTGACCGTCGCCGGTATAGATGCCGGTCATGACGGCCACAGGGTCTTTGTCAAACGCACGTTGGAGCGCTTCGGTGGCCTCCTCCATAAGCTTGGCGGTAGGCTCAAAGGGCATGCCGGTGGCGTCGCCCTCGTAAGGCCATGTCACCTCCACGCGTATCGAGAATTTCGGATTGGAGCGGAAACGCTCCACGTCTCTGCGGCCCGTCACCATGATGAGGTTGCCCGACTCGCTGTCGGCGGGAGCAGTCCACCAGTCGCCGGCGGCATTGTAATGAGTTTGTTCTGTCATATCGGCTGCAAATTTTAACTGTTTTAATATCACTTGCCTGAAAAGGTCAACACTCGTTGGCGACGGTCGGTTCGTTGCGGCGGTCTATCCGTGCCCACTCATCGGGGATGAGAGTTATGTCGTCGGGGGTGACGCTGTTGACTATGCGGTAAAGCGGCATCGCCTTGCGTGCTGCCTCGCGCCACTCGTTTGACGCCAATGAATCGGGCATTATGCCTCCGCCCGCAAATATATTCACCTCCATGGAGCCGCCGGGGCCGCGATCGGGCGAGAGCAGCGCGCTCCGTATATTGACGTATGCCTTTATGTCGGAGTTGGATATGGTGCCTACAAGGCCGCCGTAGCACTGACGGTGGTGTATTTCAAGCCGCGATATTGTTTTCACCGCCATGTTACGTGGCAGGCCGGCGAGAGCGGGAGTAGGCGAGAGCTTGTCGAGAAGCTCAAACACGTTGGCGTGACCCTCGGCAGAGATGAGATGACAGATATGCTCAACCTCACCAAACGTCACCTCATGACGGTTACCTATCTCGGGCTCGAGGCCGGCATCACGCAAGACGTTGCATATAAAGTCGAGTACGGCCTGATGCTCGGCGCAGTTCTTTTCATCCCACTCGTCGGCTGAATCTTTGACGCGGGTACCGGCAAGCGACATGGTTTCAAAATGTGTCACGACGTCCTCATCCGCCGATGATGCGGAGGCATGGATAAGCAGTTCGGGAGTAGCAGTAATCCACAGCCCCGTCTCCTGCGAAAAATATAGGGCTCGGAATGTCGCAGGCAATACGTCGAAATACCTGTCGGCCAGCTCCACGGGATCCAAATCCGTGGAGCAAGCTATGCGACGCGACAACACCACCTTGCGCAGTCCCTTGGGCGACATACACTTCTTTATCTCCCTTACCTGCCCGTAATACACCGGATAAGTGGTAGAGGCCGGCACGGCGTTTAGCTCAGCCGACGGCCACTTCTCAGCCGACAGCGGGAGCGCGAGCACCTCCTCGGCCGTCAGGTCACACGGTATCACTACGGCATCGTGCATAGAGGTGCAGAACGACTGCGCAAAGAAAGCCTCTTTCTCCGGGAACTTGTCGGAGATAAGATTCGAGGCCGCATCATCGGGCTCGGAAGCAAAGAAGCGATATTCCTCGCCGGCTGCGGCAAAGAGAGCGAAAGGCATGTTGAGGCTGATAGCCCGGCGGGCCGCCTCCTTATATATATCAGGCAACTGATGCTGTGACATTGCTTTTTATTCTGATATCGGGCGCCCGATAAGCTCAAACGGTAGCGCCGAAGTAATCTCGACATTGACATAATCGCCTCGATGCAGGGGCCTGACTTTCTCGACGAGCACTTCGGGGTCCACTTCGGGAGAGTCAAACTCCGTGCGCCCTACATAATAGTCGGACTCCTCACGGTCGATGACGACACGCATCACCCGGCCCACTTTCTCCTGCTGTATTTCAAGCGATATCTCCTCTTGGAGAGCCATAAGCTCGGCAAGGCGCGACTGCTTTACGTCGTCGGGAATATCGTCGGAGAAATGGCGGGCGGCGTATGTGTCCTCCTCCTCGCAGTAGGCAAAAGCGCCCATGCGCTCGAAGCGCTGCTCGCGCACAAAATCAAGCAGCTCGGCAAATTCAGCCTCCCCTTCTCCCGGAAAGCCCACCATGAGCGTGGTGCGGATATGGATACCGGGCACTCGCCGGCGTATCTCGGCAAGCAGCCCGCGTGTGGCCGCACCGTCAATATGCCTGCGCATATTGGCGAGCACAGGGTCGGCGATATGTTGGAGAGCGATGTCGATATATTTGCACACATTGTCGCGTCGGGCCATGACGTCGAGCACATCCATCGGGAAATCCGCAGGATAAGCGTAGTGCAGACGTATGCGCTCGATGCCGTTTATGTCGGCGAGAAGGTCGACAAGCGCGGCAAGCCCCGAACGTCCCTCGCTATTGAGATCACGGCCATAGGCCGAAAGGTCCTGGGCTATGACATTGAGCTCTTTCACGCCTCTTGCCGCAAGCATCTCGGCCTCGGCGACAACCTCGTCGGGACGACGTGAGTGATAACGGCCTGTAATGAGCGGTATGGCGCAGAACGCGCAGAAGCGGTCGCAGCCTTCGGCTATTTTAAGATAGGCGTGATGACGTGGAGTGGTGATTACGCGGTCGTAGGGCGCGGTAGCAGGATGACGGCGTGCAATGCGGGCCACTATTGAGTGCCAATCCTTTTTGCCGGCCCACACGTCGACTTCCGGTATCATGCCGGGGAGCTCGTCGCGGTAGCGCTCCGACAGGCAGCCCATTGCAATGACTTCCGACACATGGCTGTTGCGACGCTCTTTCTCCTTGGCCCAAGCAAGAAGGGTGTTGATGCTCTCTTCCTTGGCGTCGGCAATGAAGCCGCAGGTATTGACCACCACTATCGACCCTTTGGGGAGCGATCGTACAGGAGCGTCGAACACCACCTTACATCCGGCATCGGCCAAACACTTCATAAGTTGCTCGGCGTCTACAAGATTCTTGGAGCAGCCGAGCGATATAATGTTGACGGTAGGCAATGCCACCGTTTTTGTTGTCTCTGTCATTTATCTTCAATCGGGGAAAAGAGAGTCGACGAACTCCTCTTTGCGGAACACTTGGAGGTCGGTAATCTTCTCTCCGAGGCCTATATACTTCACCGGGACCTTGAACTGATCGGAGATACCTATCACCACGCCTCCTTTGGCTGTACCGTCAAGTTTAGTCACGACAAGTCCGGTCACCTGAGTAGCGGCGACAAACTGTCGAGCCTGCTCAAAGGCGTTCTGACCTGTCGAACCGTCGATGACAAGCAGCACTTCGTGGGGGGCGCCTGGCACTACCCTATCCATTACGCGGCGTATTTTCGACAGCTCGTCCATGAGGCCTTTCTGATTGTGAAGACGGCCGGCGGTGTCGATGATAGCCACGTCGACCCCGTTGGCTACCGCGCTTTGCAGCGTGTCAAAAGCCACGGCTGCCGGGTCGGCGCCCTGTCGCTGCTTAATCACGGGCACACCAGCACGCTCGCCCCATACATCGAGCTGCTCTATCGCAGCCGCACGAAACGTGTCGGCGGCGCCGAGCATCACCTTTTTACCGGCGGCCTTGAACTGCGAGGCGAGCTTGCCTATTGTCGTTGTCTTGCCTGCACCGTTGACACCTACTACCATTATGACATGCGGCTTGTGCCCCTCGGGCACAGAAAAATCGGCATCGGCCATGGTAGTGCTGTCGTTCTCGGCCAAAAGGGCCGTGATTTCCTCGCGGAGCATACGATTGAGCTCGCCTGTCGACACATATTTGTCGCGACGCGCGCGGTCCTGAATGCGGTCGATGATTCTGAGGGTGGTGTCGACGCCCACATCGCTCGTCACAAATATCTCTTCGAGCTGGTCGAGGAAGTCGTCGTCGATGGTTGTACGTCCGGCAAGAGCGTGTGCAATCTTCTGGAACACACCTGTCTTGGTCCGTTCCAGCCCCTTGTCGAGAGTCTCCTTTTTCTCTTTGTTGAAAAAGCGTGAAAAGATGCCCATAATTTATAGAATGTGTGGGTTTGCAGCTGCAAAGGTAACTATAATTATTGACATATCATCACGAATTTGGCTGCGCCCACCCTCAGAATGTCGCAAATAATTAGTAATTTTGCGGGCTGAAACGGGCGTTACAGTTCACACTGCATCATTTTCGCCCGTGTTTCCGACAGATACAATTAACTCATCCACATTGTGATGCAGCAGAATATCCGCAACATCGCCATCATCGCTCACGTCGACCACGGCAAGACAACCCTCGTCGACAAGATGCTCATGGCCGGCCACCTTTTCCGCGACAACCAGTCGACCGGTGACCTCATTCTCGACAACAACGATCTCGAACGTGAACGTGGCATAACAATCCTTTCCAAGAACGTCTCCATCAACTACAAGGGCTGCAAAATCAACATCATCGACACCCCGGGACACTCCGACTTCGGCGGCGAGGTAGAGCGCGTGCTCAACATGGCCGACGGCTGTCTGCTCCTCGTAGACGCCTTCGAGGGCCCGATGCCTCAGACACGATTCGTACTACAAAAAGCCATACAGCTCGGTCTCAAACCGGTAGTGGTGATTAACAAAGTCGACAAGAACGGCTGTCGACCTGACGAAGTGCAGGAAATGGTGTTTGACCTCATGTGCAACCTCGACGCCACCGAGGACCAGCTCGATTTCCCGACCGTCTACGGCTCCGCAAAGCAGGGCTGGATGAGCCGCGACTGGCAGAACCCCACTACCGACATCACAGCTGCGCTCGACACTATCATCGAGTCGATTCCGGCGCCCACCGTCCATGAGGGCCCCGCACAGATGCTCATTACCAGCCTCGACTTCTCGACATATGTAGGCCGCATAGCCATAGGCCGCGTTCACCGCGGCACCCTGCGCGAAGGCATGGACATAGCGCTTATGAAACGCGACGGCTCGATAGTGAAGCAGCGCATCAAGGAACTCCACACATTCGAAGGCATGGGCCGTAAGCGTGTCGAGAGCGTAGACAGCGGTGACATATGCGCCATTGTCGGCCTCGAAAACTTCGAGATAGGCGACACAATCGCCGACTTCAACACTCCCGAGGCACTGCCACGCATCGCTATCGACGAGCCCACCATGTCGATGACTTTCACAATCAACGACAGCCCGTTCTTTGGACGCGACGGCAAATATGTCACCTCGCGACACATTGGCGACCGTCTCAACAAGGAACTTGACCGCAACCTCGCGCTTCGTGTCGAGCGTCAGAACGGCGCCGACGGAGTATGGATCGTGTACGGACGCGGCGTGCTTCATCTCTCAGTGCTCATCGAGACCATGCGCCGTGAGGGCTACGAGTTGCAGGTAGGCCAGCCACAAGTCATAATAAAGGAGATTGACGGCCGACAGTGTGAACCTGTCGAGCTGCTCACCATAAATGTGCCTGAGGAATACGCCTCCAAGATGATTGACATGGTGACCCGCCGCAAAGGCGACCTCACCAGCATGATGACACAGAACGACCGCGTTCAGCTCGAATTCAACATACCCTCGCGCGGCATCATAGGTCTGCGCAACAATGTGCTCACCGCTTCGGCCGGCGAGGCTATCATGGCACACCGCTTCCTTGAATATCAGCCCTGGAAAGGCGACATAGAGCGACGCACCAACGGCTCGCTTATAGCCATGGAGGCGGGCACCGCCTATGCCTATGCAATCGACAAGCTGCAAGACCGCGGACGCTTCTTTATCTTCCCGCAGGAAGAGGTCTACGCCGGGCAGGTGGTAGGCGAGAGTGCAAAGGACAAGGATATTGTCATCAACGTCACCAAATCGAAGAAGCTCACTAACATGCGCGCCTCAGGCGCCGACGACAAAGCCAAAATCGTGCCTCCCGTAGTGTTCTCGCTCGAAGAGGCTCTCGAATATATCAAGGAGGATGAATATGTCGAAGTCACACCCCACCACATCCGACTCCGCAAAATCATTCTTGACGAACTGGAACGCAAACGCGCCAACAAAGCATAACTATAACTTAACTGACATGTGATTTGAAGCGGCTGCTCGGGAGAGTGACCGCTTCATTTTTTTCATACTCAAGCGGCCGATGTGACAGTGGCGAAACAGTAGCGCATTTGCGCGGGTGCGGCCTATTTGCTAATTTTGCGTTTTGGAAAGGCAACCCGTATCTCTTCCCTACTCCTCTACTAAACCATATGGAATGAATCGACTCGCATACTTCTCGAAGACAATAAGCGTAATAGCACTGCTTATAGCCGTCACCGCATGTTCGCAGCGTAATGCCGACAGATCGGCGACTTCTGAGCTTGCAATGAGCACGGAAAGCCTCGACACAGACAGAACTCCGCAGGAGCTGCCTCTGCCCGAGGTGCCGGCACTCATTACGGCACCGGAAGCTCGCGCCGACTATGTGGCCGCACGCTTCTGGCAGGCACTCGACTTCACTGACAAGTCGCTTAGTCTCGACACGGCATTTATGGAGCAGAACTTCGCCAACTTCACGTCAGTGATGGCAATGGCGACTGAGCGTGGCCGCCGCACCGCCATGGATAGACTTGTGGCCCGCGCCGCAACCGACGCCGATGCCCTGGCCTATCTTGCCGAAGTGGCCGAGAAGTATCTCTACGACCCCAACTCGCCGCTGCGCGACGACGACTGCTACATAGCTTTCGCCGAGGCGCTCGACGCATCGGCGGCTGTCGACACGTGGATAAAGGCGCGGCCCGGACAGCTTGCAGGAAGGCTTCGCAAAAACCGCCCCGGCACACGCGCAGCCGACTTCGCTTTCACCACTCCCGGAGGCCGCCGGATGATGCTCTCCGACCTTTCGCGCGGCATCAACGATAATGTAGCCGTAATGCTGCTGTTTTTCGACCCCGACTGTCCGAACTGCAATGAGACTCTTCGTCTCATAGCCGCCTCGGTGCGTATCGCTGAAGCAATATCGGCAGGCGCGCTTCGCATCTTAGCCGTATATCCCCCCGAAGATAGCGTCGTAGCCGACAGCTGGGTCGACTATGCGGCCAAGCTCCCCGTGGCCTGGACCACCGGCATCATCGCCGACCCGGAATCATTTGACGACAACTACGCTCTCCCCGCTCTGCCGTCGATATATCTGCTCAGCGGCAATCTAACCGTCGTGGGGCGCGACTTAACCCTTTCCTCGCCTCAGCTACAATCCATTATCTGACACCGACGTATCATGATGCTCCGGTCGTATAAAGAGACTCTGCCAGTAGGCGAGATAGCCGACGCCGTAAACGAGTCGTTGAAGTGCATGCCCCGCCTCATAGTCACCGCGCCCCCCGGCGCAGGCAAGTCGACGCTGCTCCCGCTCACTCTGCTTGAATCGCTTCCCGAAGGGAAAATCCTTATGCTTGAACCACGTCGTATCGCCGCACGGCAGATAGCGACACGCATGGCGGCGATGATAGGCGAGAAGTCGGGGCAGACGGTAGGCTACCGCGTGAGGTTTGAATCGAAGGTGTCGGCAGCCACACGCATCGAGGTGCTGACCGAAGGCATACTCGGGCGTATGCTCGTCGACGACCCCACGCTCGACGGCGTTGCGGCCGTGATATTCGACGAGTTTCATGAGCGGAGCCTTGCCTCTGATATGGCTTTCGCCCTCACGCGCGAAGCGCAGAACATAGTACGCCCCGACCTGAAAATGCTCGTGATGTCGGCCACAATCGACACCGCAGAACTCTGCCGCGCTTTCGAAGCACCGCTGATCGAGAGCAGCGGGCAGCTTCACCCGGTAGCGATTGTCAACGGCGACGACATCGACGTACGCAACTGCGCCGAGGAAGTGGCGGGCGCCGTAAAGCGGGCGCTACGACAGCACACGGGCGACATCCTCGCTTTCCTGCCCGGGCAGGGGGAGATAGAGCGGTGTGCGGGGCTCCTTGACGGACTTGGTCCCGACATCATGGTCTGTCCCCTTTACGGACTGCTTCCGCCAGACGAGCAGCGCCGCACGCTCATTCCCGCCCCCGAGGGCAAGCGCAAGATTGTGCTCGCCACACCGATAGCCGAGACTTCGCTTACTATCGAGGGTATTACCACCGTGATTGATTCCGGATTATACCGCACTCAGGTTTTCGACCAGTCCACAGGCCTGAGCCGGCTGGCCACGGTGCGCGTGTCGCTTGACATGGCACGCCAGAGAAGCGGACGCGCCGGACGTCTCGGTCCCGGCACAGCCTACCGCCTTTGGTCGAAAGCCACTGAACTGCGCATGGCCGAATGTCGCACACCCGAGATTGTCGACGCCGACCTTGCACCGCTTGTGCTCGACATTGCCGCCTGGGGCGAAAGCGACCCGGCGCGACTGCCATGGCTCACTCCGCCGGCCGCCGGCCGTGTGGCTCAGGCCCGCCGACTGCTCGTCATGCTCCGCGCAATCGACAACGCCGGAGTCGTTACTGCCCACGGCCGACGTCTCGCAGGGCTCCCGTGTCACCCGCGCATCGCACAGATGCTTGTGCGCGCCGCCACACCGAAACTCAAAGCACTCGCCGCCGACATCGCTGCGCTGATTGAAGAGAAAGACCCGCTCGGCGACGGCAGCAACGACGCCGACATTAATACCCGCATCGCGCTTATGCGTCAGCACCGCGGACGCAAGCAGCCGGGACGCTTTGCGCGCATCATCAGCATCACCGCCCAATACCGGCGGCTTGTAGATGCTCCCGACGACAACGGCCCCGTCGACCCGGCAGACACCGGCATGCTGATAGCGTCGGCCTATCCCGAGCGCATAGCTCTGGTGGCCGACGAAAATGGCGCGACAGTACGCTATCGACTGTCGAGCGGCGACTTCACGACACTCGACAGCGCCGACGACCTGTCGAAACACCGTCTACTCGCCATAGCATCGCTTGGCAACCGCGTGTTCCTCGCCTCACCCGTCGATGTGGAAAACATAGCCTCGCAGGCACAGTGGGTCGACAACGTGTCGTGGGACACCCGCGCGGGCCGCGCCGTGGCGCGCCGGGAGCTGCATGTCGGCGCCCTCACTATCGACACCCGCCCCATCGACATCAACGCCGACATACGCGAGGCAATAACCGCCGCGATATGCGACGCTGCACCAAAAGAGGGTCTCACAATGTTTGATTTCAGCGACGACGCCACACGACGGCTGCAACTCCGCATTGCAGCCGTGGCAGAGTGGCATCCCGAGCTTAATCTTCCCGACGTAGGCGCCGACTCCCTGCTTGCCCGCGCCGCCGACTGGCTACCCATGTACATCGGGCGCGCCACCACAGTAGCGGAATTACGCAAGATTGACATTGCGGCCGTGATATGGGGACTGCTGACCTACGAGCAGCAGACGGCGGTCGACTCGGCCGCTCCCACACATATCAAGCTGCCGTGCGGCCGCATGGCGCGCATAGATTACCGCGACGGCAGCGACGCACCGGTTGTGAGTGCCCGTTTGCAGGACTGCTTCGGGCTGACGGCCACACCGTGTGTCGACGGCGGCCGCCGCCCGGTGCTCATGGAGCTGCTTTCGCCCGGATTCAAGCCGGTGCAGCTCACTCAGGACCTCGAAGGCTTCTGGAGCAACACCTACTTTGAAGTACGCAAGGAACTGCGACGCCGCTACCCCAAACACCGCTGGCCCGACAATCCGCTCGACCTCCCTGCCAACTGACTCGTTCACCGGCCGCGCGAGTCTTGACAAAATATGCCAAAACCGCACCTTGTCTTTGCCACGCACAAAATTTCAATTATCTTCGCGTCATAATTCCACTAACCGACCAATCCAACCCTATCATGACCGCTTTTTCAAAGCCGTCCGCGCTGCTGTCGAGGTTCCCGCTGTTAGACCTCCTCGCTATAGTCGCCGGGATAACCGTCTACTCGCTCGGATTCACTATCTTCATTCTCCCGCATCATATCGTTATCGGCGGCATGGCCGGTTTCAGTACCCTCGTATATTACGGCACAGGCGGAATGATTCCTGTTGCAGCCGTGATGTACGGCACCAATCTGCTGCTGCTTGTATGCGGCTTCAAATACCTCGGCAAGGGGTTTGTGGTACGCACGGTGTTCGGCATGACGCTCATGTCGCTGCTCATAGGCGCACTCGAAGGCTACTTCACCTCCCACCCGCCAATCATAGCCAGCGCCCCGATGAGCATGTTTATCGGAGCCGTGCTTCTCGGCTTCGGCATCGGCATCTATTACAGTCATCACGGCACGGCGGGCGGCACCGACATAATAGCGGCCGTACTCTCCCACACCTCCAATATCAGCATGGGGCGCGTGATGATGATAGTCGACGTAACCATTGTGGCCCTCAGCTTTTTCCTGCCATTTGAGGGCGACCTTGAAGCGAGAATACAGACCCGCTCGCAGACCATAATCTACGGCATCATAGCCATATTCGTATATTCGTGGCTCGCCGACCGCTATGTGTCGCAGGGCCGACAGACAATCCAGTATATCATCCTATCCGAAAAGTGGGACGAGATAGCCAACCGTATCACCCACGAGACCGGCCGCGGCGCCACCGTATGGGACGCCAAAGGCTACTGGACCGGCAACGAGCGCAAGATAATGCTCGTGTGGTGCCGCATGTCGGACTCAGCAACCATACAGAGCATAGCGTGGGAGGTAGACCCGCGCGCATATATCACCACATGCACTGTGCGTAATCTCTATGGCAACGGCTTCGACGCCCTGCAAGTAAGAAAAAAAGCGGCAAAGCGTCATATCGACCACGCCCAAGCCTCTCCGGCCGACCTTGCCCCTGCCGGTGCAGTTCAACTCGACGCCGAAGCTCGCCAAGCCTGACGACAATTGGTAACACCCGACAGCACAACAATTAATAACGCCCGGCCATGCGCATATCCGCATTAGGCCGGGCGTTGTGTGGTTATGATATCCGCTCCGACACCGGAGTGTCATCGCGGTTGTCATCTCTCGGGCTTATTTGCGCCCTTTGACACGTTCGAGCTGACGCTCGATTGCATCGAGGCAGAGGTCGACACCCTCTTCAAATGTGTCGGCGGTCTTTGAAGCGACGAACTCGGGCGAGCCGGGGAGGATTACCTTAATGGTAGTCTCCTTGTTCATTGCAGTCTCGGGCTTTACGACGCGGAGGTTGGCATCGAAATAGGTTATGTCGACGAAGCGGCGCGCGAGGCGCTCTGCCTTCTTGTTGATGAACTCATTGAGTCGGTCAGAGATGTCGAAGTGGATGGCATTGATACGAATTTCCATAGTCTTCGCTTTTAAGGGTTATACTTCTGGTTATGATGTGATGCGCGCGGATGTGCCGCGGCATAGTTTTTACGTAGTTCTTCGAGCGATATATGGGTATAAATCTGCGTCGTGGCAAGCGACGCGTGACCGAGAAGCTGCTGCACGCTATTAAGGGCGGCTCCGCCGCTTAGCATGTCGGTGGCAAAAGAGTGACGCATCACGTGAGGCGACAACCGCGTAGCATGCACTCCGGCGTCGCTCATGGCCGAATGTACAATATTGTACACCAGCTTGCGATATAGGGGGCGACCGTCGGGCCTCACGAACATCGGCTGACCTGAATCTGCGGCGCCGGGACCACCGGGCATGAGCCGCGCCTCGCGGTACTCGTCGATAAGGCCGGCGAGCGAAGCTCCGAAAGGAATGATGCGCTCCTTGTTGCGCTTGCCCAGAACCCGCAACTCCTGACGGCGGGTGTCGACCTGGTCGTCGCGCAGACCCATTATCTCGGCGCTGCGCATCCCGGTCTCGTAGAGCATCTCCATGATGAGGCGGTTGCGTACAGCCGTGAAGTCGCCGTCGTTCTCTGCCATGCCGTCGAGCATCGAGGCTGTCTCCTCAGGCTTTACATTGACCGGGAGACGCTTGGGCAGACGGCCGGGATTGATGCCCGACACCGGATTTGCCGTGATAGTACCCTCGTGCATCAGAAAGCGGAAAAGCGATCTCAGGGCGACACACCGGCGCCGCAAGGAAGCTATCGACAGTCCCGACTTGGCTTCGGCGGCGATATAGCTGCGTATATCGGCCTGTGTGGCAGCCTCTATCGGACGACTGTCGCCGAAGTGTTCGAGCCACGACTCAATGTCGCGGCGGTATGCCTCCACGGTGTTGGGCGAATATCTTAATTCGTCGCGCAGATAGCTGATAAAGCGGGCGAGTGCAGTCATCATTCGCAAATGTAATAACAAATACTGACAAATGCAAATAATTTGACGCCAAATATCGGCTTAAAGATAATGGTTTTCTAGTACGCGCATACGGTCGTCGGTGGTGAACACCCACGGTTTGCCCGTCGGTATTTCAAGGTCAACAACCTCTGTCGCAGTCATGTTGAGCAGACGCATGGCAAGTCCGCGGAGCGAATTGCCGTGGGCGGCGATTAGCACACACCCGCACTCGGCCAGACGCGGAGCTATGAGCTCGCTCCAACAGGCATCTACACGCGCTATGGTATCGCGCAGACTCTCAGCAAGGGGGATGCGGTCGGCGGGCAGATGCGCGTAGCGGGGGTCATTGCCGGGCCATCGGGGGTCGTCGGGAGTTATGAGCGGCGGCAACACGTCAAAGCTTCGGCGCCACAGCCTCACCTGCTCCGCGCCATACTTGGCGGCAGTATCAGCCTTGTTGAGCCCTTGCAACGCGCCATAGTGGCGTTCGTTTAGATGCCAGTCCTTGACCACTGGGATATAGTCGAGTTCCATCTCCGCGGCGGCCAGCTGCAATGTGTGGATTGCGCGTCGGAGAACCGAGGTAAAGAAATAGCCCGGATGCAGCCCCGCGCGTTTCATAGCGGCGCCGGCCTCGCGGGCCTCATCGCGCCCTTTGGGCGACAGGTCGACGTCGGTCCAGCCAGTAAACCGGTTCTCAAGATTCCACTCGCTTTCGCCGTGGCGTAATAATATAATGGTGTATTTCGGTGTTGAGTCTGTAACCATACGGTCGCATTTTTACTGTTTATGGTGAAACATACAAGCGTGTGTTTTGGTTTTTACTCCGAAGCCACTAACTTTGCATCTGTATTTTATAGATTACCTATGACCGAGAAAGAAATCACCGACAATATATCGGCACGTCTGGGCATCGCTCAGCTCAATCCGATGCAGGTGGCAATGATGTCGGCCGCTCCACGCAGCGCCCTGCTCATCGCCCCGACAGGCTCAGGAAAGACACTGGCTTTTGCCGCCGCCATGCTCAGATGTCTTAAATCACCCCAAGGCGCGGTAAAGGCGCTTGTTCTCGCTCCGTCGCGCGAGCTCGTATTGCAGATTTATTCGGTAATAAGGCCTGTCGCTGTCGGCTTCAAGACCGTGGCTCTCTACGGCGGACATTCGTTCAGAGAGGAACAGGCGTCGCTCTCGGTCGTTCCCGATATAGTGGTCGCCACGCCCGGACGCCTTATTGACCATATGGAGCGAGGCCGCCTCACCCTCGACAGCCTTGCAGTACTCGTCATCGACGAGTACGACAAGCTGCTCGAGCTCGGCTTCGAGGCGGAGATGAAGACCATTGCCTTACGCTCACGCAGCGCCTCCACCACAATATTAACCTCAGCTACCGCAATCGATCCTCTGCCCTCGTGGCTACGCCTCGACAAGCCTGAGATTATCCGCGCCGAAGCGCAGACACGTCAGCACGCCGCTTTGCAGCGCATATTGGTCGAAAGCCCCGTACCCGACAAGCTCGACACTCTCGTCGACCTGCTCCGCTCGCTCCCCGACGGCAAAGCAATAGTCTTTGTCAACTACCGCGAGAGCGCCACACGGGTGCACCAGACTCTTCGCAAGGCCGGCATCCCAGCCGGACTCTATCACGGCGCTTTGGAGCAGCCGGAGCGCGAGCTTGCCGTCGACATGCTCAACAACGGCTCTACGCCCGTGCTTGTGGCTACCGACCTCGGCTCACGCGGACTCGACATAGACTCGGCCGATTACGTGATTCACTACCACATGCCTCAGACCGCCGAGACATGGACCCACCGCAACGGCCGCACCGACCGTCAAGGTGCGGGCGGCGCTGTCTATGTCATAGCGTCGGAAAGCGACACTATCCCCGACTACGTAGTTACCGACCGCCCCTACGTTCCTACCGGCCGCAACGACAATCCAATCCACGCCCACACCTACACGCTATATTTCAATCTCGGCAAAAAAGAGAAAATATCGCGCGGCGATATAGCCGGATTCATAGCCAAAGCGGGAGGCGTCGACGGCGGTGCGATAGGGCGCATCAACGTGTCGGACCACTCGGCGATAGCCGCGGTAGAGTGTAGTGCCGCCCCTGCGGCAAGCCTCGTATCGGCCCTTTCCGCACAGCGTCTTAAAGGGAAGAAGGTGCGTGTGTCGGTCATAACACGTTGAACGAGTGACAACAATTACAGCGTTGGCACATTTGAAGCCCCAATGTGCCAATGGTTAAGTAATAGTTAAAAAGTGTTCAATCCAAAGATATTTGATTATCTTTGCATCAAGTAAACAACCACTCTATATTAAGATGTCCATTATCAAAGGAGCCGTTGACATCGAAAGCGAACGCTGCAAAGGATGCGACCTGTGTGTCGTAGCCTGTCCAAAAGACGTCCTGCTGCTTCAACCCAAAGAGGTCAACAACCGAGGCTACCATTTTGCATTCACAGCATCGCCCGATGCCTGCATAGGCTGCGCAGCCTGTGCGGCGGTCTGTCCCGACGGCTGCATCACGGTCTACCGTGCTGTTGTGACAGGCGATAGCACAAACAGTTAAACGTTTTTATCCTCTCCCCTACACATCATACTTATATGAGCCATTCATCTGCCGACGAAGCCGCAAAAGGAGCCCCCCAACAGGAGGTGGTGCTCATGAAAGGCAACGAAGCCATTGCCCACGCGGCCATACGCTACGGGGCCGACGGTTATTTCGGCTACCCCATTACCCCACAGAGCGAGGTGCTCGAAACGCTCGAAGCTCTCCACCCGTGGGACACCACCGGCATGGTGGTGCTTCAAGCTGAAAGCGAGCTCGCATCAATCAACATGGTTTACGGGGGTGCCGCGACCGGCAAAACCGTGATGACCTCGTCGTCGTCGCCCGGCATCTCGCTCATGTGCGAGGGATTGTCATATATCGCCGCCTGCGAACTCCCCTGCCTCGTTGTCAACGTGATGCGCGGCGGACCCGGCCTCGGCACCATCCACCCCTCCCAAGCCGACTATTTCCAGGCCACCAAAGGCGGCGGCCACGGCGACTACCACTTCATTGTGCTCGCGCCCTCCACCGTACAGGAGATGGCCGACTTCGTGGGCCTGTCGTTTGACCTCGCTTTCAAATACCGCACTCCGGCCATGATTCTCGCCGACGGCATAGTAGGCCAGATGATGGAAAAGGTGGTGCTTCCGCCTTTCCGGCCCCGACGCACACCCGAGCAGATAGCCGAGCTATGCCCGTGGGCAGCCACCGGCAACCCGTCACGCCGCAAGCCCAACACCATAACCTCGCTCGAGCTCGATTCGGCCGAGATGGAAAAGAACAACAACCGCTTCCAGGCCACCTACCGCCGCATCGAAGAGGCCGAGCAGCGTTCGGTAAGCTATCTTACCGACGATGCCGAATATCTCATCGTGGCATTCGGCTCAGTGGCCCGAATATGCCAGAAAGCTATCGACGATGCCCGCGGACGCGGAGCCAAGATAGGACTGTTGCGCCCTGTCACCCTCTGGCCTTTCCCCGAGAAAGCAGTCGCCGAAGTCGCTTCGCGCGTCAAGGGCATACTTGTGGTCGAGCTCAACGCCGGCCAGATGATAGAGGATGTCAAACTCGCATCGCGCTGCACGGTTCCCGTGCATCATTTCGGCCGTCTCGGCGGCATCATACCCAACCCGGGTGAAATCGACAACGAGCTCGAACGTCTTTTCCCCGAAGCTTTCCCCTCCAAATCCTGAACTTATGGACATCAAGACCATAAAGACCCCCGAAAACCTGGTTTATCAGCGTCCGCGACTCCTCAACGACTGCACCATGCACTACTGCCCCGGATGCAGCCACGGAGTGGCACACCGCATAATAGCCGAGATTATCGACGAAATGGGACAGGCCGACAACACCATCGCCATAGCCCCTGTGGGATGCGCCGTGTTCGCTTACAAATATATTGACGTCGACTGGATAGAGGCCGCCCACGGCCGCGCTCCCGCAGTTGCCACTGCCGCCAAGCGCCTCAACCCCGAGCGCCTGGTGTTCACCTACCAGGGCGACGGCGACCTTGCCGCCATAGGCACCGCCGAGACTATCCACGCCGCCAACCGCGGCGAAAACATCGCCATCATCTTCATCAACAACGGCATCTACGGCATGACCGGCGGCCAAATGGCGCCGACCACACTGGAAGGCATGAAGACCTCGACTACTCCCTATGGCCGACGCGTCGACCTCAATGGTTACCCGCTCAACATAACGCCGCTGCTCGCACAACTTCCCGGCACCTGCTACGTCACGCGTCAGTCGGTTGAGACCCCCGCGGCAGTGGCAAAGGCAAAACGCGCGATACGTCGCGCGTTCGACAACTCCATCAATCATCGCGGCTGCTCGGTAGTGGAAATCGTATCAACCTGTTCAAGCGGATGGAAGATGTCGCCCGACAAAGCCAACAAGTGGATGGAGCAGAATATGTTTGAAGCCTACCGCCCGGGCGACTTAAAGATTGCCGACGGAGACAAATAACCTCACGCTTATGAAAACCGAAATCATCATAGCCGGATTCGGCGGTCAGGGTGTCCTCTCTATGGGCAAGATTCTCGCCTATGCCGGGCTAATGCACGGACTCGACGTGACATGGATGCCCTCATATGGACCCGAGCAACGCGGTGGCACCGCCAATGTCACGGTAATCCTCTCCGACGAAGGCCCCATCTCTTCGCCCGTACTCGACACATTCGACATAGCCGTACTGCTCAATCAGCAGAGCCTCGACAAATTCGAGAGCCGCGTGAAACCAGGAGGTATTCTCATCTACGACTCCTACGGCGTACATACCCCTCCGCAACGCACCGATATCACCGTCTACCGTATAGAGGCCATGGAGGCCACATTCGATATGCCGTCGTCAAAGACCTACAACATGATCGTGCTCGGCGCACTTCTCGGCATTGAGCACATCGTGCCTTCCGAAAGCGTCGACCTCGCACTTGAAAAAGTAATCCCCTCACGTCACCACGACCTGCTTGAAGTCAACCGTACCGCTTTCCGCCGCGGCATGGAACTCGTGGGCTGACTCCGCTCCCCCCCCTCATAACCGACAGTAATACCTCTGTTCCTCACACGGGTGTGTCAGGCTGCACAAGCCTCATGACACACCCCGTTTTTTTTCTACCAATATCCGTAACATTGGTAGATTAATCCGTAATTCGGATAGTCAGACGATAGAAACTTTAACGTAATTTTGCGGCCGTAACCAATCACCGTCACACGTTCCAACCACCGTCTCCGACTCATCCGATGAACAGATTCCACAGCCACCGACCCGACAGATTCCAGGCCCTGCTCATAGGTCTGTTACTTTCGGGTCAGGCCTATGCCGACAGCCACACCCCGATACATACCGACACCATCGACAGCCGCCCTCTCGGCGAGGTCGTAGTCACCGGCTCTCGCCAACCCACCGACGTCCGGCACCTGTCGCAGACCGTAACGGTCATCAGCCGCTCGCAAATCGAGGAGTCGATGCAGCCGTCGCTCCTGCCGTTGCTCACCGAGCAGGTGCCCGGACTCTTCACCACATCACGCGGCATAATGGGCTACGGAGTGTCAAACGGCGCTGCCGGCGGCATCTCATTGCGCGGGCTCAACGGCAGTTCCGCGCGCATGATGGTGCTTATCGACGGCCATCCGCAATATGCGGGTATATTTGGACATCCAATCTCCGACTCTTATCAGTCACTGCTCGCCGACAGAGTGGAGGTGCTTCGCGGCCCGGCGTCGATGCTCTACGGCTCAAACGCCATGGGAGGAGTAGTCAACATTGTCACGAGACGCATGCACTCCGAGGGTGTACGCACCACCCTCCGTGCCGGCTACGGCTCATACAACACTCTCGAAACCGAATTCACCAACATGGTGCGCCACGGCCGGCTGTCGACAGTAATAAGCGGCTCATACAACCGCACCGACGGCCACCGCAGCGACATGGGCTTCGAGCAATACGGCGGTTACGCCAAAGCAAGCTACACTCTGAATAATCACTGGGACATATTCGCCGACGTCAACATCACTCATTTCAACGCCTCATATCCGGGACCGGTCACCGCACCGCTCGTCGACGGCGACCAGCGCATCACACGCGGCGTCACCTCAGCATCACTGAGCAACGACTATGGCGTTACTTCCGGCGCGGCAAGTTTTTTCTACAACTGGGGCAATCACTGGATTAACGACGGTTATACCCCCTCAGCAGGCCAGACGTCGCAAGACGGACGCTTTAATTCGCGCGACAACATGACGGGAGTATCGGTGTATCAGAGCGCGTCGCTGCTCACGGGCAGCCGCATTACCCTGGGTTTCGACTGGTTCCGCTACGGCGGCAAAGCATGGACCGATTATGTGGCGGGGGAGAAAATAGGCACGCGTGCCGAACTGGTAGACAAGCACGAAGATGAGTTTGCGGCATACATCGACGCGCGTCAGCGCATCGCCCGTTTTATCATGGCCAACGCCGGAGTGCGCGTCGACAGGCACTCGCGCGTCGGCACGGAGTGGGTGCCCCGGGCCGGGCTGTCGTTCAGTCTGCATCGAGCCATCGAGCTTAAACTGTCGGCATCAAAAGGCTTCCGTTACCCCACACTCCGCGAAATGTATATGTTTCCGCCACAAAACCCTGACTTGCAGCCCGAATCAATGTGGAACTACGAAATTGCCCTTACGCAGTCGCTTCTCGGCGGACGGCTCACCTACGGGGTCAACATCTTCCATATCGATGGTAAAAATCTCATACAGACATTGCCGAATCCATCGGGCAGCGGCATGCTTAACCAAAACACAGGCAAGATTGACAACTCCGGCATAGAGTTTCAAGGCGCATGGCGCATTAGCCGCTCATGGAGCGTTGACGCCAATTACAGTTTTCTCCACATGGAGCGTCCGATAATAGCGGCGCCTGAACACAAACTTCATGCCGGCACTACGTTTACCCGACGCCGTTGGAGCGTGTCGACCGGCATCCAGTATATAGCCGGGCTGTACACTGCCGTCGATCCCGACACCCGCGAGAGTTTCGTGCTGTGGAACCTCCGCAGCAGCTATCGGCCGGTGCCCCCGATAGAGATTTGGGCGCGGGGCGAGAACCTATTGGCCCAACGCTATGAAATAAATGCCGGCTACCCGATGCCGCGTGCCACGGTCACCGCTGGCATCAACCTCCGATTCTAACCTATCATCCAACAATATGAAACGCAAACTACTTACCGGAATTATGAGCATACTCACACTTACCGCCGCCATAGGGTGCTCATCGGCAAAAAGCAACAGCGAATCAACCGCGACAACCGGCATAGACACCATGCCGAAGGTGTATATCACCAAGGAAATCACTCCCGAAAGCCTCATAAAAATATATGAGGCACTTGGCCGGGAGGCTACCGGCAAAGTGGCCATAAAAATCTCCACCGGCGAGCCTGGCGGACACAATTTCCTCCAACCCGCGCTCATCAAGGACCTCGTAAGCAAGGTCGACGGCACTATCGTTGAGTGCAACACCGCCTACAAAGGCAAGCGCAGCACCACCGCCGACCACCTCAAAGCCGCCGAAGATCACGGCTTCACCGCCATAGCTCCGGTCGACATCATGGACTCCGAGGGGGAGACACGTCTGCCGGTTGAAGGTGGCAAGCATCTCACCTACGACATCGTGGGCTCACACTACCCCGACTACGACTTCACAATCATTCTCTCACACTTCAAAG
Organism: uncultured Porphyromonadaceae bacterium; assembly: GCA_947178215.1. Classification (GTDB taxonomy): domain Bacteria; phylum Bacteroidota; class Bacteroidia; order Bacteroidales; family Muribaculaceae; genus Paramuribaculum. Next base: position 71,153 of record CAMWXJ010000009.1, read on the forward strand.
GTCACGCCATGGGCGGCTTCGGAGGCGCCATAAAGAACATGTCAATCGGCATAGCGTCGTCAAACGGCAAAGCCTGGATTCACTCGGCAGGCAAATTCGAAAATCCCGACAGCATGTGGCAGAACCTGCCTGAGCAGGACGACTTCCTCGAATCAATGGCCGAGGCGGCCAAAGCGATAGCCGACCATTGCGGCGACAAAATCCTTTATATCAGCGTGGCAAACAATCTGTCGGTTGACTGCGACTGCGATTCCGCGCCCGAAGACCCTCGCATGGGCGACATAGGCATACTCGCCTCGCTCGACCCCGTTGCCCTCGACCGCGCCTGCACCGACCTCGTACGCTCATCGTCTGACCATGGCAAAATCCACCTCATCGAACGCATTGACTCGCGCCACGGAATGCACACCCTCGACCACGCCGAAAGCCTCGGCATGGGCTCACAGCGCTACGAACTCGTAAACATCGACTGAATATCCCCCGATACAAACCGATTTATACGTAAGCCGGACAGGTTGTTCTACCTGTCCGGCTTACGTATAAATCGGTAGACTCTTGGCAGCGGTCAGTCCTGTGACTCGGGACGCACTCCGTCGTCGGCGGCCTCGCCGTCGGCTATAACTTCGGGCGAGCGGTCGTAACGGTCGTATGCGTCGACGATGCGCTGCACGAGCGGATGACGCACTATATCCTTGCGGTCGTAGTCGATGCGGCCTATGCCGGGCACCCCTTTCAGCACTTTAAGCACATGAATGAGACCCGACTGGGTTGAGCGCGGTAAGTCAATCTGCGTCACGTCGCCGGTGACAATCATCTTTGCGTTCATGCCGAGACGCGTAAGAAACATCTTTATCTGATGCGTGGTGGTGTTCTGGGCCTCGTCGAGCACTATTATTGCATCGTTAAGGGTGCGTCCGCGCATAAAGGCAAGCGGGGCTATCTGTATGACGTTGGTCTCCATATATTCCTTCAGCTTGGCCTGGGGAATCATATCTTCGAGAGCGTCGTAGAGCGGTTGGAGATACGGGTCAATCTTGTCTTTCATGTCGCCGGGCAGGAATCCGAGCTTTTCGCCCGCCTCAACTGCCGGTCGCGACAGGATAATGCGTCGCGCCTCCTTATTCTTTAACGCCTTTACGGCGAGAGCTATCGCTATATAGGTCTTGCCCGTACCGGCCGGACCGAGTGCAAATGTGAGGTCGTTGCGGTTGAATGAGTCGACCATGCGCTGCTGATTGGCGTTGCGGGCCGAGATTGGCTTGCCGTTTATTCCGAATATTATCATGCCGTCGTGGGTCTTGACATCGCGCGGCGTCTCGCCCCTGGCTGCCTCGATGATGGCATCGTCGGTGAGCGAGTTGTGACGCACGCAATATTGCTCCATGCGGTGTATGGCCTGCTCAAACTCAGCGGTCTCCTTTTCCTCGCCTATGACCTTGATTACCTGTCCGCGCGCCGCTATGCGCAGTTTCGGAAACAGGTTGCGGATAAGCTGCATGTTGGAGTTGTTGACACCGTAAAAGCTTGCGGGGTCGGCTGAGTCGATGATAACGAGGCGTTCTATCATATATAATGTGAGAAGTGTGTTGAAAACAGGTGGTCATGACAAGGCATCCGCTAAGGATGCCCCTCATATTAAAAATCGGGTAAAGGTAAAAGAAGTTTGCGGGGTTGAGAAATTTTTCGCTCTGTTTTTTGTGCCGTGCTATACATTTTATGCTAAATTTGCAGTCATAATTCACCCTCAACAGCGTAAATCGACTATGGATGAAGCACTGAAAAAACAACTCGCTGCCGACCCTGACGGCCTTCTCACATACGAATATATCGCCAACCACATAGGCAGTTGCAACGACATAATGCCCGAACTCGTCGACAATATGATAAATGTCGACACCACGGGCCAGTTTCTCGTGAGCGCCGCCCGTTACCTCGCGGCAATCGACCGTGAGGCCAACAGCGCCTATATTGACCGCCTTGTGGCCGCAGCAATCGACCGCGACCGCGAGCGCCGCTTCATCGGCGACCTCCTCCCCTCGCTCTGGGGCGAGGACTACGCCGACCATGTGACCGAGCTCGCTGCCGCCGACGACAATTTCCGTCGCATCTACAAGCGCGTGGTCGCCCACCAGGTCATCTGATTTTCCTCTCATCCACCATCCCTGTTTCAGCGAGATGACAAGTCTATTACGCTCTATCGCTGTTGCTGCGGCATTTTTGCCCGCGGCAGCGTTCGCTTTCACACCCACACTCATGAGTAATCCCGAAACCAAAACAACAGCAACGGCTCCGGTAGAAGAGACCGTAATCGAAATGGTCACCACCGAGGGCAACATAAAGATACTGCTCTACGACGACACCCCTCTCCACAGCGCCAACTTCAAGAAACTCGCTTCGGAGGGCTTCTACGACGGACTGCTCTTTCACCGCGTCATCAACGACTTCATGATTCAGGGCGGCGACCCCGACTCGCGCAAAGCCGCGGCCGGCACTCAGCTCGGTGAGGGAGATGTACCCTACACCGTCGAAGCCGAGTTTGTATATCCCAAGCATTTCCACAAGCGCGGCGCGCTGGCAGCCGCCCGTCAGGGCGACTCTGTAAACCCCGAAAAGCGCTCGTCGGGCTCACAGTTCTACATAGTGACAGGACGCACCTACTCCCCCGCCCAGCTCGACCAGATGGAGCAGCGCATGCGCCTGAGCAAGCAGAAAGAGATATTCGACTCGCTCGCCGCGCAGAACCGTGACACCATAATGGCTATGCGCCGCAACCGCGACCAGGCAGGCCTCCAAGCTCTCCAGGAAAAGCTTGTTGCCGAAAGCGACACCGCCGTCAAGGCTCTCCACACAGGCTTCACTCCCGAGCAGCGCGAAGCCTACACCACCGTTGGCGGCACTCCCCACCTCGACGGCAGCTACACCGTTTACGGCGAAGTAATCGAGGGCATGGATGTGGTCGACCGCATTCAGAAAGTAGCTACCGACTCCTCCGACCGTCCGCTTGAAGACGTGCGCATTATCTCAATGAAGGTTCTCGGCAAGCCCGATGACAAATAATGATTGAGACATACCGCCACACGCTCGGCAACGGACTGCGCGTGGTTGTCCACCCCGACAGCAACACGGTAATGGTGGCGCTCGACATAATCTACAACGTAGGTTCACGCGACGAGCGCCCCGACCGCACCGGCATGGCCCATCTCTTCGAGCATCTGATGTTTGGAGGTTCGGCAAATGTACACGACTTCGACCGCGAGGTCGAGCGGGCCGGAGGCAGCAACAACGCCTGGACCTCTACCGATTTCACCAACTTCTATACAGTGGTTCCGGCCGTCAACGCCGAGACCGCTTTTTGGGTTGAGAGCGACCGTATGCTCGCTCCGAAACTTACCGGCCACCCGCTTGAAATACAGCGTCAGGTAGTAGTCGAAGAATTCAAGCAGGTGTGTCTCAACACTCCTTACGGCGACCTGATGCATCACCTCAGGCCGCTTGTCTACACCACCCATCCCTACCGATGGCCCACTCTCGGCATTACGCCCGACCATGTGGCCGGCGCCACGGAATCCGACGTAACATCTTTTTTCAACGCTCACTACTCCCCCGGCAACGCCGTGCTTGTAGTGTCGGGCAACATTGAGCCCGACAAGGCGTTCGCTCTCGCCGAGCATTGGTTCGGCGACATACCGGCACGCGCTACGACTCCGCGCAATCATCCCGCCGAACCGCCCCAGACGGAGGCTCGCCGAACCGAGGTTAGAGACAAGGTGCCTAACACGCTCATTCAGATAGCGTTTCCCATGGCGGCCTACGGCCGGCCGGGATATGTGGAAGCCGATATTATCACCGACATACTCGCCAACGGACAGGCTTCGCGGCTTATGCGCGACGTAGTGGCCAAAGGCGATGTCATAACCCGCGCCGACACATCAATAACCGGCAGTGACGAGGCGGGGATGTTGCTCGTGTCGGCCTATCTCAACGACAACAGCCCGGCCGCTACGGAGCGTGCCGAGCGCCTGATACGCCAACAGCTCGACCGCCTTATCGACACCGAGGTAGGGGCCGACGAACTTGGACGCTGCACGGCCCGCTTCGCCTCTACTATAGCTTTCGGCCAGATGAGCTATCTTGGATGCGCCACCGAACTCGCACAGGCCGAGATGCAGGGCGAGGACATCAACACCCGGGTTGACCGCTACCGCTCCGTGACACCGGCAATGGTGCGCACCACCGCCGCCACGCTGCTCCGCCACGAATGTTCCAACACTGTGATATATCGCCCCGCCTGACCCGCCATGGCTAAAAACCGGCAGCGCAGCCACACCACCTTCCGCTTCAAGCGATTCGAGATAAGCAATTCAAGGTCGGCCCAGCGAGTTGGCACCGACGGCGTCATCACCGGAGCCGCCGCACCGGTCGACAGCGAGTCGCCCGTAGAAATCTGGGACGCAGGCGCCGGCACCGGCCTGATAGCACTGATGATAGCGCAACGCAACCCCCTGGCGCATGTCACCGCCATAGAGATTGACCCGGAGGCCGCCTCTGAATGCCGCGCAAATGTCGCCGCCTCCCCGTGGCCCGACCGCGTCGCCGTGGTGTGTGACGACATTGGAGTCATCGCACCTTCTCTCCCCAGGCCCGACATCATCGTGTCAAACCCGCCATTCTTTGCATCCGGCGACAGCGGGACACCCGACGCACGCCGTGCCCTTGCCCGCCACGACGGCACGCTCGGACCGCTGACACTTATCAGCCTCGCAGCCCGCTCTCTGAGTCCGGGCGGCCGACTAACGTTTATCGCCCCGTACGACCGCAACGACAGCATAATGTTTCACGCGTCGTTCGAACGCATGCAGCCGGTCGCCACGCTTGACATAGCCTCACGCGAAAACCGCGAGCCTATACGCCGGTTGTGGACCATGATGCGGCGCAACGACGCAGCCATGCGTCCGTGTATGTCAGGACGCCTCGATATACATCCCTCGGCCACCCCCGCCACCTATACCGAAGCCTACCGAAAGCTCACAGGCGATTTTTATCTCGACTTCTGATTAACACCTTTTAACGCCCCACAGGCTCGCACTCTCCTCATTATACCTAAATTTGTAGAGCAAATCGAAATATCTCAACAAATCAACATAACCATGAAGAAATATCCCAAAATCGGTATTCGCCCTACCATTGACGGACGTCAGGGCGGCGTACGCGAAAGTCTTGAAGAAAAGACCATGAATCTCGCCAAGGCTGTCGCCGACCTTATCAGCTCCAACCTCCGTAACGGTGACGGCTCACCCGTGGAATGCGTCATTGCCGACACCACCATAGGCCGTGTGGCCGAAGCTGCCGCATGCGCCGAGAAATTTGAGCGCGAGGGCGTGGGCTCGTCAATTACAGTCACCTCCTGCTGGTGCTACGGCTCCGAAACCATGGATATGGCTCCCTACCCCAAGGCTGTGTGGGGCTTCAACGGAACAGAGCGTCCCGGCGCCGTGTATCTCGCTGCCGTGCTCGCCGCACACTCGCAAAAGGGTCTGCCCGCTTTCGGCATCTACGGCCATGACGTGCAGGACCTCGACGACAACACCATACCCGCAGACTGCGCCGAAAAAATTCTGCTCTTCGCGCGCGCCGCACAGGCTGTGGCAACAATGCGCGGCAAGAGCTATCTCTCGATGGGCTCGGTGTGCATGGGCATCGCCGGCTCTATCGTCAATCCCGACTTCTTCGAAGATTATCTCGGCATGCGCTGCGAGTCGGTCGACCTCACCGAAATCATCCGCCGCATTGAGCTCGGCATCTACGACCATGCCGAATACGAGAAAGCCATGGCGTGGACCGAGAAATATATCAAGCCTCAGGAAAAGGCCGACAGAAACCGTCCCGAAAATGCCAAGACCCGCGAAGAGCTCGACCGCGACTGGGAGTTCACCGTCAAGATGAGCATCATCATGCGCGACCTCATGCAAGGCAACCCCAAGCTGCTCGAAATGGGCTTCAAGGAGGAATCGCTCGGCCACAACGCCATTGCCGCCGGCTTCCAGGGTCAGCGCCAGTGGACCGACTTCTACCCCAACGGCGACTTCCCCGAGTCGCTCATGAACTCCACCTTTGACTGGAACGGCATCCGCGAAGCATTCGTGCTCGCCACTGAGAACGACGCTTGCAACGGCGTGGCTATGCTCTTCGGCAACCTCCTCACCCACCGCGGCCAGCAGTTCTCCGATGTCCGCACCTATTGGAGCCCCGAAGCTGTGAAGCGCGTGACCGGTAAGGAACTTACCGGCATCGCCAAGAACGGCGTGATTCACCTCATCAACTCCGGCGCCACCACTGTCGACTCGACCGGTGCCTCGACAAATGCCAACGGTGAGCCCGAGATGAAGCAGCCGTGGGATGTCACCGAAGCCGACGTAGAGGCCATGCTCAAAGCCACACACTGGTGTCCCGCCAACCGCGACTACTTCCGTGGAGGCGGCTTCTCGGCCAACTTCCTCTCCAAGGGCGGCATGCCCGTGACTATGAGTCGTCTTAACTTTGTCAAAGGCCTCGGCCCGGTGCTCCAGATAGCCGAGGGCTGGACAGCCGAACTCGACCCCGAAGTACACCACATCCTCGACGAGCGTACCGATCCCACCTGGCCCACCACCTGGTTTGTGCCGCGCCTCATCCCCGAATGCGACGCCTTCAAGGACGTCTACTCGGTAATGAACAATTGGGGCGCCAACCATGGCGCGCTCAGCTACGGCCACATAGGCAAGGACCTCATCACCCTTGCCTCGATGCTCCGCATTCCCGTGTGCATGCACAATGTGCCCGAGGAGCAGATTTTCCGCCCCTCGACATGGAATGCCTTCGGCATGGACAAGGAGGGCGCCGACTTCCGCGCCTGCAAGAACTTCGGCCCGCTATACAAAAAAATCTGACATGATTCAATAACTCCGCATGCCTACGGGTGACTCTCATCTCAGAACGCCCGTAGGCGTGCTTCTATATAAAACTCCTTATTTCTAATGGCTACAAACGAACAGATTCAAGAATTTATAAACTGGGCCCACAGAGTAGGCGCAGAACAGCTCAGCCTATGCTCAAGCGGCAACATCTCATGGCGTGTTTCCGACGACGAAGTACTCGTATCGGCTACCGGCTCATGGCTCAGCGACCTCCGCAAGGAGGACGTATCAGTGTGCCGCCTCAGCGACGAAGCCGTGCTCAACGGCGTCAAGCCCTCGCGTGAGGCACACTTCCACCTCGGCATCTTCCGCAAGCGCCCGGAAGTAAAAGTCGTGCTTCACTTTCAGTCGACCTACGCCACAACTATCGCCTGCATGAAGAACCGTCCCGAAAGCATCAACGTTACAGCCGAGATACCTATCTACGTTGGCGAGGATGTTCCCGTGGTGCCCTACCTCATGCCGGGCTCCAAAGAACTTGCCGCGGCTGTAATCGAGGCTATGACCGACCACGACAGCTGCTTCCTCGCCAACCACGGCGAAGTGGTTGCCGGCACGTCGCTCGCCGACGCTTTCCAGAAAGCCGTGTTCTTCGAGATGGGATGCCGCTTCGCCGTGCTTGCACAGAACAACTGTCAGGTTCTCTCGCCCGAAGCCCTCGACGCTATCCGCGTATTCACCGGCAAACACTGAGCCGCCTATGTCAGAAACACGAAACGCCTGCCTCGCCGTTGATTTCGGCGCGGGCAGCGGTCGCGTCATAGCCGGTGAGCAGCTTCCCGGCGGCGAGCTCCGTCTTACCGAAGTTCACCGCTTCGGCAACCGTCAGGTGCGTCTCGGCGACTCGCTTTACTGGGATTTTCCGGCGCTCTTCGCCGAGATGACCGAGGGTATCGCCAAGGCTGCGGCGCAGGGGTTCCATATCCTATCGGTGGGCATCGACACATGGGGAGTAGACTTCGGTCTGCTCACACGCGGCGGCCGGCTGCTCTCCAATCCTCTCTGCTACCGCGACAGCCACACAGCCGGATTGCCCGAACAGTTGTGGTCCGACAGCGACGAGGTGCTCGCACACTTTGCCGAATGCGGCATATACCCCATAGCTATCAACTCGCTCTATCAGCTCGTGGCCCTCAAAGAGCGCGAGCCGGAGATGCTTGACTGCGCCGACACGCTACTGTTCATGCCCGACCTCTTCGCATATTTCCTCACGGGCGAGAAATCGTGTGAACGCACCATTGCCTCCACGTCCGAGCTGCTGCTCGCCGACCGTCCGGAATGGAACCGCGGGCTTATCGCGCGTCTCGGACTACCGGAGCGCATTTTCGGCAAGATTGTTGAGCCCGGCACCGTCAAAGGATATATCCTGCCCGACGTGGCCTCACGGCTCGGCATCGACTACGAGGTACCAGTCATAGCGGCCGGCGGCCACGATACCGCATGCGCCGTCTACGCCTCGCGTCTGCAATCCGACGGAGCGCGCCAGGCGTTCATCAGCTCCGGCACATGGAGTCTCTTCGGCATGGAGATACCGCAGCCTGTATGCACCCCTGCTGCCTACGACAGCGCCTACACCAACGAAGGAGCCGTAGGCGGCACAATCCGCATCCTCCAGAACATACCCGGTATGTGGATTCTCCAGCAGCTTGTGGCCAAATGGACCGCACAAGGCACATTCGAGGGCTACGACAAGCTAATCGCCGAGGCCGAAGCAGAATCTATCGACTCGCTTATCGACGTTGACGACCCCGCTTTCGTGGCTCCGGCCGACATGAGCGCAGCAATCGACGACTACTGCCGAAACCACAGTCTGGCCGTTCCCGCCACACCCGCCGAGTACGCTCGCGTGGCTATACGCAGCCTCGCCCGACGCTACGGCAGAGCCATAGACGGACTCAACGCAATACTCCCCGCCGACGAGCGCCCCACACGCATCAACATAGTAGGCGGAGGCAGCCGCAATGCTTTCCTAAACCGTCTTACTGCCGAAGCCACAGGGCTTGAAGTGTTGGCCGGTCCCGTTGAAGCGACTGCCATAGGCAGCATCGCGCTCCAATTCCGCACTCTTGGCCTTGCCTGAGCCCCGACTTTTTCCTTCCTTAAATTCAGAAATCATATAACACATGAAAAACAATCGGAAGGACACATCCGTGTCGCCGCAAAAAGGCTCGTTGCTCACGGCCAACGGCGTAAACTACATCGTGCCCTTCATCCTCATCACAAGCTGTTTCGCTCTGTGGGGATTTGCCAACGACATCACCAACCCCATGGTGAAAGCGTTTTCAAAAATCTTCCGCATGAGCGTCACCGACGGCACCCTGATTCAGGTAGCCTTCTACGGGGGCTACTTCGTTATGGCGTTTCCCGCCGCCATGTTCATCCGTAAGTACTCCTACAAAGCCGGCGTGCTGCTTGGACTCGGCCTCTACGGTCTGGGCGCCATGCTGTTTTATCCGGCCATGCTCTCGGGGTTTTACTTCCCCTTCCTTATAGCCTACTTCATCCTCACGTGCGGCCTCTCGTTTCTCGAAACGAGCTGTAATCCGTATATCCTGAGTATGGGTCCCGAGAACACGGCCACGCGCCGCCTCAACTTCGCCCAGTGCTTCAATCCCGTCGGGTCGCTGCTCGGCATGTATGTGGCCATGAACTTCATCCAGAACATGCTCAACCCGATGGACACCGCCCAGCGCGCCACCCTGTCGGAGGCCGAGTTCGTCGCCGTTCGCGACGCCGACCTTTGGGTGCTTGTGAAGCCTTATCTCGCAATAGGCGCCGTGGTTATCCTCATGATGGTGCTCATTGCCGCCGTAAAGATGCCCCATAACGGCGACAAGCAGTTCGGCGGCTCGTTCATCACCACAATCAAGCGCATATTCTCGCGCCGCGTATACCGCGAGGGCGTCTTTGCTCAGTTCTTCTATGTAGGCGCGCAGATAATGTGCTGGACGTTCATAATCCAGTACGGCACACGCATCTTCATGGAACAGGGCTGTGCCGAGAAGACTGCTGAAGTAATGTCGCAGAAGTACAACATCATCGCTATGGTGCTTTTCTGCACAAGCCGTTTCATCTGCACATGGCTCCTGAAATACTTCCGTCCAGGCGTGCTGCTCTGCACCCTCGCCATTATGGCAGGCGTACTTACCGTGGGGGTCATATCCTTCCGCGACATCACCGGCCTCTACTGCCTTGTAGGCGTTTCGGCCTGCATGTCGCTTATGTTCCCCACCATTTACGGCATTGCCCTTGAAGGCATGGGCGAGGATGCCAAATTCGGTGCCGCGGGCCTCATAATGGCTATCCTCGGCGGCTCCGTGCTGCCTCCTATCCAGGCATCAATCATCGACTGCGGCACAATCGCCTCCTTCCCGGCCGTCAACCTGTCGTTTGTCCTTCCGCTCATCTGCTTCGTGGTGGTAGGCATCTACGGCTACCGCACCCACCGTCTGCGCTCATAAGCCTGAGCCTTGGCAATCAATATCAGCCCCCTCGGCAATCGCGCCGCGGGGGCTGTATTTCTTTTTATCGGCTTTATTCACAGCTCGAAAGTGGGCTTAGAACTTACTATGCAGCCTATGCTCTCCTTGAAATTGCACAGCCCTGTTGCGGGAATACCCTCGCTCGACGACGGCCCTATATCGAGTATGCTCTTCCCTCGACTGCTATAATACTCATACAGCCGTGCCGCCAGCAGATTCATCGCATATCGGCAGCCGTGCCGCGGCGCGTCGCCCCAATAGATAACCTGCGATACGGCGGGAGTCACGTCGTAAACTATCGCGGCGGCGGCATCCTCCACACCATTCGTGAGCACAAAGAACCGTCCTTTTACCGGGCCCCCCTTACCTGCCGTGGCGACAACCTGCCGCTCCGTCATGCGCATCGGATAGCCTTTTGCCTCATGATTGGCCGCCACAACAGCATACGCCCGCCAGGGGTCGTCGGCGACTTCCAGCAACCCGTAGCCGGTTGCCGCACCTGACGCGACGACACGGCGTGTGTAGGAATCAACCAGCGAGCCATAGCCTCCCGACGCCGCAAGAGGCAGATGATAATTCCAGTCATCGTACAGCCGGCGCGCGCCGGAGTGATTGAGCGCAATCGCCGTCTTTGCTATCATGGAGGGGGCGTAAAGGGTCGGAGGGAGCGTCAGAACCAAGCCGGCAAAATTGCAACGGAGCAGCCCCACGGCGTCGACAATCACATCCACACACTGCTCCTTGTTGAAATCGAAGCAGGCAAACGGGGCCGAAAACGGCGCGCGCATCCGACCATCGGCGCCCACGCCTATTGTCAGACCGAGACGCGGTTTGCCCCCCTTTGAGAAAACGACATATCTCACCTCGGCCACTTTCAGAGCATTAAGTTCGCTGAAAGCTACCGAGTTATACACCACTACCGGACGCAAAAAAGTGCGACGGTAGGCATCGGCCGATACCACATCTGCGGTCATGTATTCGCGAAATAATCACCGCAAAATTAATAAAAAAACGCCTGACATCCCCCGCCTCCACCCATTATCTCACTCATCACGCAGAATATCTATCGGATTGAGCCTGACTACGCGCCATATCTGACGGGCAACCGTGGCAATGCCTACCGCCGCAATGAGCACAGCCGACACAAGGAAAATCCACCAAGGCAGAGATATGTGAAACGCATAGCTTCTGAGCCACTCGTTCATCAATATCACTGAAATAATGGTGCCGACAGCCGAAGCCGTAATTGTAAGCACAATCAACTCTTTGTTTAGCACAAGAAAGAGGTTCTTTTTATCGGCTCCAAGCACTTTGCGTATGCCTATCTCTTTCAGGCGCGACATGGTGGAAAACAGCGTCATAATCCACAGCCCGAGACAGGCGACAAACACAGCGAGCAACGAAGCGCACATGAATATACGACTGAAATTGCGGTCGGACTTATAAAGCGAGTAATTGAAATCGCTCAGACGGAAATATGAGAACAACGACAACGGGAAATAACTCTTGTAAATACGCTCTATCGCCGACACCGTTTCCGGATCAACGTCCTTGTCAAGCATTACCGAAATATACGGAGTAGCTATGATAGGCACCCGCTCTTTAAGAAAAAATATTATGGGCTTGTAGGGCTCGGCAAACGACTGTTGCTGATAATCGCGCACTACACCTATAATTTCAAGCGGAGTGCCGACCACTTCCATTGACAGTTGCTTGCCCAGAGCCTCTTCCGCCGAATTATAGCCGAGTACTCTTACGGCTTCCTCGTTGAGCACCACATTGTTCTGTTCGTCGCCATACCCCTCGGCAAACCCGCGACCGCACACAAGCCGCTGTGCATAAAGCGACAGATAGTCATAATCGACCGCAAACATCTGAATCAGCTTTACTTCCGACATATCACTTCCATACGGCCTGTTGGTGAAATAATTGGCCACCTCCACTCCGGGTACGGCGCCCGACACCGACACATGGCTTACTGATGGCTGACGTTCAAGTCGCTTCTTAAAGTCGTTTACTTTTACAGCCATATTCTCGGTGGTTGACGGATATTTCAGCACCACAACGCGGTTATAAAGCGGAGACGCGCTCCGGCTTTGCATATAGTCGACCTGCATCATAACAACAAATGTGCCTGAAACAAGGATAAACGAAGCGACAAACTGAATGAAAATAAGCATCCTGCGAATCGTGTTGCCCTTGCGGCCATGCAGCATCTTGCCCCGCATAAAATCAGCGGGCCTGATGCGTGTCAGCAAAAATGCCGGATAGAAGCCCACGATAAACACACCGGCCACATATATCGCAGCCACAATACTCCAGCATACGGGGGATATCAAGACATCGGAAGCAAAGTTGCATCCCACTATCCGTGATGCAGTAGGGAGCGTGACAACCACAAAAAACGTTGCCAATAGAAGCGCCAGCAGATTCACCACACATGCATCAAGGAGTCCATAGACGATTATCTGCCGATTAGTCGCTCCGAATATCTTGCGGAGACCGAACTCTCGTCCGCGTTCTAGATAGCGAGCGATAGTAAGATTCAAGGCGTTAATCCATCCCGTCAACAGGAGGGCTATCGCCATTATAAGAAGTATGTCGACGGCAATCCTGCTTCCCTTTGTCTCTTTTTCATACGATTTGCGCGGAGTGAGGTGAATATCCTCCAACGGTATGAGCTCGACCCGCCAATCCTTGTGGCGAAGGGCCTCGGTGCGGTGGTTGGCGGAAATCGCTGAAAAAGCTTCTTCAATCTCATCAGGCTCCGCATCATAGCTCAGAGTCACATAAGTGTACACTCCATGAATATACCATATCTCACGCCGCGCTTCGGGAATGGTTGGATAAGAGAGCAGGAAGTCATAGCGCAAATGCGAATTGTAAGGCATATCCTCCATTACTCCCGTTACCTCAAAATGCTGCTCCGACGAAGATGTCTTGAAAGTAAGCACCTTGCCTATCGGGCTCTCCTCGCCAAAGTAACGGTCGGCGGCACTTCGGGCTATCACGGCCGTATTGGGGCGTTCAAGCTGCCCATCGCTGCCCCCTTCCGTTATATGGAAATCAAATAACTCGAAAAACGTCGGCTCCGTATAGCAATAGCTATCCTCGATAAACTGACGTTCGCCATAGGTCACCTCCTGCTCACGGTCCTGGGCTGTAATCCTCACATATCGCTCTATGCCAGGTATTTCACGGCTCATCACAGGGCCGTGACCGAAAGTGGTTGTGGCCCAATTATCTGTAAGCACACCATTTTCATACAGGCGGCTCTCGACACGATATATCCGTTCGGCCCGGTGAAAGGTGTCATAGCTCAGCTCAAATCGTACATAAAACAGCACTGTCAGAGCTGTTGCGACGCATACCGAAAGACCGAAAACATTCAGAGCAGCAAGCGATTTTTTTGAACGGCGGCGATTGATGATTTGTGATAGATAGTTCATTGTTATTTACTTGTATAAGTTTAGATGTTGATTGTCGCCAAATAAATCATAACCAGAGATGATGACCTTCTCGCCCGGCATGAGGCCTTCGAGCACTTCATAATACACCGGATTCTGACGCCCGAGGCGTACACGGCGTTTTGTAGCCGTTTTTTCATCGTCGTCAACCACATACAGATAGCGGCTACCGCTTGTCTGATAGAAACTGCCGCGAGGTATCATCACGGCTGTCGAGGGGTCGCCAAGCTGAATGTCGATATGGTACGTCTGGCCGGAACGGATATTTTCAGGTCGGTCGGACACAAAATGCAGGTCAGTACGAAACTGCCCCTCCTGCACCTCTGGATACACTTTTGTCACAACCATGTCGTAGCGTTGTCCCTCGCGCTCGAAACCGGCCGACAAACCGGGGTGGATATGTTCTACATAATGCTCGTCGATTCTTACCTCAACTTTTAACTCGGGAGTGATAACCTGACCTATGCGTTCACCCTGCGCTATCGACTGTCCTACCTGAGCCTCAATATTGCCCAGCTGCCCGTCAACCGGAGCCTTGACAAGCAGATTTTCCAGCCGTTGACGCACCAGTATCAGACTACGCTTCATATTGGCAATATTCTCGTTAAGGCTCATGAGCTGCCTGTCGCGCAACTCTTCGTCACTCTTCAACCGGCTGTCGAGGACAGCCATCTGCTCCATAGAGGCCGCATACTCCTCACGGGCACGGATATACTCCTCCTCAGCCACAAAACCTTTTTCAAACAAATGTGAATACTGCCTGAATCGGCGCTCTTTCTGAGTCACATCTTTCTGCATATCTATCAAGTCGTGTTTTAATCTTAAATGCTCCTGCTCCATCACCAGGCGGGTATTGCGCAGTTCATTTTCCTGATAAGCCAGGTCGGCCTCGCTTTGCAGTATGCCTATGTTGAGCAACGGATTACTCAGACGAAGAATCACGTCGCCTGCATTTACCGACGCACCCTCCTCTATAAGACGCTCTTCCACACGTCCGCCCTCCACCGCGTCAAGATAAATAATCTTGTCGGGAGTCACCCTGCCCGCTACGCGGATATAGTCGTTGAACTCACCCGTCGTCACCGTAGCTATGGTGATACTCTTGCGGTCAACGTCCATTGTTGATGACGAATGATTGGCGGCCACCCATACGACGGCGGCCACGGCGATTGCCACAACAGCCGTCACAGAGACGCTCCTTGTCGAAAAACGCGATTTTTTCTCTATCGTTCTATCCATTATTTTTTTACCTGGTTATTTACCTCGATTGATTCGCATCGCTTTCAATGTCACGAAAGGAACCTGTGCGATAAAAGTTTATTATCTTGCTCGTAAGAATATAGTGCAGTCCGGCACGTATTTTTTCCACACCGGCTTGTATATAAAGCTTGCGCGATTCCATTAGCTCAAACCATGATATGATACCCTCATGTAATCTCTCCTCATTACTATTCAGTACCACAGAGGCGGCTTCAAGTTGCTCTAAGGCGAGAAGCCATTCTTCCGCAACGGTCTGTGCCGACACATATATTTCGTAAATATCTCTTTCTATCGCCTGTCGCTGCCTCTCATTGTCGTTTGTAACCTGACGGTAACGCATCTTCTTATTCCTGATATCATTGTAACGTCTGAGACCGTCAAACAAAGGCATGGACACACTAATGCCTATGTAGCTGTTAAGATTGTTTCTGAGCTGGGAGCTGAATGAGGCGACTGCACCCGAGCGGTCGCTCGCCGTATAGAAGCCTGATGTAAGGTTAAACTCCATTCTTACCGTTGGATAAATCGCGCCGGCGGCAAGCGACACAGCCGTGCGAGAGGCTTTGTCACGCATCACCATTATCTGATATTCGGGCATGTGAATACGTGCCGACTCATATAGTGCCGTCAAGTCCACATTGGCAAGCGAAGGTAGGTCAGACACTTTCTCTGGAATTATCGTCAGGGAGTCAGCTTCATCCATTCCCATCAACTCTTTAAGAGCCGACATCGACAACTCGCAGTCGCGGGCTTTGAGCCGCTCCTGATATATGTCGGCCTGCAATCGGGCTTTCAGTTCGCTTATCTCGCTCCGTGGGCGAATACCGAGCTTAACATATTCGGTCATCTTCTCAAAATACCGTTCACCCAAGCAACGTTGCTCCACAGCAAGCTCATACATACCAGCATCGAAACAGTATCTGTAAAAAGCTTCGGCTATATCGAGAGCAAGACCGTTTTCGGCAGCCTTGGCGACAAAACCGCTCATAGCCTTGTTGAGGCGGGCAAATCTTACACGGTTGAGACGCGTAAGCCCCTCAAATATCGGGAAAGAGACATTGATACCCACAGTGCTGTCAAAAAAAGCTTCGGAAGTGTATTGGTTTGTGACAGGGTCTACTGAATGACCGAACCGCCGACCCGACAGGCCTGTAATGCTTACCGACGGCAGAAAATCTCCATAGGCCGATAAGACGTCGACACGAGCCATATCGGTATCTATTCGCTTATTACGCACATCCGGGTTATGCTCAATTGCATAGGCAATGCAGTCGTCAACAGTCCAGTTGCTTTCGGCGTTCACCGTTGCCGGCAGAATGTTCATCAAAACTAATACAGCCACATACAGCCCTCTACTTCGCATAAGTCAGTCAAAAAAACGGTTATATGACATAACGGCTGCTCATCTGCTTATCATCTCGGATATAATGGCGCCATCAAAAAGATTTATCACGCGGTGAGCATAGGATGCGTCGCGGTCGGAGTGTGTCACCATCATTATGGTAGTCCCCGCCTCATTGAGTTCCGACAGAAGCGTCATCACCTCCTGTCCGTTGCGTGAATCGAGATTACCCGTAGGCTCGTCGGCAAGAATAAGCTTTGGCGTGGTGACCAGAGCCCGGGCCACGGCCACACGTTGCTGCTGACCGCCTGAAAGCTGCGACGGAAAATGCTTGCAGCGGTGGGATATGTTGACCCGTTCAAGAATCGCTCTTACGCGTTTGCGGCGTTCAGCCGACGAAACGCCCATGTACATCAGCGGCAGCTCAACATTCTGCTCAACCGTGAGTTCGTCGATAAGATTGAAGTTTTGAAACACAAAGCCTATGCAACCTTTGCGGAAACGGGCACGGTCGTTATCTTTCAGCCCCGACATCTCCTGGCCAAACAGGCGGTAGCTGCCTGAGGTAGGATTGTCAAGCAATCCTATTATATTGAGTAAAGTTGACTTACCACATCCCGACGGACCCATGACCGCGAGAAATTCACCCTCTTCGACCGACAGGTCAATGTCAGTCAGAGCCGATGTCTCAACCTCGTCGGTACGGAACACCTTACATAGTTTTTCTGTCTTTATCATATTCCTAAAAGAGTTTTGTTTTACCGACAATATATGCATCATTCTACACCAACTGTCGTAATATACTATCTCTTCGGATATTAACATAACCGGCCAAAAACAAAGTGTCAAATAACTTGACAACCCCTCCGTCAGGCCTCAGCACCCCTCAGGTGCTCCCTGTTGGCCGACTCGAAAAAAAGTGATACCTTTGGCGCCGTATGAAATTCCGACGCAATACACTTCTCATAGCCGATGACAACCGCTCGGTCCTGACAGCGGTAAGCATGTTGGCCCGACCATTCTTCAAAACCGTAATCACCCTTACCTCGCCGGTTCATCTGTTAGCCACGGTCAAGGCCGAACGCCCCGACTGTGTGTTGCTGGATATGAACTTCCGCTCGACTGTTAACAACGGTAACGAGGGTCTTTACTGGCTCGGACGCCTGCGAGAATCAAACGCCGAGATACCTGTCGTGCTTTTTACCGCCTATGCCGACATACGACTGGCCGTGCAAGGCATCAAGGCCGGCGCGGCTGAATTTGTTGTAAAACCTTGGGACAACAACGAACTGCTCGACACACTTCTACGAGTGTCGCAGCCACGCACCGACGCACCGATACAGATACAGAAACCGGTTCAGTCGGCCGAAACGTCCTCACTCGCCGACATGGAACGTGACAGTATTGAACAGGCCATAATAAGCGAACGTGGCAATATGACCCGCGTAGCCAACCGTCTGGGCATATCAAGGCAGACGCTCTATAACAAAATCAAGCGTTACGGCCTATGACCTTAACCATCATCGCAGCCTTGGCCGTAGCCTTAACCGCATCAATAGCGGCGACGGTGTGGATGTGGTCGGCCAACCGCCGAAAAGATGCCAACCTGCGGCTGCTGCTCGAAGCCCTCGGAAACGACGACACTACGCTACGTTTCAGTAACTCCCGTAGCATCAACAACACCCTTAACCGCATTGCCGAGATTCTGGGCGCAATGAGTCGACGCAATGCACAAGCCGACCGTTATTACAAGATGATTCTTGACCAGACCGACACCGGAATCATAGTTGCCGGTACTGATGGAACGATTACCACCTGCAATGCGGCGGCACTGCGCCTACTCGATCTGAAAATGCTTACCCATGTATCGCAACTTGCCAGTGTCGACCCCTCCTTACCTGAGGCCTTCGAATCAGCAGAGCCAGGAAAACGACACACTGTATGTTCTCGCCTCGGACTCACGCTACGAGAGTCATGCCTCAGAGTCAATGATAACGAACTGCGGATTTTTGCCATTACCGACATTAGCCATGAACTGGAAACGCGCGAGATAGGAGCATGGGAACAACTCAGTCGAACTCTCGCTCACGAAATAATGAACTCGATAGCTCCGGTGATTTCACTGAGCGAAACATTGATGTCATTACCGCCCGAATGTCACGACGAACGAGCGGAAGGCCTGCGTGCGATAGGTGATACAAGCCGTTCGCTCTTGAAATTTGTCGAGTCGTACCGCTCAGTGGAGTATGCCCCGCGACCCTGCATAAATGAGGTCAAGGTAGTGGATGTGCTACGCCACACCTCGGCGCTGTTTCCGCAGATGAAATGGAGCGCGCCACACGACATGTGCGTTGCAGCCGATGAAACGATGCTCTGCCGAGTGCTATTCAACCTCTGCACCAATGCCATTCAGGCCGGAGCACAGACAATCACGGTGACAGCCGCCGACAACATTATCGAAGTGGCTAACGACGGCAACCCCATACCGCCCGAACTTGCCGATGACATATTTATCCCTTTTTTCTCAACCCGCGACAACGGCAGCGGCATAGGCCTCATTCTCAGCCGCCGCATCATGACCTCGTTCGGCGGTTCACTCTCTCTGCACCGTCTTGACTCCCCTGTCACATTCCGGTTGTCATTCAAAGGACATTTCTAAGCATTGCATTGACCTCACTGTGACGGTACGCCCTACTGACCTATGTTGAAGTAGAGGCTTACTTAGTGATATTTACGGGGAGGCGGGGATAATGATTTGTGTATATGGAGCGATATGAGTAATTTTGCAGCAAATTTCCAACACGATACATTTTCTGCAAAGTAAAAGATGAAAATCGGAACACCCTCAACCCCTTCGGCCGTCAAGGCTCTGCTGCTCGGCAGCGGTGAGCTGGGCAAGGAGGTAGCCATCGAGCTTCAGCGTTTCGGCGTCGAGGTGGTGGCCGTCGACCGCTATCCCGACGCGCCCGCAATGCAAGTAGCTCACCGCTCTCACGTCATCAACATGCTCGATCCCGAAGAGCTTCGCCGCATCGTGGAGCTTGAAAAGCCCGACCACATCATCCCCGAAGTGGAGGCTATCGCCACGCCAATGCTCGTGGAGCTCGAAAAGGAGGGCTATAACGTGACTCCTACCGCACGCGCCACATTCCTCACCATGAACCGCGAGGGCATACGCCGCCTCGCCGCCGAGGAACTCGGCATCGTGACATCGCCCTACCGCTTTGCCTCGACCCGCGAGGAATTTGACAGAGCCGTAAATGAAATAGGCATGCCCTGCGTGGTGAAGCCTGTGATGAGTTCGAGTGGCCACGGCCAGAGTGTGATACGCTCAGCCGCCGACATCGATGCCTCGTGGCACGAGGCCCAGGAGGGTGGACGCGCCGGAGCCGGCCGCGTCATTGTTGAGGGATTCATAGATTTCGACTACGAAATAACCCAGCTTACGGTACGCTCCGTTTCAGGCACGACATTCCTTGAACCGGTAGGACACCGTCAGGTCGACGGCGATTACCGTCAGAGCTGGCAGCCTCAGGCCATGTCGCCAAGCGCCCGCGAGGCATCACGCGAGATTGCCCGCAAGATAACCGATGCGCTCGGAGGCTACGGCATCTTCGGCGTCGAGCTGTTTGTCAAAGGCGACCAGGTGATATTCAGCGAGGTGTCGCCTCGTCCCCACGACACAGGCATGGTGACGATGATTTCGCAGGACCTCAGCGAGTTTGCGCTCCACGCCCGCGCCGTACTCGGGCTGCCGGTTCCCGAGGTGCGCTTCTACGGTCCGTCGGCCAGTCACGCCATAGTGGTCGAAGGCGATACCCGTCAGCTCATTATCGACGGCATCGACCTCGCACTCGCCGAGCCGGGCACTTCAATGCGCATCTTCGGCAAGCCTGAGGTTAAGGGTCACCGCCGCATGGCAGTAGTCCTCGCAACCGCCGACAATGTAGACGAGGCCAAGGCTAAGGCCGCCCGCGCTGCCGACCGTCTCACATTCACATGTCTGTAATCTGCACTACACGTCAACATTAACAGACCGAAACTTGTTATAATGGCATGAACACCAATACAGCTTTCTCCGCCACCGAACCTGCCGCGCACCAGCCGGTAGAGACTCATCCGTGGCCACCTTTCATACCCGAGAACGCGCGGGTGCTGTTTCTCGGCACATTTCCTCCCGCGCCTTCGCGCTGGTGCATGCCATTCTACTACCCCAACCGCATCAACGACTTCTGGCGTATCACCGGCCTCGCCTTTTTTGAGGACGGCGAGCATTTCTACGATGCCGTAAACCGCACGTTCCGCATGTCGGAGATTACCGATTTCTGCACTGAGCGCGGCATAGCGTTTTGCGACACCGGCAAGAAAGTGCGCCGCCTGCGCGGTAATGCCGCCGACGCGTTTCTCGAAATAGTCGAGACGGTAGATCTTGACGCGCTTCTCGCGTTGATGCCAAACTGCCGTGCCGTGGCCACAACCGGCACCCTCGCCGCCAAAGTCCTCGCCGACCTCACCGACAGCAAAGTGCCCAAAGTGGGCGAGCACACCGAAGCGCCGGGGCTTGTCAACGCCCACGGTCACCCCATAGCAATCTGGCGCCTCCCCTCAACATCGCGAGCCTATCCCCTCCCAATCGAGAAAAAAACCGAGCAATACGTCAAGCTGTACCGCAGCGTAGGCCTGCTCAGCTGAACCAATAGTAATCCTCCGTAACCAGTCATGATTGAAAGCATCATCACACTCTTTGCCGGTATCGACGCCGCCTCTATTTTTCAGTGGGTCGTCGAAAATGCTTCCTATTTCCTCATATTCCTGCTCATGGTGGTGGAGAGCTCATTCATCCCATTTCCGAGCGAGGTCATCGTGCCTCCGGCCGCGTTTCTGGCCGCACAGAGCGTGCGCACGCTCACATATCAGGGCCACCCGATAGCTGTCGCCGACCTCAACGTGTGGCTCATCATAGTAGTAGCTACGGCCGGCGCTCTCGTAGGTGCCCTCGTCAACTACGGCCTCTCGGTGTGGATAGGGCGTCCGCTCGTGTACCGCTTCGCCGACTCGCGCATAGGCCACGCCTGCCTCATCGACCGCACCAAGGTCAATAAGGCCGAAAAATACTTTGACCGTCACGGCTCTGTGTCGACTTTCATTGGCCGACTCATCCCCGCCGTGCGTCAGCTCATCTCGATTCCCGCCGGGCTTGCCCGCATGGACTTGGGACGCTTCTGCCTCTACACCTCGCTCGGCGCCGGCCTGTGGAACGGCGTACTCGCCGCCCTCGGCTACTGGCTCGGCCTGCATGTGTCGGTCGACGGCCTCTTTGTCCAGATTGAAAAATACAACAGCTATCTTACATATGTAGGATTAGGCATCGGAGTTGTCTGCGTCGCCATAATCCTATACAATGCTTTCCGTCCCCGCCACGGGGCACAATCCAACTTGCAATGACCCAGGTATCCCCTTCGCTGCTAAGCGCCGATTTCTGTCATCTCGCACGTGAAATCGAGATGATTAACGAATCAGCCGCCTCGATGCTCCATCTCGACGTGATGGACGGCGTCTTTGTGCCAAACATCTCATTCGGCTTTCCGGTGATAAAAGATGTCAGCAACCGCTGCAAAAAGCCGCTCGACGTACACATGATGATTGTCGACCCGGGGCGCTATGTCAACGCCGTGCGCGACTGCGGCGCCACCCTCATGAACGTGCACTATGAGGCGTGTACCCACCTCGACCGCGTCATCCAGTCGATACGTCAGGCCGGCATGCGCGCCGGAGTGACTATCAACCCCGCCACGCCGGTCGAGTTGCTGACCGACATTCTCGACCAGCTCGACATGGTGCTCATCATGAGTGTCAATCCCGGTTTTGCCGGGCAGAAGTTCATCAGACGCGCCGTCGACCGCACCCGTCGTCTGCGTCAGATGATAGACGAACGCAACCTCAAAACCCTCATCGAGGTCGACGGCGGCGTGAATCTTGACACCGGCCGCGTGCTCGTCGACGCCGGAGCCGACATCCTCGTAGCCGGCAACTTCGTGTTCTCGGCCACAGACCCCAAAGCTGCTATCGCGGCCCTTGCCGCACTTTAACAAGTCAACCCATATTCCCACCCATAAACTATGCTATTGTGGAACAAGGGCTTCGAGCCCGACCGGATGATTGAGGAATTTACAGTAGGACGCGACCGCGAGCTCGACCTGATGCTCGCCCGATTTGACGTGGAGGGCTCGATGGCCCATATACGTATGCTCGAATCGGTAGGGCTGCTCGGCCACGACGAGCTGCCGGTGCTTCTCGACGCTCTCGCCGACATCAAGGCGATGATAGAGCGTGGCGAATTTGTCATTGAGGACGGCGTCGAGGACGTGCACTCGCAGGTTGAGTTTCTGCTCACCGCGCGCCTCGGCGACCTCGGCAAGAAGATTCACTCGGGCCGTTCGCGCAACGACCAAGTGCTCGTTGACCTCAAACTCTTCACACGCCACGAACTGGCGCTGACTGCCCGCGCCGTCAACGATTTTTTCAACCTGCTGCTCGAACTCTCCGACAAGCACAAAGATGACCTGATGCCGGGTTACACCCACCTCCAAGTGGCTATGCCGTCATCGTTCGGCCTATGGTTCGGAGCCTATGCCGAGACACTTGTCGACGACATGCAGCTGCTTGTAGCCGCCTACAACATCGCCAATCAGAATCCTCTCGGCTCCGCTGCCGGCTACGGCTCGTCGCTCCCGCTCGACCGCGAGATGACTACACGACTGCTCAACTTCGCATCGCCGCACTACAACGTAGTGGCCGCACAGATGAGCCGCGGCAAGACAGAGCGCGCGGCCGCCGTGGGCATCGCCGCTGTTGCAGCCACACTCGGCCGCCTGGCAATGGACGTGTGCATGTGGATGTGCCAGAACTTCGGCTTCGTCTCTTTCCCCGACGAACTCACCACCGGCTCGTCAATCATGCCCCACAAGAAAAACCCCGACGTGTTCGAGATAATGCGCGGCAAATGCAACCGCCTCCAGTCCATCCCCAATGAGCTCACCATTCTCAACGCCAATCTACCGCTGGGCTATAACCGCGACCTCCAGCTCATGAAGGATATACTCTTCCCGGCGTTCGCCGAGATGAGGTCGTGCCTTGAATTGGCTTCGTTCATGCTCCGCAACATCCGCATCCGCAAAGATATTCTCGACGATCCGCGCTACGACTATCTCTTTACCGTGGAAGACGTGAACCGTCTGGTGCTCCAAGGCGTGCCGTTCCGCGACGCCTACAAGCAGGTAGGTATGGCTGTGCAGGAAGGCCGCTACAAGCCCACCCGCGAAATACACCATACGCATATCGGCTCGATAGGCAATCTCGCCACCGAGCAGATACGCGCTAAGATGGAGCCGCTCATGGCGGCGTTTAGGTCTGCTGAATAAGATTGCCGCGTGCCGTTAAAGCAGCGGCTTGAGACGTTCTTCAAGGTCGGCAAGCGATATGCCGAGCGCCTTGAGGTTTGATGCGAGCTCGGGCAGAGTGGAGTCGTAGAACTCCCGGCGCCTGAGCTCGTAAACTTTGTCGCGGGCTTCGGGCGTGAGGAAGTAGCCCATGCCGCGGCGACTCGCTATGATGCCCGAGTCGCTGAGCAGGTCAAACGCTTTAAGCACCGTGTGGGTATTGACCGACAGCTCGACAGACAACTCGCGCACCGACGGTATACGTTCCTCTGCGCGCCATGCTCCCGACAATATGCGGTTCATGGCATCGTCAACTATTCGCAGATATATGGGGCGTGATGATTGAGGGCTTAAATCCATGATTTCAGTTTCATATCTGTCGCGAGGCGAGTTTACGATAGGCGAGGACCATGAACAATACCGAGAGTAGGACGCAGACCACCATAGTGGCAAGCATAAACGGCGCGACACCCGACAATATAGTCTCGACTATTAAATCGACATCAGGCTCGCCGTCGAATAACCCGACACACCTTGTAGTCATACAAATGCCGTAGATGCCGCCCACAAGGCCTTCAACCACACACACAAGGAATGCGGCGCCCACCGCTTGCCACTTGCGGCCGGGACTGGCAATGGATACATACATACACACTATCGGAGCAAGAAGACCCGAGAGCTGATTGAGCCCCACCCAACTGGATCCGAACTTGGCTTTCATGATGGTCTGAATCGAACTCGTCGCTTCGTTGTCTAACACTGTGACAGCAACCGGAATCGAAGATATTGACACGATAAGATAGTTGAGGACAATCGAATAGATGACGATTGCCACAAATTTTTCTGACACCTTGGCGGGTATCAGCTGAAATTGCAAGGTATCCGTCGCATTGAGGAGAAAAGCGGGTGCGACGTAGAACATGATACACGGAATAACGGAAAAGAGGCCGATAGAACCAATCGGAAAGCCGACCAAACGACCGAGCAGAACGAGCACAGCGACAGCGATACATATCGCCACGTACACAATTGTAAGATTGCGCACACGCGGAGCGATCAGGCGCATTACGCTCCATACTCGGCTCCATGTAAAGTTGTCGGGAGCCACTGAGGGTGAAAGTGAGGTCATGACTGTGACGGATTTTGAGAGTTGGCCAAAACTGACAGCACACCCTCTCCCTCGCGGCATTGAAGCGCCGAGTAAAGCAGGTGTATGTCTATCTCGCTTGGAGAATCGGGGTCGGCCGGAATTATGGAACGGAAACGACCTATGTCGCTCATGGTATAGAGAGCGCTCCGTGGCGGGATGTCGAACACTCCGAAGCCTATACGATTGGTAATCTCGGCAGTGGAGAGCGAGAAGAGCATTTTGCCTCGACGGAGCATGATGATGCCGTCGTAGAGCGGTTGGAGGTCGGCGGTCTGGTGTGTGGAAATGACAACAGTCTGCCCCGGCTCCACACATCGGGCCATGAGATTGCGCAGCAGGTCGCGACTGCCGATATCCAGGCCGTTGGCCGGCTCATCGAGCAGCAGTATGTCGGTGCGAAGCGCCAGGGCATAGGCTATATAAGCCTTTTTACGCTGGCCAAGACTCATCATGTCAAACGGTATGCGCGCGTCTATACCGAACGCCCTGAGGTTGTCGGCAAGCATAGCGGCATCGAAGCGCGGATAGAACACGCTGCCGTGAAGCTTCACAAGCTGCTCTACGGTATCGGCCGGCATCTGGGCGTCGTCGGGCAGAAAGTAGAGGCTGCGCAGAGTCGAGGGTAAGCGTCGCCGGGAGTCGTCGCCGTTGATGGTCACACTCCCCTCCGTGGGGAATAGGAGCGTGGCCATCAGGTGAAGCAGGGTTGTCTTGCCTGCGCCGTTCTCGCCGAGGAGCAGATAGATGCCCTCGCCTATCGAGGCGTCGACACCGCTCAGCGCCGGCACCCGCGCATTAGGATAACTGAATGTTATATTGCCGAGGTCAATCATTTGTCGACAGGAGTGAGAGTGTAACCTTGTGCGCGCAGAAGCTCTATCACGCCCTCCTTGCCGGGGAGATGCCCGCAGCCTACCACTATCATCGCAGGCTGCTCTTTCATGATTGCGGGAAGCTTCTCGGCCCAGTCGCGGTTGCGCTGCAACAGCAGTCGTTCGAGCTTCGCCGGAGTCATTTCATCGCTGTCGTACATCAGCTCGTCGATTTTGGTAAGGTCGCCGGAAGTGTAGGCTTCGGCAAGCCGGCCTGCTTTCACTACGGAGGTCGAATCGTTGCGCACGGATTCCATGAGGTCATCAGCCTGCTCTCTAAGCGGCGTGTCGTAAAGTACGCTCATCTGAAATTCCAGCGTTTCGAGGCCATCGACCTTCTTGCCACCCGCCTTGCCCATGTTCTGCACCGTCGCGTCGAGCTGCACCGCGGGGTTAAAGCCCGGGAAAGCCTTTATGGATTGGAGCAGGACCAGCTGGGTCGTCACCATGACCGGCTTCATCGGATCCATCTGCATCATGTCGACCGGCTGGCCCACATAGCTGCTCAGGAGAGCGCCCACGCTGTCGAGCTGTTCTGGGGTGAAGAGCTTTGACAGCGTAGAATCGGCCGGCGCCATGATGTGGGCCATCATCTTCTGCTGCATCTCCATAGCGTTCATGTCGGCCATGTTGATTTCACCGTACACGGCCTCCACGTCGTCGAGCGCCTCGTTGAAGCCGTTGATGCGCGAAAGCATATCGGCCGGAGCGGTGTGGTGGGTGCCGAGGATATACGACGGCTTGTCGAGGTTGTTGCCTTCTACCTTCCAGAGTATCTGGGCATTTGCGCCGAGAACCGCAACAAGGGCACCGGCTACGAGGGTTGCTATGCGTTTCATATTCGTTTCAGTTATGTGATGAATAATCGGAATTGTTGTGGTGTTGTAGTGATGTACTACACCGCAAAGGTACCACCATTTTTCCAATATCCAAACATTTCATCCGTTTTTTTTGCGCCGACGCGCCCTTTTGCGATAAAAAAGCGACAAAGTAGCAGACCCGCGTAAAAAAAACTAAGAGTTTAGTTGCACAACTAAAAAGTTCGTTATATCTTTGCGGCATCACTAAACTTTTAGTTACCCCCATCTTCCCCATATTATTCCACCTAATCCGTCACCTGATATGCGAAGCAACAACATTCAGCAGCCCCAGCTCACTGCAAAAGAAATGGTGCTCATGAAAATGCTCTGGAACAACGGCCCCATGTTTGTAAGGGAGATGCTTGCACTCTACCCGGAGCCGAAACCACACTTCAATACCGTGTCGACCATAGTCCGCATTCTTGAAGAGAAAGGCCATGTGGCACATGAAGTTGTCGGATCGTCACACCGCTACTACGCCGTGTCGAAGAAAGAAGATTTCAGCCGCCGGACGCTCGCGCGTGTTGTCAGCGACTACTTCAACAATTCCTACAAGAGCGTCGTTTCGGCCCTTGTTAAGGAGGAGAAGATTTCAGTCGACGAGCTCCGCGAGATAATCGATATCATCGATCGCGGCGACAGCCAAACCGGCAGCTAAATTCAGCGTCTCCCCCCCCAACCGAGTTTAAACTACCTCTCAACTCCTTATTGAATATATCATGGGACTCCTGTTTGCCTACTCCCTTTACTCCGGCATAATACTACTCTCGCTTTACCTCGCCTACAAGTGGGTTCTCGCCAACGAAAGGCTGCACCACTTCAACCGCATGGCTTTGTGGAGCATTTACGCTGTCAGCCTGCTGTGGCTTCCGTTTACCGCCCTTGCTCGACACATAGGTGTGGCCGCCGACCTCACCTCGACTATCGACGGCACCACAGCCGAAGTCGCCGACAATGTGCTGAGAATAGACACCGTGGCCCACAGCTCCGCCTCCATGGGCCGCGCCGACATAATTCTGTGGATATATGCTGCCGGCTTGCTTATTACCGCCGTCACCACAGCCATTGGTCTGCTGCAACTCGCACGCATCACCGCGCGTGGCACTAAAATCAATGTCGACGAAACAGGAAGATACAAAATCGTGGTCATTGACGACGACTCTATACAGCCGTTCAGCTGGCATCGCTACATCGTACTGTCGCGGAGCGACATGGAGTCGGCCGGCGATATCATCATCACCCATGAACTCGCCCACTTAAATCACTGCCACTGGCTTGACCTGCTCATATCCCGTATGGTGGCCGTAACAATGTGGTATAACCCGGCCGCATGGCTCATGTGCCGTGAGCTGAGCATAGTGCATGAATATCAGGCCGACGAGGCTGTGCTCAATTCAGGCGTCACCATGCGCGACTATCAGATATTACTAATCAAAAAGGCTGTCGGCAACAGATTCCAGTCACTTGCCAACAGCCTGAACCATAGCAAACTTAAAAAACGTATCACTATGATGTACAATCAAAAGAAGTCAGCCCGACGCCTTATGCGAGGCATCGTGCTCGTGCCCGCACTCGCAGCAGCCATAGCGGCCGTCAACATTCCCGCCGTAGCTTCGGCCATAAGCGATGCTTCGGAAGCCTATATGCTCCGTGCTGTCCCCGCAGGCTCAGTAAGCGACAAAGTTAATCAAAATGCCACACCCGAGCAAATTCCCGCCGGCCAGAAAGCCGACAAAAAGGTTGATGATGCCACCAATGAGCGCCCCCAATACCCCGGTGGCGACGCGGAACTGATGCACTTCATCGCTCAGAACGTCAATTACCCCGCCGAGGCCGTGGAGAAAAAGATAGAAGGAACGGTCATCGTGCAATTCGGCATTAACGAGCAGGGCAAGGTCACCAACCCCAAAGTAATGAGATCGATAGATCCTGCCCTCGACGCGGAAGCTCTGCGCGTAGTGGCACAAATCCCTGCTTTCATCCCCGCCAAGCAAAACGGCAAGCCTGTGAGCTCCGACTTCGTTCTGCCGATACGATTCAAGCTCAGCAAACCGGCTCCCGCCGACAGCAAAAAAACCGCAGCCGGCAAGAGCAACTGACACCCATGTAGCCCGACAGGCCGAAACTATTACACCACATCCGACCGTAGAGCGACACGACCCACCCGTTGTCGCTTCTACGGTCGCTATTTTTTTATTGTAAGAGACAAATTCCCGGCCTGCATCCTTATAATTACGGATGGGGTGCGTACCTCACAATCGTAAAACCCTGAGGATACCAACAAACTGAGGTATCTCCGTCATAAAGAATTAAGATACGTACGTACTGAGTTTTATACTGATTTCGATTGTAATCTCAGAACTTATTTGTAATTTTGCGTATAACATCAAAAAATTGCATTCATTAAGCAAGCAAAATGATGGAATCACCTAAGAAAACAAGATAACAAATGCATTGGTTGAGAACGGCAAAACCGGCAAATGGCTCGCCGAACAGGTCGGTAAAAATGAAATAAGGTTCATGTCTCCTTGCTTCTCTATCTATCAAATATCGCCAAATTGGGAATACATCGGATTAAAGTCTCGAAATTTGTTGTAACCTTGGTAAGTATTTAATAATAGAGAACAAGAGCCACGACCGTAGCCGAGGGCTCGGACGATGAAAAAAACTAAACATTTCGCTTATATGTGAAATGTTTGTCGTACATTTGCGTTGTTATAACAAAGATGAAAAATTATGAGTGAAGTAGAACTGCTCCAGATATAATCGTCAGCGGATGGCTGGACAACAACCCGGCTCCCGAACCGGACGTCTACAATGAGGTCTATGAAAACGCATGCGAGGCCAGAGCATCATTCTGGAACATTATCCGAGACCTCTATCTCGTTATCGACGATGAGGCCCACCCATAGTAATGTTTCAGTGACACCGGATAACAAACCGGCAAGAAGGGGTCTCAATGAGCGCCTTCAATATCTGCCGCCTAGGATTTTGAAGAAATTTTTTTTCAAGTCGATCAAATTCTCTTTCGACCTCAGAATTAAGAATCTGCGCATAAATTTGCGTGGTTTTGATGTCAGAATGACCCATCATCTTTGACACGGTCTCAATCCTTACACCATTGTTTAAAACCATGACAGCAAAGGTATGGCGTCCCATATGCGATGTCAGCGACTTTTGAAGGCCGGCAAGAGCAGCTACAGCTTTCAACTGTACATTGTACTGCTGCGATGAAATAATCGGCAGCTTGAAATTATATTTTTTCAGAATGTTGACCGCAGGAGACAACAGCACGATATAGAATAACTCCGATGTTTTCTGTCGTATGTCATGAACGACAAATTTCCCATTGCGCTCTACAACCTTGGTGAAGTCAAACTTGGCCAGTTCGGCGTAGGCAAAACCGGTATAGCACTGAAATAAAAACAGGTCTCGTGCTTTTATAGCACGCTCATTTTTTATTTCAGCTGTCTCAATCTTCTGTACCTCCTCTGGCGTAAGATAACGACGCACACCGCTTTTTCCGCGTTCTATTTTAATTCCATCGTAAGGGTTGCTTCCTATGATCTCACTCTGGATTGCGTCATTGATATAAGTCTTCAAGAATTTATGGTACGAATGGATTGTAGACTGTACATATTGGTGCCCGTGGAGCCAACGATCATATGCCTGTATATTGCCCTTAGTCAGATCGGTAAAATACACAATCTGATTAAAACGTTTCAGAGATGTCACAAGCTTGTGTTGAGTTCTTTTTGTCGACTCCCTTATATCCTTGCGCTCTTCTATGCGACGTTCTACATATTCAATAAAGTTTCTGGATTCCTGACGAGCCTTCAGAAACCTGTCCAGCTTATCAAACTCAAATTCCTCCGAGTTTGTTTCCAAGGTTTCTATCCACGTCTGGATCTTTTTGCTCTGTTCAAGAAGTTTCTTGTTCAACGCCGTTATCTCAGGATGATTTATCACCATACGTCTGGGAGACCATTGGTCAACATACAATTTCACTCCGGTCGAAATCCATTTACGTCGGCCTTCGCTTAGCACCTCCAGTTGGACGAGACCAGTCGTTGTTTTGGTCGCCTTGTGTTTCCTGTCAAAGACAAATCTTAGAGTAGGGTACTTCATATGCTATAGTCTTTTTTATAGATAACAATTATCATGGGCTGTTGGTATCATGTGCGGGTTCAAATTAGTATCTTTTTCTCGGGATAGGCTGGGTAATACTGGGATATTGCGGGGATATTATGGCGCCGACATAAGAGGGCGCATGGTAATAAACCTGTGTTAGAATAATAAAAAAGATTTACCTTTGCAGCAAATTAAACTGCGATGGAAAAGAACCCATATATAGAATTGGCGGAGTGTCTTCTGCCGGAAGAGATGGTCGAGTATTTTGAGGTTGTCAAAGTAGAAAAGACTTCCGAGACGCTTGACGTGACATTGGAAGAACGTGATAATGGAGTCGTGGGCTACAAGCCCGGAGAACTTCGTCCGAATGGTTTCTACGAGGAAAGCATCGTGCGTGACTACCCGGTAAGAGGGCGCAAGATGTCGTTCCACATCAAGCGTCGACGCTGGGTGGAGATCGAGACAGGCAAAAGTGTCAGCAGACGTTGGGCTTTAGTAGCCGAAGGTACCCGCTTCTCGAAAGAGTTTGCGGCTTTTTTAAAAGATATGCTTGGACAGATACCCGATTACGGGCCGCTCTCTTGAATGGTTCTTTGATATAGACGGAGATCTGTTTGAACGCCAGTACAAGCGTCATCTGAGCGGCTACTGGCAATGGAAGGACTCGACTGAGGGTCTTCACGCGGAGCAATGGCGCGTTTTCCCACAGAATATAGGCCCGCACCTGAGCATCGATGAGACCTCGTTAAGCCGCGGAGAGCTTTATACCATCGTCACCAACAAGGAAGCTCACGGCAGGAAAAACGCCATCGTGGCAATAGTCCTTGGAACGGACGCCGATACGGTCATACATGCCTTGCGTCAGATAAAGAGCGTATTACGCAATAAAGTGACAGAGATAACGCTTGACCTGTCGGACAGCATGAACAAGATTTGCCGCATTGCATTCCCGCGGG
>CAMWXJ010000010.1 GCA_947178215.1 uncultured Porphyromonadaceae bacterium
AAAATGTTTTCTTTCGTCAAATAGCTAATTTTGCACTTGCCAGTTGAGAGTAGGGCCCCTGACATCCACAAGTTAATATGTGATTTAGAGCCTCGTTAAGAGCCCAAAATCAAAAGAAAGTCGTATATTTGCAGTCAGTAAAGACGGGGTGTTTTAAGAGAGTCGAAATTGTTAAAACTGAGGATGAAAGCTCTGTGAGAATCATTCTTTTTGAGGCTTAAAACACAACTTGCTTGCTATCATAATACACAATAATCATTCTGTAAATTTTAAATCGACAAGAAAATGAAAGGAAACATATTGGTGAGATGTGTGTGTCTGGCGGCCGTCGTGCTGGCGACAGCCGGAAATGCGTGCGCTCAAGACCTCAAATCGGTGTTGAGCGGTGTGGTAAAAGGCGTTGTGGGCGACAAGATGACCACAGAAACCACCATACTCGGAACGTGGGCCTACGTCGGGCCGGAGTGTCAGTTTGAGAGCGACAATCTGCTTGCAAAGGCCGGCGGCGAGGTGGCTGCGAAGGATATAGAGGCGAAAATCGAGCCGGTATATGAAAAGGTGGGTATGAACGGCTGCAAATGCACTTTCGGCGACGACGGCTCATACTCCTACACTGTCAAGGGACGCACAACCTCAGGCACCTACACGTTCGACAACGATGCCAAAACTATCACGATGAAGAGCAAGCTCGGCATCAAGACTGTGGCATACGTGACCGTCACCGGCAACAGCATGAGCCTCGTGTTCAATGCCGACAAACTGATGTCGGTGCTGAAAACTCTTACGAGCGCGGCGTCGAGTGTCAACTCTACGGCATCCACTATCAACAGCATCGCAAGTAACTACGACGGCCTGCGGTTGGGATTCGAGCTCAACAAGGAATAACCCGGGTAATCGTAACCGCCGGTACGTGGCGAAACGCCACTCCGCGCCTCAGGCCGCCCCCACTAAATGGCGGTTTGTGACGCAATTGGAAGCTACGGATTGCGAGGGTATCGGGGATTTTCGCTACCTTTGCCGATTATGAGACCGATATTCCTTATTGGCTACATGGGCTGCGGCAAGTCGACCCTTGGCCGAAACGTGAGCCGCCTGTCGGGCGTGCAGTTTATTGACCTCGACAAGTATATAGAGACGCGCTTTCATGCCAATATACGCGACATCTTCGCCGAACGCGGCGAAGACGGATTTCGCGAGATAGAGCGGGCCATGCTCCATGAGACAGGCTCGTTTGACGACGTAATCATAGCCTGCGGCGGAGGAACCCCCTGCTTTTTCGACAATATCGACTTCATGAACGGAGCCGGCACGACGGTGTATCTCGACACGTCGCTCGACAAGCTGCACACCCGCCTTATGCGCGGACGCCACAAGCGGCCCCTAATCGCCGACAAGGGCGACGAGGAGTTGCGCGTGTTTATAGTAGAGGCGCTCGCCAAGCGCATGCCCTACTACTCAAAAGCACAAGAGAGATTTGTGAGCGACTTGCTCGACTGCGAGGTCGAGGTCGACACCACAGCACGCCGCTTCATCCAGCAGTTCAACCTGCCACTCATCCAGCCATGATATACCACCGCGACGACATGACCACCGCCGGGGGTGCCCCCGACATTCTCGAACAGCTCGCCCCTGTGAGCGCCGAAAGCCGTTGCGTGACAATAGGACTGCCCGCTCCGGGACCCGGCGCTGCCGACAACCGTTTTCCGCTCACCCCCGAGGGTGCGGCCATACTCACCGAGCGCGGCTACCGCATCAAGATAGAACGCGGTGCGGCAGCCCAGCTCCATTTCACCGACGCGTCCTACACCCGCGCCGGAGCCGAGGTGACCGAGCGTGCCGAGACGCTTGCCGCCGACATAGTGATACACCTGTCGCCGCTCGCTACCGCCGACATCAACATGATGCGGCGCGGCGCAATGCTTCTCACGCTGCTGCGCCCCGACGAGCACACGCGAGAAGCGGTGAGGGCTCTTCTCGCGCGCCATATCATAGCCATAGCGCTCGACCTCGTGGAGGATTCGGAGGGCAACACCCCCTTTGCCGACATCCTCTCGGAAATAGATGGTCGCACGGCCATAACAGCAGCGGCCTCGCTGCTGTCGGCCCCCTACGGCGGCAAAGGCATACTGCTTGGCGGAGTGTCGGGCATAGTGCCGTGTGAGGTGACGATACTCGGCTCGGGAATAGCGGCGCGGGCCGCCGCCCGATCGGCTTTCGGACTCGGGGCGATGGTGCGTATGTTTGACAACGACGTGTACTCGCTGCGGCGCGCCGCCCGCGACCTCGGCCAGTGGGTCATTGGCTCCGCACTGCATCCCCATGTGGTGGAAAATGCCCTCGCATCGGCCGACGTCGTGGTAAACACCCTTACGGCAGATGCCGCCGAGGGCTTTACTGTCGACGCCGATATGGCGTCGCGGCTAAAACGCGAGGCGATAGTGTTTGACCTCGCCTCCGAGCCCGGGAACATATTCCCGTCGTTGCGCTCAGTGGCTTTCGGCTCTGACGCGCGCGCCGCCGGCAACGACTGCTGCCTAACAAACGTAGGCCGCGCCACACCCCGCACTGCGGCTATGGCGCTCACCAACACTTTCGTGACCCTGCTCCATGAGCTTACCGCCTGCGAGGGGGTGACGAATGCACTCCGCCTCCTGCCCGGCTTCCAGCGTGCCGCCTACACCTTCCTCGGCAAAGCCGTCAACCGGCGCATAGCCCGCATAGGCGACGTCCGCCACATAGATATAAACATGTTTCTGACTCTTTCATGACCTATGAGCGCACCATCTGACCGACGCAAATATTATGTGGTGTGGGAGGGACGCGCCACCGGCGTGTTCGACTCCTGGGAGGAGTGCCGCGACCAGACCGAGGGCTATCCCGGAGCCAAGTACAAAGCGTTTCCGACGAGTGAGGCGGCTGTGGCGGCGTTTCGCGGCAATCCGCGCGACCATATCGGCATCATCAAGGCAATAGCGTCGCACAAGGCGACTCCTGCGGTCAACATCGAAGCGCTCCCCGTTGTTATGCCTTCGATAGCCGTCGATGCCGCCTGCTCGCGCAATCCCGGT
Source organism: uncultured Porphyromonadaceae bacterium (assembly GCA_947178215.1). Lineage (GTDB taxonomy): Bacteria > Bacteroidota > Bacteroidia > Bacteroidales > Muribaculaceae > Paramuribaculum. Next base: position 3,069 of record CAMWXJ010000010.1, read on the forward strand.
CCTGTTGAATATCAGGGCGTAGACCTGCGCACAGGGCGGCAGATATTCCACGCCGGACCGTGGCCCGAGGGCACCAACAATATAGGCGAGTTTCTCGCCATAGTCCACGCCATGGCGCTGCTCGTCAACAAGCAGCGCACCGACATAGCGATATACTCCGACTCCCGCACCGGCATGTCGTGGGTCAACAAAGGGCATGCCAACACCAAGATAATTCCCACGGCGGCCAATGCCGTCCTGCGCCAGCTCGTAGCCCGTGCCGAGGCGTGGCTCGCGGCTCACCCCGCATCTACGCGTCCGCGCCTGCTCAAATGGGACACAGACGAATGGGGCGAAATTCCGGCCGATTTCGGACGCAAATAAACTACCGCGACACATGACTCAAACTCCTGCCGACAACGGCCGTCGGGTAAGCGCCGACCAAGGCTGGCTTGCCCTCTCGCCCGTGCTTCTCTTCATCTTCCTGTATCTCACGGTGTCGATAGCGGCCCGTGATTTCTATGCCATGCCTGTCGCCGTGGCGTTTACCGTGGCGTCGGCGTGGGCCGTAATCATCTACCGCGGCCACACCCTGAGTGAGCGCATATCCACGTTCTCTCGTGCCGCCGCCCACCCCGACGTGATATACATGATATGGATATTCGTGCTTGCCGGAGCCTTTGCCTCCGCCGCAAAGAGCATTGGAGCCATAGACGCGACGGTGGCTCTTACGCTCAGGGCCTTTCCGGGCGAGTGGATAATGCCGGGGCTGTTTCTGTCGGCGTGCATCATCTCGCTGTCGATAGGCACTTCGGTGGGTACCGTGGTAGCAATCACACCGCTTGCAGTGGAAATAGCCCATGCGGCGGGAGGGGCCGACCCGGGCTCTACCGTGGCGCTCTTTATCGCGGCCGTGATAGGCGGCGCGTTTTTCGGCGACAATCTCAGCTTCATCTCCGACACTACCATAGCATCGACCCGCACCCAGGGTTGCTCCATGGGCGACAAATTCCGCGCCAACGTGTGGATTGTGGTGCCGGCGGCGGTAATCACCCTGGCCGTATATATCTTCATCGGGCGCGGCGTCGACCATATAATAGTTCCCGAAGTGAGCAATCCCTGGCTCACGCTACCCTATATCTTCATCCTCGTAACGGCTATCGCCGGCATCAACGTGATAATAGTGCTTGTACTCGGCATAGTGACCACCATTGTCACGGGGCTTGCCGCCGGCACGGCCACCCTTACCGGGCTGACCGTCGCCATGGGCGCCGGCATTGACTCCATGGGCAATCTCATCGTGGTGACTATGCTTGCATCGGGCATGGTGGGCATTGTCAAGGAAATGGGCGGTATCACCTTTATTATTGAATCGCTGAGCCGACGTGTGACCGGTCGACGCGGCGCCCAGACCTCCATTGCCCTCCTCGCCGCTTCGGTCGACGTGTGCACCGCCAACAACACCGTGGCAATCCTCACCGTAGGCTCCATATCGGCTACGATAGCAAAGCGCTTCGGCGTCGACCCCCGCAAGAGCGCGTCGCTCCTCGACACGGCGTCGTGCGTGGCCCAGTGCATCATCCCGTATGGGGCGCAGACACTTATGGCCACGTCGCTTGCCGGCATATCGCCGGCTGCTCCGTGGCCGTATCTGTATTATCCCTGGGCGCTGACATTTGTCACCGCGCTGTCGATAGTGTTCCTGTTTCCGGGGCGTCTGCGCGGCGCCCACCCGTCGTCGCTCTGAGCGGGCCGCCGCGCACACGGCGAGCGTTATTCAGGGACGTAGATTATGTCGCCGTTTTCAAGCTCGTAGGCGGTGCCTACGCGCTTGCCTTTGCTTGACGACGACGGATCGTTGTCATCCGAGGGGGTGTAGCGATTGATTTTCTCCCCCTCCTTGGTGATAATCTCCATGTTCTCTTTACCGGGATTCTTGACCATGGTAAAATCCTCCTGCGAGAACATCTCGGTCATGTTGTAGCGGCTCACGAGTGCCACCATAAGCGCCACGGCAAACACCATGGCTACGTCAAAGAGGTTGCTCACGACGCTCATCGGGTCGTTGTCTTCGCTGCCGCGAAGCAGGTGTCGGCGGCGTCTCATTGTTTGGCAGCTTCTGATTGTTTCACGACGTCGGCCAGATATTCGAGTATGGTGAGGTCTTTGACCGCCCAACGTTCCTTGACCATCTGGGTTAGGAATCCTATCGCGCTCACCACGAGTCCCACCACGGTAGTTGCGAATGCCACCTGCATGTTGTAGGCCATGGAAGCTATGTCGCCTGTGGCGAGACCCACGAGTGCGGGACCCATGGGGATGAGGGTGCCCATGAGGCCGAGGATGGGGCCCATTTTGGTGAGCACCTTGGATGTCGATATGTTCTGCTCCGATTCAATCTCATATTCCGACAGCAGCAGGTCGGTACGGGAGCTGTTGCCGGCGGCGGCCATTATCTTGCGTGCATATTCGGTGACAATGGACTCCGATTTTTCGGGGAGCGATGCTCTGAACTCGTCGAGAGTGTCGGGGGTGAGCCGCTCGATGCGGCCGTAGAGCTTTGCGGTGGTGCGTTTGACTTGAAGGTACTGGCCGAAAAATCCGCCTATCATGATAAGGGCGCGGATGAAAAAGAAGATAAGCAGCACGATTACCGGCACCAGCAGACCGGTGGAAATCCAGTAGAGGATATTGGATATGACATTCATTTGAGTTTGGTTATTTTTTTAGCGGTTACATATCTGTTGATGAATATTCCGGAGGCGGCGCCGGCAAGTACCAGGGCGGCTACGGCGGCCAGGGCGTCCCACTCCACCGTGTTGGTGCCGACAGCGGCGGTGCGGCCGTTGACGGTAGCCACGATTCCGAGCGCGGCTGTGAGCATATTGACCATAAACATCAGTTCGAGCCTGATGTCGGCCTCGGGGAGCAGCAGTTCGAGTCCCCGGGCCAGAAGTGGGGTTACGAGAAGCAGGGCCGCGGCGGTGATGCGTCCTATGGTGTCGAAGTCGGTGCCCGGCATCGAAAAGATGAGCCGGGTGAGCATGGCGAAGAGCACCGGGAATATCAGCAGACCCGGAAACCACTGGCACACTGCGAGCATCCACTTTTCGTTGCGGGTAATAGGCCCGGCGAGCTTCTTGGCGTAGAGCACGCAAAAGGCTATCTGAAACGCCACGTCGACGGTGAGCCACACCGAAGTGTCGAGCATCAGGTCGGGCTGCGATAGCCAGTCGGCAATCTGCGTCTTTGACTGCGTGGTGGCCGTGTCGCAGGCGAGCAGCACGAAGAGAGCGGCCAGTGCGCTGAGCACCACGCGCCCGGGCCAGCCGTGACATGTGAGTTTCAGCAGGAAACTGAAACTCACAGTCAGCATTATTATCATTACCACTATCTCCATCAGTCGTGAAGTTTGCGGCGGCGACGGATTAGCGCCGCCAGTCCTATTATGACTACCACCACTATCGCCGCCACGATTATTCCGTTGATGCGGTTGGTCTCGGTTTCGGTGGCGTTGAGCTCGTCGCGCTTCATCACCATGCCGTCATCGCCGGCTATGTTTTCGGCGCGTACGCTTGCCACGGCCTGATTATACTGCGCCGCAGCGGCCTCGGGCACTTTCGACGCTATGAAGTCGCGGAGCTTGGCGTTGTCGCACACAAAGCCTGAGCAGGCGGCGCCATATTCGTTGACTACCTCGGTGTGGAGCTCGGCCATGGCCGCTATCTGCTCGGGAGTGGCGTCCCACATTCCCTTGCGCACTGTTTCGAGCATCACGGCGGTCACCTCCTGTATGGCGGCGGGGTTCTTCGACTTGAAGTAATCCTTTACACCGAGATTGTTTTTGTCGGCGACGTAGGTGTCGTAGATGTCGTCCCACAGTTCGTCGTCGATAGCTTCGGGCTTCATCACATTCCAGCCGTAAGTGTTGCGTATCACGTCGGCAAATGACGACGCGTCGCCGGCTCCGCCTTTCATCTTCTCCTTGATATACGAGGGGTTGAGTATGGTGGTACGGCTCTCTACGCCCACGGCCTCTTTCAGTTCCTGCATGCGGGCACGGTTGCGGTTACGGTAGTCGCTGAGGTAGGCGTCGGGCTCCTTGCCGGTGACAGTTCTTACGGCGAGATTCATGCCGCCCATGAACTCATACACATGGTCGAGGCTAAGCGCGCCCCAGGTGTTGCTCTGGCGTGGTTGCACCACAGCGTCGGTGTTGGTGAGAGCGGCCTCGAAAGCGAAGTCGCGCATGCGCTCCCAGTCCTCCTCGCTGCCGTAAATGGCTCCCATGTTGTTGATATAGGTCTCGGCTATCTCCGCACTGTTGTCCCAGCGGTCGCCGGCCTCTACCATGCCCTGGATGCCGCTGCCGTAGTTGCCGTTGACGCCGCCAAACACACGCGCCGTCGAGAGCTCGCGGGCCTCCTTGGGCGACACGCCTCTGTCGACGAGGTGTTTTTCCGACTCGACCACTCCCTCGGCCACGAAGTTGGGATAGCTGTCGCCCTCGGCCTCGGCCGCCATTTTCACGGCACGGCTTATGAGGAAGAGTCGCGAGGCGGCGAGGTCGCGGAGCTGTCCGGAGGTCTGTGTCACTATGTCGATACGCGGACGGCCAATCTCGTCGGAGGGGATGAGGCGCAGGTCGGTCACGCGGCCAAACGGGTCGCGCACCGGCTCCACGCCGAGCATGTAGAGTATCTGGGCTATTGTGGCGCCTTCGGTCTCAATAAATTCGCTGCTCCACAGTGTGTAGCTCACCTTGCGGGGGAGCGAGTCGTTGTGTGCCTTGCGGTACATGTCGATTGTGCCCCGGGCCAGTTCCTTGCCCTTTTCCCATGCCACGGCCGAGGGTGTCTCCTCAGCGTTGACAGCATACATGTTGCGGCCGGTGGGAAGTATGTCAGGGTTGAGTACCGGGTCGCCGCCCGAGGTGGGGGCGGTGTAGCCGCCGTTGAGTGCGTTGACTACGCCTGATATTTCGGCCTGCGGGCTGGCGGTGAGCTTCTCGCGGTACACGGCGATATTTTTCAGCGCGCGCTCCACCTCGCACACAGCCGACGAAAATTCCATTTCCTCCTTGCTGTACTCGCGCGCCTTCATCATAGAGCCGTGCCCGTGGCCCTGTGTGCCCTCTTTGACGCCCGGGGTTACGCTTTTGCGCTTGATAGCGGCCTCCATCTTCTTTATGGCCTCCTCGTCGGCTCCCATCTTACGGGCCATGTCGAGGGCTTTGTCGGGCGACATGCCGGGTATCATGGCATGATGACGGGACGGGGCCTGCGAGGCGCGGTCGGCGATTCTCGCGACCGTCTGTTTCGGCGAGGGCATCATCGCGCCCATCACCATCATTCGCGACAGCATATCCTTCGAGCCTTCGATTGTCTGACGTATGCGGCGGGCGCTGTCGAGGTCGGCCTGCGTTATGCCGGCTATGCGGCACACCGCGGCGTCGTCGATTGTAGGGCGCGAGGCGACGAGGCGGCGTGCCTCATCGCGGTAACGCTTCGCGTCGCCCCCTTTTAGCTTAGCGAGGCTGAATGCTATGGGGTCGATTGTCATGGCCTCGACCGTGGAGCGTATATGCTCGTCGGAGTAGGGTATGCCCATGACATAGTATGCGCCTGTAATCTTTTCGTTGGCGAGCTCGTCGGCAAATGTCTCGACGCGGATTATGTCGTCGGGGGTAAACGGCTTGGCACTGTCGATGCGGAGCTCACGGTGTATGCCCAGTTCCACTGTGTATTTCCTGACGAGACGGCCGGCGCGGAGCGTGTCGGCGGGAGTGCGGGCACGGTTGTAGTCGGCTATCGCGTCGGTGAGGTTCTTGTAGATGCCGCGCACGTTGCTTTCGATGAAAGGCGGGGTGAGATAGTTGACTATGGTGCCATAGCTGCGGCGTTTTGCCATCATGGCCTCGCCTACGTTGGATGTGGCGTAGACATAGACGTGTGGCATCGGGCCTACGAGCCTGTCAGGCCAGTCATCGCTGCCGAGGGCCGCCTGCTTGCGAGGGGTAAATTCAAGCGAGCCGTGAGCTCCGAAGTGCATGAGGGCGTCCGCGCCGAAGCCGTGGCGCGCCCACAAATATGCTGCCACATAGCTGTGAGGGGGCGCTGCGTCGGTGCCGTGTACTATCTTGAAGTCGTCGTCGCCGAGACCGGCCGCTGTCTGCGGGATGAGCACTACGTTGCCGAATTGCAGGCGCGCGAGCGCTATGTTGCCGTTGCCGTCGCTTAGGCCGTGGCCGGGAAACTCACCGTCGACGGCGTCAATGTCGGCGCGCATCTCGCGTGAGAACGACAGGTCGCACCAGCGGTCATAGTCGGCACGGGTCACTGTCTGAGGGTTGCGGGTGTTTACGAAGTCGGCGCGGGCGCCGGTGGCATAGTTGTTGAACACCTTGCCGTTTTCGTTGATGAGCTTTTCGAGGGCGGCGGCATCGGCCGGGAGTCCGGTCACAGTGTAGCCCTCGGCTTTGAGGCGTGTGAGGAGGTTGAAGAGCGAGGGCGCAACCTCCATACCTTCGGCCACAAGCGCGTTCTGGCCGGGCCCTTTGAAGTAAAATATGGCGATTTTTTTGTCGGCTTCGGGCTTGCGCCGGAGCGCGATATGGTTGTTGACCGTCGCCACGAAGTCGGTCAGGCGGTCGGGGATAGCGTCAAGGTAGGGGAGGCCGTCGTCGCCCGTGAAGTGGGCGAAGAGGGTAAACGGGCGTATCGCGCCGTCGATTTCGGGCGTGACGATGCTCTGCGAGAGGAAGCCGCCGTTCATGCCCATTTTGTCGGCGCGCCACTCGTCGTAGTCGCGGTTGGCGTTGACGGGCGAGAAGAGCGGTACATTGTTGGCGTCGAGCCACGTCACCACTTGGTCGCCCATGCGGCCGTGGGCCATGTTGATGAGGGCCGATGCGCCGATAGAGTCGGCGTGGCCGCGGGTGATGAACGTCTGTATCACGTTGACGGGATATACCGTGTTGCCGGTGCGTTCAAGTTGTGCGATGAGGCTGTCGGCGACGCCCATTTGTCCCGTGAGAATGATTTTGGGCGCGTCATCGTTCCACTTGCCGTTTTCGCGCAGCCACTTCTCATAGTCGGCCACGGAGCCGAAATTGAGATTGTCGCTCTCGGAGGGATAATAGATGAGCGACGAGGCTGAGGCGGCCGGGTCGCCAGGTTCGTCGGCAAAAAATTTCTTACCGTCGATAAACTTGCGCACATATCGCAGCATGTTGCGGTAGTTGGCCCGCCCTCCCACGTTGTATTGTCGGAGAAACTCGTTGTCGATAGAGTCGACCGACACAATCATGTTCTGCGGATTGGTGGCGCTTTGAGTGTAGACCGGCGTACCGTTTTCGGCTGCTTTCACGAGCGCTTGGCGCTGCTCGTCGGTGATGCGCAGGCCCATGGCGAAGAGAAACACCATGTCGTAGTCCGACGCCCGGTCGAGGCGGTCGACGGGCAACTCGCTGATTTTGATGAAAGAGTTGTCATTGGCTTTGGATATACGGCCAAGCTCGATAGCCTGATAGTTGACGAAGGCTATGCGTGTGGGCGAGGCGAGTCTGTTCCACAGCAAAACACCCGCCCCGATAATCACGAGGCAGGCAGTCGCCATAATAGCAATCTTTTTTTTACTCATTTTAGTAGTCTGTGCCCATCACTTGAATATGTCGTTGACGTCAAGTGACACTCCTACCGACCAGGTGAGGCCCGTTGTCGGCGCAGAGTTCCAGTAATACACCTTAGGCTTATAGTTAAACAGGTTGTCGATAATAAAATTGATGTTGATGCCTCTCCCGACAGTCTGCCTGAGGGTGAGCTTCCATATCGAGTAGGCGCCGTCGGTAGCGAGGTTGCTGTCGGGCTTTCCGAGGTAGCGTCCCGATATTCCGGCATATAGGCGGTAGAGGCTGCACAGCTGCCTGTCGAAGTCGAGGCGCCATGTAGCGGAGTGGGGGCGTGGCTGAGAGAATTGCGAGTCGACCGAACGACCCCCTACGTGGAGGTAATTGTAGCTTACCGAAGCGCCTATGCCGTGGATCGTGCGGTAGCGCAGGTTGACATCCAGGCCCGCCACTCTGACGCCGTCCTCGTTGGCATAGATTGCGCCCGCCTCGTTCTCGCTGTCGCCGGGAAAGTCGGCAGTGGTGATTCGGCGGTCGTAGTAGTTGTAGTAGCCCGACACGGTGGTGCTGTAAGAGCCGGCCAGCCACAGGTGTCGCACATGGCCGCCGCGCTCCACGGCTACGTTGAAGTTATGGCTGCGCTCCGGTTTGAGGTCGGGGTTGCCGTAAATCATCTGTATGCCGGCCATGTCGAAGTTCATGTACATCTCTTTGAGTGTGGGGGCGCGGAAGCCGCCTGAGTATGACGCGCGCAGTGTCATGGGCGCCGGCTTGAACATGGCTGCGAGACGGGCTGTCACGGCATTGTTGTCGGACTCGGAGAAGTAGTCGTCGCGCACGCTGGCTACCAGATTGAGCCACGGCTGCGGATTGTAGTCAAACTGCACGAAAGCATCCATGGTCGACTGCGAGTGGTCGGCATTGTCCTTGAACTGGTAGGTGTTGAGGAAGTCGTGCATGAAATCGGCGCCTGCCGTAAGGCCGTTGGCGCCCCAGAATTTGGTGTAGAGGGCGTGGACTATATTCTGGCGGTTGCTGTAATCGTGGTCGTGGGTGCGTAGGCCGCCCACATACCTCGACTTGTCGTATCGGTCGTAGCTGTACGACAGTTCAAGATTCTGTGTGCCGTCAATCTGCCACACGCCGCGCAGGCCCCCGCTGTAATCGTGGTAATGGTCGTCGTAGTTGGCGCGATTGCTCACGCGGTCAAAGTAGCTGCCGCGGGCAATGAGGCGCAGAGCATCGCCGGCGCGGAATGTAAGCCGCTCCTTGACGTTGAGGGTGTTGCCGCCGAATATGTTGTGTATCGCCGACTCGGTGTCGAACGCGTCGGTGAGCTTTACGGTCTCGGAGGTCGAGTACTGTACGGTGGTGTTGGAGTTCCACCTGTTGCTGTTGAAATTGATGTCGCCTCCGGCGCGCCATTCCTTGCCGACGTCGCGGTAGCGTGAGTTGAGGTTGACGCTCCACGGCTCGCGACTCTCCTTGGAGATGAGGTTGACCACGCCGCCCACGGCGTTGGCGCCGTAGAGGGCCGATGACGCGCCCTTGACAATCTCTACCTGCCCCACGTTTTCGAGGTTCAGGCGGTTGTAGTCGACATTGTCCATGGTCTCGCCGGCAAGGCGTTCGCCGTCGACGAGAAACAGGATGGCGTTACCGCCGAAGCCACTCATGCTGAGCGATGTCTCCTGAGTCATGGCGTAGCCGAATTCCAGTCCCGGCAGCTCTTCGGTGAGCAGGTCCTGGATGTTGGTGGCGTCGGACTTCTTTATCTCTTCGGCCGAGATAAGCCGTGTCACCACGGGAGCGTCTTTGAGAGCCTTGGGTGTACGCGTGGCTGTCACCACGACTTCGTTGAGCGCCGTGAGGTCGGGGTTGAGGCGTATGGTGTTGGCGCGTCCGCCATTGTCGCTTTTGAGTATGGTGGAGTTGGTTATATAGCCGATATAGGAGACATAGGCCTTGACCGACTGCCTGTCGCCGACAGTCAGTCGGAATCGGCCGTCGAGGTCGGTGGCTACGGCTGTACCGCTTCCGTCAGCCTTTACCGTGGCTCCTGCGAGTGGTGCGCCCGTCTCATCCAGCACCTTGCCGACAAAGGTGTCGGCAAGGGCAGAGGCCGATGACAGAAGCGTGCAAAGCAGAAATGTGATGATTCCGCTACTCCTTGACATCGATCGTTACTTTTTGGGGGCTTTGATGGTGCAGATCAGCGGCATGGGCATTGCGCCGTATTGGAGCTGGACGTTGAGCGTGAGATTGTCGTCGACAACACTTCCTTTGGCGGTGCCGGAGTAGGCGGTGCCTGTCGGGGTGTTGCCGCTGAACTCGCTCTCGGCAATGGAGTAGGTGTTTTCGCTGCCCGACACTTTGACACCGGTGATAGTGATGCCGGGAACCTGCATTGGAGGTTCGCCAAACGACGAGAGGGTGATGCTGACGGTGGTATCGTCGGTAGAGGCTATTGTCACGGTAAGATTCTCGAAAACCGACTCGCTGCCCATGACGGAGCAGGTCATGTCGCCTGTATATGTGCCTGCGACGGCTGTGGCTGCGGGGGCTTCGGGTTCATTCTTGTCATCGTCGCTGCATGAAGTGAACATTGCGGTGGTGGCGAGTACGGCGATGGCCATGGCCATCGAAGCGAAGATTGCTTTAATCTTTTTCATTATAGGTTATGAATGGGTTATGATTGGTTTTGTCGGTTAAGTGGCCAACGACCGGGTTGTGTTGGTGGATGACCTGTTTTCAGGGTGCAAAATTACTCTCCTCCGCTCATCTGCGAAATGCCCAAAAATGGGTAATTTGACGGGGCGGGGGATAACAAGAAGTGGGTATATAAGGCATCAAGGGCGCGCCGGGTTGATGGCGCGCCCTTGATTCATGAGGCGGATTGCGGATTTTTCGGAGCTGTCGGAGCGGTCCTAATCGGGCGCCTTGCGGCCGCCGGTTAGGATTAGAATTTGCGGAAGGTGAAGAGGGCAGAGTCGCCGTGAAGCATTACGAGGCGCTTGCCGCTTAGCTCTATCACCTTGAAGCCTATCCGACAGGGGGTGTGCTGCTCTATGCCCCAGTGGCCGAGCCAGTCGTTGCCGTCGGGCAGGTCGATGATGAGGCTGTCGTTGTCTTCGTTGTAGATGAGGTTGCCGTGGATATTGGCAGCCCCGCGCAGGTTGACCGTATGACGGTAGAAGCAATAGTAGCTGCGGTTCATGGTCTCGGTACGTCCTGAGGGGTATTCCACGGTCATGAGTTGCCACTGTGCGTCGAGGTCGCCGTTGAGCGGGCGCTTGCGGCACGAGGTGGCCGCCGTCATTGCGGCGACCAATATAGTTATAATCAGCAGTAGGTGTTTCATAGTGAGAATAAACCGGTTTTCTTGATTGACAGAGACACACCGTAATTGCGGCCGAGCATTGAGCCGCGGTCGGCTCCGAAGCTTACTTTGGCGCCCCACCCGGGGAGTCGCGCGGGGGTGTAGTCGAGCTCGAGAAGCAGGTTGAGGTTGCGTTTCACATCGTCGTAGGGGCGTCCGTAGGTGCCCCAGCCGCGTGTGTAGCTCGCAACGACGCGGTAGCCGAGCTCGTGCAGGGGCTGACCTTCAATGGCCCAGTGGTGGCCGCGTATGCGGTTGCAGAGAAATGATACGCTTGCGGGCGAGTTGTAGACGGGCGATATGATGAGGGGATTGCCGAGGCCCATACCCCACTGCTGCCAGCCGCCGTAAATATAGTGGTTGTAGTAATCGTCGGTTCCCGACACCTGCTCAGGTATAGTGGGGGTGTGGTCGTGATACACCGGTCCGGCCTGGTCGGTGGTCGACAGGAATTCGTACGATGCACCGGTTATCCACCTGCCCGACGGATTGTGGTATTCGATTCCGAACAGACCGTCTTTCCAGGGGTAGTCGAAAAACATCATCGAGTGGTCCTCGAAGTAGTGGAGATAGTGGAGCGATATGTTCCAGTCGTGTCCGGCAGGCTGCCAGCGAAGGCGTGCGCTCCACTCGCCCACATGATTGCCGAGAACGTTGAGCTGCTCGCCGACGGGTGTGTCGGAGCCGCCGCCCGAGGGGAAGAGTATCTTGATATGGTCTTTGAGGCTGTGGGGGAGCTTTGTCACCACCTCGTCGCCTATCATTATCTTGCCGCCGAACTGCGCAGCCATTTCCATTCCGCCCTCAAAGACGAACGGGCTTCCCTGCGGGCCTACGCGGATAAGCAGTCCCTTTGAGTGGAATAGAACGTCTTTGTAATAGCGCTGCCCCGAGGCTACGAAGTCTTTCTGCCAGTTGCCGTCGGTGAAACGTCCGTAGCTGATATACGCTTTGAAGCCGAGCCAGTGGCTGAGGCCCGGTATGTCGAGATACTGCGGCATTTCGAGGCGCACCTGAGGTACGGGCAGGGCGTTGCCTGAAAAGAGGAGGTCGCCCGACGATAGGCGGCGGTCGACGAGGCGCGAAGTGTCGGTGAGGCACTTCGAGCCTATCATTAGCTGGAAGTCACGGTAGCGCAACTCGCCGTAGAGCTGACGGATGAAGAATGGCGATTCGGCTCGCCAGGCACCGACAAGGTCGGCTCCGAAGCCCCAGGTGAAGCGTTTTTCGCCAGGAGCGGCTCTAAACAGCGCTCCGCGGACAAAGCCGGCGTCGGTGCGTATCGAGCCGAGGCCTTCGCGGTTGGCGGCAAGCCAGAACGGGGTGTGCTCGCCGTGCGACAGCGAGGCGCTCACTTCGGCCTCGTAGGTTATGGCCGGCTCTTCGGCCATGAGCGGTGACGCCATAAGTGCGGCCGCGCCGGCGAGGGCGGTAAGTCGTTTAAGAATCATGAACGTTGAAACTCTGATGGCGACATTCCGGTAAGGTGCTTGAAATACTTGCCGAATGCGCTCTGGTTTGGAAAGTTGAGATCGTAGGCTATCTGCTGTATGTTCTTGCCCGAAAAGCGGAGCTGGTTCTTGGCTTCCAGAATGACGTATTCGTCAATCCATTCGGCTGCCGACCGTCCTGAGGCCTCGCGTACGAGCATGGAGAGGTACTTTGAAGATATGAACAGTTCCGAGGCGTAAAAAGATACGGAGCGCTCGCGTTTGTGGTGTTTGTGTACGAGCTTGATGAAGTCGCGCACGTAATTGTTGCGGCGCGCCACGCCCGGTGTCACCGGCTCGTCGCTCTTGGTGCGGTCGCGGCCATACTGCATCATCTGATACACCACAGCGGCCATTAGGCAACGTGATATGGAGCGCACATACATGGGCTCGGTGTTCACTACTGTGTTGGTGTGTATCATTTCCAGATAGGTGCGCACGATGCGTTCCTCGTCGGGGGTGAGTTGAAGCAGCGGTATTGCATTGGGCCTCAGCTTTATGGTCTGAAGCACGGCAACATCTATGTTTATGTCGTTCATGAACTCGGGCGTGATGAGGAACATATACACGTCGACGTCCGTCATATCTGACGACAGCAGCTGCATGATACTTTCGTTGTTGACAATCAGCAGCATGCCCGGAGTGACAGTGTGGCGCACAAGGTTGACCTCCACGTCAAAGCTGCCTTTGATGCAGAGAAATATGGCCGTGCCACGGATGCGCACCGGGGTGCGGCTCCACATTTCGGCCAGCTTTTGACCCGGCTGTATGTGGGCAAACAGATAGTCGCCGCCAAGCATCGAGAACTCCGAGGAATTTTGTTCAAGACCTATAAGGCGGTGAAGGTCAACAATCTTGAGGTCGGTAGGGAGCGTGTTCTTCTTGACTTTTTTCGCCATAATGTGGTGTATGGCCGCAACGATGTGGCCATTGACGCGACAAAAGTACCAAAAAAGTTGCGGAATACACGCATATTTGTCGCATTATTTCCTAAAAGTGCAAATCAGTGGGTGGCGGCGTCAGGCTTTAAGGGTTGCGAGCGTCAGGCCATCGCGCAGCGGCAATATGGCTACAGTGTCGACAGCCGGATGCTCGGCGAGATAGCTGTTGAAAGCGCGTATTGCCTCAGTCTGCGCGTCGTGTGCCGCGGGGTCGGTCACCTTGCCGTCCCATAGTGTATTGTCGATAATCATCAGCGCGCCGGGAGCCATATATGGCAGCAGGGCGTCGAAATACTCGGTATATAGTCGCTTGTTGGCGTCGATATACACCATGTCCCATTTGGCTCCTGCCTCGCGGCTCACGGGGTCTATGAGGTCGAGGGCGTCGCCTATATGCAGCCGTATGTCGGCGGCGCGTGGCGAAGCGGCGAATCGCTCCGTCAGTTCCGGCTCCATTTCGTCGTCAATCTCGATAGTGTGAAGCTGCGCTCCGGCAGGCATTCCCTCGGCTATTGACAGCGCCGAGTAGCCTGTAAAGGTGCCGAGTTCGAGGATGAGGCGCGGACGTGTGACGCAGGTCAGCAGTTTAAGGATGCGCCCTTGCAGATGCCCCGAGCACATGCGGGGATAGAGGTGGTGGAGATATGTCGAGCGATAGACGTCGGTCAGCTCGGCCGGTTCGGGCGAGATGTTGGCCAAGATATAGTCTTCGAGGGCTTCGGTCATAGCGAGGCGCAGTAGGTGTGGGTGGTGTTGATGATGCGGCGCATCCATTCCACGCACTGTACGGGATGATGGCCTCGGGCGGTTTCGCCGGTGAGCAGCAGGGTGTCGACGCCCGCCGCCACGGCATAGCCTATATCCATTGCTTCGGCGCGTGTGGGCGACGGTTCAAGCATCATTGTGTGCATGAGTTGTGTGGCCACCATCACCGGCTTGCCGGCCTTGTGGCAGCGGGTTATGCACTCCATTTCCACGGCAGGCACGCGGTCGAGGCCGCACGATGCGCCGAGGTCGCCTCGTGCGCAGAGCAAGCCGTCGCTCGCCGCGAGGATGGCGGCCATGTCGCTCACCGCTTCGGGACACTCAATCTTCGAGTAGAGTTTCACTTCCGGAGCGTCGGCGAGGAGGGTGCGCACAGCCGCGACATCGGCCTCCGAACGCACGAACGAATGGGCTATTATGTCGACTCCCGCAGCTATGGAGGCTTCTATGGCATCACGGTCGCGGTCGGTAACGGCAGGGAGGGCGTCAAGCTCTATGCCGCGAAAACATACTGTCTTTCGCGACCCGAGGCGTCCGCCTTTGGTGACACGGCACTCCACAGCGTCGGGGGTGACGCGCTCCACGCGCATACATATTGCGCCGTCGTCGACTACCACTCCCATGCCTTCGCGTGCATGGGCGCACACGCCCGATGCGGTGATGCAAAAGCGGCGCACGGTTGTGGGCTCGGCGCCGCCGTCGATTATCGTGACGCGTGCGTCGTCGGCTACGGATAGCTCGTCGTGCCCGTCGGCAAGGGCGGTGGTGCGCACTTCGGCGCCTTTGGTGTCGACAAGAATTACCTGTCGGGGGTCGATGGCGCGCACCATTGCGGTGAGGCGCGCTATATCCTCCGGTGAGGCGTGGGCGGAGTTGAAACGTACACCCTGCATGCCTGCCTCCACCATGGCGGCCACATGTTCGGGGGTGCAGCGGTCGTCGGCCAGTGTGGCCATTATCAGTGGCTTCTTCATCACTCCATGGCAAGCAGTGCCTCGATGCCGAGGCGGTAACTGTCGAGGCCGAAGCCGGCTATCACTCCCTTGCACACAGGCGAAATCATCGAGCGGTGGCGTATCTCCTCGCGTGAGTGGACGTTGGAGATATGTACCTCCACCACGGGGCGCTCTATGGCGGCGATCGCATCGGCAAGTGCGAGCGAAGTATGTGTATAGGCGCCGGCGTTGAGTACTATGCCCGTGAGAGCGGAGTCGAAGCCGACTTCATGGAGTCGGTCGATGAGGGCTCCTTCGTGGTTGCTCTGAAAATAGGCTATCTCGGCCGTGTCGCGGTAGCGCATGCGTAGGTCGGCCAGACAGTCGTCCATGCCTGTCGAGCCGTAGATGCCAGGCTCGCGGCGTCCAAGCAGGTTAAGGTTGGGGCCGTTGATTACAAGTATTCTCTTCATGTCGGCGATGTGACGGGATTTAGGGTGATGATTTCGTTGAGTATCGCCACGGCTTCCTCTACCGAGGTGACGTGTGATATGGTGATTGAGTTGCGGTTGTCGCGCAGGCGGAACTGCGTGCGGTTGGTATGGGAGTTGATGTAGGTAAGGATACGTCCGAAAGCGTTGCTGTTGTAGTAGGCGCGGTTGTCGTCGCCCACGAGGTAGAGATACATAATATCCTGTTTGAGCACAATCTTCTCCATGCCGAGACGCTTGCCGAGCGCGCGTAGAGTGGGAATACGGAGCAGCTCGGCGGCCTGTCGCGGCATCTTGCCGAAGCGGTCGACGAGGCGCGAGCGGAAAGCGAGCAGGTCGGTGTCGCGCTCTATGGCGTCGAGTTCGCGGTAAAGCGCTATGCGCTCGCTGTCGAGCGGTACGTAGGTAGGGGGCAGAAGCAGTTCGAGGTCGCTTTCGATTGTGGTGTCGGCCACAAACTCGGTATTGTCGGGCATGACGGGTGTTCCAGCTTTACCGGTGTCGGCAGTGGTGGCGAGGTCGGGAAATTCCTGGGTGCGCAGCTCGGTAACCGCCTCGCGCAGTATGCGCTGGTAGGTCTCGTAGCCGAGGTCGGCGATAAAGCCGCTCTGCTCGGCGCCGAGCAGATTGCCTGCGCCGCGTATGTCGAGGTCCTGCATCGCTATGTGTATGCCCGAGCCGAGGTCACTGAAACTCTCGATTGCTTGTAGACGGCGGCGCGCCGTGGGTGTGAGCGGCATGCCGGGCGGGATGAGCAGATAGCAGAACGCCTTGCGCGACGAGCGGCCAACGCGGCCACGCAACTGATGGAGCTCGCTCAGGCCAAACTTGTGGGCGTCGTTGATGATGATGGTGTTGACGCGCGGCATGTCGATGCCGCTCTCGATGATGGTGGTCGAGAGCAATATGTCGTAGTCGTGGGCCGCGAAGTCGATTATGGTCTTTTCGAGCAGGTCGGGCGCCATCTGGCCGTGGCCCACTACGGTGCGGGCGTCGGGCACAAGCCGGCGAATGCGGGCATCGAGGTCTACAAGCCCCTCGATACGCGGGTTGACAATGAAAATCTGGCCGCCGCGCGACATCTCGAAGTTGATTGCTTCGGCGAGCAGCTCGTCGCTTATGGTGTCGACGGTGGTGAGTATGGGATAGCGGTTGGGCGGCGGGGTGTTGATAGAGGAAATCTCGCGTGCGCCCATGAGCGAGAACTGGAGGGTACGCGGTATGGGCGTGGCACTCATGGTGAGCGTGTCGACCGACGTTTTGAGCTGTTTGAGGCGTTCTTTGACAGCCACGCCAAACTTCTGTTCCTCGTCGACCACGAGCAGCCCGAGATCCTTGAATTTTACCGTCTTGCCTATGAGCTTGTGGGTGCCGATAAGTATGTCAATCTTCGCCTCGGCAAGGTCGGCGAGAATCTGCCTGGTCTGGGCGGCGGTGCGGGCGCGCGAGAGATACTCGACCCTCACAGGGAAGTCTTTCAGACGCTTGCTGAAAGTCTCGTAATGCTGGAATGCAAGCACGGTGGTAGGTACGAGCACGGCGGTCTGTTTGCCGTCGGTGGCGGCCTTGAATGCGGCTCGTATCGCTATCTCGGTCTTGCCGAAGCCCACGTCGCCGCAAATCAAGCGGTCCATTGGGCGCTCTGATTCCATGTCGTGTTTCACGGCGGCAGTGGCGGTAGCCTGGTCGGGGGTGTCCTCGTAGATAAACGACGCTTCAAGCTCGTGCTGGAGATATGAGTCGGGCGCGAAAGCGTGACCTTTCTGTTCCAGACGCGCTGCATAGAGGCGTATCAGGTCGCGGGCAATATCTTTCAGGCGCTCCTTGGTGCGCTCCTTGACACGGTGCCAAGCGCCGGTACCGAGGCGGTTGATTTTGGGCGGGACACCCTCCTTGCCGCGATATTTGGCGAGTTTGTGGAGCGAGTGTATCGACACGAACACCACGTCGTCGTTGGCGTATGTGAGCTTGATTGCTTCCTGTACATGACCGTTGGTGACATTGCGCACCAGCCCGTCGAAGCGTCCTACACCGTGGTCGATATGCACTATGTAGTCGCCCGGCTCAATGGCTTGCAGTTCTTTCAGGCTGAGAGCAAGCTTGCCGGAGCGGGCGCGGTCGCTTTTCAAGGTGTACTTGTGGAAGCGGTCGAAAATCTGGTGATCGGTAAACACGCACATGCCCGCCGTGTGGTCGACGAAGCCCTCGTGCAGGGTGGCTTCGACCGGCGTGAACCGTA
Source organism: uncultured Porphyromonadaceae bacterium (assembly GCA_947178215.1). GTDB lineage: Bacteria > Bacteroidota > Bacteroidia > Bacteroidales > Muribaculaceae > Paramuribaculum. The sequence goes on from CAMWXJ010000010.1 coordinate 20,915, forward strand.
TGGCGTCGCCTCGGTCGGCGAAGATGGAGCGGAGGCGATCGGCCTGGCCGGCGTTTTCGGTGAGGATATATATGTCGAGCCCTTCGGCAAGAAATTTGCTGAAAGAGTCGGCGATGAGGTCGAAATTCTTGTGATAGAGAGTCTGAGGGGATGTTGAGAAGTCGACGGATGCCGCGTCGCGAGTCTTGTGGCCCGGCCCTGCGTCGGGCATGGCCGCCGGGGTGAAGTGTACACGCTGCATCGCGTCGAGCCGCTTCGCTATGCTGTCGGGGTCTACGAGACGTTTCAGGGCATCGCGGTCAATCCCGTCCTCCGCCGCTATCTCGGCGCTTTGTGAAAACTTTTCCTGCGACAACGCGCGTATGCGCTCAATGGTGTAGGCGGCGTCGCGGAGCGCCACGACGGAATTGTCGGGGGCGAAGTCGAGCAGCGACAGGTGCGACGGTTCGTCGGCCACGTTGGCTGTGACGGCAATCTGCTGCATACGATCGGCCGAGAGCTGTGTCTCGATGTCAAATGTGCGTATTGAGTCGATTTCGTCGCCGTAAAAGTCGACGCGGTAAGGGAGCTCGTGGGAGTAACCGAAAATGTCGAGAATGGAGCCTCGGCGTGCAAACTGCCCCGGCTCATACACATAGTCGACCTCGCGGAAGCCAAGTTCGCGCAGGCGGCGCAGCGTGGCCGTCAGGTCGGTCGTGGCGCCTGTGGCGAGCGTTATGGTGGAGTCGGCGAGAGTGGAGCGCTCGGCCACCCCCTCGGCGAGTGCCTCGGGGTAGGTCACCACCATGCGCAGTTTAGTGTCGGAGGCTATTCGGTTGAGGGCGTCTACGCGGAGTATCTGCTGAGGCGCGTCGACCTGTCCGTAACGTATGTCGCGGCGGTAGCCCGACGGGAGGATAGCGACGGCCTCATCGCCGCACAGTCGTGTGAGGTCGTAGTAGAGATATCCGGCGTCGTCGAGCGAGTCGGCCACTACAATCACGGGAGCCTTGGAGTCGGGGCGCAGATTGGCGATCGCCATGGGAGCCGCCGAGCCGGCAAGTCCGTAAAGCCTTATGTCGCGGGCGCCCGAAGCGAAAGCCTTGTCGAGACTCTTGCGGCGCTCGCGTGTCATGAAACGTGCGCCTATCGCCGCCAGCGTGGGCTGCCGGTTTGCGTTGTCACCCTTACTTTGACTGCTCATCGGAGGGTGAGAGTATGCGGCGGTACAAGTCGGTGTCGAGTAGAATTTCCGTAGCCTTGATGACGCCGGGGTCGGTGGGGAGCGACACTATTATCTCGCCGGGCTGGTTGTAGTATCGGCCCACAATCTCGCGGGCGAGGTAGGGCTCTATGTCGGCGCGGTGGGTGTCGAGGTCGGCGTCGAGCGGATGACGCATCATGGCGCCGAGACGGTCAAACTCGGCCGCCACCGAATCGGTCATGTAGCCTTCGAGGCGTGCAGCCTCGCGGAGCTGGTTGAGCATGGTCTCGCACACGCGGTCGTAGTCAAATTTTTTCGGGTCGATAGTCGATTTGAAGTCGGCGTATATCGAGTCGGTTATCACGAAGTCGGCGGGGTCGCCGATGGTGGGGTGCGATGCTGCGTATCGGGTGCCGTAGTCGAAAGCCCAGTCGCCGCGCACCACATTGTAGACCAGTCGGCTCACTTCGGGATAGGTCACTGTGGAATCGGGGGTGATGCCTCCGCCGTCGCGCACTATGCGGCCCGCCGAGGTGTGGAATATGGAGGTGAGCGAGTCGGGTACACGCTCTACTGAGCCGTCGGCGTTGCGGTGCGAGTAGTCGATAGCCTGCACGAGGCGTCCCGACGGAATGTAATATTTGGCGACGGTGAGTTTGAGCAGGGCGTCGGCGGGGAGCTGACGTGCTGTCTGCACAAGGCCTTTACCGAACGAGCGGTTGCCGATGATGACGGCGCGGTCGAGGTCTTGGAGCGCGCCGGCGGTTATCTCCGACGACGAGGCGGTGCCTCCGTCGACAAGTATGGCGAGGGGCACGTCGGGCAGGATAGGCTTGGCGGTGGTCTTGTAGATTTTCTCCTCCATGGCGCCGCGGCCGCGTGTGCGCACCACTTCCGTGCCTTTCGGCACGAAGCAGCCTACCGTGGCAACTGCCGCGTCGAGCAGTCCGCCGCCGTTTCCGCGCAGGTCGAGTATTACGCCGCCGAGCGGTCCCTCGGCCTTCAACGCTTCAAGGGCGCGCTTCACCTCGTCGCCGGTCTTGTCGGTGTACGACGTGATGTCGACATATCCTATCGATGGAGCGTTTTTGAGGCGTCCGTAGTAGGGCACCGACGGCATCTGTATCTTTTCGCGTTTGAGCGTGAACTGACGTATAGAGTCGGCTCCTACATAGGGCCGGTTGACCTTTATGGTGAGGTCGGTGCCCGGTGTACCCTGCAAAAGCGATCGCACCCTGACGTCGTTCCAGCCGGTGACGTCGGTAGTGTCGATACCGATGATGAGGTCACCGGTGCGCAATCCCGCTTTTTCGGCGGGTGAGCCTGGCTCCGGGCCGGCGATTATGGTGCCCTTGGGGGTGTAGCGGATATATGAGCCTATGCCTCCGTATTCGCCTGTGGTGAGCGACATGAACTGGTTAGACTCCTTCTGCGACATGTATTCCGTGTAGGGGTCGAGCTGCGCCAGCATGGCGTCAATGGCCGTGGTGACGGCCTTGTTGATATCGATTGTGTCGACGTAATGGAGCTGCAACTCCTTGACAATGGCGTTGAAAATGTCGAGGTTGCGGGCGATGTCGCTTTTGGGGCTGCGTGTGGCGGCCGGAGCCGTAAACACGGCTTGAAGAGCTATTGCGACAATAATGAGCAAGCGGGTAACGGCTTTCATATTATGGCGGTTATGAGAGGCTTGGTAGGTTGAACAGACGGCATAGTCAGGGGCAGTCCCTGCTGCCGCTTCCTTAATGTCACGCGAAGTTAACACTTTTATAACAATTATCGGCCGCCATTGCTCCCGTCGCCCCGCATTTTAGTAATAATTAATCCACAGCCTCCGCTCCTGCCGAGTTGCGGGGGGAGCGGAGGCTGCTGTATGAGGCGTGCAATGCCGGGGATTAGAGCGCGAGGCGGTATATTTCAGTTGTCTCCATGGCGGTGAGGCGGTAGTAGCCTCCTATTTCGTCACCTTTGTTCTCGTGTAGTTTCTTGACGAGCAGCTCTATGTCGGGGCGTGCTATGCCGAGGTCGGCGAAAGTGACGGGAAGGCCGAGAGAGCTGAAAAAGGCTTTGAGACTCATCACGGCTTCGAGTGCGGCTGTGGTGTCGTGGCGCGAGTTGACGCCAAACACGCGGCGGCCGAACTGTGCTATCTTTGCGGGGCTGTTGCGGGCCATGAATGTCATCCATGCCGGGAGTATAACCGCGAGTCCTGCGCCGTGGGTCACGCCGTAGACGGCCGATATTTCATGCTCCATGGCGTGGCTCGTCCAGTCTTCACGTCGTCCGGTGCCGCAGATGCCGTTGTGGGCGAGGGTGCCGGCCCACATGATGTTGGCGCGGGCCTGATAGTCGTCGGGCTTGGCCATCACCTTGGGCGCTTCCTCGATTATGGAGCGGAGTATGCCCTCCGACACCCGGTCGGTGACTTCGACATCGGGTGTGGTGGTGAAATACCTCTCGAAGATGTGGGCCATCATGTCGGCGATGCCGCTTGCGGTCTGATAGGGAGGAAGCGAATAGGTGAGTTCAGGATTGAGCAGGCTCCATTTGGGTCGCAGCCAGTAGTCGGTGCGGAGCGATATTTTGTGCATGCCGTCTACAAGGGTAATTACTGAGTTGCCCGAACCCTCGCTTCCTGCGGCGGGTATGGTGAGTACGCAACCTACGGGGAGTGCCTTGTCGATGATTTTCTTGCCGGCCCAGAAATCCCAGAAGTCGCCGTCGTAGAGCGCTCCCGCGGCAATCGCCTTGGCCGTGTCGATGGCCGAGCCGCCTCCTACGGCTACGATGCCGTCGAGCTTTTCGCGGCGGCAGATGCCTATGCCTTCGCGCACTTTGGGATCGGTGGGGTTGGGGTCGATGCCGCCCAGCTCCGTTACGGCTATGCCGGAACGTTGCAGCGATATGATCACGCGGTCGAGGACACCGCTCTTACGGGCCGACGAGTGGCCGTAGACTACGAGAACGCGACTCATGCCCGAGGCTTTGGCCTCTTCTCCGGCTTTCAGCTCGGCGTCGCGCCCAAACACATATTTCGTGGGCGTGCAATAGGTAAAGTTGTCCATGGTATATTTATAGTGCGCTTATGTGTGATGATTCAAATAGGTTGAGTCGGGGGGTGTGCGGCCCCGCTCCCGGCGTCGCCGCGAAGTCAGAGCTTCGCGGCAACTTTGGCGGCGATTGCGTCGCGCAGTTCTTCCATTTCCTCGGCGGGATATGTGTGCTTGTCGCCGAAGTTCATGTCGCCTTCCTTGCTTATGGGGATGAGGTGTATGTGGGCGTGGGGCACTTCGAGGCCGATGACGGCCACTCCTATGCGCTTGCACTCCACGGCTTCTTTGAGTCCCTCGGCCACACGTTTGGCAAAGAGCGTGAGGGACTGGTACTCCTCGTCGGAGAGGTCGAAAATGTAGCTTACCTCGTGCTTGGGCACGACGAGTACGTGGCCCTTGTTGACAGGGTTGATGTCGAGGAAAGCGAAGTGGCGGTCATCCTCCGCAATCTTGTAGCAGGGGATTTCGCCGGCTATGATTCGTGAGAATATCGAGGGCATGGCTATCAGATGGTTATGTCGACGATTTCAAAACGCATAAGCCCGGCGGGAACGCGTATCTCTACGGTCTCGCCCTTCTTGTGGCCGAGCAGACCTTTGGCGATGGGTGTCGACGAGCCGATTTTCTTCTCTTTGAGGTTGGCTTCGGAGTCGGCGACGATGGTGTAGCTCATCTCGGCGCCGTTGGCGATGTTGCGGATGCGGACGGTGTTGAGTATCTGCACCTCCTCGGTGTTGAGGTTGGCTTCGTCGATGATGCGCGAGTTGGCCACGAGGTCTTTGAGCTGCGCTATCTTCATCTCGAGCATGCCCTGGGCCTCTTTGGCGGCATCGTATTCGGAGTTCTCCGAGAGGTCGCCCTTGTCGCGGGCCTCGGCTATGGCGCGTGATATTTCGGGTCGCTTAACCGATTCAAGGTAAGCGATTTCCTCCATTTTACGCTTATAGCCCTCTTTGGTCATATAGGTAATTGCCATGATGTGGATGTAGTTTTCTGGTTTATGGTAAAGATAGAAAATAAACGAAGTCCCGACACGCGGCGGCGTGACCGGACCCCTATAATAGTAAGAGAGATGTAAGATTCCGGGAGCCCTGAACTGTGTTGCGACTCCCTCGCCGCCGCTGTCGGCGGATTCTGCTGCAAAGATAGGGATTTTTTATTAATTTTGCAAAAGCTTATCACAGATGGCTTGCCCAAAATGAGAAAGATTTTTATTATTTCATGCCTCGCCGCAGTGACGCTGTGTGCGAGTAGCAATGTGCCTCAGGGCGTGGAGGTGGAGGCGCCGGAATCTCCGGTGCCCGACAGTGTCGCGCCGTGCCGTGCCGTCGTCGACAGTATTGTCATCGACAAGGTGTCGATGACCCTCTCGGCCTACCGCGACGGAGTCATGGTGTGCCGTTTCGATGTCGCCACGGGTCGCATCCCGGGAAACAAGGTTGGCGAAGGCGATATGCGCACCCCCGAGGGCAGATTCACAATATCTGAGATAGTCGACGCGAGCGAGTGGACCCACGATTTCGGCGACGGCCTCGGCGAGATAGAGGGGTGTTACGGCCCTTGGTTCATGCGTCTGGACACACCTCCGCACACCGGTATAGGCATACACGGCACACACGACCCCGCGTCGCTCGGACACCGTGCGTCGGAGGGCTGCATCCGCCTGCTCAACGAGAACTGCGACTCGCTGTGTCGAATCGTCACATTGGGTACTCCGGTGACGATACTCCCCGGCGCGCCCGACTGCGAGATGAACCGCGTGATAGCCGACGCACTCGCCGCTCAACCCGACACTACCGCCGTCAATCCGTCATGAAGCCGCTTGTTATAATTCCGGCCCGCGGGGGCAGCAAGGGCGTGCCGGGCAAAAACATAAAGCCGCTCATGGGGCGGCCACTGCTGCACTGGACTGTCGACGCGGCGCGCGCCGTGGCTCCCGACAGCGCGATATGCCTCACTACCGATTCCGACGAGATAGCAGAGTGCGGTCGTGCCGCCGGACTCGACATACCTTTCATGCGTCCGGCCGAATTGGCTGCCGACGGCGCCGGCACCTATCCCGTGCTGCTCCACGCCCTCGACTTCTACACAGCCCGCGGGTATAATCCTGACGTAGTGATACTCATGCAGCCCACCTCGCCTTTTCGCTCGGGCGAGCACGCGCGCGAAGCCCTCGAAATATACAGGGAGGCCGCAGCGCGTCCCGAGGGGGTTGATATGGTGGTGAGCGTGACCCGTGCCAAGACCAACCCCTATCTCAACTGCTACGAGGAAGACGGCGAGGGGTATCTCAATATCTCCAAGGGCGGGGGTGCGATAGCCTGCCGCCAGGATGCTCCCGACGTGTGGGAGTATAACGGAGCAATATATGTCATGAATCCCGCGACCCTGCGCCGCATGCCACTCAGCTCGTTTCCGCGCCGCATAAAATATGTAATGGAGCCGCTCGCAAGCCTCGACATCGACACCCAGCTCGACTGGCAGGTAGCCGAACTCGTGGCTCCCCAACTTCTTAACAGCCAACTACAACAAAACACAGCCCTATGATACCCCTGTTAGGCATGAACCCGTCAGAGCTTCGCGCGATAGCCGTCGAAGCGGGTCTGCGTCCCTTTGCCGCCGACCAGATGGCCCGGCGCCTCTATAAGCTCCGCGCAACATCAATCGAGGAGATGACCGAACTCCCCAAGGCCGCCCGTGAACGCCTCATGGAGCGGTACTGTGTGGGACGTTCCGGCCCCAAGGCGGATGCCCGCAGTGTCGACGGCACAGTGAAATATCTATTTGAGGGGGCCGGAGGCATGGATGTCGAGGCGGTGTATATCCCCGATCGCGACCGTGCCACGCTGTGTGTCAGCTCGCAGGCGGGCTGTCGCATGGGGTGCAGGTTCTGCATGACCGGACGTCAGGGGCTTCACGGCTCACTCTCTGCGGCGGCCATACTTAACCAGATACTCAGCATCCCGGAGTCGGAGACGCTTACCAACCTGGTGTTTATGGGTATGGGCGAGCCAATGGATAACATTGTCGAGGTGCTTCGCGCTCTCGACGCGCTCACGGCACCGTGGGGCCTCGCCATGTCGCCTCGCCGCATCACGGTGTCGACAGTAGGGGTCAATCCCTCAGGCGTGGAGAAGCTTATCAAGGATACGCAGGTGCATATCGCGCTGTCGCTCCACTCGCCCTATGCCTCACAGCGCGGCGAGCTTATGCCGGCCGAGCGCGCGTGGCCGGGCGCCGAGGTGCTCCGCTTCATAGCCGCAGGCGACGATTTCAGCCGTCAGCGCCGCTTGTCGGTCGAGTATATTATGTGGGACGGCGTCAATTCCGACATGCGCGCCGCGACGGCGCTCGCGCGTCTGCTCAAAGGGCTTCACTGCCGCGTCAACCTCATACGCTTCCACTCCATACCGGGGAGCGACCTCAGGCCGTGTCCTGTGGCGAGAATGGAGGAGTTCCGCGACCGTCTCAACGATATGGGTATCACCGCTACAATACGCGCGAGCCGCGGTGAAGATATTATGGCGGCGTGCGGCATGCTTGCCGGCAACAATCGCGACAAGTCGGGTGAGGAGTAGCCGACAGGCTGTCAGCGCGCGAGGAAAGCGCGGAGTGCGGCGGTGACGACGCCGAAGTCGGCTGATGCCGGGTTGTAGCCCCAGCCGTGGCCGCCCGACGGGAGTATGTGCAGCTCGGCGGGAACGCCGGCCGCGTGCAGCGCCCGGTAGTAGTTCAGGCTATTGTCGGGCGACACCGATTTGTCGTCATCGCTCAGGATAAGGATAGCGCGTGATGTCGCGGGGGTGACGGCGAGGTCAGATGACCACTCGCTCACAAGTGCCTCGTCGGGTGCGGTGCCGAGAAATCCGTTGCGTGTGCCCTGATGTGTCACGGCGCTGTCGAGCGAAATCACCGGATAGAAAAGAATCTGGAAGGCGGGATTCACGCCGCCGGGATTGTGCGTGGCTACCGAGGACGCGAGATGTCCGCCGGCCGAGAAGCCCATGATGCCGATGTTGCGGGGGTCGATATGCCATGCCGAGGCGCTGTCGGCCATAATCTTGAATGCGCGCTCTATGTCGCCGAGCGGTATTGAGCGGTCGCCGTGTGGCAACCGGTAGTCCACTACCGCGAAAGCTATGCCGAGCGAGTTGAAAAAAGGCGCCCAGGCGTAGCCCTCGTGCTCTGCGGCCACCATGGAGTAGCCGCCGCCGGGGCAGCATATCACGGCTTGGCCTGTGGCGAGCGATGCCGACGGCAGAAACACTCTCATGCGCGGCGAACCGATTTCCACGGTGCGTGCGTTTTCATTGCGGTTGGTTGTCATTGTCGAGGCGAAGTGATTGAGCTGAGTGATGATGGAGTGCGACCAGTATGTGCCGTTGTGTGCGCCGGGCGACGTGGCGAACACGTGGGGTATGCGGCGCGTTGACAGCACGGAGTCGAGCTGACAGTTGACGGTGTAGAAAAAATCCTCGGTGCCGCAGTCGATGAACATGTCGACGGAGCGGAGCACGGAGTCGGGCATCGAGTCGACAAGGCTGCGCACGGTGTGGGCGTACCATACGTCGGGCACTGAATCGCGCTGACCTATCAGATCGCTGAGATTCCATGAGCCGGGAAAAGGGCGTATGTCGACACCGCCGCTCGTGGATCCTGCGTGGGCCCAGATGTCGGGGTGACGCAGGGCGAGCCAGATCGAACCGTGGCCGCCCATACTGAGGCCTGTTATGGCGCGCGCCTCGGGAGCGGGTATGGTAGGGTAGAGCGAGTCGATTGCCGCTACAAGCTCGGTGGTGAAGAAACTTTCCATTTTCATCTCCGTGCGCTCGGGGGCGTCCCAGTACCAGCTGTTCATGCCCGAAGGACACACGACAACCCAGCCGTTGGCCTCGGCGACGGAATCAATGTCGACCAGCGAGGGCCATGTGCGGTAATGGCCGCCGTGGCCGTTGAGCAAGTAGAGCGTGGGGAACGGTCCTGGCCCGTCGGGGTGCGCTACTGTCACTTGCATCGGCTTGGGAAGAAGCGTCGAAGTGATGGTTATGGTGTCGGCGGGAGCTGAGGCCGCCGCGCCCAAAGCGACGGCTGTTGTCGCCGCAGCCGCAACGAGAAATTTCAGCAAGTTCATGGATGATTGACAGGTTATTCAGTAGGATGCTTGCGCCAGTACTCTTCAAGTGGCGCAGCTATGTTGAAATAGAAGCCGCCGAGGTCGTGGCCCTCGGTGTCGGCTACTTTGATATATTCGTAATAAGGCTCAATGAAGAGGTGGGTCTTGGCGGTGAGGCCGAGGGCGTTGAGCAGGATATATTCATGTTGAGGCTCTATGACGAACCATGCGTTTTCCTCGTCGGCTCCGGTGCCGGTCGAGAGTATTGCCGTAAGAAGCATGCGCAGTTTGTAGTTCCAGATGTCGGCGAGCGAGGTGCGTCCGCGGGCACGGAGCGCGCGCGACAGGTTGATCATCTGCACTAAGTCAAACGGATTGTCGGCAAGGGCAGTGTTGGCATACCGTATGATGGTGTCGCACTCCTGTCGCGTGAGCATGGTGCCGGTGATTTGTGCGGCGGGGTCGGCGGCATGATAGCCCGACGGGCGGTAGGCGTCGTAGTCCTCCCGGAGCATGGCTCCGAGATAGAGACGGCGGTACTTGTCGAGCTTCATGGTGGTGTCGTTGCGCTCAAACTCCTCCATGAGCCGTGGATAATAGTAAGGCGAAGTGCGATCGGTAATCTCGTTGTAGATAGAGTCGAGGTCGGGTGTCTCGCGGGGCAGGTTGTCGAGTAGACTCTGAGCGGCGGCACAGACGGTGCCGGCACACAGCAGTATGAGAGAGAAGATAATTCGCATGGCTGAAATGTGGTGTTGATGAGGAGCGTGGTTCAGGCTCCCTTGACGGGAGAGGAGGGTGATGAGGAAGAGGAGGTCGCGCCCGCAGCCGTTACCGCCGTGGCGGCGTCCTTTTTGCGTTCGGGATAAGGTATGCGGCCATGGAACATAGTGCCCAGACGGGATATGAAAGTGTCCTTAATCTCGCTGATGTCGCGGAACGATATGGGGGAGTCGCGGTGCAGTCCCTCGTCGACCTGTGAGTCGATGATGCGATTGACGAGCGCGGTTATGGCTTCGGGGGAGTGGTCGGAGAGCGAGCGCGACGCGGCTTCCACAGCGTCGGCCATCATCAGTATCGAGGCTTCGCGTGTGGTGGGGTTGGGGCCTGGATAGGTGAATGGGGCCGGGTCGACCTGCTCGCCCGGATGGGAGTTGCAGTAGGTGGTGTAGAAGTAGCGTGCCGTGCCGCGGCCGTGGTGCTGCACTATGAAGTCGCGCAACACGGCGGGTAGCTTGGCTTTCTCGGCTCGTTTGAGGCCCTCTGATATGTGGCTTATCACTATTTTGGCGCTTTGCAGCGGGTCGAGAGCGTCGTGAGGGTTGACGCCGTGCTGGTTTTCGGTGAAGAAAGCGGGGTTGGCTATCTTGCCGATGTCGTGGTAGAGGGCGCCGGCGCGCACGAGCTGCACCTTGGCGCCTATGCGGTTGGCGGCGGCCGTAGCGAGGGTCGACACAGCCATAGAGTGCTGGAAAGTGCCGGGGCACTCTTCGGAGAGCTCGCGCAGCAGTGGATGATTGATGTCGGAAAGCTCCACGAGGGTCACTCGGGAAGTGAAGCCAAAAATCTTCTCCAACACGAACATGAATATGTAGGCAAACGAGATGAACACGGCGTTGATGCCGAAGTAGCCGAACATACGCACGCCGAGATGAGCGAGTGTGCCGCTCTGGATTATCTCCATGGCCACGAACGACACGGCGTAGGCGGCAAACACCAGGGCGGCGGCGCGGATGAGCTCAGAGCGTTTGGTGAGCTCGCGTATGGCGTTGACCGCCACTATGCCGGCCACCCATTGCAGGAAGATGAATTCAAGCGAGAATGTGGCTACCAGGGCGGCGCCGAGTATGGTGGTGAGGTAGGTGAAAAAGGCCGTTCGGGAGTCGAGGAATACAAGCACTATTATCGCCACCATAGTAAATGGCACAAGGTATAGGCCGGAGGGGAAGGTTGCTGCCATTAGCAGCGCGAATAGTATGAAGGCGGTGGTGATAAGCATCAGGAACGCCACCGTGCGCGGCTTGCGGAAGTAGTCGGGTCGGAAAAAGAACAGATAGAGGTATAGGGCACCGAATAGCAGCAGGAGATAGAGCAGACGGCCTATTGCGGGAAAGGCCGACGAGGTGTTGTCGGTGGTGCCGCGCTCCATGATTTCGGCCTCAAACGAGTTGAGGGCCTGGATTTTCTCGCTGTCGACCACCTCTCCGCGGTCAATTATGCGCTCGCCCTTGACATAGACCTTTGACGAGGCTGTGGCTACGCGGTAGCGCTCGGCGAGCAGTCGCGCGTTGGTGACGGTGTCAAGCACCACATTGGGTTGCAGCAGTTCGGGCAGGTTGATTACGGCGATAGCGTCGCGATAGCGTGTGTCGGCGAGAATAGAGTCGATGCGGGCGTAGGCCGCGCGTGCCGAGAGATAGTTGGTGGTGGGAATCGAGACGGTGGTGTTGTTGTGAATCATGCGCACGGTGCGGAGTCGTCCGGCGCGTATGTCGGCGTATGTGTCGGGGTTGACGATGCCTCCCTCGGTGACACGGCGTATGGCCGAGATGAGTCGGTTGCGTTCGCCGGGCGAGAGGTGCACGTCGGGATTCTTCTCTATGCGGTTGCTCACTTCGCCTATGAGTAGCTTGTCGGCTGAGGCGTCGCGGGTGTAGACCGGCTCGAATATGCGGTCGATGCTGTCCTTGGCGGCTCGCACCGTGGCGGAGTCGGGTCGCACTGCGAAGTCAAACGGGGCTGTGAGCAGCGAGTAGTTCCATGGGCGCCCCTCCTCGTAGCTGTAATTGCTGGCATGGTCGCGGGGCAGGCAGTAGCCCACGATGATTACGGCTGCGGCGAGAATGAGCCATTTTATCCAGCTGTGGCTCCATACACCTGTCTGGGCGTCGGCCGACGAGAGGGGATTGTAGCGGGGTGATATGTTCATGGCTTGTTGTCGGTGAGGAGGGAAATTAGATACGTACTACGCTTTCCACGCCTTTTATCTTCCTTAGCTTTACCATAAGCTGGTCGGCCACTCCGCGGTCCTCGACCTTGACTTCGAGGCGACACTCGAATACCTCGTTGTCGGCCTCGATGTGGAGGGCGCGTATGTCGATGCCGAGCTGCGTGGAGATGAGCGCGGTGAGCTCGGTGAGTATGCCGTGGCGGTCGATGCCGCGTATGAGCATCCCGATTTGGAATTTCTGCGATATTACCTCCCAGGTGGTGGAGAGGAGGCGGTTGCCGTAGGTGGCTTTGAGTACTTGTGCCCGCGGGCAGGTGAGGGAGTGGACCTCGACCTGGCCGAGGTCGTTGATGAATCCCATTACGTCGTCGCCCGGTATAGGGCGGCAACAGTCGGAGAAGATGAAGTTCTGGCCGTCGTCGCCGCAGTGGAGGCAGTAGGGCGCCTTGGTGTTGATGCCTGACGGCACGGGCGCGACTGTGGGGGCGCTTCCGCTGTCGGACTTATCGGCCGATTTGCGGCGTCCGAGGCTGAGTATCTTGCGAAGGATGCCCTTGTCGTTGTCGCGGCGCACGATGTAGCCTTCAAGCGTGATGTCGCCCCTGCCGAGCCGCAGGTACAGGTCCTCGCGTGTGGTAACGTGGAAGTAGGCCATCATCTTGGTGATGACCTCGTTGGTAGGCTCGACCTCACGCTCGCGCAGATAGTCGGCCACCATTTCGCGTCCGCGGTCGATGTCGGGCTGCTGTATGCGTCGCAGTGCGGCGCGCAGGCGTGTGCGTGCCTTGGCTGTGGCGAGAAATTCGAGCCACTCGGGTTTGGGTACCTGATTCTGAGAGGTGAGCACCTCCACCTGGTCGCCCGAGCTTAGTTTGTGGCTCAGTGGCACGAGTTTGTGGTTGACTTTGCCGGCGATACACTTGTCGCCGAGTTGCGAGTGCAGACTGTAAGCCATGTCGAGCACGGTGGCGCCTGCGGGGAGTGTCACGAGTTCGCCCTTGGGGGTAAACACCACTATTTCCGACGCGAACAGGTTGAGTTTAAGCGTGTCGAGGAAGTCGATGGCGTTTGGGTTGGGGTCGTCGAGAATATCCTTGATAGTGCGGAGCCACACGTTGAGCTCGCTCTCTTCGTCGCTGTTGTCGCCGATTTTGTATTTCCAGTGTGCGGCAAATCCCTTTTCAGCTATCTCGTCCATGCGGCGCGAGCGTATCTGCACCTCAATCCAGTTGCCGTCGGGGCCCATGACGGTGAGGTGGAGGGCCTGGTAGCCGTTGGCCTTGGGGGCCGAAATCCAGTCGCGCGTGCGGTCGGGATGCAGTCGGTAGAGGTCGGTAATGGCGGTGTAAATCTGCCAGCACACGGCTTTTTCTGCCGCAGGGTCGTCGCAATCGAATATGATACGCATGGCGTAGAGGTCGTAGACCTCCTCAAAGGGCACATGCTTTGTCTCCATCTTGCGCCAAATGGAATAGACGCTTTTCAGGCGCGACTGTGCCGTGAATTTCAGCCCCATGCGTTCAAGGCTCTCCTTGATTGGCGCCGAGAAATCGTTGTAGACCGACGTCCGCCGCTCCTCGCTGTGACGTATGAGGGCTGATATGCGCTCGTATTCGGCGGGATGCTCGTAGCGGAAGCTGAGGTCTTCAAGCTCCGTCTTTATGGCGAATAGTCCGAGACGGTGTGCGAGCGGCGCGTAGATATAGAGTGTCTCGCCTGCAATCTTGTACTGCTTGTTTGGCGCCATCGAGCCGAGGGTGCGCATATTGTGCAGGCGGTCGGCCATCTTTATGAGCACCACGCGTATATCTTCGCTCATGGTGAGCAGGAGCTTGCGGAAGTTCTCGGCCTGCATCGAGGCGCGGTCGCCGAATATGCCGCCTGAGATTTTGGTAAGGCCGTCGACGATGCGTGCAATCTTGGTGCCGAACTGGCCCTCTATATCTTCAACGGTGTAGTCTGTGTCCTCGACTACGTCGTGAAGCAGTGCGGCGCATATCGACGTGGAGCCGAGACCTATCTCGCGGCTCACAATCTTGGCTACGGCAATGGGGTGGAGGATATAAGGCTCGCCCGAACGACGGCGCACACCGCGGTGGGCCTTGCGTGCGAAACGAAAGGCGTGTTCGATGATTTCGACCTTTTTGCGGTGGTTGCTGTTGAGATAGCCCCGGAGCAGGTCGTTGAACTCGGCATCGATTAAGGCATCTTCTTCGGCGGTTGTCATGGCTCGGTCGGGCGTTGAAGTGTTGACTGAATGGGTTTGCTTGGTGGCGCGTATCTCCCTGGTGGGGGATGCATATACAGCCTACAAATTACAAAAATAGGTATTATCCCGCAACGTTCCAAAAATCAGCGCCGAAAATTGACGAAAATGAAGGGGAGTGGGGGAACACGGATGCTGTGGGGCATAATTCGTACTTTTCAGGCAATTCACGACCCGGACTGTTCTGACAACATCCGTGGTCCCGGCTGCATGGCGAGCGGCTGTGGTATCCGACGGGGGCATTTTGACAGCGGAGCCGGGAGGAGCGGCGGTATTTTTGCAGCGATGTGGGGTCGCCTAAGCGGCCCGTTATGTTTTTAATTCCAATACTATGAAGAAGATGACTGTGAACGGAGGCGCACTGACGCTATCCACTACTAATCTGCGGCGTTGCCGCACGGGCGGTTACGAGGCCGTGGGCCTCCCGCGAAAAGTGGCGGCTTTGCCGCTGAGACCGCTGTGTCACATGGCCTCGGGCCATGTTGTTGCCGTGTGCGGCGAAGGGTTGTATGCGCTACGTCGCGAGGATGAGTCGGAGCCGGCTCTGTTGGCGCGGCTCGGGGAGGGGTCGGAGGTGTATTGCGCAGTGGCCGGGGGCGACCATGCTATCGTGATGACATCGGCGGGCGCACACCATGTGGCCCTTCGCGGCGGCAAGCCTGTGTGGCTCGGCACGATTCCTGATTTGCCCCCTGTGGAGCTGACGCTGACTGAGGTGGCGACTCTCACCGAGAGCACTCCGGCTCTTACTATCACGGATATGTCGGGGCTGCGCGACGGAGCGCTGTCGGTGGACGATTCAGCCAAGCTAAAAGAGCATCTTGCGGAGGCGTGGCAGCGAATCGTGGCACGCGCTGACGCTTTGTCCGCTCGCATACTGCCTGCCGGGGTGACGCTGACAGCCGAGGTGCGCAAGCTTGACGGCGCGGGCTCCCCCGTGGGGTCGCGTGGCCGTGTCGCCGTAGAGGGCGGCAGCGCGGTGGATGCGGCCTATGCTACGGTGGCCGACAGCGGCATTCTCGCACCTGTGACGTTGAGCGTCAAGGTGATGAAGCTGCGTGTGACGATAGGCGAACGTGATGCCGGTACTGACGCTGCATGGAGTGCAGGCACCGTAGGCCTGGAAGTGGCGTTGAGCGCTGCGCCGGCGGTGACGGCGTCGTGGCGTATGCGTGTGGAGCGTCCCGCCTCGGGCGAGGCGCGTGTCGCTGTAATCACCGAACTCGCTGCGAGGTCGGCGGCTATGGACGTTCCGCTCCAATCGGTGCTGAAAGCCGATGCCGGCACACCTCAGTCGGTCTTGGTTGATATTCCGACGGCTGTCAGTACGCCTGTGGGCGAGGTCGTGGCCGGCAGCGGCTTCACCGCCCGCTGCGGAGCCGTGAGCGGCGACGTAGTGCTGTGGGCCGACATCGACGGCATGCGTGGAGATGTGGGCGTGGCGTCGGCTGCATCGCCCCTCTCGTTGCTGTCGCGCTGTACTATGAGCCTCGCCGCCATTGTCGCTGTGGAGGCAGCGCCCCGACTGGGTAGTGCTGCCCTCAGTCCCGGCTGCGCGCATTTCTACGCTTTTACCGCCGACGGCACGCTCAGCATTGCCGTAGGCGCGCGTCGCGGCGCTCCAACCGCATCACTGCTCGACAGGCGGGCCGTGAGCCGCAAGGAGGCCGTGGCGGCGACGCCAGAATATGTGGCCGCTGTCACCGACTACGGCGACGAGATAGTGAGTCTGCGCGGAGGGCGTGCTTCCACGCTGTTGCGGTCGACCGACCTCGCCGGCGCGGCTCTCGGCTATGAGCCGTCGTCGGGCGAGCTGTATATGCTAAGCGCCTCGGACGGCGTAAGGGCGATAGATGCTTCCAGCGACGTGGGTCTGCGCCGCTTTCCGTTTGACGTGGAGGCGATAGCGACGTGTGGCCACAAGCTGTGGCTAACCTCGACCGAAGCGCTCTACGACGCCTCTGTTGCCGATAGCTTGGAGCTTACGCCGATAGAGTGGTGCGTCCGTCCCGATGCGAGCCGTCCTGTGGCCCTGCGCGGCGTGACGGCCGGGGTGTGCGGACGTTTCAGCGGGACGCTGAGCATAGCCCCCGCGGGTTTTGCCGACCCCTATGCGGCCGTGTCGCCATTGTGGAGCGTAACGATAGCGGGCGACTTCCGATCGCCCCTCGCTTTCAGGCTCCCGTTGCCAACGTGCGGCACCGCTGTGACGACGCTCGTCGGACTTGCGGCACCCGATACCCGACTGACCGACATATCATTTACTTACACACTTACATCATGAATCGATACACCGACATAGACACAATGCTGGAACGCGACGCGCAGCGTGAGGCCGAACGTATGCGGCGCGAACATGAATATGATCCCGTGACCGGCGCCGGCTCGCTGATAATGCGCGTGGAGGCGACTGCTCCGGCGTGCGCACGTATTGCCTGGAAGATGTTTCTGCCTCCGGCGATGCTCGACGACCCGGAATGGAAGCGCGTTGGGTGCCGGCGCGAGTTCGACCGCCTTCGTTTCCGCTATGACTTCGAGTACTGGGCCGTGACCTGCGTCAAGATACGCGACAAAGAGACGGGGCGTCGCATACCGTTTCGCCTCAACGCCCCACAGCGGCGGTTTACGGCCATGCTGGAAGCCGACCGCATGGCCGGGCGACCGCTGCGCTTCATCATGCTCAAAGCGCGCCAGTGGGGCGGCTCAACGCTGGTGCAGATGTATTTTGCCTACATACAGATAATCCACAAACCATGCTGGCACTCAATCGTCTGCGCCCATGTGCGCGACACCTCTTCGACCCTGCGAGGCCTCTACGGCGGTATGCTTGCCGACTATCCGCGCCAGCTGTGGCCGGCCGACTGCGAGCCCAAGCTCAAAACGGTGTCGGGGAGCCGGAGCAAGGTGGAGATAGCGGGCACCGGTTCGACAATCGACATTGGCACCTCAATGTCGCCCGACGCCCTGCGTGGCAACGACTTCGCGCTCGCGCATCTGTCGGAGGTAGCCTTCTGGGCAGAGTCGGGGCGGCGCAGTCCCACCGACTTCATCCGCACCGTGAGCGGTTCGGTGCCGCTGGTGCCTTACTCTGCAATCATCCTCGAAAGCTCGGCCAACGGCATAGGCAGTTTTTTCTACAACATGTGGCGCGACGCCGAAAAAGGCATGGGCGCTTACAAGCCGATGTTCGTGCCGTGGCATGAGATAGACCGCTACCGGCTCCTGCTCAGCGACGAGGAGCGGCGCGAAGTGGCGTCGACCCTCACGCCGTATGAGGAAGCGATGGAGGAGCAGGGGCTTACGCTCGGTCAGATAGCGTGGCGGCGGCTCAAACGCGGCGAATATCCCACCGACAGCGCTATGGAGGCTGAATTTCCGGCCTCGCCGACGGAGGCCTTTGTCAACACCTGTGCAGGGGTGTTCGATAAAGCGGCGGTCGAGGCGATGAGGGCCGATTGCCGCGCCCCGGAGCTTACGGGGCGTATCGTCGGCGCCGCGCTGACAGGGCCGCGCGCCCTTGAAGACGTGCATCCCGTGGCTGATTCCAACGGCCCTCTGCGGATATGGAAGCGCCCCGACATGACGGGGGCGTCGACGCGCTACGTCGTCACGGTCGACATCGGTGGCCGAGCCGCATCGTCGGATTGGTCGGTGATAGCGGTGGTAGACCGTTGCGGCGACCACGGGGCCGCCGAGGTTGTGGCGCAATGGCGCGGCCATGCCGACCACGACATCGTGTGCTGGCAGGCGGCCGCGCTTGCCGCATATTACCGCGAAGCGCTGCTTGTAATAGAGAGCAACAGCCTTGAAAGCGGCGGAGTAGCCGCGGCATCCGACGCATCGCTGTATATGCTCGGCGAGCTTCGCAACCATTACCGCAATCTGTATGTGCGCGAGTGTGTGGAAAGGGTCGACGGCGGGAGTGCCACGCGTCCGGGATTCCACACCAACCGTAGGACAAAGACAGCGGCAATATCAGCACTTATAGCCGCTGTGCGCGACGGAGGCCTCATAGAGCGGTGCGCCGGTGCGCTCGACGAGATGCTGACTTATGAGGTCAACGCCACGGGCGCCTACGCCGCGCGCCCCGGTTATCACGACGATATGCTCATGACCCGCGCCATTGCGCTCTACGTCATATCGCAGCTTCCGGCGGCCGCAGACATCAGTCCGGGACGGTACAGGCCTAAGCCTCCGCTGCTGTGGTGAGGCGGTCGATTTCGGCGAGCCACAGGGCCGCTGACGCGTCGGAGGGCATGCGCCAGTCGCCGCGCGGCGACAGACACACGCTGCCCACCTTGGGCCCGTCGGGGAGGCATGAGCGCTTGAACTGCTGCGTGAAGAAGCGTCGGAAGAACACTTTCAGCCATTTCAGGATGAGGGCGCGGTCGCCGTAGGGCGTGCCTCGGAAAGCAACCTGCGCGAGCTGATATATGCGCGTGGGGGAGAAGCCGAAGCGCAGTGTGTAGTAGAGGAAGAAGTCGTGGAGCGTGTACGGGCCCACGGTGTCTTCCGTTTTCTGCGCTATGTTGCCGTCGGCGTCGGGGGGGAGCAGCTCGGGGCTTACCGGGGTGTCTACGATGTCGGCCAGGGTGTCGGCCACGACGGTGTTTCCCGCGTCGCGGTGACGGTCGGCAAACCACTCCACAAGGTAGCGCACGAGGGTTTTGGGTACGCCGCAGTTAATGCCGTACATCGACATGTGGTCGCCGTTGTAGGTGGCCCATCCGAGCGCAAGCTCCGACAGGTCGCCGGTACCGAGCACGATTCCACCGGTCTGGTTGGCGATGTCCATGAGAATCTGCGTGCGCTCACGTGCCTGTGAGTTCTCGTAGGTTATGTCGTGTAAGGCCGGGTCGTGGCCTATATCGCGGAAGTGTAGATTGACGGCTTCGGCTATCGGCACTTCGCGTATCGTCACGCCGAGGCCGCGCATGAGTGAGAGGGCGTTGTCATAGGTGCGCCCGGTGGTGCCGAATCCGGGCATCGTCACGCCGATAATGCCTGTGCGCGGCAGATTGAGACGGTCAAAAGCGCGTGCGGCAACGAGTAGCGCGAGGGTGGAGTCGAGTCCGCCCGAAATGCCTACTGTGAGTGAGCGGCAGTGTATGGCGTCGAGGCGGCGCGCCAGTCCGGCGGTCTGTATGTTGACTATCTCTGTGCAGCGGCTGTTGCGGTCGTCGGCGCGCGGGGGGACGAACGGGTGCGGGTCGATGCTCCGATACTCGGGGAGCCACACGGGGTCGCTGTGTCGGTCGGATAGTGTCGCTGCTGCCGGGGTGACTCCGGCGGCGACAGCCGAGTCGGCGAACGAGGTGGTGTGGATTCTGTCGCGCTCTATTGCCTCGGTGTCAATGTCGGCGATAACGTAGCGTGACTCGGGATTCCAGCGGTCGTTCTCGGCAAGCATGGTGCCGCGTTCGGCAATGAGGGCCTTGCCGGAATACACTAGGTCGGTCGACGACTCTCCGTAGCCCGCCGACGCGTAGGCGTAGGCACACAGGCAGCGGGCTGACTGCTGCGCCACGAGTCCGCGCAGGTAGTCGTACTTGCCTATGAGGTCGTCGGAGGCCGACAGATTGACTATGACGTGTGCTCCGGCGAGGGCGGCGCGGCCCGACGGAGGTTGCGGCGTCCACAGCTCCTCGCATATCTCGACGCCTACCACTGCGCCCGCGCACTCGAACGTGCGCGGTTGGCCGTCGGGGCCCGGCGACCACCAGCGACGCTCGTAAAACTCATTGTAGGTGGGAAGGAACTGTTTGGCGACCATCATTCTCACCTCGCCCGAGGCGACGACGGCGGCGCAGTTGAGCAGCGAGGTGCCGGTCGACACAGGGACACCGACCACGAGTGTCAGTTTCCAGTCGCGGCTTGCCTCGGCTATGCGCCTGAGCCCGTCGGCGGCTGCGGCTATGAGTGTCGATGAATGAAAAAGGTCGGCGCAAGTGTAGCCGGTGACGCACATCTCGGGCATGACAGCGAGCTCGACACCTTTGGTATCGAGCTCGCCTGCCAGTGCGATTATGCCTTCTGTGTTGGCTGCGACGTCGGCCGGGCTCACCGGCGGCACAGCGGCCGCCACTCGGAGAAAACCGTTTGTCATAATCAGGTTGTGGGTGATATGTTACATGCCGAAGGAGAGGGTGGTATAGAACCGTTTGCCGCCTTGCATCGGGGCGCGGTAGTCAAAGCGGAGCGTCACATACTGACCGCCCGGTCCCCACCAAGTGGAGGAGAGGTTGCCGCCTTGCGAGGAGCTTTGTACCGGCGGCCCGTAGAGCGAGCTGAGGCGGCTGAAAGCCATGTTGTAGCGGTTGAGGTCGCGCCAGTCGGACGAGTAGGCGAACTCGGAGCCTACGAGGCAGCCGGCGTTGTTGTATTGGAGCACTCCGAATGGCCAGCGCATATTGAGCTGCACCACGTCGTTGACATAAACGTTGTTGTCGTAGTAGCCGTCGACGGTATAGCCGGCAGTGATGAGAGCGTCGATGCCCGCGCTGATTGCCGAGCCGAAAGCGAGGCCGAGGACGGTGGAGAAGAGGGGCCGCGGGCCGGGACGCCATGAGGGAGGTGGCACGGGGCGATGATAGCCGTGGAAGTGGGCCGGACGCATGGGGCGCATGGGTGGAGGAGCTACTACCGGACGGTGGATTGGTGCTCCGGGGCGCACTTGGTTGGGGTGGCCCGGCTTCCAGTTATGCGATGGCCCGTGATTGTTGTTGGGACGGTGATTCCCGATATTGCCGGGCTTGACGTTGTTGCCCGGCTTGTTGTTGTTGCCGGGGCCCGGTTTTACGTTGTTGCCGGGCTTAGTGTTGTTGCCGGGCTTGTTTTGGTTGTTGTTTCCGGCGGCACCGGGGCGATAGCCGTTGTTGTTGAGGCTTCCGCCGGGACGTGTCGATGGCTTTGTGTTGTTACCGGGCTTAGTGTTGTTGCCGGGGCGTGTTCCGGTGCTTTGGTGGTGCTTGTGTGTGTCGTGTTTTACGGCTGAGGCGTTATCGTTTTTCTTACGCTGCTGTCCGCGGTTGTCGCGGCGGTCTTTATCACGGTTGCCTTCGTTGCTGCGTCGCCCGTTGTTGTCACGACGCTGCTCGGTGCGTTCGCCTCCACGGCGTTGATCCGCCGCAGCGGCGGTGATGACCGAGCACATAGGTATTACCATGCACAGTGTGGCGACAAGTATGCTCCTGTGGCTCGAAGCCGTGAGGAAGCGGGAGATGATTGTCTGTTTCATTGCATGAAGATTTAAGTGTTGTGTTACAAGAGGTAAAAGGCAGTCGCCTGCTGCTATAACAATTAGAGACGCGCGGTGGCCGTCGGTTTAATCTTCTGAATGCAAAAATAATTAAAATTATCGGGGTCGGCAAGTGTAGCGTCAGAGCTTGACGAATATGCCGCGCCTGTACATCACGAGGAGGATGAGATATAGGATGATGAAGTTACCGAAAGTGAGCCATGCGGCATACCACTCGGTGCCGATGATATGTTGCAGGCCGTAGCTCAGTGAGGCCACAATGGATCGGAAGCTCACCACCTCGCCGAGAATGTAGGCCGTGATTGCGTTCATGCCGTAGACTTTGAGCCAGCCGAGGCCGCGTGAATGGCCGAGGCAGTCAATCCACCAATATGCGGCGGCCATGAGCAGGAGTGATAATCCCCCGGCGTAGAGCGTCATCGATGAGGTCCAGATGCGCTTGATTATCGGCATCTCGACGCTCCACAACAGTCCTGCGGCAATGAGGGCCGCTCCTGAGGCCGCAAGAATAGCGGCGATGCGCGGGCGCGGAAGCCTGCGGTCGTTTTTCATAAGCTCTCCGGCGAGCGCGCCTATCATCACGGTAGCGGAAAATGTCAGTGAGCTCCATATCCAGGTGTAGGTAGTGTCGCCGCGAAACGGCCCTATGACGGCGGCGTCGACGGCATAGGCCCACGATCCTTCGAGGGTGTAGTCGCCGCAGAGGTGCATCGGAATCCAGTAGATGACAAGCAAGGCAGCCGTGACGGCGAGCCGTCCGCGCAGACCGCAGTTGAGCAGCACCACCGCCGACACCAGATAGCCTACTGCGATAGCTTGGAGAGTGTTTGTGTAGATAGTGATAGCGCCGGGGTCGAGGGCGAGCAGATTGCCCTGCACCACCATGCCCAGTAGAAACAGGAGCAGGAAGCGCCGCATGATGCGGGTGTAGGCTTTGCGGCGTTCGCACCGCCCGTCGATATATCTGGCGAGCGAAAAGGGGAGGGCGGCGCCCACCATGAACAGGAAGAGGGGCATCACGAGGTCCCACGCGCGGAAGCCCTCCCACACTTCGTGGTCAAGCTGATATAGCAGCACGTCGTACCATTGGGCGTCGACAGCGGCTCCGACGGCGACGAGCACAGGTTGCAAGAATACGAGCATGAAGAGATCGAAGCCGCGCAGGATGTCGAGAGATGCGAGGCGGCCGCGCACGGCGGGTGATGTGGCTGTGGTGGTCATGGCATGATGAATGGAGGAATCATACGGATATAAAAAAGAATGACCCGAGCAGGCCGAAGCCAAACATCGGGTCATTCTCCTCTCTCCTCTTGCGGTATGGACGGGACTCGAACCCGCGACCCCCTGCGTGACAGGCAGGTATTCTAACCAGCTGAACTACCACACCGTGTGGAATGACATTCTGTGTCTTGGAGATGTTGAATGTTCTCTTGCTTGCGGGTGTCGTTGTTTCCCGTTTGCGGTTGCAAAGTTACGACGACTTTTTGGTTCTCGCAAATATTTCGACAACTTTTTTGTCGATTTTTATTTGATGATGGAGTAATGTGGTGATTGATAGTGAAATAAAAATATAAAATTTTTTCAGGCGTCAGTCGCCAAAAATCACGGTAGTGCCCGTGAGGCGGCTTTTTTCGGCCTCGAAGATTACGCGGTGGGCTTCGAGCGAATCGTCGATACCGGTGAGCAGACGTCCTCCTCCGTTCCTTACTGCATCGACAAAATCGTTGATCAGCGCCATGTCGGCTCCGCCGTGATATTTCATCTTCGCCAGATGGGAGAAATCGTAGGTCGTGGTGCGGCGACTCTTGAAATCGCGTGCGCGCAGTGTCACGCCGTCGCAGCTAATCTCGCCGCCGGTGAGCTTTATGTCGGTGTCGCGGCAATCGCGCTGTGTAAAGAAGTTGACGCTGAGAGTCACGAGCATGCCGTCGGTCATCTGCATCGTCACTACTTGATTGTCGACAACGTCGTTGTCGCAGCGATAGACGCATCGTCCGAACGGCCCCTCGCGGAGCTGGCGGTCGATGACCTGTGCTATCGTCTCGCCGGGAGCGGGGATGAAGTTACGTGTCCACTCGCCGCGTGTGCGGTAGAGATCGACCGCCGAGAACGGGCAGCGCGGCTCGGCGGCACAGTCGATGCACCGCCCGGCGGAGTCGGTGGGCGCGTTGTCGGCGCGGAACCATCGCAGGGAGCCAAACGATGACACGCGGCGGCAGTGGGCGCCGGTCATCCACAGCAGCAGGTCGAGATCGTGGCAGCACTTGGCGAGCAGCATGGGATTGCTATCTTTCTCTCGGTTCATGGAGCCGCGCACAAAGCTGTGTGTGGCGCGGTCGATACCCACCTCCTCGGTGTGGTGTATGGAAATCACCTTGCCGTACTCGCCCGATTCAATCATCTCCTTTATCTTGACAAAAATAGGGTAGTAGCGGAGCACGTGGCACACCGAAACGAGCATCCCGGCGGCGCGGGCCTTGTCGGCAATGGCGACACACTCGCCGTAGCTCTGCGCTACGGGCTTTTCCAGCAACAGGTGATAGCCGGCGTCGAGGGCCATCATGGCAGGCTCGAAATGCAGGTTCTCGGGGGTAGCGACGATTACAGCGTCGGCTTTGATGCCGTCGGCAAACATGGTGTGATAATCGGCATAGCGGCGCTCAGGCGGCACTCCCGCGCGTTCGGCGAGGCTGTCGCGTCTCACCCTGTCGGGATCGACCACGGCGACGAGGCGTGCCTTGTCGGGGTGTGTCTCGATGTAATGCATGTAGGTGCGAAGGCGGTTGCCGGCTCCTATGGCTATCAGCGATACGGGGTCCATGTTCACGCCGGTTTGTCGGAGCCGCCTGCCAGCAACTCGCCGAATAATTCGATGTAGCGCGCCGCAATAGCAGGCGACGAGAAGCGCTTCACCACGGAGTCGTGGAGTTCGTCGCGCGAAATGCCGCTGTTGATGGCCCAGATGATGCCTTCGGCCACAGAATGAGTGTCCTTGTACTCGGCTATGTAGCCGTTGACCTTGTGGTCGACAATGTCGGCCTGGCCACCCCTGCCGAACGTAACCGGTATGCAGCCCATGGCCTGACCCTCGATGAGGGTGCCGGGGAGAGTCTCGTAGAGCGACGTCGAGAGCACTATGTGCGAGTGGCCGTAGATGAGGCGCAGGATTGACGTGTCGTTGACGCGGCCGAGAGCAACGTAGGGCATTCGCAGCCCGTCGAGGGCAGCGGGATTGTGAATCTCGCCCACAAATACCACCGTCATGCGGCGCGCGAGCTCAGGCTCATTGTCGAAGATATAGTTGAGTGCCTCTATGGCGTAAGGCAATCCCTTGATTGTGTCGTCGAGGCGTGCGGCGCACATCACTATGCGCAGATCGTTGGCCCCGACCTCTGCGAGCGGGTCGGCCGACCCCTTAATCTCGTCGGGCGAATAATACTCGGCGGGGAAAGCGTTGGGTATAACCTCGACTTCGCGGTCGCGCAGCAACAGGCTCCGCGACGCTCTCTCGGCGAGCCACCGGCTTACCGCGATATAACGTATCGGCACTCTCGCCACGAGGTCCATTTTTTTCTGCCACACTCTCCGCGACAGGTCTACGCTCGACGTGCCGCTGAGAAACTGGCAGTTGCCGCAGCCGTCGAGCTCGTAGGCGTCACATTCGTAGGCGTGATGGCAGATTCCGGTCATGCACCACATGTCGTGCATGGTCCACACGAGCGGCTTCCCGAGGCGGTGGAGCTTCCTTATCCCTTTGAGCGAGAGGAGGCCCTGGTTAATCCAACCGAGGGCCACGACGTCGGCGTCCTTGACCCACGGGTGTGACGCGACACGACACCCGGCCGAGGCCGTAGACACCTTGAACAGCTTGGCGCGGGAGAAGCGATTGGAGAGAAATATCTGTATGCGCTCGCGCATGAACGCTATGCCGCGCACGGTGCGCCCGGCTATGACCGCCACATTGGGGTCGTCGGTGCGTCGGGTGTAGACCACCATACGGGCGTCGACGCCCTCGCGGCGCAGTGCGCGCATGAGGCGGTAAGTGACGATAGCGGCTCCTCCGAGGGTGTCGCTGTGGCTGATAAATGTTACTCGCAGTGGCTTGTTCATGTGGAGGGGTCAGGGGTTGGGGATTGTTACTATCTCTATTTTGTCGACCGACAGACGGGCGCACAGATATTCGCGGAAGCGTTTCAGCATCGTTGGGGAGAGGGGCTTGTGCATGTATACCATGGCTACGTTTACGGTATCGGTGCCGGAGCTGCCGGCGGCGTGTTCGGTAGCGGCGAAGATGCTGCGTGAAATGGCGAGATCGCGCACCTCGGGGAAGAGCACTCGCACTTCGGGGGCTATGTTGAGGGCAATCTCGCGGTTGCTGCGCTCGTCGGCTATGATTGCACGGAGCGAGTCTATGTCGTTCTGCTGCCGCTCGATAGTGCTCTGCGTCACTTGATAGATGTCGCGCATCGAGGTGGTGAGCGCGCTCACGTTGTCAAACTGCGGCGAGTTGGCGGCTTCGCCTTGCAGGATTTCGAGTTTCACGTCGCCGAGGTTGTAGTAGCGCATGCGTGGTTCGAGGGCGAGCATGAGTGAGTCGGCGGGAAGAGTGCGTCCCAGCAACGTCAGGCGCAGGTAGCGCTGGCCGTTGTCGGTAAACAGTTTCTTGGATATTACCTGCGTGGCGGGAAAACGGCACTCCTCGGTCACGAACTTGTCGACTTCGACGTTGAGCTTATTTGTGCGCAGCATGTTGAAGGTGAGGTATATCGCCGGCAGCATGGTGAGGATTGCGAGCGAATAGACCCACTTCATCACGCGCCTCGATCGCTCGGGGTCGGCGGCCGTGGTGTGCTCGTACTTCATCAGCTTCACGCCTATGAACGTGGCGAAAGCTATGTAGATTGAGTTGATGATGAAAAGGTAGAATGCGCCGAAGAAGTAGTGCAGCTGCCATGTGGCGAGGCCGTAGCCGGCGGTACATAGCGGCGGCATGAGTGCGGTGGCGATTGCTACGCCGGGAAGCACGTTGCCCTTGTTGCGCGAGGCGATGGCAAGGATTCCGGCAAAGCCGCCCACAAAGGCGATGAGCACGTCGTAGATTGTGGGCGATGTGCGGGCCAGCAGCTCGGAATGCTGCTCGTTGACCGGAGATATAAGGAAATACACTGTCGAAGCTATAACCGAGAAGCCGGCGGCCATTGCGAGGTTGCGCAGCGAGCGCTTGATGAGGTCGAAGTCGTGTACTCCTACTCCGAGTCCGCTTCCGATGATAGGGCCCATGAGCGGAGAGATGAGCATGGCGCCGATGATGACGGCGGTGGAGTTGGTGTTGAGGCCGAGCGACGCGATGAGGATGGCGAGGATGAGAATCACGATGTTGGTGCCCTTGAACGACACGCCGTCACGAATCGACTCCTCGGCTTCGGCCTGCGATATGAGCTGGCCTGAGAATGAGAAATAGTTGACAAGGAAGCCGGAAAGGGTGTGTGAGGGTCCGGTGCTCATGATTTACGGAGTTTTGACAAGTGTGGAAGAGGTATATGCTCGAATTTTACGGCGGCTCCGACGAAGCCGGCCAGGAGGATGGTGCGCACGCTGAGGTCAATAGCCTCATGGCCGGTGGCGACGGCGACGCTCAGGCCGTAGAGGGCCATGGCGGCGAGGAAATAGAGGCACAGACGCCCCGTGGCATACGGGATAGGCATCTTGCGGCGTCCTATGGCCCACGAAGTTACCATCATGACGGTGTAGCAGGCGAGGGCGGCCCATGCGCAGCCCATGTAGCCCATTGAGGGCACGAGCAGGAAGTTGAGCGCGAGGGTCACGGCGAGGCCCAGCAGCGAGAACCATGTGCCCCAGATAGTGCGGTCGGTGAGCTTGTACCAGAGCGAGAGGTTGAAGAAGATGCCGAAAAAGAGTTCGGCAATCATGATTATCGGCACCACTTTCAGGCCTGAGAAGTAGCTCGGGGCGATGAAGTAGCGCAATACCGGGAGATAGAACATCACGCCGAGGAAAATCACCAGTCCGAAGATGATGAAATAGCGCATGGCGTCGGCATATTTGCGGGTCGAGCCAGCCTCTTTGTCGCGGGCGAAGATAAACGGCTCGTAGGCGAAGCGGAAAGCCTGGGTAAACATCACCATGACTATGGCTATCTTGTAGTTGGCGCCGTAGATGCCCACTTGGGACATGGCCGTGGTCTTGTCGGCTACGAGGTAGGGGAGCATCAGCTTGTCGATGGTCTGGTTCATGATGCCGGCGATGCCGAGTATGAGCAGCGGGAACGAGTAGCTTACCATCTCGCGCCAGAGTGCGGCGTTGAAGCGCCAGCGGAAGCCGGTGAGGTCGGGGATAAGAAGCAGTGTCACCACAGCCGAACTGATAAGGTTGCTCAGGAATATGTAGCCGATGCCGAAGCCGGGGTCGTAGAACCAGTCGACCCACGAGGGCGCCATTGCCATGAGCCAGGGGCATATGAGGATGAAGAAGAGGTTGAAGCCTATGTTGAGGGCTATGCCGAGCAGTTTCAGGGCCGCGAAGCGCATGGGGCGGTGACGGTAGCGGAGGTAGCAGAACGGTATGGCCGAGAAGGCGTCAAAAGCGAGCACCAGCGCCATCATGGCCGCATAGGAGGGGTGGGAGGGGCAGTGAAGCAACCGGGCTACCGGATTGACGAACACCAGCGCGAGGACGAGAAACAGCGTCGAGCTTACGCCGAGCGAGATGAGGGTCGTGGAGTAGACCTCCATAGGGTCCTTGTAGCGGTCGTGGTTGGCGAAACGGAAAAATCCGGTCTCCATGCCGTAGATGAGTATCAGCAGCGCGAGAGCCGTAAAGGAGTAGACGTAGGTCACCACGCCGTACTCCGTGTCGGGAAACACCGTGGTGTAGAGCGGCACCAGACACCAGTTGAGGAAGCGGCCTATGATGCTGCTCGCACCATATACCACAGTGTCTTTGGCAAGGCTTTTGATAGCTCCCATGAGGATTTGCGCCTGACTGTCACGGGCGCTCGTGAGTTAACGTGAAGTAATGCGGTGAATGAAATGGTTGTGGCAGGGAATAAACGTCATTCAAAGAGGCCGCCGTAGTAATCGCGTTTGTCGCCGCCGGCAAGGTGGGTCCACGCCAGTTCGGTGACCTCGCGGCCTCTCGGTGTACGATTAATAAAACCCTCTTTGATGAGAAAAGGTTCGTAGACCTCTTCGATTGTGCCGGGGTCCTCGCCGAGAGCGGTGGCGATGGTGGAGAGGCCCACCGGTCCGCCCTTGAACTTGGTGATGATGGTGCGGAGGATTTTGTTGTCGGTCTCGTCGAGTCCGTAGCGGTCGATTTTGAGCGCTTCGAGCGCGAAGCGCGCTATGTCTATGTCGATGCTGCCGGAGCCTTTGACCTGGGCGAAGTCGCGCACGCGGCGCAGCAGGGCGTTGGCTATTCGCGGCGTGCCGCGCGAGCGCATGGCTATCTCGTGTGACGCCTCTCCGGAGCAGCGCACGCGAAGCAGCGACGCTGAGCGCAGGATGATTCGTTCAAGTGTCTCATGGTCGTAGTATTCGAGCGAGCAGTTGATGCCGAAGCGGGCGCGCATTGGCGAGGTGAGCAGGCCTGAGCGGGTGGTGGCGCCAACGAGGGTGAACGGGCTGAGGGCGAGCTGCACCGATCGGGCGCCGGGGCCTTTGTCAATCATGATGTCGATGCGGAAGTCCTCCATGGCGGGATAGAGGTACTCCTCCACCACCGGGCTGAGACGGTGTATCTCGTCGATGAACAGCACGTCGTTGGGCTCGAGCGAGGTAAGTATGCCGGCCAGGTCGCCCGGCTTGTCGAGCACCGGGCCGGAGGTGACTTTGAAGCCTACGCCGAGTTCGTTGGCGATGATGTTGCTGAGCGTGGTCTTGCCGAGGCCGGGAGGGCCGTAGAGGAGGGTATGGTCGAGCGGCTCGCCGCGCATGCGCGCGGCGGCGACAAAGATACGGAGGTTTTCCACCACCTTGCTTTGACCGCGGAAGTCGTCGAAGCGTGCGGGGCGCAGCGCCTTGTCCTGGTCACGGTCGGCGGGGGCGGGTTCTTCGGCGCGTATGTCAAACGGGTCGGCCAGGGGGGCCTCCTCCTCTTGTTTCTTTTTCTTGCTCATCGTGGTGGAAGTGTGGAGAGTGTGATGCGGGCCACGGCCTCTGGGGCTATCGACCCGATACAGGGATATGTTCCGTCGTCGCTCACCCGACACGGGCGGTTGCCGTAAATCGAGCATGGGCGGCACGGCATTGTGGTCTGGACGCGCAGGCGGTCAGGCGAGGTGGTGCCGGCAAATCCGGCGTAGGGGTGTGTCGGACCCCACAGGCTCACCACCGGCACGCCGTGAAGTGCGGCGAGGTGCATGTTGCCGGAGTCCATGCTCACCATGACGTGGAGCGTCGCCATGAGGTCGAGCTCGCCTGCGAGGCCGCCTGGTAGGCCGAGCGTCGGCACCACCGTGTCGCCCTCGGCGGCAATGGCGCTGACGCGCTCTGTCTCTTCGCCGGGGGCGCAGAACCAGTAGATGCGGGCGTCGGGACGCTCAGCGCGTATCATAGCGGCGGCCTGAGCCATTTTGCCGAGTGGATAAGCTTTGCCCTGATGAGCGGCAAAGGGAGCGATGCCTATGCGCGGCTTGCTGTCGACGGGATGCGCCGGCCCGAGCGGTGCGGGCACCGGTATGCCCGGGTCGAACCCTATTCGCGCCAGGGTGTCGGCGTAGCGGCTCGGGATGCTGACAAGCTGCTCGCGGCGTGTGCCGCTCACAAGGGCCTTTTTGTCAGCGCGCCCTTTGTCGATAGTGGCTACTGGTATGCCGGCGAGGCGCATCAGTGAGCGAATCACGCGGGTGCGTATCACGTCGTGCAGATCGGCCACGGCCGCAGGGCGGTATTTGTGGCGCAGCTCTCGTGCGAGCCGCAGGAGACCGCCAAGACCTTTGTAGCTTTTGAGATCGACGCTTTCGACCTCAACCTCAGGTGGAAAGAAAGGCGCGAAGCATCCGCGCGTCACCACTACGAAACGTGCCGACGGGTGCCGCCGTGCGGCGGCTGTCACCACCGGCGATGTCATGGCTACGTCGCCCAGCGCCGAGAAGCGCAGGATGAGCACCACAGGGCGCCGGTCGTCGGAGCCGTTGGCATGCGCTGTCATTTATTGTATAATACGGGGTTGGTGGCCGGGTCGTTGTACATCTTCATCTGGCGGTACACCTTCATGTACTTGCGTCCGGCGGCAATGTCGTCGAGCAGGGTGTCGATGGCTGCGGTAAGGTCGGCGCGCTGCTCTTCGAGCACGGCGAGTTTGGCGGCGCAACGGGTGCGGTGGCCGGCGTCGGCGTCAGGACGGTCGACCTCGGCTTTCATGTGGTAGATTTTGAGGGCGAGGATGCTCAGGCGGTCGAGAGCCCACGCGGGGCTTTCGGTGTTGATTGTGGCATCGGGCGTTGGCTGCACTTCGGCGTAGAGGTTGCGGAAGTAGGTGTCAAGGTCTTCGACCATGTCGGTGCGCACCTGGTTGGAGCTGTCGATGCGGCGTTTGAGCGCGAGTGCCTCCACGGGGTTAATCTGCGGGTCGCGGATTATGTCTTCGAGGTGCCACTGCACTGCGTCAACGCGGTTTTTCTCAGCGAGAAGCGCTTCGACCGACCCTTTGGCGTAAGGATTGGAAAATTCCGAGTCGACATCGTCGGCAATATGGTAGTCGGCTGTCACGGCCTCAAATATATCGTAAGCTTTGGCGGCAAAATGCATGGCTTGTGTCTATGGTGTTTAAGTAATATGCAAAGATAAGCCAAATCTCCCGACCCTGCAAATAAGGCGTAGGCATCAGTGGCGCTGGTTGCGGCTTAAATAATGTTATGCAAGATATGGTTTCCGTGCGCGATTGTATAAATATTCAGATAAAATCCTTAAATTTGCAGACAAATAAAATCTAACTCCATACCAAAACTAATCATCTATCCAGTTTATGAAGATTAACTTGAAGCCGATGATGCTGGCGCTCGCCGCCACTATGGCTGTGGCCGCTCCTATGGCGGCACAATCCTTGTCACCGTCGACCAAGACCCATTGGGAAAAAGGAACTCTGGTAGTAGAGACTCCGGAGCGCCCTGCCGGTCAGCAACATGTGCTCGGCCTCACAGTGCCCAAAATGGAAAAGGTACGCGTAGCGTTTGTGGGTCTCGGTATGCGTGGTCCCGGCGCCGTCAACCGCTTCGCCCATATACCCGGCGTTGAAGTCGTGGCTCTTTGCGACTACGAGCCGGAGCGTGCCGAAAACGCACAGAAATATCTCCGCAAGGCCGGTCTTGCCCCCGCCGATGTATACTCGGGCGAGAATGGCTATGAAGAGATTTGCAAGCGCCCCGACGTGGACCTCGTGTATGTGGCCACCGACTGGGACCACCACTTCCCCGTGGCAAAGTGCGCTCTCGAAAATGGCAAGAACACCGCCATCGAGGTGCCCTCGGCTATGAACCTCGAACAGTGCTGGGAGCTTATCGACCTCAGCGAGAAGAACCGCAAGCACTGCATGATTCTCGAAAACTGCTGCTATGACTACTACGAGCTCAACGCTCTCGCCATGGCTCAGGCCGGTGTGTTCGGCGAAGTGCTCCGTGCCGAAGGCGCCTATATCCACAACCTCGACGACTTCTGGGACTACTATTGGAAAAATCCCGCTGACGACCCCGACGGTCTCGGCTGGCGCATGAAGTACAATATGGAGAACCGCGGCGACCTTTACGCTACCCACGGCCTCGGCCCGGTGGCACAGTGCCTTGACATCCACCGCGGCGACCGCTTCAAAACTCTCGTTGCCATGGACACCAAGTCGGTACACGGCAAGGAATATGTCGAGAAAAAGACCGGCAAGCCCTGCAACGACTACCGCAACGGCGACCACACCACCACTCTCATGCGCACCGAAAACGGCAAGGTGGTGGAGATTCAGCACAACGTGATGAACCCCCAGCCCTACAACCGTCTGTTCAAGCTTACCGGTACCAAGGGCTATGCTACAAAATATCCCACCGAAGAGATTTCTCTCGACAAGAGCCAGCTTGAAGCAAGCGGCGTGCAGCCCGAAGTCGACAATCTGTCGAGCCACGGCTTCCTCCCCAAGGCCGAGTACGAGGCTCTCGTGAAGAAATATTATCACCCGATTCTCACCAAGTACGGCGAGCTCGGCCGCGAAATGGGCCACGGCGGCATGGACTACATCATGGACGCCCGTATGGTGTACTGCCTCCAGAACGGTCTGCCCCTCGACATGGACGTGTATGACCTCGCTGAATGGTGCTCGCTCGGCGAGCTCGGTGCCCTCTCCATGGACAACAACTGCGCTGCCGTGACTTTCCCCGACTTCACCCGCGGTCACTGGAACGACACTAAGGGCTACAAGCATGCCTACGCCGCTCCCGCCGACGAGGAGGCCGCCGACGCTGCCGCACGCGCCTACACCGCCGCTCAGAAGACAGCCGTAGCCGACTGCAAGCTCTGGGACCTCTACGATGCCGTGCAGAAGGCTGAGACTCCTTCCGCAAAGGCTAAGGCCGAAAAGAACTACCGCAAGGCCGTAGCCAAGGCCGACAAGCAGATTGACAAGATTCTCGCCGGCAAGTAATCGCCCGCCGGCCTAATCGGTCAACAAATAAAAGCAGACACTGCACTCAGCGAGGTAACGCCCTCGGGAGTGCAGTGTCTCTGTTTTTTGCTGTGATGGTGATGAGGCGGAGATCAGCGGCGTGCGGATAGCGTGCGTTCGCCGAGATATACGGCGAGGGTCTTGCGCACTTCGCTCAGCTGCTGCATCTGCTGCATAAGTTCCATTTGCGCCGAGGGTGTGGCGGCGGGATCGGCAAGGCGGCGTGCCATGTCGCGCAGCTGGAGTTCGAGCAGGGTGTATTTGAGCTCGTAGACAGCGCGGGGCACAAGCGTTTTCAGTCGTTCACGCTCCGTCTCCACGTGGGCGTATTTGGTGTGAATCTTGCTCAGCTGGTGCCGGTCGGCGGCGAGGTCGTTGGCGAGTGTGCGCACGGAGTCGTCGGGGCTCGATGTGAGGATATGCTCGGCATACTGTGAGTCAAACCGGTCGAGGGCGTCCATGCGTTCGGCCTCCACGCGCTCCGACAATTCCTTTTCGGCGCGTTCGATCGCGGCTATCCCCTCGGCCGAGTGTCGGGTCATGATCTCCTCGCGTCCGGCCGCGAGCGACGCTGCTGCTCGGGCTTCGGCCTCGACCTCGGCGTTTAGGCGTGCCTCGCGGTGGTCGGCCACAAGGTCGAGGGCCGCAGTGAATAGATTGCGGATGTCGCTGTTTGCGAGGGTGATGTTGTCGCTTTCGAGTTCGAGGTTGATGTACTCCACTACGCTCTTCATCTCGATGTTGCACTGCTCGTCAATCTCTACGGCAATACACGGCACCATGGCGTAACGCACCACATATCGCGCCAGTTCAAGCTCCACGGCTCGGAGCTCGGCAGCGTGTGGCGAGGGCGGCTCCGGGTCGGCGACCGACGCAGCCCCGGGAGCCACTGTCTGTGTGGCCGGGTCCTGCTGCGTGGGTGTGAGTGTGGCGCGGGCACGCTCACGCGCTTCCGCCTCGGCGTCGCTGCCCGCCTTCTCGGCGCGGAATTTGGCTACTTGGAGCGAAAGCACCTTTTCATCAAAAGCGAGACTGCGGGCGCAGTCGGTGATGTAGCTTGTGCGCAGTATCTCGTCGGGGATTACGGAAATGCTGCGGGCGATGTCGCTTATCACCCTGCTGCGGGCTATCGGGTCGTCGCCGGCATCGGCGAGCAGGATGCGTGTCTTGAAGCGGATGAAGTCGGTTTCGTTGTCGGCGATATATTGCTCCACCTCGGCCGAGGTGTGGCTCTGGGCGTAAGAATCGGGGTCTTCGCCCGGCGGCAGAAGCAGTATCTTTATCTTCATCCCCTCGGAGAGGAGCATATCGACCGAGCGGAGCGCCGCCTTGATTCCCGCGGCGTCGGCGTCGTAGATTACCGTCACATTTTCGGTGAAGCGGTGGATAAGACGTATCTGGCCGTAGGTGAGCGACGTGCCCGATGAGGCTACCACATTGTCGACGCCGCTCTGGTGCATCGAGATGACATCCATGTAGCCCTCGACGAGAATGCACTTGTCGCGGGCCACGATGCCTTTCTTGGCCTGATACAGGCCGTAGAGCTCGCGGCTCTTGGAGTATGCCTTGTTCTCGGGCGAGTTGACGTATTTGGCTATTTTTTTGTCGGTGCGCAGGGTGCGTCCGCCGAAAGCTACCGGCTTGCCCGATATGGTGAACACCGGATATATTACGCGCCCGCGAAAGCGGTCGCGCAGACCCGTGGCACCTTCCGGCTGATAGGCTATGCCCGAGGCCGTGATTTGCTCAACGCTGAATCCCGCTTTGAGCGCTTCCTGCGACATTAGGTCGCGCGAGTCGAGGGCGTAGCCGAGACGGAAGCGGGCTATCATCTCGTCGTTGATGCCGCGCTCGCGGAAATAGGCGAGACCCACGTTGCGCCCTTCGTCGGTTGTCGACATCCATTCGGTGAACTTGCCGAGGGCCCATTCGTTGGCTGCAAACACACCCTCGCGTTCGTCGGCGGCACGGCGTTCCTCGTCGGTCAGCTCCTCTTCCTTTATCTCGATGTTGTATTTGCGGGCGAGATAGCGCAGGGCCTCATTGTAGGTCATCTGCTCATGGAGCATGATGAAGTTTACGGGGCTGCCTCCCTGTCCGCACGAGAAGCATTTGCAGATGTTGCGCGTCTTGGAAACGGAAAACGACGGGGTGCGCTCGTTGTGGAACGGGCACAGGCCGATATATCCCGAACCCCTACGTTTGAGCTTGACGAAGTCGCTCACCACGTCGACAATGTCGGCGGTGTCGAGGATACGCTGTACGGTTGCCCTGTCGATACGTTTCATAATGATTGCAAAGTTACGCAATTTTTTTTATCGGCTCAGTCGCCTCCTTCATAGCTTCCGCGCGATTATAAAAAAATAACAAAGAAAGAAATGTCTATGACACAAACGTGGTATTGAAAGAAATCCTGACCCCGAAAGAAATCAGCCGCCTTGCCACATTCATGTGTCAGCCCTTACATTCGCCAATGTCGATTATGAGAGTATGGTAATGAGGTTCAACCAGAAGAAAATCGCAGGGAGAAGCGCCCATGCCGCAGTTGTCACGCATCAACAAACTCGGCAAGGTGACTATCGATGCTGATTGAAGCTGATATTCACCTGTGACATTTCTGACACTTTGGCTCTTTTGCTTGTGATCGAGTTGTATAGGCGGTCAGAAATGATTATTTTTGCAATAAGATTCAACGTCAGAACTTTTCGTGCAAGCGAGCACAGAGCGGAGTTTGCTCCAGCTATGCCGAACGCAGCCGAGAATGGGAAAGCCAATGTTTTAGTTTCATTTTGACGTGGATTTAGTGGTTGGACATCGGGAGGGAACCCCGCTGTCCTTTTTCTCACTGTTGCCCAATCCGATGAAAATGATTATCTATGCATATAAAAACTAAACCCGATAGCTTGACGAGTCAGGGGCTACCGGGAATCAACACTGCAAAAGTAGTGCTTTCTTTTGATTAAAACAATTTTTGGCTCATAAAAGATTGTAAAACAAATGAAATTCGCCGATTTTCAACATATACTTTCTCCGGAAAGGCTCAACAGATACGTTGTAGCCTGTGGCAATGATACCAGAAAAGCCATGTCGCTGTATCGGTTGAATCTCAATCTGTCGCAAGAGGTGTTCACATTGCTCAGTTGTTTCGAGGTATCTTTGAGAAATGCCATTGACCGAGAATTAACTGCACGGTATGGGGTGGATTGGCTCCGTGATTCGGTTGCCAATGGTGGCATTTTTGATATTGCCAGCTGTCGTGACAGCGCACGGATTATTAGCAAGGCATACAACAGACTAAATCGCAACGGCGAATACACCCATTATAAACTTCTCGCTGAAATGGAGTTTGGCGTTTGGAAGTATATGTTTGCCAACCCACAGTACAGAGCCACCGGACAAATCCTTCTGCGAATATTTCCAAACAAGCCTCGTTCATCAGCCGAGATACAATATAACAATACCTATATGATAACAATACCTATATGTTCAATGAGCTTGACGGCATCAATATTCTTCGCAACCGTATAGCCCACCACGAGCCTATATGCTTTGCTCGCCGTCAGCCTCAAATCGGTACTGTATATATTCTCAATGCCTATCAAAATTTACACAAACTATTTATGTTGATGGGTATTGACAGCCATTCTCTGTTATATGGACTTGATCACGTTCAGCAAGTGTGCAACCGCATTAACACTATATAATTTGCGGATCAATCAAATGATTTCTTTATTAATTCGTAAGAAGAGTTTATGAACAGGTAAACAGGTTGACCGGATTGGATGGTTTCTCAATAACACATATGTGTATAAAAAAATAACAAAGAAGACCCTCACGGGCATTCTTTGTTACTTACACATAGTACTTAACGTCAGTAGATTGTTATCAAAAAGTCTAATCTTATTACACTATTCTGTCATGCCGTTATCGAAAATTCCGGTAGATTAGCCGCAGCCGCCCGACCGGCGGGAGGTCTGCGTCGTTTCCGATGAGATTTCTTGTACAAAGTTACGAAAATTATATTGAATCATGCAAGAGGCCTCAAAACGGTCTTTTGGGACTCTGCAAGAAAAACGCAATCAAAAGTCGGTGTATATTGCCGTTTGGATTGTAATTTACTTACATTATGTCATCGTTAAGGCTTTTTGAGCGAAATATAGTCAAGATGACTAAAAAATGTTAAAAGGGATTTTGCGACGATTTTGTCAAAAAATACCGTGACGAGTACGCAGAAGCATTGGTCGATGAAAGCGACGAGCGAGCCGCTGACAGTGTTGGCAAAGATTGCTTTGGGGGTGAGGGTGCGGTAGCTGAAGCGATTCGCGGGCTCCTTCTGTTGCCATTGAAGATATGTTCCGGTACTGGATGAGTAGTGTTGTCGGGGCGATTATTTGCGTTTGAGCGAGAGGAGGTTCATGTCCCACTTCACGCCGAAGTCCACGATGCAGCTCTTGTTCTGCATCACGTTATTGGCGTTGGCGTTCTTGCCCCATGAGTAATATGCATTGGCGTGAAAGCGGAGCGTGCCGAGATTTTTTGCGAATGGGTAGAACTCCCCGCCTCCGCCAATCATTTTGAGCTCGGTGCCCGGGAGTACGAGCAGGTCGGCGCCGGAGTCGGTGCGGTTGACGTCATAGGTCATCTTGCCGTGTATGCGCCAGCGACCCGTGGGACGGAACGACAACTCGCCCATTACGGAGCAGTCCTTGAAGAGATATGTCTGGTGGGATGAGGCGCGGTTCATGAAATCGAGTTCAAGCGACCAGCGGTCTACGGAAAGTTTGTTGCCGAGGACGAGGTAGCTGATGTAGCGGCCTGAGCTGTATTCGAGGAGGTTGGCCGACCATATAGGTTGGAAGATGCCGTGGGTTCCGGTCCAGTAGAGGTTGTAGGCGTAGAGGTTGCGGTTGTCGGTGTTGTAGAACGGGCTCTCGCAGAACTGGAACATAAGCTTGTTGTTGCCGCTGAGATTGTAGGCTGCGGAGACGCCTATCTGGTAGCATGACACGTTGTTCCAGAACACAGAGCAGCCGTAGAGGTCGATGGAGGAGTGGTCGTACTCCCATCCGCCGATAGCCACAGCCTGTTTACCGCCCGATATGGTCCAGTTGCCGGTGTTCCACGCGAGATACACCCGGTCGGTGGCGTCGAAGAAGTTGGCGTCCTTGGTGTTGCGGTTGAAGCGGTGTCGCCAGCAGTATGAGAGATTGTTGGTGATGTTGCCTTCGAGTCGCAGGTTGATGGCTTTGCCCTCGAAGCCGGAGTTGGAGCTTACTGTGTTGCCGTCGCGCCAGTCGCGTTGATAGTCGAGTCGGGCCTCGACGCGGAGTGTGGTGATGCTCTGTGAGTCGGCAGTCTTCGTTTCGACCTCTGCGCTGTGGAGCTTTGCCGGCATTGCGATGACTCCCGCAGCGAGGAGCGATGTGACGAGATTGGTATTCATGGAAGGATAATGTATCGGTAAGTTTTATGCTGAAGTGATGGAATTGTCAGCTTAGCTGAGCCAGCCCTATTGCGAGGACGCTGAGTCTTGCCGGCGGCCGCCTCTCGGCGAGCACCCGGAGGCAGTCGCGCATCGTGGCTCCGGTGGTGATGATGTCGTCGACGAGCAGTATGTGTGACGGCGACGCTTTGGAGCGCCCACGGGCGAAAGTGTCGCTCACGTTGGCCGCGCGCTCGGCGCTCCCGCGCCGTGTCTGTGTCGAGTGTCGGTGCGGCAGACGCAACATGCGGGTGTCGACCGGAATACCTGTGGCGCGGCTTATGCCCCGGGCCAGATATTCGCTCTGGTTGTAGCCGCGGGTGAGACGCCGGGTCCAGTGAATCGGTACCGGTACTATCGTGTCGATACCGTCGAAGAACCCCGTAGGGAGCAGTTCGGCGGCATATATCTGTCCGAGCCGTTGGAGTATTGAGGGGCGGCTACGGTATTTGGCGGAGAGGATGAGTTGAGTGGGAGGGGTGTCGCGGTAGTAATGGAACATTGCTGCGGCGCGGTCGACCAGCACGTGATTGTCGCTCAGGCGACGGTGTATCTCATTGTTGTCGAATCGCAGATGCGAGCCGGTGCGCGGCAGCTGTGTGAGGCAGCTCAGGCACAGATGCCGCTCGCCGTCGGTGAGCGGCCGGCCGCAGACCTCGCATATCTCCGGGAGTAGCACGGATAGGAGCGACGAGCCCGCGAGATTCAGTCGGTCGAGGATTGTTCGGGCCATACCTCGGAGGCTTGGGTTGACAACACGCTGCTTATTATTCCGCTCTCGAACCCACGCGAGGCGGCAAAGATATATAGCTTCTGCTTACCCTCATAAGTGGCGATGATGTCGGCGCGGAGTGTACGCGCTTTGGCGCGGAGCACGGCTACGAGCCGGGCGCGGTACTCGTCGGCGTCGACGGCCTCGTCGAGCGCCTCGGCTATGATGGCGCGGTCGATGCGCTTGGCGGCCAGTCCGAGAGCTATCTTGCGGCGCCCCCACCCGGCAAAGCGGTATTTGTCGCGTACGTAGGCGCGGGCGTATCGTTCGGGGCTTATGTATCCTTCGTCGGTAAGACGTGCGATGATGCGTGAGGCGTCGGCCGACAGTATGCCCCAGCGTTTGAGGCGTGCGGCGGCGTCGGCCGGGCACATCTCGGCCCGTGCGGCGGCGTCGGCAAGACGTTTCAGGGCGCTTTCAGGTGTTATGGTCCG
Source organism: uncultured Porphyromonadaceae bacterium (assembly GCA_947178215.1). GTDB lineage: Bacteria > Bacteroidota > Bacteroidia > Bacteroidales > Muribaculaceae > Paramuribaculum. Next base: position 61,090 of record CAMWXJ010000010.1, read on the forward strand.
CATTGTATCGTGCAATGAGGAAACGTCGGGCGGCGTGAACGTCGGCTACGAGGGTTACGTCGTCCCAGCCTGCATCTCGCATGCGCGAAGCAAGTCGCTCGGCGTAGATAGGGTTGATTTCAAAGAATATGCGGCCGCCGTCGACGAGTGTAGTGCGCGCCCAGCCGGCTATGGAGCGGTAAAACAGCAGCGGGTCGTCGTCGGGCACGAACAAGGCTGAGTGAGGCTCGTATAGAAGCACGTTCTTCTCCATTGAACCGCGCTCGCCGAGCGCGATATAAGGGGGATTCGACACCACTATGTCAAACGGGCCGGCGGGTAGCGACGTCGCGTCAAGGGCGTCGGCCTCGATCCACTCCGTCTGTCGGTCGACGCGCAGGCTTTCGCCGTTTGACCGCGCCACTTCGATGGCTGCGGGGAAGTTGTCGACAGCCGTGATGCGGCTGAACGGCAGGTTGCGGGCGAGTGCGCAGGCTATGCAGCCGCTTCCGGTGCAGATGTCGGCGACGCGCAGGTCATTACGTCCGCCGTATTGCTTGACTATGATGTCGACCAGCTCGGCTGTCTCGGGCCGCGGTATGAGCACGGCGGGGGTGACGCGGATGCGGAGTCCGTACCACCATGCCTCGCCGAGGATATATTGCAGCGGCTCGTGGTTGAGCATGCGGTGTACTATGGCGTCGACCTTGCCCACGACAAACGGGCTGATCGGCTCACCCCCTTTGATTGCCGTGTCGACCGGTGTCCACCCCTTCACTGCCTCGAAAATCATACGCAGCGATGCGCGCGCCTCCCCCTCGCCTATGACGGGTTTCAACTTGCCGAGCGTTTCAGATATGTAGCTGTTGAGGGTGGGCGGGGTCATTACGGTTGGAAGATGATGCTGGTTATGGTTTCGGTGGCGCCTACATTGTCGGCGATGTATTTTCCGGCAGCCTCTCCGGTGTCGTCGCGGCGGCCGGTGTCTTTAATCATTCGTGTGGCAATGGTGTCGAAAGTGCGCGGCGAGTCGACGCTGAAAGCGCCTCCGGCGGCTATCAGGCCGTGTGCTTCGCGGAATTTGCCATAGTTGGGGCCGAAGATTACCGGCACGGAAAACACGGCTGCCTCCGTGACCGAGTGGATGCCCACGCCGAAGCCTCCGCCAACGTAGGCCATCGAGGCGAAGCGATAGAGCGAGGCGAGCAGCCCGAAGCAGTCGATAATCAGATATCGGGCGGCAGCGACGCGCTCGGGTGCGGTGTTTCGAAGCTCGCTGTGGAGCAGCGTCACGTCGGCGCCGAGACGGTTGCGCATTGCTTCGAGGCGCTGGGCGTCAAACTCGTGGGGGGCTACTATGGCGCGCACTTCGGGGTGGGAGGCGAGCCACGGGAAATAGACATCCTCATCGGGGCCCCATGAGCTGCCGGCCACGAGAGTGAAGCGGTCGCGGCCTCCGGTGGCGTCGAGCCACTCCTCCACCTCCGGCACCTGACGGGCGGAGCGGAGCGTGTCGGTAACGCGGTCGAAGCGGGTGTCGCCCGCCACGGTGACGCGCTCCGGGTCGACGCCTATGCCGCGAAGCAGCGTGAGCGACTTGTTGTCCTGGACGAAGATGCGTGTGAAGCAGCCGAGCATGCGGCGGAACATACCGCCGTAGGGACGGAAAAATATCTGGCCTTCGCGGAATATGGCCGAGATTATGTATACGGGCACTCTTGCGCGGCTAAGCGCCGTGAGGTAGTTGCCCCAGAACTCATATTTGACAAACACGGCTATTGACGGACGCGCCATGGCGACAAACTCGCGGGCGGCGCGTGGGGTGTCAAACGGAAGATATACCACGCAGTCGGCGGCGACAAAGTTCTTGCGCACCTCGTAGCCGCTCGGCGAGAAGAAGCTGAGCAGAATGCGTGCGCCCGGCCTCTCGCGACGAAGCCACTCAATGAGGGGGCGCCCCTGCTCAAATTCTCCGAGCGACGCGGCGTGTATCCATATACGCTCCGCACCCTCGGGGCTCTCGGCATCGAAGCGTCGCAGCGCCTCCATGGTGGAGCGCTGACCGCGCGTCATCAGTCCGGCCTTGCGGTGGCCCAACGAGCCGAGGAACCTTACGGCACCTCCGTAGAGGTGTATGCCTGTGTTGTATAACGGGTTCACGCCAAAGGGATTATTCTGCCAACTTGATTTCGCTCACGGCGCGACGTATGCGGCGCTCAACCTCGTCGCGGCCCATAAGTTCGGTTATGGCAAACATGTGCGGGCCCTTGCACTCGCCCACAACGGCGAGACGGAAAGCGTTCATCACGTTGCCGAGGTGGTAGCCCTTGTCGGCAATCCAGCCGAGTATGGCCGGCTCGGCGACATCGGCGGGGAGCGTTTCGGGGAGCTTGTTGAGCTCGCCGATAAGCTCATCCATGATAGCGGGGGTCTGCTCGCTCCAACGCTTCTTCACAGCCTTGGGGTCGTAGCTGTCGGGGGCCACGAAGAAGAAACGGGCCTGATCCCACAGCTCGGCGGGGAAGTTGATGCGCTCCTTTACCATCTCGGCTGCACGGCCGATATATTCGTCGCTGAAAGCGGCGGTGTCGACGCCGTTCTTGGCGAGCACATCCTTGAAGAGCTCCGTGAGCTTCTCGGCGGGGAGCGCCTGGATATACTTGTGGTTGAACCAGCGGCCCTTTTCGTAGTCAAACTTGGCGCCGGCCTTGGAGCAGCGGGCGAAGTCAAATTTCGAGGTGAGCTCGTCGATGCTCATTATCTCCGAGTCGTCGCCGGGATTCCAGCCGAGGAGCGCGAGGAAATTGACCACGGCTTCGGGCAGGTAGCCTTTCTCACGGTAGCCCGAGCTGATGTCGCCGCTCTTGGGGTCGTGCCATTCGAGGGGGAATACGGGGAAGCCGAGTCGGTCGCCGTCGCGCTTCGAGAGCTTGCCCTTGCCGTCGGGTTTGAGCAGCAGGGGCAGGTGTACGAAGCGGGGCATGGTGTCGGTCCAGCCGAACGCTTCGTAAAGAAGCACGTGTAAGGGAGCGGAGGGAAGCCACTCTTCGCCGCGTATCACATGGGTGATTTTCATCAGGTGGTCGTCGACGATGTTGGCCAGGTGATATGTTGGCAGGTCGTCGGCGCTCTTGTAGAGCACCTTGTCGTCGAGGATGCTTGAGTTGATGGTCACGAGGCCGCGTACCATGTCGTCGACGGTGACGTCGCGTCCGGGCTCCACGAGGAAGCGCACCACATACTTCTCGCCGGCGTCGATGAGGCGGCGGGTCTCCTCGTCGCCGAGTGTGAGCGAGTTGCGCATACGGCCGCGGGTCGAGGCGTCGTACTGGAAGTTGGGCGTGGCCTGACGGGCGGCTTCAAGCTCTTCGGGAGTGTCGAAAGCTATGTAGGCGCGGCCTGCGTCGAGGAGCTGTTTCACATGCTCGCGGTATATGTCGCGGCGCTCGCTCTGCTTGTAGGGGCCGTAAGGGCCGCCCTCGCGCACACCTTCGTCAATGGTGATTCCGAGCCATGCGAGCGACTCATTGATATAGTCCTCGGCGCCGGGTACGAAACGCTGTGAGTCGGTGTCCTCGATGCGGAGCACCATGGTGCCGCCGTGACGGCGCGCGAAGAGATAGTTGAAGAGGGCGGTGCGCACACCGCCTATATGCAGGGGCCCTGTGGGAGACGGAGCAAATCGTACTCTCGGAGTCATTGTATATCAGATGTTTAGTCGGTATAGTGATAGAGTGTCACAGCTCCGGCCAGTAGGCCGGCGCTGTCAACATCCTGCAAATATATATAAAATTTTCGGAACAGCATTGAGCAGCAGTTACAAAAACCTGTCGGCGACGGCGACGGTCGTCGCGGCCACAAGCTGATTCAGGGAAATCTGGGCATAAGGTCGAAAGGCTTGATGATGCCGGGATAGTTGCGTCGTCATAAAAGCGTTCAGACCGGCCAGGACACGATGCTGTGTCCTGACCGGTCTGAACGGTACGGGAGGTCCGCTGCTGGCGGCAGAGCTTATTCTGCGGCGGGAGCAGGGGTGGCGGCGCGGTCGTAGTTGCTCACGCGGAGGTTGGTGAGCTTGCTGCGGAAGTTGCCGGCCTTTTCAAGCGGGAATACGAGGGTACGTACAATCGACATCTGTCCCTTGTCGCCGTTGAACGACACGCGGCGACGGTCGAGGTTGTCGATGAGCTTGCCGTCGATATAGAGCTGTGTGCCCTCGTTGGTGCCCACTATCGCGTAGTGGTTTTTCTCACCTTTGCGCACGTCGTGACGGAAGTGGTAGAGCTTGTCCTCGCGGCTGAAAGCCATGGTGCCGGTGATGGGGTCGGAGATCCATACGGTGGCGTCGGGCGACTCAAAGAGCACTGTACCTTTGGCTTCGTCGGCCCCTTCGAGGTCAAATTCTACGGTGTAGTTGTAGCCGATTTCTTTGAGGGGAAGGGTCTTGCCGGGTGTTACCTCTGCCATTTCAAGCACTACCGATTCAGGCTTGCCGTGGCGTGCGAGGAGGTTTACGCCGGGAGCTTCGGCCTGTGCCTGCGACTTGGCGTCGAACTCTTCAAAGGGCACGGTGACATTGCTGCCGTCCCATGTCTTGGCGGCCATAACGGGGAGGGCGTGCATCACGCGGTGGTGTATATCGCGCACGGTGATGCCGTTGTTTGGGTGGTCGTTCCACACGGCAAATGCGCCGCCTTTGAGCTGCGGGTTGTCCTCCTCCACGATGTGTCCTCCGATGTTGGCGGGAGTCCACTCCTTGTAGAGCATGGGGGTGTTGAGGTAGTCGTAGTAGTATCCGGCGGCGGGCACGATGTAGATGTAGCCATCGGGGATGCTCACCACGTCATATCCCTCTTTGAGCATATCTTCGGGCTTGGCGTAGCCGTTGCTCCAGAGATACATGAGCACGTCGTCGACCTTGACAGGGGTCTGACCCTTGGCGTGAGAGAGCGAGCCCCAGATGAGGGCCTGCTTGCCGTATTTTTCGGCGAAGCGGATATAGCGGTCGGTAAACGCGCGGAACTGCTCCATTGTGATTGAGTCGCCCTGATACTCGTCGGTGCCGATATGGAACTGCTTGCCCTTGAACACCGGGTCGGGTCCTTCGAGATACTCGGCGAGGAGTGTGTCGAGGAACTTGTAGGTCTCCGGATTGGTTATGTCGAGGTGGTCGAAGCCGTTCTTGCCCGACGATGCAATCTCGGGCTTGTAAAGGGTGAACGCGAGCGAGTGGGCGGGTATGTCGATCTCGGGGATGATGTTGACGCCCTTGGATGCGGCATAGTCCTGCAAGTCGCGAAACTCCTGCTTGGTGTAGGAGCCGTCGCGGGCGGTGAGGCCGGGGAAACTGTCGCTTTCGAGGCGGAAAGCGGCCTGGGTCTTGTGCCAGTCGCCGTCGTAGAAGCGGGGGAAGCCGTTGTCGTTGAGATGCACGTGGAGTTCGTTCATCTTGCGGTACGACATTACATCGACCAGGCGGTAAAGATAATCCATGGGGATATATTTACGGCCGGCGTCAATCATGAAGCCGCGGAATCCCCACGAGGGCCAGTCAGTGATACGGCCGCGGGGTATCTCGGAGCCTGCCTCCGAGAGCTGGAGCAGGGTCATGGCACCCCAGCGCACGCCTTCGGCTGTGGGGGCGGTGATCGCTACGCCTTTGTCGGTGATGTCGACTGTGTAGGCTTCGGAGTTCTTGGCTTTGCGGTCGGGTTTGAGGCTAAGCGATATGTCGCCTTTGGCGGCGCGGCGCTTCTCTACTACGGGGAGCTCGCGGCCGCCGAGGGCTTTGAGGTCGGCAGCGAGCTGCTCGGCCACCGGTCGGAGGGCGGCGTTGGTGTATACTATGGCGCCGGCGCTTTCGAGGCTCCAGGCACCGTCGGCACCCTTCCACTCGCGGACTTCGGGTACGGTGAAGGGCTTGGGGTTGGCAGCGTTGAGCGCGGAACCTCCGGCTATGACGGCGGACGCGACAAGTGCGGTCAGTGACTTAAAATTCATGCAGTCAGGTGTATGGTTGGTTTAAGATTCAAGCAGGTTACGCGTCATGAGAGCATGGCACGCACTCGGGCAGCCACGGCGTCGGCGGTGTAGCCGAACTTCTCGTCGAGCACCTTGTAGGGGGCCGATGCGCCGAAACGCTCCATGCCTGCCACGGTGCCGCGCGGACCCACTACACCTTGGAGTGTGGACGGGAGACCGGCGGTGAGACCAAACACGCGTGCGTCGGCGGGGATGACGCTCAGACGGTAGTCTTCGGGCTGGTCGAGGAAGATGCCGATGGAGGGTACTGATACCACGCGGGCTTTGACGCCCTCGGCTTCGAGGAGTACGGCGACGTCGCAGAGCAGGCTCACTTCAGAGCCGTTGGCCACAAGCACGATGTCGGGCGTGCAACCCGGGTCGAGCACGGTGTAGCCGCCGCGCATAGCGCCCTGGGCCGCAGCCATACGGTCGCCGCCGGGTGCGGGGAGCGAGGGGATGTCCTGACGCGACAGGATGAGGGCCGTCGGGGTAAAAGTGTTGTCCATAGCCATGTGCCAGCACACCACCGTTTCGGCTGCGTCGGCCGGGCGGAACACCATTACTGAACGGCGTCCGGAGAAGTTGTGGATCTGCTCCATGAGGCGTATCTGTGCCTCATGCTCGATGGGCTCGTGGGTGGGGCCGTCCTCACCTACGCGGAAGGCGTCGTGGGTCCACACATATTTTACGGGGAGCTCCATGAGGGCGGCGAGGCGCACGGCGGGCTTCATATAGTCGGAGAACACAAAGAATGTGCCGCAGGCGGCGTTCATGCCGCCGTTGAGTATTACGCCGTTCATCACGCAGGCCATGGTGAGCTCGGCAACGCCGGCGTGTAGGAAGCCGCCCTTGAAGTCGTGATGTCCGAGCGGACCGGTGATTTTGAGGAAGGCGTCGGTCTTGTCGGAGTTGGCAAGGTCGGCCGACGATACAATCATGTTGCCTACTTTGCGGCCGAGCTCCGTGAGCACTGCGGCCGAAGCGGCGCGTGTGGCGGAGCCGGGCTTGATTGTTATGGCGTCCCAGTCGATAGCGGGGATTTTGCCGGCGAGCCAGTCGTTGAGGCGTGCCGCCTCTTCGGGGTTGGCCTCGGCCCAGGCCTGCTGTTCGGCGCGGCGTTCGGCCACAATCTTGCGGAGGGCTTCGCGGCGGCTGTCATAAAGCGCCTTTACCTCGCTGCGTATCTCCCATGCGTTGTCGGGGTCGCCGCCGAGGTTGCGGATAGTGGCGGGCACGTCGGCGCCGCTCTTGCTCAGGGGCTGTCCGTGGGTGGAGCACTGACCCTCGAAGTTGGAGCCGTCGGCGGTGACGCAGCCTCGGCCCATGATTGTGTGGCCGATGATGAGGGTGGGCTTTTCGGTCTCAGCGCGTGCGGCGGTGAGAGCCTTGGCTATCGCCTCGGGGTCGCAGCCGTCGATTTCCTCGACGCGCCAGCCCCAGGCGCGGTATTTGGCGGCGTAGTCCTCGTTGTCAACTGCGTCGACGTCGGTTGAGAGCTGCACCTTGTTGCTGTCGTAGAACATGATGAGATTTGCCAGGCCGAGGTAGCCGGCTATGCGGCCCGCGCCCTGCGATATCTCTTCCTGGATTCCGCCGTCGGAGATGAAAGCGTAGGTCTTGTGAGCCCACACCTCGCCGAAGCGGGCGGCGATGAAGCGCTCGGCAAGCGCGGCGCCCACGGCCATGGTGTGGCCCTGGCCCAGCGGGCCGGAAGTGTTCTCGATGCCGCGTGCGGGACATACTTCGGGATGACCCGGTGTCACCGAGCCCCACTGGCGGAACTGCTTCAGCTCGTCGACGGTGTAGAGGCCGCAGAGGGCCAGCACGCTGTAAAGCATGGGCGACATGTGGCCTGGGTCGAGAAACAGACGGTCGCGCCCATACCATGTCGGGTCGTCGGGGTCCGTTACCAGAAACTGCGAGTAAAGCACATTTATAAAGTCGGCGCCGCCCATAGCGCCGCCGGGATGACCCGAGCGTGCCTGCTCTACCATCGCGGCTATCAGCACGCGGATGTTGTCGGCAGCAGAGTCGAGTGTCTTCTTGTCGGAAGGATTATACATAATGACGATGGATGGGGATTGACAGGTATTCCACAGTGCAAAGATACTTAATCCCCCCCACCAAGCCAAATATGTCTTAAAAAAACATCGCCCCGCCATAGCTGAAGGGCTCGCGGCGGGACGATGGTAAGGTGTCAAAGACCGACTGGCTTGTCATCAGACGGTGGAGAGGTCGAGTATTTCGATGGTGTCATCTTGGCGAGGCATATATATCCGGGAACCGTTGATGCATTTGGGATAGGAATAGGATTTATCCTTGTCGACATATATGGAGCCACAGTTGCCGGTCTTGTCGTATAAATAGACATACATGAGACCATTGTGTCGGAATGTGACGGCTAACCATTTGTCACTTTCTGTGGCCGCTAATCCGAAAACGGGAAAATCGCGTGATTTATTAGCCCAACTGTCTCCGCCATAGCGTGATTTGATTGTGTTGTCGTCGGGCCACAGGCCGTTGAAATCAAGCTCGTATTTTATGCGGCAGCGGCCATTACGAAGTGAATATATGCGAGGTTCATACAAATCCATGTAATTTAGGGTTCCGTCGCCAAGATTTTGAAACACACCGGTAGATGAAGTTGTCATTCCTTTCAGGTGCTCCGGTACTTTAAGGGCTACTGTGGGCTGTGAAGTTTCATTCGCATACCAGGCCAGCTTAACATCCTCGTCTTCCTGATTTGAGAAGTGAACCCAGTAGCCTTCGGCCGGATCGAGCATCGCGCCGCAGGCCGTGAAAGGCAATTCGATACGTTTAACAAATTTGCCGTGTTTGTCAATGACGGCTATTGACGGAGGCGCGGATGTGAATGCAGATATCGTGGAGTCGTTGACGGCTATGTATCTTGGCTGATTCACATCTTCCGGCCCACCTCCTGCCGAGCAGTAATGGAATATCTTGCTGCCATCATGTTTATATGCATAAAATCCCGGAGTATAGAATCCGTCGACGGCATAGATGGTGTCGCCGAGAATTGACATCGATTCAGGGCGTCCCATAAATGGTTCATCATTCTCATCTATCGTAAATATGCTCGCTGTCGGGAAATGGCTCTCAAATGGCCGCGCTGTGGTAATATCGACATTCAGGACAATAGGGTCTGCTATTGAATCATCTCCTGATGCGACAATTGATGTTTGGCCGCTGACATTATCGCTCTTGGAGTTACAACTACAGGTGATGAATGTGAGAACGGGTAAGAGAAATGCAATAGTGTGGTAATGGGTGATTTTCATCTGATGACATAAGTGAGAAAGATAATAAAGCGCAGTGTAACCATGACCCTGTTTTGAAGTCGATGGGTTACACCGCGTTGATTAGTTAATCAGTCACGATATGTTCCGCAGCAGTCTTTGTTGCCTTCGCCCCAGCAATTGCAACCTACGACTATACCGCCTTCAATGACTTCATGTACGTAGTGGTAACCTTTGGTTTCATCTTCGGCAAGAGCCTCTGCGTTTGCCAGCTGGAGATCACTGAGACCATCATTGTTGAATGTTAGTGCTGTTTGCTGGCGTATCCGGCAACTCCAAGTGCTGCTACAAAAAGAGCAGCAATAGTTGTTTTTCCCATAGGCTTGATATATTAACTAAATTTGCGCAAATATACTATTTTTATTAATATAATCAAATTATAAAAAATACGTTAAATAAGTATTTATTTGGCTTACTTATGGTAATAATTAGCCAAATATGTCCTAAAAAAAACATCGCCCCGCCATAGCTGAAGGGCTCGCGGCGGGACGATGAAGTAGGGGTTGAGGTGCGCGGTCAGTTGTAGGCGGGGGTGTCGGCCATCTGCCAGAGGTTGAGATAGGCCGAGCGGGTGATGTCGAGCATCTTGCCGTAGTTTATGCGGTCGGCGTGGTCGCTCGGCATGTGGTAGTCGGGATGCCCCTGGGTGTGATACCATATCACGGGCACGTCGCGCTTGGCGAAAGAGCCGTTGTCGCCTCCGCCTATGGGTCGGTCCCACGCGCGGTAATCGGGTTTGAGGTTGAGCCCGCGCTCGTCGATGTCGTTGCGGAGCCACTGCTCAAACAGGGGATATGCCTCCGTATAGAAATAGGTGAGTGTCTCGGGGTTGCTCTCGTCGCTGTTGCGGCCTATCATATCGAAGTTGATGTAGCCCTTGATTTTGTCGCGCATGGGAGCTGCGAGCATGAAGTGCTCGCTGCCGAGCAGGCCCTTTTCTTCGCCGTCCCACAGGGCGAATATTATGGTGCGCTGCGGTTTGACGCCGCTCTCGGCAAACGCCTTGGCGATTTGCAGCACGGCCTGTACGCCCGAAGCGTTGTCGTCGGCGCCGTTGTAGATCTGGTCGCCTTCGAGCAGCGGGTCTACGCCGAGGTGGTCGTAGTGCGCGCCTATCACGACATATTCGTCAGGATTCACACCCTCGATGCGGGCCATTACGTTGCGCATGGGTATGCGCTGGTGCACTTCCTGTCGGAGTATGGCTATCGAGTCGGGGTGTACTTGATAGCGGGCGCGTTTCTGGCGTTCCTTGCGGTAGGCGTCGAAAGGCTGGAAGTAGCTCTCGCCGCCGTCCCACGGTTCAAGGCCCTGCTGGATGAAAAACGACTCGATGTAGCGTCCGGCGGCGAGATTGCCGGGCTGGCCGGCCTCACGACCCAGGAGGTCGTCGCTCGCCATATAGCCTATGTGGGCGCGGGCCGCGCGCTCGTTGATGGTGGCGTAGCCGCGTTCGATTCCTTCGCGTCGCTCGCGCTCCTCGCGCGTTTCCTTCTTCTTTTTCTTGAACGACTTGACTACGGCGGTGCTGTTTTCGGTCTTTGACGACGACTGTGCTGCGGCGTCGGGTGCGGCGACAAGCGCCGGCAGGACTATTGCGGCCATTGCGGCTGCCAGGGTAATTTTTCGCATTGGTAGAGAGATGGTTGAGTCAGAGGGATATTATTTGCTTGACTTGGCTTTGTCGGCCGGTCCGGTCGCGGTGCCGGCGGGAGGGAGCATGAAGAAGCGGGTGTAGGTGTAGCCGCCGAGGTCGAGGAGCTCGGCATCGGCGCTCATGCGGGCCTGGAAGTCGGCCCAGTTTTTGAGCTCCTGCGGGGTCCAGCCCGTTTCGGCTATGGCGAGGAGGCGGGGGAGCATGAGGTATTCGAGGTATTCGGGCGAGCTTACATGCTCGCACCAGAATGTGCCCTGAACGCCGTTGAGCAGGCCGGGCTTACCGGGGGTGGCGGTGGTGAAAGGCACGGTGGTATAGGTGCGGCGCACATCGTCGACGCCGTTGCCTGCGCCCGGGGCTTCGTCGGGACCCTGGCGACGGTTGATGTAGTACGGGCCTATCGGGGTGTAGATGGCGTTGAGGTCATTATCGGTGGCCATCTTGACGGCCTGATCGGCGCCTACCCAGCACATCACCACGGGGTCGAGCGACTTGACAAGCTCCACGTCGGCTCCGTCGTCGGTCAGGGTCTCGTTCCACACAATCAGCCGGCGTCCCTTGCTCTTGATGAAGTCGGCAATCTCGCGGGTGAAGCCAGTCTGGAGCTGGCTGTAACTCTTGTAGCCCTTGCTGTCGTAGAGTTCCTGGCACTCCTTGTTGTTCTCCCACGCAGTGGTGGGGCACTCGTCGCCGCCTATGTGGATATATTTCGACGGGAACACCTCCATTACCTCTTCAAGAATATCTTTGGCGAACTGCACAGCTTTGGGGTCGGCGACGTTGAGCACGTCGCGCGACACGCCTCCGTCGCTCCACACCTCGCGCTTGGCGGCGGGGTCGGTGCTGAACTCGGGGTAGGCGCAGAGAGCAGCCACGAAGTGACCCGGCATGTCGATTTCGGGAATTACCTCGATATGACGCTTGGCGGCGTAGTCGACTATGTCGCGGAGTTCGTCCTTGGTGTAGAAATAGGGGCCGTAAGGCTCGTCGACCCATGTCTGTGTCTTGGCGTGCATGTCGGTGAGGCGCACGCGCGGAGCGGTGGCGCCCACGGTGGTGAGGAGGGGATATTTGTCGACCGGCATACGCCAGCCCTGGTCGTCGGTGAGGTGGAAGTGGAAGCGGTTGAGCTTGTAGTAGCTCATCACGTCGAGTATGCGCTTGATTTCGTCGGTGGTGAAGAAGTGGCGGCTCACGTCGAGCATGAAGCCGCGGTAGCCGAAGCGGGGTTCGTCGGCGATAGTAAGGCAGGGGAGCTGATAGGTGGCTCCGGGAGCACCGGTGGTGCCGGCCATGACATTGGCGCCGAGGAGGCGCTTCACGGTCTGCAAGGCGTAGAAGAGTCCGGCGGGCTGCGATGCTGCCACGGTTATGCCGTCGGCGGTCACTTCAAGCGTGTAGCCCTCGGGGGCGAGGGCGGGGTTGACGGTCACCTGCATCTGTGCCTTGCGGGGGTTGCCTGTGGTTGCCGCGGCCAGGCCGGTGGAGAGGTTGAGGGCCTTCACGAAATTGCCCACTTCCTCTTTCATGGTCTTGTCGAGGCCTTTGACGCTGATTTTCATTTTGGCGGGCAGGGTGAAAGTGCCGCTGCCCATTGTGAGCGATGCGGGGCGCGGGATGAGATTGAGGTCGGGTACAGCTATCGCGGAGGCCTCTTCCATACGGCTCTCCGCGGCGGGGATGGGCGCTGCGGGGAGGTAGTTGTAGCGTCCGCCGGTAATTTTGTCGATAGGCAGACGGTCGTAGACTATGCTGTAAGCCTTGCCGGGTGCGGTCTCGGCCTCATAGAGGAATCCTATCGCGCCGTCGGCCTGCTGAATCATGGTTGAGTAGGCCGAGTTGCCTTCGCACACGAGATAGCGGCCGTCCCACTTGGTGAAGTCCTCGGGGCTGTCGTAGTCTTCCGGCTCGACGAGCGCCTTGTAGAGAATGCCCACATGGTCGCGGCCCTTGCTCATAGGCACCGATTGGAGCGCGAGCATCACCTCGCGGCCGTTGCTGTTGTCGCGTGCCGGCACGATGAGTATCTCGCCGTCGCAGGCGTTGATGCCGCTTTCGATGCCCATGTCGGTGAGTACGGCTTCGCCCCACGAGCCCTCGGCCTTTTCGGGGTCGGTGTACTTGAATATGTTGAAGTGGCGGTTGCCCCAGCGTCCGCGGCCCGAGAGGAGCACGGAGCCGTCGGGCAGCTCTTCGGCCTTGGGCTCGTCGCCGTCGACAGGCACGGGAGCCACTTCGGTGCCTCCGAGCACTTTCCAGGAGCGGCCGAAGTCGTCGCTGTAAAGCACATAGTTGCGGGCGGTGGTCACACGGTCGTTCTGCACCGTGTTCACGGCGTAAAGGCGGTAGTATTTGCCGGTCTTGATTTTGCGGCTCTGCATGATGCGTCCCGAGCCGATGAACTGTCCGTCAATCTTTCCTTCGGGAATGGTGCCGTCGAAGAGGCCGTAGATTTCCTCCCAGAGCGAGAAGTCGGGCTTGGTCCAGCTGTCGCCTCCGTCGGTACTCCACCAGCGGGCCGATGGCTGCGGGTTCTCTCGAGTCGACCGCTGGTAGGTCTGGCGTCCGGCGCATCCCACCATCATGATCTCGCCCGAGGCGTTGTCGGCCACTATGGCGGCGTCGCCAAAGCCGCAGTCGAGATTGGATATGTCGTTGCCCTCGCGGCCTGACCCCTTGGCTACGGGGTTGCCCTCGGCGTCGAGAAACTGTTGCGGCTTGCTCCATGTGCGTCCGTTGTCGTCGCTGTACGACATTACAAGGTCGATTCGGCCATAGCCTATGTCGGCTCCGCAGTAACGGTAGTCGGCCACGGCGATGAGGCGTCCGGCATGTGGCCCATAGGCCACCCGGGCAATGGCGGGAATGCGGTATACCACGTCATTGCCCTTGGTGCCGTCGTAGCGGAATATGACCTGTCCTTCGGGCGTCGCGCTCAGGGCGGCCAGGCAGCTCATTATCATCATGAGTGCCGATAAGAATAGTTTTTTCACGTCAGATATATAGATTGTATTGATGATTTAAGGTGAAGAGTAGGGGTGTGGGTAGGGCCGGGGAATGTAGGCTGAGAGCGGCCACACCGATTTACTTGCGCTCTTTGAGCAGGTCGCGTATTTCGGTGAGAAGCTGCTCCTCCTTGGTGGGCTCCGGAGCGGGTGCGGGAGCCTCCTCTTTTTTCTTGCGGAGCCGGTTCATGAACTTAATCATGATGAAGATGCAGAAAGCCACGATGACAAAGTCGACCACGGTCTGAATCCAGGCGCCGTAGTTCATGGTCACCTCGGGCTGAATCACTGTCTCACCCTCGGTGATGCCTTTCTGGATGACCCATTTCAGGTCGGTGAAGTCCATGCCGCCGGTGGCAACGCCCACAAGAGGCATAATGATGTCGTCGACAAGCGATGACACAATCTTGCCGAAAGCAGCGCCGATGATAACACCGACAGCCATGTCGACCACGTTGCCGCGCATGGCGAAATCCTTGAACTCTTTAATCAGTGACATAGTGTAAACAGTCAGTTAAACGGGTTAATCCAGGGCCGTCGCAGGCCCTCTGTGGTTATTTATGCAAAAGTAGCAAAAAAAACGCGCTACACCATAAAATATGTTTAGATAATGAACCGAAAGTCCGGAATAATTGCTTAACTTTGTGTCGCTAATCATGCAACAGCGCATCAAGATGCGCGGCATGTTGGCTCACGTTTTACGATAACAATCATAACCCCAATAACTTACAACCAACTAACATTACACTATGACAAAAATAGGTATTAACGGTTTCGGTCGTATCGGTCGCTTTGTGTTCCGTGCTTCGACCAAGCGCGACGATATCGAAGTAGTAGCAATCAACGACCTTCTTCCCGTTGACTACATGGCCTACATGCTCAAGTATGACACCATGCACGGCCGCTTTGACGGAACCGTTGACTACGACCTGGAGAAGAGCCTCCTCATCGTCAATGGCAAGCCCATCCGCGTAACCGCCTGCAAGAACCCCGCTGAAATCGCATGGGGCGCAGTAGAAGCTGAGTACGTAGTTGAGTCGACCGGTCTCTTCCTTACCAAGGAGAAGGCTCAGGCCCACATCGAAGCCGGTGCCAAGTACGTTGTTATGTCGGCTCCCTCTAAGGACGACACCCCCATGTTCGTTATGGGTGTAAACAACGACACCTATGCCGGTCAGCAGTTCGTATCCAACGCTTCCTGCACCACCAACTGCCTCGCTCCCATCGCCAAGGTGCTCAACGACAAGTTCGGCATCGTTGAAGGCCTCATGACCACCGTTCACTCGACCACTGCTACTCAGAAGACCGTCGACGGTCCCTCCATGAAGGACTGGCGTGGTGGCCGTGCCGCTTCCGGCAACATCATCCCCTCGTCGACCGGCGCCGCCAAGGCTGTGGGTAAGGTTATCCCCGCCCTCAACGGCAAGCTCACCGGCATCTCGATGCGCGTCCCCACTCTTGACGTATCTGTTGTCGACCTCACCTGCAACCTCGAGAAGCCCGCTACCAAGGCTGACATCTGCGCTGCCATGAAGGAAGCTGCAGAAGGCGAGCTCAAAGGCATCCTCGGCTACACCGAAGACGCAGTGGTTAGCTCCGACTTCCTCGGCTGCCCCCTCACCTCTATCTTCGACGCCAACGCCGGTGTTTACCTCACCGACAAGTTCGTGAAGGTTATCAGCTGGTACGACAATGAGATCGGCTACTCCAACAAGGTGCTCGACCTCATCGCCTGCATGAAGAAATACAACGGCTAATCACACCGATTAACCATTACAACCCACTTTGGAGGCTGTGCCGGATCCGGCACAGCCTCCTGTCATTTATGGCGGTTGCGACTCCCTCGGCTCCTTAGGATTGTGCGCCGTCAAGAGCCCCATCGTCAGCGGAGTCTGTGTTGCCGGAGTTGTAAGAGTTGTACGAAATGTTAACGGGCTGTGGCGCCCCCTGCGAAAGCGGGCAGCCGCCGTGTCCGGGGAGGTGGACACGGCGGCTGCCGGGTGAATTATCGGTCTGAGACCGGGAACTTATTCTTTGGGGCCCATCGTAAATTCGAGTGTGCCCCCCTTGATGATGTCGTCGTGGGTGATATACATCTTGTCGTAGTCCTTGCCGTTGAGTTTGACGCCGCGGATATACTTATTGTCCTTGGAGTTGTTGAGAGCTACTACCTTGAATGTTCCGCCGGGCACCTTAATCTCAGCCTCGTCAAATACGGGCGAGCCGAACCAGAAGCGGCCACTTGCCGGCTCCACCTGATAGAAGCCGAGCGACGAAAGCACATACCATGCCGACATCTGGCCTGCGTCCTCGTTGCCGATTATGCCGTCTTTTTTGGTGGTGTAGAACTCGTCGGTGACCTTGCGTACCAGGTCGGCGGCTTTGTCGGGCTCTCCGAGCATGGTGTAGAAATAAATCACGTGGTGAGAGGGCTCGTTGCCGTGGGCATACTGGCCGATAAGGCCGGAGATGTCGGGTGACACGTCGTCGCCGGTGAGTTGGCTGCTGGTGGTGAAAAGCGTGTCGAGGCGCGCCACAGTGTTCTCTCTGCCGCCGAAGAACTCAACGAGGCCGTCAAGGTCCTGAGGCACGAGCCAGGTGTACTGCCAGGCATTGCCCTCGCAGTAGTCGTCCATGCGGTGGTTGGTCGAGTTGGGGTCGAACGGCGTGCGCCATGAGCCGTCGGTGAGCTTGCCGCGAACAAAGCCGGTCGACTTGTCGAGGTAGTTGCGGTAGGAGTGGCTGCGCTCGGTAAACTTGGCCACGTTGGCCGTGTCGCCCATCACGGCGGCGGCGGCGGCGATTGCGGCGTCGGCTATGGCATATTCCATGTCGAAGGCAATCGACTCGTTCATCTTGTCGGAGGGGATGAAGCCATACTGCTCGCGGTATTTACCGCCGCGTGCGGTGTCGGCCGCGGTGGTGAGCAGAGCCTTGTAGGCGCGCTCCATGTCTACGCCGGGAGTCTGCTTGACAATGGCGTCGGCCACGGCGATGATGCCGGGGTTGCCTACCATGCAGTTGGTCTCGTTGCCCCAGAGATGCCACACCGGGAGGCGTCCCTGCTCTTCGGCGATGTTGACCATATTGTTTATCATCTCTGCGTTGCGCTCGGGGTGAAGCAGGGCCATGAGCGGCATCTGAGCGCGGTAGGTGTCCCAGAGAGAATATACGGTGTATTGGTTCTGCTCCGATTGGTGTATCTTGTCGTCGGCGCCGCGATACTTGCCGTCGACGTCGCTGAATGTGGCGGGCGAAATCATGGTGTGGTAGAGCGACGTGTAGAATATCTTGCGGGCGTCGTCGTCGGAGGTGGTGAGGGTCACCTTGCCGAGCTCGCTGTTCCATGCGTCGGTAGCGGCCAGGCGTGTGGCCTCAAAGTCCCAGCCGGGCATCTCCTTGGCCATGTTGGCCTTGGCGCCCTCGATAGATACGGGCGAGAGAGCCACCTTGACGAGAATCTGCTCGGCGGAGTCGGTGACGAAGTTGGCGCGTCCGAAGAGATTGCCGTCGCCTTTCAGCTCAAACGACTCGAACGGCTTCGAGAACTCGGCGACGAAAAACACCTTCTGGTTGTTGGCCCAGCCCTTGGAGAAACGCTGGCCCACGATGCGGTTGTCGCCCTCCACGGTCATGGCCACGTCGGTGGCCTTGTCCCAGCATCCGCCGTTCTGGAGGTCGATTACGATAGCGGCTGAATCGCTCTTGGGGAAAGTGTAGCGGTGCAGGCCGGTGCGGTTGGTGGCGGTGAGCTCGGCGTTGATGCCGTAGCGGGTGAGTGGCACGGAGTAGTAGCCGGGCACGGATACCTCTTTCGAGCGGTCGGCATACGACCACAGGCCGCTGCCGGGGTTCTCCTCCTGGCCGCGGGCGTAGGTCACTTCGCCGGTGACGGGCATGAGAGTAACGTCGAAGAGGTCGCCGATGCCGGTGCCGGAGAGGTGGGTGTGAGAGAAGCCGATTACTGTTGAATCGCTGTCGTGATAGCCCGAGCACCAGTCCCACGACTGCGGGATGCTTGTCGGGCCGAGCTGTACCATGCCGAAAGGCACGTCGGCGCCCACAAACACGTGGCCGTGGAAATCGGTGCCTATCTTGGTGTCGACATAGTCGACATACTGTTCGTCGGACGCCGTCGCATCGTTATTCTGCGTGCAAGCAGCCAGAAGCAGCGGGGCTCCGAGTAGAGTAAGATGTGATAATTTCATTGATTATGTTTGTTGTTTAGATTGAATTTCAGGCTCTTGGCGGCGGGGAACGCCCGTTGCGGTAATGTGGGAAAACCATTCATCGGGTAGAGATGTGCCGAGTGCTGTATTCCGCGTTCCGCTGAGATATTGATAGTGCTTGATTTAAGGTGCAGTGCAAAGATAATCAGAATATTTTGAGAAACATAATCATTCGGCAGATTAATCCGCACGCGTCCCCGAAAAGTATGTTGAAGTGGAACTTTATTTGTGTATATGATGTGTCAAAGACAGTGTGGATTGTGTGATGGTGAAGTTTTGCCCATAATGACGTAACGAATCTATAATATTTTAATTGCATTTTTAACATAAAATATTTGGATAGTATGAGCCATGGATTTAAATTTGTAAAAATATCTATTTTGAGTGCATATACGTTATTGATAACCTGTAATCGTCAAATCCATGAGACAAAGTTTTATATTGTCAGTAATTCTGTTCGCAAGCCTGAGTGTGCTGAGAGCGGAAAATGTTTCGAAGTGTATCATAATAGGCTCTGCCAGGCAGTATGAAGCGGTCGTTGATTCACTGAGTGCTGCATTTCAACGAGCTGATATTGAGGTGGAAACTTATTGTGTTTCCGCTCGCGGGATTGCATATACCGCCGATTCTTTGTCGAGGGTCGTAGGAGCTGAGGGCGTGGGTATTGTCGGTTTGGGGCTGACAGGTGGTGTTGTTGCGGCTAATATATGCAAGGCCAATCCGTCAATATCCTGGCTTGTCATGATTTCGACTCTTGGAGTGAGCGGCAAGCGCTTTGAAGAGAGATTCATGGTTGCCCCCACCTATATCCTGGATGTGCCGGATTCAGTCGTGATGGCATCAGGATTGCGCAAGCAACTCCGAGAGCGCAATGCGGAGGAGGGAGATATGATATCTATTGAACTACGCCGTTATAATCCCGAAGAGTTGCTTGGCTCTATTTGCTGCCCTGTATTTGCATTGACCGGAGTCAATGACGCGCGTCTGGACTGGTATGAAAATTTGTCGGCGATGGAAAGATATATTCCTTACTCATATCAAAATAAATTTAAGGCGTATCCGTTTACAGGGTATATGCTTCTTGAAGAGCGGGAGTATGTGCCTGTATGGCTTGGAGATGCAAGTAGGAGTGTTGTGAAAAATGTGAATTCACAAGCCATAAATGATGTGATTGACTGGATCGACGAGACAACCAATTCCCAGCGGTAATCGACCTCTCGAAACCCTCGTACAGTAATAAAATGACTCACCCGGCCGCGCATCAGCGCGGCCGGGTGAGTCATCAGGTTTCAGTCGGTGAAGAGGGTGGCTTGTGTAGCGTCGGTGATAGTAGCGGTGACTATGGTGCCGGGAGCGCGGTCGGGGGTTCGTGGCATCACTACGGCCTTGTTGGTGTCGGTGCGGCCTATCACCTGCTCGCGCGGATTGCGCTTGGCTGGCGCCTCGATGAGTATCTCCATCTCGCGGCCTATGTCGGCACGGTTGGAGGCGAGCGAGAGTTCGTTTTGGAGGGCAATCATCTCGTTGAGTCGGCGTATCTTCTCCTCCTCCTCGATATTGTCGGGCAGGTGTCGTGCAGCGAAAGTGCCGGGGCGCTCCGAGTACTTGAACATGAAAGCGGAGTCGAAGCGGCACTCACGCATGAGCGACAGCGACGCCTCGAAGTCGTCGAGGGTCTCTCCGTGGAAGCCGACAAAGAGGTCGGTCGAGAGTCCGCAGCCGGGGATAATCTCGCGTATGGCTTCCACGCGGTCGAGGTAGTCGGCGCGTGTGTAGCGGCGGTTCATCGCTTTTAGCACCGAGTCGGAGCCGCTCTGCACCGGCAGGTGGATATGGTTGCAGAGATTAGGGCGCGATGCTATGGCGTGGAGCGTGTCGCGGTTCATGTCGCGCGGGTGTGAGGTGGTGAAGCGCACGCGCATGTCGGGCGCGGCGTCGGCCACTGCTTTGAGCAGGTCGGCAAACGTCATGGGCGCCTCGTCGCTCGACCCTTCGAAGCGGTAGCTGTCGACGTTCTGCCCCAGAAGCGTCACCTCGCGGAAACCGCGCGAGCGCAGGTCGGCCAACTCGGCCAGTATGGAGCGTGGCGAGCGTGAGCGTTCGCGGCCTCGGGTGTAGGGCACGATGCAGTAGGAGCAGAAGTTGTTGCAGCCGCGCATGATTGATACGAATCCTGATATGCGTCGGCCTCCGAGGCGTGCCGGCATCACGTCGGCGTAGGTCTCGGTGGTCGAAAGCTCGACATTGACGGCCGGCTGTCCTGCCTCTGCGGCGGCGACGAGGGCGGGGAGGTCGAGATATGAGTCGGGACCGGCCACGAGGTCTACTCCGTAGGTCGTGGCGAGGTCGGCGCCGAGACGTTCAGCCATGCAGCCTACTACGCCGATTATCAGCGGTCGGCGGCGCTTTACGGCGCGCAGCTCGGCTATGCGACCCATTACGCGGCGCTCGGCAGCGTCGCGTATCGAGCAGGTGTTGAGAA
This sequence comes from uncultured Porphyromonadaceae bacterium, assembly GCA_947178215.1. Classification (GTDB taxonomy): domain Bacteria; phylum Bacteroidota; class Bacteroidia; order Bacteroidales; family Muribaculaceae; genus Paramuribaculum. Next base: position 81,783 of record CAMWXJ010000010.1, read on the forward strand.
TCACGGCGTCGGCGGTGTCGGGGGTGTCGACCACATGGTAGCCGGCCTGTTCGAGCATAGCTGCGATAACTTCGGAGTCGGCCACATTCATCTGGCAGCCAAACGTCTCAATATATAGCGATTTATCGTAAAAATTGGGGGTCATTGCACAATAGTTGTAGATTAGCGCAACAAAAAGCGGTCAATCTCTAAAATAATAAGTAACTTTGCGCAAAGTTACAAAAAACAAATCAAACTCCCCCCTTACCTATCATGTCATTGACAAAACTGACGGCCGCCGAGGCTGCCGAGCTCATCCCCAACAACGCCAATGTCGGATTCTCCGGATTCACCGCCGGTGGTTCACCGAAGGTTGTTCCCTCAGCAATAGCGGCGCGAGCCGAAAAGCTCCATGCCGATGGCCAGGAATACAAAATCAACATATTCACGGGCGCATCGACCAACGAATGGGCCGACGGCGCGCTTGCACGTGCCAATGCCCAAGGCATCCGCACACCCTACCAGAATACTCCCGACCTGCGCAAGCGCATCAACTCCCACGACTGCCACTACTTTGACCTCCACCTCAGCGAGCTGGCACAGAAAGTGCGCTACAAGACTTACGGCGACATCGATTACGCTATAATCGAGGTGGCCGACTATAACGACAAAGGAGAGGTGGTGCTCGGCCTCGGCGTAGGCAACGTGCCTACTTTCGCCATGATGGCCAAGCACGTCATCCTCGAACACAACCACAAGCTCCCCAAGGGTCTCTACGGCTTCCACGACATCTATATCCCTATGGATCCCCCTCAGCGCCGCGAGATTCCCGTCTACACTCCGAGCGACCGCATCGGCAGCCCGGTGGTGAAAATCGACCCCGCCAAGATTGTGGGTGTGGTTGACAGCGACAGCTACGACGGCATCCACGGCTTCACCGCCCCCGATGACGTGACCCTCCAGATCGGCGCCAACGTGTGCGGGTTCCTGCTGGGCGAATATCGCGCCGGTCGCATCCCCCGCTCGTTCCTTCCGCTCCAAAGCGGTGTGGGCAACGTAGCCAACGCCGTGCTCTACGGCCTGGCCGAGAACCACGAGATTCCACCGGTGGAGATGTATACCGAGGTAACCCAGGACGCAGTGATTGAGCTGATGAAGATGGGCCGCTGCCACTTCGCTTCGTCGTGCTCGCTCACCATCAGCGACGCCATGGAGCAGGAGGTGCTCTCCAACCTCGAATTTTTCCGCGACAAGATGGTGCTCCGTCCCGCCGAGATAAGCAACAACCCCGAGGTGATACGCCGACTCGGCATCATCGCCATGAACACCGCTCTCGAAGCCGACATCTTCGGCAACATCAACTCCACCCACGTGGTAGGCACCAAGATGATGAACGGCATCGGCGGCTCCGGCGACTTCACACGCAACGGCTACATCTCTATTTTCTCATGCCCCTCTGTCACCAAGGGCGGCGTGATAAGCAACATTGTGCCTATGGTGAGCCACGTGGATCACACCGAGCACTCTGTCGACATCCTCATCACCGAGCAGGGTGTGGCCGACCTCCGCGGCAAAGACCCCGTGCAGCGCGCTCACGAAATCATCAACAACTGCGCCAACCCGATGTACCGTCCGCTCCTCAACGACTATCTCAAACTCGGCAAGGGCGGCCAGACACCCCACACCCTTGCGGCTTCGCTCGGCTTCCACACCGCGTTCCTCGAAACAGGCTCTATGGCCAACTGCGATTGGAGTCGCTATGAATAACCGCATCAGCGTGTGCGCCGACTGATTTACACAATCATCGCAGCGATGCCCCTCATTGCAGGGTGCCGCTCTGAGGTCGCCGGACCTCAGGCCGACACCTATGCGGTGAGGGGCATCGACGTGAGCGCCCACAACGGTGACATTGACTTCGAAGCCGTGCGCGACGCCGGCATCGACTTCGTTATCATCAAGGCGAGCGAGGGTACCGACTGGCAGGACCGCGCCCTCACACGCAACTACGCCCGCGCGCGCCGCGCCGGCCTCAAAGTGGGCCTCTACCACTTTTTTCGCTTCGATAGCCCCGGCGACTTGCAGGCGCTCAACTTTGCCGATGCTGCGGCTGATCGCCGGCCCGACATGCCGCTCGTGATTGACCTGGAAGAGTTCGGCAACCCACGTTTCACCCCCACGCGCCATGTGCTCGACCGCCTCGATACCTGTCTCACCATACTCCGCCGCAGGGGCTACGATGTGATGATTTACACCAACAAGCGCGGCTATCAGCGCTTTGTCGACCGACGTTACGACTCTATCCCGCTGTGGCTATGCTCGCTCGGGGAGGGGAGTCCCGACAGCTTCGACTGGGTGATGTGGCAGCACAGCCACCGCGGCCATGTCGACGGCATCCGCGGCGACGTCGACCTCAACGTGTTCGGGGGCGACTCGGCCCAGTGGGCAGCCTTTACTTCTCGCCGTTTCCGCGACATACAATAACCGGCCACCCGCTGCGTTATGATTACGGGGGCGGTGCCTCGCCCTCAACATATGACAAAGCTCCTCCACACATTATATATGCGCATTGTCGTCGCCGTGGCGTGTGTCGCCGCCGGCGGCGTGTCGGCTCATGCTTTCGACACCGCAGTCTACGCCTCCCGTTCGGTTCTCGCCGACGGCCGCTGGGTGCGTATTGCCGTCAACAGGAGCGGCCCGGTTCTTCTGAGCGCCGTCGACCTCCGCCGCATGGGTTTCGCCGACCCGGCGTCGGTGTGTGTCTACGGCTACGGAGGCGCGCGTATTCCCGATCTGCTCAGTGTCTCCAACTATGTCGACGACCTGCCGCAGGTGCCTTCGGAGGCTACGGTCCGGGGTGTGGTGTTTTACGCCCAAGGCCCAGAGACATACGGCTACGAAGGCGAGCGGGTGGTCCACACGCTTAATCCGTTCAGCAGTTACGGCTACTATTTCCTCAGCGACAGCAGCGACGCTCCGCGCCGCGAGCCGGCTTCCGAGGGGCTTGACGCCTCAGCAGGTGCGGGCGCAGTGACCTTTACCGCCACGGCATGGCACGAACTCGACGAAGTGAGTATCGGTGGCAGCGGTCACCGGCTCTTCGGCGAGGATATGCGCTACACTCGCTCGCGCACAATCAACATCGCCATGCCGGGCCGCGTGGAGGGCACCGAAGTGTGGGCGCGCACCACTTTCGGCTCATCGCTCGGCACTGACGGCACTCTCGCTGTCGCCGTCAATGGCGAGGCCGACCCGTCGCCGGTCAGAATCGCGGCAGCCGGCGCCGGCAGCTACGGTGTGGCCACCACCTCGACGCGCACCTCAACTCCCTCAGGAACATCGCTCGCACTCGGCATCACATTCGACACCCGTGGCACCGCAAGCGCCGCCCGCATAGATGCCGTCGACGTCAACTATACCCGCGCCCTCGCGCTCCCGGCTACGGGAGTACTCGCTTTCACGCTCCGCTCGTCGGAAGTGACGCTGGCGTGTGCCGACGCCGCTACCGTTCGCGTGTGGGACGTCACCGACCCGCTGTCGGTGAGCGCCATGCGCCTTACCGTTGCCGCCGACGGCAAGTCGGTAAGCTGGCGCTCCCCCTACGGAGGCCGCCGCAGTTATGTGGCATGGACCCCCGATGCTACCGGCTTCACACCGGTAGCCGTAACCGAGCCGGTTGCCAACCAGAATCTTCATGGTGCGCTATCGGGTGACGGGCTGCCCGACATGGTTATCATCGCGCCACGTGTGTTTGCCGTTCAGGCCGAACGTATTGCGGCCATGCACCGCGATGACCCGACTGAGCCGCTTGCCGTGAGCGTGGTCTATGCCGAGCAGGCCTATAACGAGTTTGGCTCGGGTTCGCCCGACATCAACGCTCTCCGCCGCCTACTGAAAATGGTTTACGACCGCGGCGTCGCGCACGGCCGCCCCCTGCGTTTCGCACTACTGCTCGGGCGCGCCACCTACGACAACCGCTCGCTTACGCAGGAGATGTGTGCCACAGGAGGCCAGACGTTGCCCACGTGGCAGACTGACGAGTCGCTGTCGGTCTACGACTCCTACTGCACTGATGACATACTCGCCATGCTCGCCGACGGCTCAGGCTCGCGGCTTGCCTCCGACGCTTACAATATAGCCGTGGGACGTATTCCTGCCGGTACTGTCGCCGTTCTCTCCGCGTATGTCGACAAGCTAGTCGCTTACCGTAGCCTCGTCGACGACCGTGGCTGGAAAAGCCGTGTGCTTCTTGTGGCCGACGACGGCAACCTCGGGCGTCATATGGAGCAGAGCGAGAGCATGGCCGCGGCCATGCTTGCTACCGACGGCGGCAGCCGCCTCGATGCAACAAAAGCTTACGTCGACGCCTTCGACCTTGTGGGTGGTGAGGCCACTGGTGCCCGCGAGCGACAGATGCGCGCGCTTGACGACGGCGTAGTGTGGTGGAATTACATAGGCCATGCGAGCCTCAATACCCTCACGAGCGAACGTATGCTCACACTCACCGACATAGGCGGTCTCTACCTGCGTCGGCAGCCGTTTTTCTACGGAGCGACATGCTCGTTTGCGCGCTGGGACGGCAGTGAGCCGTCGGGTCTCGAACTCCTCGCCCTCAACGGCCAGGGGGGTGTCATTGCAGGCATCTCGGCCACGCGCGAGGTGTTCATAGAGCAGAACGGCAATCTGAGCAACGCTATCGGTGCCGAGGCGTTCAAGCGCCGCGTCGACGGGTCGCTCCCCACCGTGGGAGAGTTCTATCAGGCCGCCAAAAACCGCCTCGCCTCGCCCGGAGGCACCTCCGACAGCAACAAGCTGCGCTATGTGCTGCTCGGCGACCCGGCCATGCGCCTCGCTACCCCCTCGGCCAATATCGAGGTAACGGAGATCGGGGGTGTCACAGCCGATGGCTCCGCCGAAGAGCCCCCTGTGATAATGGCGCGTCAGCATGTGACGATAAAAGGCCGCATCACCGATGGAGCAGGACGCCCACTCGATGACTTCAACGGTATCGTAGGCGCCACGCTCTATGACGCCGAATATTCCACGACCTCCAAGGGGCGCAAGACAGCCGCCGACGGCGAGGGCAAGCAGGTGACGTTTGAGGAGACCGGCCCGCGTCTGTACGCCGGACGCGACAGCGTGACCTCCGGACGCTTCTCGCTCTCGATAGCCATGCCCGACCAAGTGGCCGACAACTGGCGACCCGCCGCAATTTCGCTCTACGCCGTGGGGGCTGACGGCGTAGAGGCTGCCGGCACCAACCGCAACTTTTATGTCTATGGCTACGATGACACGGCCGAGCGCGACGTCATCTCCCCCGTAATCGAATATGCCTTCCTCAACCACCAAAGCTTCGTCGACGGCGACGCCGTGAACCCCTCGCCCATGTTTATCGCCAAGGTGAGCGACAACGAGGGCATCAACCTGTCGACCGCCGGCGTAGGCCGTCACATGAGCATCACCATCGACGGCACAGTCACCTACGACGACGTAGCACGGTTTTTCACCCCCATGGCTGACGGCTCAAACGGAGGCACCGTGGCTTATCCGCTCGACAATCTCGCCGAGGGGCACCATGAGTTGATATTCCGCGTCTACGACACTTCGGGCAACTCGGCGCGCGCCACTATCGCTTTCGCCGTGGCCGAGGGGCTTGCCCCGAAGGTGTTCGAGGTATACACCGACGCCAATCCGGCGCGCATAGAGGCCAACTTTTATCTGCGTCACGATCGCCCCGACGCCATCCTCAACGTCACGATAGAGATGTTTGACCTACTCGGGCACATGGTGTGGACCTCCAAAGCCACCGACCGCTCCGACATGTTCACATCCGCTCCGATAAAGTGGGACCTGCGTGACATGGGTGGCCGAAGAGTGCAGCGCGGCATCTACGTCTACCGTGTCACGGTAAGCGACACCGGGGGCGTCCCCGCCACCGTTTCAGGCCGCATCGCCGTCGCCTCCGACTGATGGTCCACCACCCGGAGCAGGGCCGGAAAAATTTGCAGAATAGGCCGAAGTCCATTAAATTTGCGGTATGTTTTCACTTGGATTTTCACTAATGCCGAAGCGGTTCGGAATTGCTGCGGCAGTTGCAATCGCCTCGACATTTACGTCGGTGGCGGTTCCCCCTCGTCCTACGCCCTACACGTTCACCAATTCGGCAGGCGAGAAGATAGAAGTGCTTATTTCGGGCTCCGCCCGTGCGCACACTTACCGGTTGGCCTCCGACGGCACGCCTCTGGTGCGTGTCGGCGACCGTTTCTTTCTACCGGAAGCCGGGGCCGACGGGTCGGTGACGGCCTCGCGGTTTGAGGCGTCGCCGGTTATGTCGGCTGAGGCCGAAGCTTATCTCGCGTCGCTCGACCGTAGCGCCGTGGCGTCGACGCTCATCAAAGAGGCAGCCGCACATGCCGCCGTCAACGCCGGCTCGCGCGCTTATGCCGAGTCAAAAAGCCTCTTCCCCGCTCTGGGCTCGCCGCGCGGACTCGTCATCATAGTCGAGTATGCCGATGTCAAGCTGCGCATAGAGAATCCGGTGGAGCACTTCGACCGCATGATAAACGAGGAGGGTTACAGCGGCGGCACGGCCCCCGGGTCGATACGCGACTATTTCGTCGCTTCGTCAGCCGGACGCTTTAACCCCGTGTTTGATGTCTATGGTCCGGTGACCCTTTCGCGCGAGCGCGCCTACTATGGCGGCAACGACGCCTGGGGCAACGACCGCAACGCGGGCCTCATGGCCTCGGAGGGATGCCGCCTGCTCGACGGCGAGATTGACTTCACGCGCTATGACTACGACAACGACGGCTATGTCGACAACGTGTATGTGATTTTCGCCGGCGAGAACGAGGCCGACGGAGCCGCAGCCGAGACGGTGTGGCCCCACTGCTATCAGCTCGACTATGCCGGAGTGCCTGAAAGCGAGCGCACATTTGACGGAAAGATTGTCAACCTTTACAACTGCTCGTCGGAGTGGATGCTCGACTACCGCGGCCTCACCGATGGTCAGCCCGACAATATCAACACTTTCATCCACGAGTTCAGCCACGCCCTCGGCCTGCCCGACCTATACTCGACCGTAGCGAACGACGAGACTACTCCGCTAACTTGGAGCGTCATGGACGTGGGTTGTTACAGCGAAGTGCCGCCGCTCCACAGCGCCTATGAGCGCTACGCTCTCGGCTGGGCCGACCCCGTGGAGCTTACGGGCGCATGCTCCGTGGAGATGTTGCCCATGCGTCTGTCAAGTCAGTCGCTGAGAATATCCACAGCCTCGCCCGACGAGTATTTCATTCTGGAGACGCGCGACCAGGCCGGATGGGACGCCTCGCTCCCCGGCAAAGGTCTGCTTATATGGCACATCGACTACGACCCATACGTGTGGGACTACAATAGCGTCAACAACAATCCGGCCCACCAGCATGTTGACCTGATACGCGCCGACAACCGCAAAAACGAGATGTCGCTCCGCACCGACGCTTTCCCCGGCACGGCCGACCGCTATACTACCTTTACGCCAAAGTCGTGGAGTGGCAAGGAAATAAATCTGCCACTCAGCGGCATACGCCGCACGGGCGAGGGCAACAACAGCATCGCCTTCGACGTGGCGGGCGGCGGCGAGCCTTTGAAATGGAGCACCGGCATCGACGGCGTGGTCGTAGACAACGCCGACGGCCAGACAGAGCTTTACGATTTACGCGGAGTGCGCGTCGACCCGATGACCGCCGCTCCCGGCATGTATATACGGCGCGCCGCCGACGGCCGCACCGAAAAAGTAATTAAACGCTGAACACGATGACCCTCGACAGTCTGTCGCTTATCAGCTTCAAGAACATAGCGGAAGCTTCGCTCAGTTTCTCGCCGAAAGTCAACTGCCTGCTCGGCGACAACGGCATGGGCAAGAGCAATCTGCTCGACGCCATCTACACCCTTAGCTTTACCAAGAGCTTCACGATGGTCAACGACTCGATGCTTGTGCGCCGCGGCGACGAGTTTATGACCCTGCGCGGCGAGTACACCCGCAACTCCACCCCGGAGGTGGTGACGCTCGGACTCAAACCCGGACGCCGCAAGAGCCTGCGCCGCGGCGGCAAGGAATACAGCCGCCTCACGGAGCATATAGGGCTCTTTCCGGCAGTGTGCGTCATGCCGTCGGACATCGACCTGCTCCGCGGCCCCGGCGAGGAACGGCGCCGGTGGATGGACATGGTGATTTCGCAGAGCGACTCCCGCTATCTCGAAGCTCTTGTGCGCTATGCGGCCGCCCTCGAACAGCGCAACCGCATGTTGCGCGACGGGGTGGTTGACCACAATCTTTATGACGCCGTGGAGGCTGCAATGGAGCCGGCCGCGCGCTACATCCATGCCACCCGCAAGGCGTGGACGCAACGGCTCACCGAACTATTTAGCCGCAACTATGCCGCGATAGCCGGCGATACCGGCGAAGAGCCGGCCCTCGGCTTCGCCGGAGGCCTTGACCGCTCGCCCGACGGATCGCTCGCCACGCTGCTCGATGGTGCCCGCCGTCACGACGAGATTGTACGTCACACGTCGGTGGGACCTCACCGCGACGACATAGAGATGACGCTTGGCGGTATGCCGATACGCCGTACCGGCTCGCAGGGCCAGTGCAAGAGCTTCACCGTGGCTCTCCGCATGGCGCAGTATGAATTTCTCGCCGAGGCCACGGGACTCAAACCACTATTGCTGCTCGACGACATATTCGACAAGCTCGACGCCGGGCGCGTGGAGCGCATAATGACAATGGTGACGGAGAGCAACCGCTTCGGCCAGATATTCATCACCGACACCAACCGCACGCATCTCGACGACATAATGAGCCGCACAGGAGGCGACTACCGGCTGTGGACGGTCGACCGAGGCGTGTTCACACCCTCGCACATATCATAGCGTCATGAAGAGTTCGGAACCTGAACAGATAGGGGCAATCATAAGGCGGGTGGTCGACGAGCTTGGCCTCACCGACACCATGGATTGCCAGCGCGCCTGTTACCTGTGGCCCGAAGTCGTGGGGCCGGGCATCAACCGCTACACCCTTCGCCGTCGCGTCGAGGGCTCGGTGCTACATGTCTACATTTCGTCGGCTCCGCTGCGCAACGAACTCACTTTCATGCGCTCGCGCATCATAGCTTCGCTCAACGCCTTGATAGGCCGCGACGTTATAACTGATATTATAATCCACTAAGCATGACAACGACAACAACCCCCTCATACCTCACGAGCGACAATCCGCGCATACCCGCGGCCGACTATCCCTACCGCCACTGCATCGACATACAGACCCGCTTCACCGATTGCGACATGCTTGGCCATATCAACAACAACACTTTCCTGTCGTATATGGACCTCGGCAAAGCGCGCTACTTCGAGACCGCACTCGGCCCGCTCTTCGACTACAACAGGATTACCGTGGCCATAGTCAACATGAACATCGACTTTTACGAGCAGGCCTTTTTTGTAGAGCATCTGCAAGTGTGGACACGCGTCGTCTCCATAGGCACCCGCAGCATCACGTTTGAGCAGCGCGTGTTCAATTCCAAGACAGGCCACACGAAATGCCTTGCCAACACGGTAATGAGCTATTTCGACCCGGCGACGTCCAAATCAGCTCCGCTCGACCCGGCATGGGTGGCCGCCATTGAGGCGTATGAGGAGCGCGAACTCCGCAAAATAAAATAATATGGCCGGCGGTGAGCCCCCAATGACAAATTATTGTTATTTTTGCATCTGACTCATAACACCACATCTGAATATGGACAAATATCACGATACAGTGGCGGCCAGTAGCGTCATCACCGATGATGCAGCAGTAGAGGCCGCAGTAGCCAAGATAATCGACGAAAACCTTGCCGAAGCTCGTACTACCGAGAATCTTCGACTCTGTTTCAGCGCAATCGACCTTACGACTCTCAACGCCACCGACTCGCCTCAGTCAGTGGCCCGCTTCACCGAGCGCGTCAACAGCTTCGAGGAAGAATATGGCGAACTGCCCCATGTGGCCGCAATCTGCGTGTATCCCAATTTCGCGCAGTTGGTGCGCACGGTACTCGACGTGAGCGATGTGTCGGTAGCTTGTGTAAGCGGCGGATTCCCGTCGTCGCAGACTTTCCCCGAAGTCAAGGTGGCCGAAACTGCCCTCGCCGTAGAGGCTGGAGCCAACGAGATTGACATCGTGATGAATATCGGCAATTTCCTCGACGACGATTGGCAGGAGGTGTGCGACGAGATTGACGAGCTCAAGCACTCGTGCCGCGGCGCCCGCCTGAAAGTGATTCTGGAAACCGGCGCACTCCGCACGGCCGAGAATATCCGCAACGCATCAGTGCTCGCCCTTTACTCCGGCGCCGATTTCCTCAAGACATCGACCGGCAAGGGCTATCCCGGCGCTTCGCTTCATGCCGCCTATGTGATGTGTCAGTGCATCAAGGAGTATTACGAGAAGACAGGCAACCGCGTGGGCTTCAAGGCCGCCGGCGGCGTAGCCACCACCGACGAGGCGCTGAGCTATCTCTGCATCGTAAAGGCGGTGCTCGGCGACGAGTGGCTCACACCCGAATACTTCCGCATCGGCGCCTCACGACTCGCCAACAATCTTCTGAGCGACATCGTAGGCGAAGAGGTGAAATATTTCTGATAACCCGCACACTTCACATATTCTTGACGCAATGGACGACAACAAATATTACGCAATGATAGGCGGCCAACGCCTCGGCCCCATGAGCCTTGACGAGCTCCGCACCCTCGCCCTCACTCCCTCCACTCCCGTGTGGCGTCCCGGTATGGCCGACTGGGCCGATGCCTCGACCATGCCGGAGCTGGCCCACCTCTTCGGCGCGCCCGAGCCTCCTCAGACCGGATACCGCCCATATCACGAACAGCCTCCGTATGCTGGCCAGCAGATGCCTTATCAGCAGTATGCCCCCGGCTACGACAACAGCTTCCGCCCTCAGCGCCCCAACAATTATCTTGTGTGGGCTATCGTGGTTACCGTGTGCTGCTGCTTGATTGGCGGAGTAGTGGCCCTTATCTACTCGTCGAAAGTCAACAGTGCCTACGACCGCGGCGACTATGCCGGCGCCCAGAGCGCGTCGTCGTCAGCCCGCATGTGGTGCATCATGTCGGCTGTGATAGGCGCGGCTGGCAGCATCATCTACGGCGTGGCTATGACCGCCGGCCTGATGGGCGACATTTTCAGTCGCATCTGACCGCCAGGAGCAGTGACTCTACGACTCAAAACAATAGCCACAGCGGTGGCGGCATGTGCCGCTGCCGTTGTGGCTTTATGGGTTTACGGTAGTTTCGACCCGGCTGTCAACCGTTTTTTTCCGCGCTGTGCGGTCAAGATGCTGACCGGCTTTGACTGTCCGGGGTGCGGTAGCCAGCGGGCGCTCCACGCGCTCCTGTCGGGCGACTTGGCCGGAGCATGGCGCTCCAACGCCGCCTTTGTGATTGCCCTGCCGCTGATAGCGGTGCTCGCGTTGACGCGTCTGCGCCCGGAGTTATGGCCGCGGCTGACGCGTGTTCTCGGATCGCGCGGTTTTATCCTCACGCTGTTTGTCCTGACGATAGCCTGGACGATAGCGCGCAACGTGTGGTGATTACATCCGCCCTCCGACAAACGGCAGGGGGATGTTGAAGCGGCGGCGGATATACTCGGCGGTGATTTCGACAAGCATGTCCATGGGCATGCGCGAGGTGTTGAAGGTGAGGTCGTAACTCATAGCCGAGCCCCACGTCTTGTCGGTGTAAAAGTTGTAGTAGTTGGAGCGTATGCGGTTGACGCGGCTCATGCGCTGGCGTGCCTTGTCGGGGGTCAGCTCAGGCTCGCGGCGGCATATACGGCTCATGCAGTCGTCATCGTCGGCGTGTACGAAAATCGACACGAGGCGCGGGTCGTCGCGAAGCACATAGTCGGCCGATCGGCCCACTATCACGCAGTTGCCGTCATGGGCGAGCTGGCGGATGAAGTCGCTCTGTGCGCGGTATATCGAGTCGTCGCCTATGGCTGTGGAGCCCTGGAAGTAGCTCAGGGGGTTGAGGCCGGCTGCGAAAGAGAAGAGTCCGTCGACAAACGACGGTACCCGCTCGTCGCTTTTCTCAAAAAATTCCTCCGACACACCCGAGCGGCGTGCCGCTTCGGAGAGCAGCTCTTTGTCGTAATAGCGCAGACCGAAACGCTCGGCCAGCAGGCGGCCGAACTCGCGGCCGCCGCTGCCAAACTGCCGTCCGACGGTGATGACGACGCGGTCGTCACCTCCTGTGGCGGGAAGCTGGATGTCGCCTGTCATACCTGACCGTATTATTACACGGTGAGTATTTCCTTCTCCTTGGCGGCGAAGAGGGCGTCAATCTGTTTGAGATACTTGTCGTGGAGCTTCTGCACTTCGTTTTCGGCATCCTTCTCCACATCCTCGGGCATACCCTGCTTGATGGCTTTCTTGAGAGCGTCGATAGCGTCGCGGCGGGCGTTGCGCACCGACACCTTGGCCTGCTCGGCCTCGGCCTTGCTCTGCTTCACGAGCTGCTTGCGGCGGTCTTCGGTCAGCGGCGGGATGCCGAGACGGATTACTTCGCCGTTGTTCTCGGGAGTGATGCCTACCTCGGAGTTGATGATTGCCTTCTCGATTTCGCGGAACATCGACTTCTCCCATGGAGTGATGGTGATGGTACGGGCGTCGGGGGTGGCTACATTGGCTACCTGCGACACGGGCACCATGGAGCCGTAATAGTCTACACGTACGCCGTCAAGAATCTTGGGGTTGGCTTTGCCGGCACGGATGCGTGCCAGGGATTCGTCGAGAAATTCTACGGCCAGCTCCATCTTTTCGCTTGCGCCGTCGAGATAAGGTTTAGTTTCCATATTGTGGATTGGGGAAGTAATGATTTTAGCGGATTAGTGATTGTAGACCACGGTGCCTATCGGCGCACCGTTGAGCACACGTGCCAGGTTGCCCTTTACGTCCATGTTGAATACCACGATAGGCAGATTGTTTTCGCGGCATAGCGCGGTGGCTGTGAGGTCCATGACTTTGAGGCCGCGGGTGTAGACTTCATCGTATGTGATGCGGTCAAACTTCGTTGCGGCGGGGTCTTTTTCAGGGTCGGCTGTGTAGATGCCGTCGACGCGCGTGCCCTTGAACATGGCGTCGGCTTTAATCTCTACGCCGCGCAGGGCCGCTCCGGTGTCGGTGGTGAAGAACGGGCAGCCGGTGCCTCCGGCGAGTATCACCACTTCGCCGGCGTCGAGGGCGTCAGTGGCGCGTCGCGGCGAGAACTGTTCGCCTATCGGAAACATGTTGATGGCGGTGAGCACTCGGCTCTTGCATCCTATGGCTTCGAGGGCCGAACAGAGAGCCAGCGAGTTGATGGTGGTGGCAAGCATGCCCATCTGGTCGCCCTTGATGCGGTCGAAGCCCTGGGCGGCTCCCGAGAGGCCGCGGAATATGTTGCCGCCGCCTATGACGATGGCTATCTGCACGCCGCGCGATGCCTGCTCGGCTATCTGGGTGGCATATTCGTTGAGGCGCTGTGGGTCGATGCCGTAGCGGCGCTCGCCCATGAGCGACTCTCCGCTCAGTTTGAGAAGTATGCGGTGGTATGTCGACATAATGCTTTCCGGTGGGAATTAGGTTAATGCGCAAAGTTAACACATATCCGTGTCAACGCCAAATTTCAGCCTGCTTTCAAGCCGATTTTTTCGTTGGGCGTAGGCCACGGCGTGCCGCAGAGGGGCCAGGGTTGGGAAAAAGATTACGGGCAGGAGCTGTGCGTCGCGCATGGCTCCTGCCCGGATTTAGGGTATCTATCTATCAATCTATCACGTAGTCGGTGGGGTGGCTCAGCCTACATAGTCG